>NZ_DAOMOQ010000081.1:0-3994 GCF_035444425.1 Ottowia sp. | reverse complement strand
GTTCTTGCCGCCGACGGCGATGGTGAGCTTGGGCTTCTCGATGCCCTGAGCCAGGGTGAAGGCGGGCAGGGCGGCAACGGCCAAGCTGCCGGCGATGAGATGACGTCTTTGCATTTCGCGGTCTCCGTTGGATGATCCACCCGCTTGCGCGTCGGCGCACCGGTTGGCACCGAACATGATACTGGGTATGGCTATCCGCCCTGCACGGGATTACCCGAGCGCCTGCGTGCCCGGATAGGTCTTGAGCGCGTGCTGGCTTGCCGGCGGCATGCTGTAATCGACGCCAGTGATTTGCCTGCCGCTTGCGACATCGCGCGAGCGCTGCGTGAAGCCCCCATCCGGCGCTTGTTGGAGTGTGAACCGGGGGGGGGACGGGGTCGCGAGCGCGAATCCGGGTCAACCAGAAAGTACTGAAAGGTCTGCAAACTGCTGAACAACAGCAACACCTCAACCGAGCCGAGCCGTTGGCGCCTGTCCGTGGCCCCGATGATCGACTGGACTGACAAGCACTGTCGCTACTTCCACCGGCTGCTCACCAGCGGGACGCGGCTCTACACCGAGATGGTCACCACCGGCGCCTTGCTGCACGGCGACGAGCGGCGGCATCTGCGCCACGACCAGCTTGAGCACCCGGTCGCGCTGCAGCTGGGCGGCAGTGAGCCGGCCGATCTGGCGCGCTGCGCGCAGATCGGTGCGCGCTGGGGCTACGACGAGATCAACCTCAACTGCGGCTGCCCGAGCGAACGCGTGCAGCGCGGCGCCTTCGGTGCCTGCCTGATGGCCGAGCCGCGGCTGGTGGCCGATGGGGTGAAGGCGATGCTGGACGCGGTCGATGTCCCGGTGACCGTGAAGCACCGCATCGGCATCGACCGCGAGGAGAGCTACGGCTTCGTGCGCGACTTCGTCGGCATGGTCAGCGACGCCGGTTGCCGCGTGTTCATCGTGCACGCGCGCAACGCCTGGCTGAAGGGGTTGAGCCCGAAGGAGAACCGCGAGATCCCGCCGCTGCGCTACGAGCTGGTCTACCAACTCAAGCGCGACTTCCCGCAGCTCACCATCGTGCTCAACGGCGGCGTCACCAGCGACGAGCAGATCGAGCAGCACCTGCGCCAGGTCGATGGCGTGATGCTGGGGCGCGAGGCCTATCACCGGCCCTGGATGATGACGGCCTGGGATGCGCGCTTCCTCGGCGGCGCGCCGTGCGCGCTGACGCCCGACGAGGTCGAGCAGCGCATGGTGGACTACATGCGACGCGAGGCGGTGGAAGACGGCACGCCCTGGTCGGCGATCGCGCGCCACATGCTTGGCCTGCACCACGGCCGGCGCGGCGCCCGCCTGTGGCGCCAGGTCTGGAGCGACCACAAGCTCAAGCACCTGCCGCCGGAGCAGGTCCATGCGCTGGCCCGGGCGCATCTGGGCGCGGTGGTGCCGGAGCCGCTGGCGATCTGATGGCGCCTGGCGGCGGTGGGCTGGAGAGCGGGCCGGCGAGCCGTCAGCGCAGGGCTCTCAGCGCCAGGCCGGCCGCCGCCACTGCTGCACCATGCGCGGCCACAGCATGTTCAGGGCCAGGCCGCCGATCACCAGCAGCGCGGCGATGATCTTCCAGCCCGGCAGCGGCTCGGCCAGCCACCAGGCCGAGGCGCTCATGCCGAACACCGGCACCAGCAGCGCCAGCGGCGTCACGCTGGCCGCCGGGTAGCGCGCCAGCAGCCAGGCCCAGACGCCGTAGCCGAACAACGTGTTGCCGACCGACTGCCACAGCACGGCGGCCCAGGTGAGCCAGCCGGCCTGCTGCAGGCCCTGGCGCACCGCCGGCCAGCCTTCCAGCCACAGCGACAGCACGACCAGCGGCGGGATGGCGAAGACGCTGCTCCACACCATGTAGGCCAGTGCATCGACGCGGCCGGCGGCGCGGCTCACCATGTTGCCAGCGGCCCAGGCCAGCGCCGCCAGCAGGATCAGTATCAGCCCCAGCGGCGTGATGGCGGCGCCTTCGGTGACCGCGTGCCAGCCGATCAGCGCGATGCCCGCCAGCGCGATGCCCATGGCCAGCCACTGAAAGGCTCGCACGCGCTCGCCCGCCAGCACCACTGCCATGCCGACGGTGAAGAACACCTGGGTCTGGATCACCAGCGACGCCAGGCCGGGCGAGATGTAGTGCGTCATGGCGACGAACAGCAGGCCGAACTGGCCGGCGCCGATCAGCACGCCGTAGGCGGCGATATTGCCCCAGCCCGCCGCCGGCCGCCGGACGAACAGCAGCGCCGGAAAGGCCGCCAGCGCGAAGCGTGACACCGCCAGCGCCAGCGGCGGCAGCTCGATCAGCGCGTACTTGATCACGACGAAATTGATGCCCCAGATCGCCACCACCAGCAGGCCGAGCAGCAGGTAGCGCCAGGGCAGCGCCGCCGACATCGGTGGCTGGGTGAGCGGCGGCATGGTTCAGAACGGGTGAGGGCGGATGCTCAAGGACACGATGGTGGCGGCGCCATGGCCGCTGTCACGCCGCTTGAAGTGCTGGGGGTGCGGCGGGAGCGCCGATCATAGGGCCGGGCGGACACCGTGCTGGGCGACTGGCGGTGCTGGTCTGGTGCGGCGTCCCGCCGCGCGCGCCCTCCAGATCGTGCAGATCGTGCTCAGGCCGGTGCCGCGCCGCGCATTCCGGCGGGCCGCGCTTCCAGCCAGCGCGTCGCCAGCCAGCCGGCGGCCAGGCTCAGCAGCCAGGTCAGCACCAGCCCGGCGACATGGGCAGCAGGTGTGCTGGGCGCGGCCCACATCACCACCGTGCTGACCGCCAGGCTCACCGGGTAGTGCAGCAGGAACACCGCATAGGAGATGCGCGCCAGCCATTGCATCAAGGCATCCAGGCGAGAGCGCGCCAGTTCTGCGCCCCAGGGTTGCCACAGCAGCAGCACGGCGACCAGGCCGGCCAGCGCCAGGCGGCTGCGCCATTCAAGCAGCAGCGCCAGCAGCACCAGCGATGCCAGCAGCGCCGTGGTGCCGGCGCGCTGGCCGCTGCGCGCGCCCCAGGCCGCCAGCACGCCGAGGCCGTAGGCGCCGAAGAAGTAGGGCGCCCACATGTCGCCGTCGTCTTCCAGGTTGAACCACGCGACCGAGGCCAGCTTGGTGCCCACCAGCAGCAGCACGGCGATCGCCGCTGGCGTGGTGCCGGTCTGCGCGCGCCGCGTGCTGCCGTGCGCCAGCGCCGCCAGCGCCGCGAGCAGGCCGAACAGCTGCAGGTCGATGGCGACGTACCAGATGCCGGCGCTCAGCGCGGGCTGATCTACGATGTCCTGCAGCATCAGCAGGTGCGCCAGCAGCTGCGGCCAGGTCGGTGCCGCCGGTGTGTCGGGGTCGCTCATCCCGCTGCGGGCGAAGGCGGCCGCCAGCACGGCGGCCAGCAAGGCCAGCAGCAGCATCGGCAGCAGGCGCCGATAGCGCGCCAGCGTGCGCGCCGGCCAGTCGTGCAGCGTCAGGCGCGCGCTGCCGGGTGTCGGCCACAGGCTGCGCGCGGCCAGGTAGCCGCCGATCACCAGAAACACCTGTACCGCCAGGCGCGCGTCCTGCTGCAGGAAATCAGCCAGATCCGGCCAGGCCACGTCGGCGGCGGGCGCCAGCGGGCCGTAGATCAGCAGGTGGTGCCAGACGATGAGTTGCGAGGCCAGCGCCTTGCCCCAGCTCACCCATACCTGCGTGGCGTCGTGGTTGTTGTTCAAGACCGTTCTGGATCAAGGAGCGCAAGCGGTGGCCGCAGCGGCAGGATCACGCCGAAATGCCAGGCTTCGACACCGCCATCGTGCTGCTTGCCGGCGTCCATGGACAGCCGCAATTCAGCCGTTGCAACCGGTCCGGATTTTATTCGCTCCGACAGTTTGCTGGGTCCGTGGGAGCGCTGGGCGCCGAGCGCTGCAAGGCATGTCGAGCGCGCTACCGGCTAGGTGTAGTTTCTCAACACATTGTTCCCTTCAAAGCCGAGGCGCGTGATGGGAGGCAG
>NZ_DAOMOQ010000080.1:0-4466 GCF_035444425.1 Ottowia sp. | reverse complement strand
GCACTGGTCACCTACCGCTACCGCGAACTCACCCCCGCCGGTCAGCCCCGCTTTCCGCGCTTCGTGCGCGAACGCACGCTGCCCTGAGGGGGCACGTGCCAGAAGCCAACGCGTGCTGCCCGGAGCGGCTTCGGTTGCCACACGCGCAAGCGCTCAAAGACGATGCCGACCTGCGCGGCGATCGCCCACGGTCGGCGCCGCGCAGTGTCTCAGGGGACCGCCGACCGCCAGTGCGCCGGCACCGCATCGAGCGGCCGGCCGGCATCGCCCAGGCGGTAGTCGCACACGCCGTCGGGGAAGATCGCGCGCAGGCGATCGGCATGGGCGCGCATGTCCACCGCGCCGTACTCGCCGGCGGCGATGGCGGCGTCGACCGACTGCAGCCGGCACTTGAAGAGGTCGCCGGCGAGCGGGCCGCCGGCTGCCGTGCGCGAGGTGCCGAAGACCCGGAAGGCGGCGCTGCAGGGGCCGGCGGGGCGCGCGTTGCCGACACCATCCCAGACCCCGTCGCCGAGTGCGATGAGCCCCCCTGCAGCATCGAAGCAGCTGTCCGCCGCCGCCGGCGGGCGGTTGCCGACGACGCCGCGCTCCGGGGCCGCGCGCATCGCCTGCAGCCAGTCGTCGATGACCGCAAGCGCGCGCGGGGTCGGGTCGTAGTCGGGGTGCGCGACCCAGATCGCCTGGCGGCCGCTGTCGCCCAGCGCGGCGACGATGCGCGCGCGGGCAGCGAAGGAGGCGCTGATGTGATGCATGTCGAGCTCGGCCTCGCGGTCGTGGCGCAGGTCGATCACCGGAATGTCGAGGTAGCCGAGGAAGACCTGGCCGCTGCGATAGGCCGCTTCCATGGCCGCGACGTCGCCCGTGCTGCGCGGCGCCGGCCCATCGCCGGCCGCATGCGTCATGTTGTGCGCGCTCCACAGCGACAGCCACAGCGGCTGGCGCAGACCGGGCAGGCGGTACAGGCGCTCGGGCTTCATCTGCGCCGCCGGCTGCCAGCCGCCGATGCGGGCGTTGAGCTCGAGGAAGGCCTCGGGCGCGAGCTCGCCGCGGCGCAGCGCCTGCAAGCCGTACTGCACGCCGACGTTGTCCCAGGTGCGGCGGCCGTGGCCCTCGCCGTCGACGCCGTAGATCGGCGCCAGGTCGTCCCAGTAGGTCCAGTTCACCTGCGCCCGCAGGGCCTCGGCGTAGTGCTCGGCGCGCGGCGTGAACCGCGGGTTGAGCACCAGCGGCGTCAGCCGCCGCCAGCCCTGCACGCATTCGCTCGCGCCCGCCGGCCAGCGCGGCAGGCGCCCCTGCAGCAGCAGGTTGGGCGGATAGAGCACGGCATAGCGGTTATCGACGCCATTGAGTGCATTGAGTCCGCCGACCTGTCGCCGCGCCTCGTGGTCGCGCCAGCGTGCGGTGTCGGCGGCGGCGACGTCGAAGTAGTACTCGAGCAGCTCGCAGTCGAGCGCATGGGTGGTCTGGGTGACCATGTCCGGGTAGGCGTACTGCGGAATCGCGGCGTCGAGCAGGCCGGGCAGGTTCTGCGCGAACAGGTATTGCTGCAGCCCGCCGCCCGAGCCGCCGAGGCCGACGGTGTACAGCGGCGCGCCGTAACGGGCGACGAACTGGCGCTTGACGCGCAGCGCGGTGTGGCCGGCCAGCACCATGTTGTAGTGCACCGAGCTGTGGTTGCCGGTGGAGGTGACGAGGGCATAGCCGCGGGCAAGCGCCTCGGCGTTGCGCTCGAGGATGCGCTCGAGGGCCAGCCTGCCCTGCCGGCGGCCGATGCCGACGCCGCCGCCGAACAGGTAGATGAGGCGCCGGTTCCAGTAGCGACCGTCGGGCGCCTCTGCCGCCTCGGCCGGATCGGCAAGGACGACGATGGCGTAGAGGAAGCGGTTGAGGCTGCCGCGCTCGACGCGCAGCACGAAGGGGATGTCGCGGCCCTCGTGGCGCAGCGTGTCCACATCGGTTGCCGCCGCGCTCCACGGGACGAAGGCCTCGCTGCCGACCGGCTTGTAGTAGTGATCGATGCGGCTGCGGATCAGGCAGTCGCGGCTGTAGCCGAGGATCTCGCCGCCGGGCAGGCCGTCGGCACCGACGCGCCGCACCGGCACGCCGTGGCCGTCGTGGTTGTCGATCTCGGGCTGGCCGAGGCCGGAGCGCGCGGTCTCGCACAGGAAGGGATACTGCAGCGGACCGAGGGCCGGCGCGCCCGCCGGGCCGATTCCGCCGATCGGGATCGGGTAGCGGGTGTCGTCCTCGGCATAGGGAAAGGGATGGGGATAGCGATAGGGCGAGGTGGCAGATTTCGCCGGCCCGCCGGCTGCAGGCCGGTCCGCCTGCGCCGGCATGCCCACCACCTGCGGCTCCACCGCATCGGGCGGGCCGCCGACGACCGCCCACGCCAGTGCCGCCAGCAGCGCGGCAACCGGCAGCGACAGCAGAAGGCGAGACCCGTGTGTTCTCATCGCGGCGCGCGCCGGCACCCAGGGCGTCCGGCAGCAGAAGGCTTGCTCAGTCGGACCGGGGCGCGGCCGCGTCGTTCAAGCGGGCGCCGGACGCCGGCCTGCCAGGCCGGAGCGTTGCCGGGCAGCCCCTCAGGGCGCGAGCTGCAGCGCCGCCAGCCGCGCATACAGCCCACCCTGGCGGCGCAGGTCGGCCGGGGTGCCGGTCTCGACGATGCGCCCGCCGTCGATCACGACGATCCGATCGACCTGCTGCACGGTGGCCAGGCGGTGGGCGATGATCAGCGTCGTGCGCCCCTGCATCGCCGCCGCCAGGCCCTGCTGCACCAGGATCTCGGATTCGGCGTCGAGCGCGCTGGTGGCCTCGTCGAGCAGCAGCACCTGCGCACCCTTCAGCATCGCGCGGGCGATCGCGATGCGCTGGCGCTGGCCGCCGGACAGCCGCGTGCCGCGCTCGCCGAGGAAGGTGGCGTAGCCCTCGGGCAGGCGGGCGATGAACTCGTCGGCGGCGGCTGCGCGTGCGGCGGCGATCACCTCGTCGTCGCTCGCCGCCGGCCGGCCATAGCGGATGTTCTCCAGCGCGCTGGCGGAAAAGATCACCGGATCCTGCGGCACGATGGCGATGCTGCCGCGCAGCGCGTGCAGCGCCAGCTCGCGGATGTCCTGGCCGTTGAGACGGATGCAGCCCGCGGAGACCTCGTAGTAGCGCAGCAGGACCTGCAGCAGGCTGGTCTTGCCGGCCCCGGAGGGCCCGACCAGGGCCACGCGCTCGCCGGGTTCGATGTGCAGGCAGATGTCGTCGAGCGCCCGAACATGCGGCCGCGCCGGGTAGCAGAACACGACGTGCTCGAAGTCGATCGCCACCTGCGCGGCGCGCTGCGGGGCGCGTGGCGCGACCGCCTCGCGAATCGCGGACTCGGCGTGCAGCAGCTCCATCAGGCGCTCGGTGGCGCCGCTCGCGCGCATCACGTCGCCCCACACCTCGGCCAGCGTGCCGACGCCGCCGGCGACCAGGGCGGCGTAGATCACGAAGGCACCCAGCTCGCCCAGCGACAGGCTGCCCGCCTGCACCTGGCGCGCGCCGATCCACAGCACGAAGATGATGGTGCCCATCACCGCGGCGATGATCAGCGCGGTCAGCAGCGCGCGCACCCGGGTCCGGCGCACCGCGGTGCGAAAGCTGGTCTCGCTGCGCTCGCCAAAGCGCCGCGCCTCGGCCGCCTCCTGGGTGAAGGCCTGCACCGTCGGCATCGCGTTGAGGATCTCGCCGGCGAGCGCCGAGGCATCGGCGATGCGGTCCTGCGATTCGCGCGACAGCCTGCGCACTCGCCGCCCGATGAGGATGATGGGCAGCGCCAGCAGCAGCAGCAGGCCGGCGATGAGGCCGAACAGCTGGACGCTGGTCACCGCCAGCATCACCATGCCGCCGACGAACTGGAACAGGCTGCGCAGGCCCATCGACACCGAGCTGCCGACCACGGTCTGGATCAGCGTGGTGTCCGCGGTCAGGCGCGACAGCACCTCGCCGGTCTGCAGCGTCTCGAAGAACTGCGGCGACTGCCCGAGCACGCGCGCATACACCGCGCTGCGCAGGTCCGCCGTGACCCGCTCGCCGACCCACGACACCATGTAGTAGCGCCCCGCCACCGCCACCGCCCACAGCAGCGCCAGCCCGAACAGGGCGACGAACTGGCTGTCCAGGCTGTCCGTGCCGAGCAGGCCGCCGCCGGCCGCGACCCCCTTGCCGAAGCCCGAATCGATGAGGTCACGAAAGGCCAGCGGCACCACCAGGATGGTCGCCGAACCGAGGCACAGCAGCGCGAAGGCGAGCGCCACGCGGGCGCGGTAGGGGCGCAGGAAGGGCAGCACGCCGCGCAGGGCGGTCACGGCGCGCGCGGCGGACGGGGCGGACGGGGCGGGCGCGGCGGCAGAGGGAGCGGGGCTTGGGCGGCGCATGCGCGATTATGGTCTGCTTCCGGCCGTTGCAGAATGCGCCTACCATGCGCGCTCACG
>NZ_DAOMOQ010000079.1:1355-4653 GCF_035444425.1 Ottowia sp. | reverse complement strand
GCGCTGGCGCGCGTCGACAGCCTGCATTTCGAGGCCTGCTACTACCAGCCGATCGAGTGGTGCATCGCGCACGGCATCACGCGCTTCGAGGGCGGCGCGCAGGGCGAACACAAGATGGCACGCGCGCTGATGCCGGTGAAGACCAGCAGCGCCCACTGGCTGGCGCACCCGGCCTTTGCCGACGCGGTGCAGCGCTTCCTGGCGCGCGAAGGTGAAGGTGTCCAGAACTACCTGGAACATTTGGCCGGGCGTTCGCCGTTCCGGCACGACCCGTCCTGAGCTATTCGCGATCGCGCCGCGGCGCCCTCATTGCCGGCACCGGATCACGCAAACCCTCGCGGTACGCCACCTCGGCCGGCATCAGGTCGTAATACCGATCCATCTCCCGCCCGCAATCCGGATCGGCAATCCCGAACACCATGCTGGCGCCGGCACCGAAGCGCTGCGGCACCGTCTGGTGCAGCTGATAGGACATATCCACCGGCGGCGTCGAGCTTTGCGCCAGGATGGCGCCATTCGACCCCAGCACGGTGTAGCAGGCCGCCTGCGCACCGGTGGCGGCAAGCAGGGCAATGGCAAGAGCAAGCGACTTGTTCATGGCGTCAGGGGTGTGCGGGGCATGGCGGTCGGCAAAGTGTGCCGCCACACCGCAGCTTGTCAAGCCGGCACGCGCTCGAAGCGCTCGGCGAGTTGCCGCGCCAGCGCAGCCTCCAGCGCTTGTCGATCGCTGTCCGCGGCGCCCTTGCCGCCGGCACGCTCCCATTCCGGATGGCCACGCGCCGCATCGAGCGCATCCACCAGCCGATGCAGGCCATCATCGGCGCCCGCACCCGACGCGCTCACGCGCAGCTTGTCCAGCGCCGCGTGACCGCGCTGCTCCAGCGCGCGTGCCAAGGCCAGCAGATGGTCGGTCAACAGCAACAGCACCGGCGCTTCCACGGTCAACTCCTGCACGCCGCTGAGCCGGTTGTCGAGCTTGCGCCACAGCGGCTTCCAGCCGCCCGAGACGGCGCCGCCGATGGTGGCGCCGAGCGCGCTCGCGGCGCCCAGCGACAGGCCGGCCAGCGCGACATCGGCCACCGCACCCAGCCCGGCGCCGATCATGGCGCCCATGCCGAGCCGCTTGCCGGCTTCCTTGAGCAGTTCGGGGTTGAACAGATCGTCTTCCCAGCGGCCGGCCAGCTGCGGGATCTCGGCCAGCTCGGCGTCGTCGGGCCGGAACGCGAACACCGCCAGCAGGTCGTCCACCGCGCGCCGCGCGTGGCGCCGCACATCGTCCTGGAAGGCGCGCACGAAGCGCTGCTGCTTCAGCTCGTCGGCAAACTCCTCGGCCGGCAGCGCGCGCCGCATGGCGGCAACGTCAATCAGGCCGGAGGCCACCACGCGGCAGGCGGCCAGGCGCCGGTCGCGCGCTTCCAGCGCCAGGGCCTCGACGATCTGCTGCAGCTGCTGGCGCCGCGCCGGCAGCAGCGTGGCGAGGTCGCCGTAGAGCTGGCGCTCCGAGCCGATGAAGGGCGCGACGACGTCGAATTCGACGCGCGCATGCAGGTTGCTCTCCAGCAGCATCTGGTGCCAGTCGTCACGCCGCGTGTTCAGGTAGCGCACGAAGTTCAGCACCGGCATGATGGGCTTGGCGCACCAGGTCAGGATCTCGATCTCGGCGCGGTACTTGGGCAGCACCGGCTCGCGGGTATCGATCACCACCATGGCGGCGTCGGCCTGTTCGATCAGCGCGCGCAGCACCTTGGCCTCCTGCTCGAACGATTCGCGCGCCTCCGGCCCACGCAGAAAGGCGCGCACGCGCTCGGGACGCGATTCAGCCTCCAGCGTGCCCAGGTATTCGAGCAGCGCGACCGAATCCTCCAGCCCCGGCGTGTCGATGAAGCGCACCGCCGCGCTGCCGTCCAGCCGCAGGTCGATCGCCTCGGCGTGGCGCGTGGTGCCGGGGCGGTCCGACACCTCGCCGAAGTCGACCTGCCGCGTCAGCGTGCGCAGCAGCGAGGTCTTGCCGGCGTTGGTGTGGCCGACGATGGCGATACGCAGCGGTTCAGTCATGCGCGGATGCTATCCAGTCGGCGGCGGCCGCGGCGCTGTCCAGCAAGGCCACCTGTCCCAGTTCCTCGGCGCCCAGCCAGTCGTGCCAGCGGCGCCCCGCCGACTCGGTGATCGGCTCGCCCGCCGTCACCAGCAAGAGTGCCGCGCGGCCAGCCTGGCGCGCCGCCTCGCGCAGGAAGCGCGCGATGCCGCGGTCGGGGCTCGACGGCGCGTGCAGCACCAGCAGCAGCGATTGCGGTCGCGCCGCTGCCAGCTGCCCGATCGCGTTCTGACGCTCGCGCGCGCTGCCGGCCAGGCGCTGCGCCGGCAAGCTGCCGGCCGGCAGCCCCGCAACCGGCCAGGCGATCTCGGGCGGCAGCTCGAAACCGATCACGGCCAGGCTGCCGTCGGCCCCCGGCACACCGATCGGCGTCGGCAACTCCTGCGGGATGAACGGGCGCTCGGGGTCGATCACCTGCGGCGGCGGCTCCAGCGCGTCGAGCCGGTGCACCAGGCGCTGCACGTACGGATCGGCCATGTCGATCTGCCCTAGCTGCGACTGCCCGGCACGCCAGCGCCACCAGCTCAGCAGGGCCAGCAGCCCGCGCGGCAGCAGGCCGTAGGCCGTCACGCAGCCGATCAGCCACCAGGCCCATTCGCGCTGGCTGGCAGCCTCCTGCCAGGCGCGCACGCCGGCGTTGCCGACGCGCTGCACGGCAGCCGCGTCGGGCACCGGAAAGCCCAGCAGCGCCGGCAACGCGCCGGTGAACTGGACGAAGCCCTGGAAGAATCCGGCGCTCAGGATGGTGGTTTCCCAGGTCAGCCGATAGGCGTGGAAGGCGAAGCCGAACATCAGCAGCGCCAGCACCACCACGAAGGCCAGCGCCCAGATCGCATGGCTGAGCGCACCGGTCAGCCAAGGCCACAGGCGCGCGCGCTGCAGTACGTCGGCGCCGGCGCGCAGCAGCGTCAGCGCGTGCGGGCCGCGATCAACCGGCAGGCGCGCGGCGCCGGCCAGCGCCACGCGGCCGAGCGAGAAGCTCGCCAGTCCCCGGCCGCCACCGAATGCCGACCAGCCGAGCCCGAGCAGCCACAGCAGCAGCATCAGCGCATGCCAGCCGAGCAGGCTGACGAAGGCCGCCACCGCGTTGATGCTGCGGTCCGGTGCCAGCACCGTGCGCGCCGTCGCCAGCGCCGCCAGCGCCATCAGCAGCGCCAGGCCCAGCACCATCCAGCCCGACCAGTGACGCCAGCGCGCCAGCTC
>NZ_DAOMOQ010000079.1:0-1255 GCF_035444425.1 Ottowia sp. | reverse complement strand
CCTTCCCAGCCCAGCACCTTGACCCACTTGCCCGGCTCCAGGTCCTTGTAGTGCTCGAAGAAGTGGGCAATGGTCTTCAGGCGCGCCGGGCTCAGGTCGTCCGGCTTCTGCCAGTTGTACAGCGTCAGCACGGAAGGAATCGGCACCGCCAGCACCTTGCCGTCCTCGCCGGCCTCGTCGAGCATCTTCAGGATGCCGACCGGGCGGCAGGTCACCACCACGCCGGGCATCAGCGGCACCGGGGTCACCACCAGCACGTCCACCGGATCGCCGTCACCCGAGATCGTGCGTGGCACGTAGCCGTAATTGGTCGGGTAATGCATCGAGGTGCTCATGAAGCGGTCGACGAAGATGGCGCCGGTCTCCTTGTCGACCTCGTACTTGATCGGATCCGCGTTCATCGGAATCTCGATGATGACGTTGAACTCTTCGGGCGCCTTCGGGCCGGGGGTGACGTTGTCGAGAGACATGTTGCGTTTTCCGTGTTGACTTGAATTAAGGAACCCGTGAATTAGGCGTGATTTTACTTTCGCGCCACTTGCAGACGCGCGGTCAAGCGCGTTTTCGCTAAAATCCGATGGTTGGCCAATCGTCCGCCTTGTAAGCGACGGAGCGAGGAAGCAACGCGGTGGAGGGACCGGCGGCGTTGCTACACATCAGGGCTGCCAACCCTCCGAAGCGCAAACGCTTATTGTGAGGAGTTTTCAATGACAGGCAATGCAGCGCTGATACTGGCGCTCGTCTGCGGTCTGGTCGCCGTGGGTTACGGCTTCTGGGCGCGCGGATGGATTCTCTCCCAGGACGCGGGCAACGCCCGCATGCAGGAAATCGCCGGCGCCATCCAGGCCGGCGCGGCGGCGTACCTGGCACGCCAGTACAAGACCATCGCCATCGTCGGCGTCGTGCTGGCCGTGCTGATCGCGCTGGCGCTCGACATCAACAGCGCGATCGGCTTTGCCATCGGCGCCATTCTGTCGGGCGCCTGCGGCTTCATCGGCATGAACATCTCGGTGCGCGCCAACGTGCGCACCGCGCAGGCCGCGACCAAGGGTATCGGCCCGGCGCTGGACGTCGCCTTCCGCGGCGGTGCCATCACCGGCATGCTGGTGGTGGGCCTGGGGTTGCTGGGCGTGGCGGCGTTCACCTGGTATTTGATCGGCGGCGGCAACCTGGCGCCGGGCGCCAAGCTGGCGACCCTGCTGAACCCGCTGATCGGCTTTGCCTTCGGCTCCTCGCTGATCTCGATCTTCGCGCG
>NZ_DAOMOQ010000078.1:0-4834 GCF_035444425.1 Ottowia sp. | reverse complement strand
CGGCGCAGCGCGAACGGGTCCTTGTCGCCGGTCGGCAGGTTGCCGATGCCGAACATGCCGACCAGGGTCTCCAGCTTGTCGGCCAGCGCCACCACGGTGCCGACGGGGCCGCGCGGCAGCTCGTCGCCGGCGAAGCGCGGCTTGTAGTGGTCCTCGATGGCGAAGGCGATGTCCTCGGACAGGCCGTCGTGGCGCGCGTAGTAGCCGCCCATGATGCCCTGCAGCTCGGGGAATTCGCCCACCATGTCGGTCAGCAGGTCGGTCTTGGCCAGCAGCGCTGCCTGGTCCGTCTGCTCTGCCAGCACCGCGCCGCCGAACTGCTGGCCCGACTGCTCCAGCAGTCCCACGATCGCCCGCGCGATGGCGCGCACGCGCTCGACGCGCTCACCCTGGGTGCCGAGCTTGTTGTGGTAGACCACCTTGGCCAGCTGCGGCACGCGCGATTCGAGGGTCTTCTTGCGGTCCTGATCGAAGAAGAACTTGGCGTCCTGCAGGCGCGGGCGCACCACGCGCTCGTTGCCCTCGATCACCGCGCTGGCGTCCTGCGGATCGATGTTGCTGACCACCAGGAACCGGTTCGTCAACCGGCCTGCCGCATCCAGCAGCGGGAAGTACTTCTGGTTCGCCTTCATGGTCAGGATCAGGCATTCCTGCGGCACGTCGAGGAAGGCCTGCTCGAACTGGCACACCAGCACCTTGGGCCGCTCGACCAGCGCCGTCACCTCGTCCAGCAGCGCGTCGTCGTCGACCGCATGCAGGCCGGCACCCGCCTGCGCGGCGGCGGTCGCGAGCTGCGCGGCGATGGCGGCGCGGCGCTCTTCGAAGCTTGCGATGACGGCACCCCGCGTGCGCAGCGTGTCGGCATAGCGGTCGGCGTCCTCGATGCTGATCGGATCGATCGCGGCCTCGAAGCGGTGGCCGTGCGTGAGCCGCCCCGCCGTCAGGCCCAGCGCCGTCACCGGCACCACCGCGCTGCCGTGCAGCACCACCAGGCCATGCGCCGGGCGCACGAACTGCACGCTGTCCCAGCCGGGCAGCCGGCAACCGCTTTCCAGCTGGTAGGTCATCACCTTCGGGATCGGCAGCCTGGCAATGGCCTCGTGCAGCGCCTTCTGCAGGCCGCTGTCAAGCGTGGCGCCGGTGACCAGGGTGTCGAGGAACAGCGCCTCGGCCTTGCCGTCCGGCTGGCGCTTGAGCTGCGGCACCACCGAGGGATCGGCGCCGACCGCCTGCAGCTTCTTCAGCAGCGCCGGCGTCGGCTGGCCGGCGGCGTCGAGCGCCACGCTGACCGGCATCAGCTTGACCTGCATAGACTTGTCGGCCGCCTTGGCCGCCACCTGCGTGATGTGCGCAGCCAGCCGGCGCGGGGTGGCGTAGGGCGTGACGGCCGAATCGGCGGCGGTCAGGCCCTGGGCTTTCAGCTGCTCGAACAGCTGGCCGGCAAAGGCCTGGCCGAGCTTCTTCAGTGCCTTGGGCGGCAGTTCTTCGACGAACAGTTCGACGAGGAGGTTGGGTGTGCTCATGCTGCTCGCTTCCTTCACGCGGCCTTGGCTTCGAGCTGCTCGACCCACTCGCGCGGCGCCAGCGGAAAGCCCAGCCGCTGGCGCGATTCGTAATAGGCGTGCGCCACTGCGCGCGCCAGGTTGCGGATGCGGCCGATGTAGGCTGCGCGCTCGGTCACGCTGATGGCGCCGCGCGCATCGAGCAGGTTGAAGGTGTGGGCGGCTTTCAGCACCTGCTCATAGGCCGGCAGGGCAAGCTGTTTCTCGATCAGCAGTTCAGCCTGCCGCTCGTGGGCGTCGAAGGCGGCGAACAGGAAACCGGTGTCGCTGTGCTCGAAGTTGTAGGCCGACTGCTCCTGCTCGTTCTGCAGGTAGACGTCGCCGTAGCTCAGGCCCTCGGTCCATTGCACCTTGAACACGCTGTCGACGCCCTGCAGGTACATCGCCAGGCGTTCCAGGCCGTAGGTGATCTCGCCGGTGGCCGGCTTGCAGTCGATGCCGCCGATCTGCTGGAAGTAGGTGAACTGGGTCACCTCCATGCCGTTCAGCCACACCTCCCAGCCCAGGCCCCAGGCGCCCAGCGTCGGGTTCTCCCAGTCGTCCTCGACGAAGCGGATGTCGTTGCGCTTGAGGTCGAACCCCAGCGCCTCGAGCGAGCCCAGGTACAGATCGAGGATGTTGCTCGGCGCGGGTTTCAGCACCACCTGATACTGGTAGTAATGCTGCAGCCGGTTCGGGTTCTCACCGTAGCGGCCGTCCTTGGGCCGGCGGCTGGGCTGCACGTAAGCCGCCTTCCAGGGTTCGGGGCCGATGGCGCGCAGAAAGGTCGCGGTGTGCGAGGTGCCGGCGCCGACTTCCATGTCATAGGGCTGCAGCAGCGCGCAGCCCTGCGCGTCCCAGTACTGCTGGAGTTTGAGAATGAGTTGCTGGAAGGTGAGCATGGCGGCAGCCGGCGCGCGGGCGCGGCCCAAAATGAGCGGCAAAAAGTGCTGATTTTAGAAGCCAAGCCCCGCCAGCGTGTGGCGGGGCGCCGCGGGCGGGCTCAGGCGCCGGCGCCGAGCGCGCCGCCCTCGCGCGAGAACAGGCCCACGCGCAAGTCGTTGGCAACGTAGATTTCCTTGCCGTCGGCCAGCAGGCGCGCGTCGCCGATGGCCATGTTCAGCTTGCGCTTGATGACCCGCTTGATGTCGATCTCGTAGCGCACCAGCTTGACCTCGGGGCCGACCTCGCCGGTGAACTTGACCTCGCCCGCGCCCAGCGCGCGCCCGCGTCCGGGCAGGCGCAACCAGGTCAGGTAGAAGCCGATCAGCTGCCACATGGCGTCCAGGCCCAGGCAGCCGGGCATCACCGGGTCGCCCTGGAAGTGGCAGGCGAAGAACCACAGATCCGGCCTGACGTCGAGCTCGGCCTCGATGCGGCCCAGCCCGTGGGCGCCGCCATCGCCGTCGATGTGGGTGATGCGGTCGAACATCAGCATCGGCGGCAGCGGCAGGCGGCCGGCGTCGGGTCCGAACAGGCGCCCCTCTCCGGAGGCAATGAGGTCGTCGTAGGAAAAGAATTCGGCCATGATTCGCGCATTGTGCCTGCAGCCGCGGCCGGCGCCGCTCAGGCGCGGCGGCGCGCCCCGCACACCAGCACGATCAGCGCGCACAGACCCCACAGCGGCCACAGCCCCGCGCGCGCCACCCAGCGCGCGAACGGCGTGACGTGCGTGCGGCCTTCGAACTGCCCGCGCAGCACGCCGCGCGTCAGCCGCGGCTGCAGCTGCGTCACCACGCCGCGGTGGTCGATGATGGCGGTGGCACCGGTGTTGGTGGCGCGCAGCATCGGGCGCTCGAACTCCAGCGCGCGCATGCGGCTGATGTGCAGGTGCTGGTCGATCGCCACGCTGTCGCCGAACCAGGCGATGTTGCTGAGGTTGACAAAGGCCGTGGGCGCACGCGCCGCGTCGATGAAGCGCGCACCCAGCTCCTCGCCAAACAAATCCTCGTAGCAGACGTTGGGCGCCAGCCGCTGGCCCTGCCACTCGAACGAGGCTTGGCCGACGCCGCCGCGCGCGAAGTCGCCCAGCGGGATGTTCATCATGCGCACGAACCACTTGAAGAAGGGCGGGATGAACTCGCCGAAGGGTACCAGGTGGTGTTTGTCGTAGCGGTAGGGCTGGGCCTGAGCTGGCTTGAAGCCGACCACCGAATTGGTGTAGCCGGTCTCCATGTCGCCCAGCGGAACCCCCAGCAGCGCCGCCTGGCCGGGGCCGGCGAAACGCTCGACGAGCGCCTGCCAGTAGCCCTCGGGCAGTTGCTCGGGCAGCAGCGGCAGCGCGGTTTCGGGCGCCACCACCAGCGCCGCCTGGTTGTCACGCAGCTGCTCGCCGTACCAGCGCAGCGAATCGGCGATGCCGGTGCCCGGCACGAACTTCTCGTCCTGCGGGATGTTGCCCTGCAGCAGCGCGACGTCCGTCAGCAGTGCCGGCTGGCTTGGCGACGCCATGCCGCAGCGCGCCGGATCCAGCTCGCAATGGCGCCAGCCCCACAGGCCGGCGCCAAGCGCCAGCAGCACGGCGATGCCGGCCAGGCTGCGGGCGTTGCCCCAGCGCATCCGTGGCGTCAGCGCCAGCAGCGCCGCTAGCGCCGCGGCGACGAAGCCGAGCCCGTACACGCCCACATAGCGCGCCAGAAAGGCCAGCGGACCGTCGACATGCGCGTAGCCGCTCGCGCCCCAGGGAAAGCCGGTGAACAGCGTGCCGCGCAGCAGCTCGGCCAGCGTCCACAGCGCGGCGAAGGCCAGCGCGCTGAGCCAGGGCCGCCGCAGCGACGCCAGCGCCATGAACAGCGCCGCCGCCAGCGCGTAGTAGATCGCCAGCAGGCCGGCCAGCGCCAGCACCGCCGCCACCGCCAGCGGCGCTGCCAGCCCGCCATAGGTGTGCATGGAGATGAACAGCCACCAGAAGGTGCCGGTGAGCCAACCCAAACCGAACAGCCAGCCGCGCAGCAGGCCGTGGCGCCAGCCGCCGGTATCCGATTGGCCCCAGTCGCTCGCAAGCCAGGCACGCGGACGCGCCAGCCCCTGCGCCAGCTGCCACACCAGCCAGGCGAGGCTGAGCAGTTGCAGCCACCAGTGCGCCTGCCCGGTCCACGGATCGGCCAGCGCCAGCGCCTGCAGGCCCCCGGCCAGCAGCGCCATGACCGGTGATGCCAACCAGTGCACGGAACGCATGCGAACCCGGCGCCGCCTTATCTACCGCAGGCGCGGCCGCGCAATTCGAACGGCCGCGGAACAGGCCATGCCAGCGAACGCCATGCCCGGACCTGTGCCGGGCATCGGCGTTGTCC
>NZ_DAOMOQ010000077.1:0-5199 GCF_035444425.1 Ottowia sp. | reverse complement strand
AGGCTATAGCATGCAATTGAAGGTCACACTGACGGCGGCTGCCGTCTTTGCCATGGTGGCAGGCACCGTGTCCGCGCAGGACGTGCAGGTGGTGAAGATCGGCCACGTCGCGCCGATGTCCGGCCCGCAGGCCCACTATGGCAAGGACAACGAGAACGGCGCCCGCATGGCGGTCGAGGAACTGAACACCCAGAACATCGTCATCGCCGGCAAGAAGATCAAGTTCGAGCTGCAGGGCGAGGACGACGCCTCCGATCCGAAGCAGGGCACGGCCGCGGCGCAGAAGCTGTGCGATGCCAAGGTCAACGGCGTGGTCGGCCACCTGAACTCCGGCACCACGATTCCGGCCTCCAAGGTCTACAACGACTGCGGCATCCCGATGGTGACGGGCGCCGCCACCAACCCGACCCTGACCAAGCCGGGCTACAAGACCACCTACCGCATCATCGCCAACGACAACGCACTCGGCGCCGGCCTGGCCTTCTACGCCGCCGACGCACTCAAGCTCAAGCGCATCGCCGTGATCGACGACCGCACCGCCTACGGCCAGGGCGTGGCCGAGGTGTTCAAGAACACCGCCAAGAAGAAGGGCATCGAGATCGTCGACGAGCAGTTCACGACCGACAAGGCGACCGACTTCATGGCGATCCTGACCTCCATCAAGTCGAAGAACCCGGACGGCATCTTCTACGGCGGCATGGACCCGCAGGGCGGCCCGATGCTGCGCCAGATGGAGCAGCTCGGCATGGGCAACGTCAAGTACTTCGGCGGCGACGGCATCTGCACCACCGAGATCGCCAAGCTCGCGGCGGGCGCCAAGACGCTGGCCAACGTGGTCTGCGCCGAGGGCGGCGCGTCGATCCAGAAGATGCCTGGCGGCACCGCCTGGAAGGCCAAGTACGACGCCAAGTACCCGAAGCAGTTCCAGGTCTACAGCCCGTACACCTACGACGCCACCATGCTGCTGGTCGACGCAATGAAGCGTGCCGATTCCTGGGATCCCAAGGTCTACACGCCCAAGCTGGTCGAGTCGAACTTCAAGGGCGTCACCGCCAACATCCAGTTCGAGCCCACCGGCGAACTGAAGAACCCGGCCATCACCCTGTACGTGTACAAGGACGGCGTGAAGACGCCGCTGAACTGATCGGTATCGCGCTGACACGCGGAAATCCAGGCCACCTTCGGGTGGCCTTTTTCACGCGTGCGGCTCATCCGGCGTGGCCGACACGGCGCGGTCGAGCCAGCGATCAGCACGCAGGCGCTGCGCCAGCGAGCGCTCGATCGGCAGCGGCTCGCCATGCAGCCAAGTCGCCAGGATCTCGCCGCACAGCACGGCCAGCGTGAGGCCGCGCGCGCCCAGCCCGGTCAGCAGCTGCAGCGGTAGGGGGCTGGCAACCGACGCTTCGTCGCTGCCGTCCGCGCTCGGCGGACGCCAGGCGCCCACCGCCGGCAGCCGGTCGGGCAGGGTGGCGCGCACCCCGGCCCAGCAGCGCGCGCGGCCATCATCCCATTGCTCACCGAGCGCCCGGCCGGCAGGCGGCAGCAGCGTCAGGAGGCGCTGCCGGTTGGCGGCATGATCGCCGGCCAGCAACTGCGGCAGCGGGTTGGCACGCTCGAAGGTCGACCCGGTGATCCACCAGCGGCCTTCCACGCCCGGCAGGTGGGCGATCAGGCTGCCGTGGCCGTTGACCGGGAAGGGCGGCAGCGCCTCATCAAGGCCCGCACCCGGCATCGGCCCGAAGGCCACCTGGCCACGCAGGGCGTGCAGCGGCGGCGCCGCAGGCGAAGCGCTGTGCACGAGCGCCAGCGAATCGAATCCGGCCGTGACGACCAGCAGCTCCGCCTCGGCCAGCGCGGCATCGGCTGCGTCCAGCACCTGCCACATTTTGCCGTGCCGCGCCATGCGCACCGCCTGGCAGGCGCCGCGCCAAACGATGCCCGGCGCATCGAGCATGGCGCGCACCAGCGCGCCGGGCTTGATCCAGCCGGCATCGGTATGCCACAGGGCCGGCTGCTGCGGATCGAGCGGCACGCCGGCGCGGGCAGCCTGCTCGGCGGTCAGCGCCGCGGTCGCGTCCAGCGTGCCGCTGCGCATGGCGTCTGCCTGGATGTCGCGCCAACTCGCCGGCAGGCGCCGCTCGCCCGGCTGGTGACGTTCCAGCACGCCGGTGGCGCCGAAGTCGACGCCTTCGCGCAGCAAGGCGCGGGCGCGCGCCAGCGTGGCGCGCACGCCGGCACGGCTCAGGCGCGACAGCGGCTTGTCATCCGGCGAAACGTGCGGCGCCACCACGCCGGCCGGCAGGCCCGAGGCGCCGGCAGCCGGTTCGTCGGCGCGGTCCAGCACGGTCACGTCCCAGCCACGCTGCGCCAGGCTGTGCGCCGCCGAGGCACCGGCCAGGCCGGCGCCAATGACGATGCAGCGTGCCGGTCGATCAACCGGAATGGGCGCACCCCGTGCGGCACGTGCGCGCGTTTGCCAACGCGGCTCGAAGCGCGCCCGCAGCGCATGGCGCTTGGGCGCCAGGCCGGGCACGCGCTCCAACGCGAAGCCGCTGGCCGCCAGATGCTCGCGCACTTCACGCGCCACGCACCAGGTCGCTGCGCGCGCGCCAGGGCGGGCCAGACGCGCCACCGCCTGGATCACCGGCCGGCTCCACATCCCGGGGTTGCGTGCCGGATCGAAGCCGTCCAGGTAGATGGCGTCATGCGCGCCGCTCAGCTCAGCCAGCGCCGCCTGCGCATCGCCCACCGCCAGCGTGAGCTGCACGCGGTCCTGGTCCAGTCGCAGGCGGTGCACGCCCGGCAGCAGGCCATGCCACCGCGCTGCCAGCTCGGCAACCAACGGTGCCAGCTCGGGAAAGGGCGCGGCGCTGCGGAGCAGGTCCGCGGCTTCGGGCGGGTAGGCTTCCACCGCGCTGTAGAACAGGCGTGCCGGCCGCCCCGGATCCTGCTGCCAGGCCAGCCAGGTGGCGAGGAAATTCAGGCCCAGGCCGAAGCCGGTTTCCAGCACCGCCCAGCGTGCTGCGCCAGTCCATCCAGCCGCCGCGCCAGCGTCCGCCAGCAGCCCGCAGCCACGCAGGAACACGTGCCGCGCCTGCGCCAGTCCGCCCTGACCGTCGGTGCCGCTGCTGCGGTAGATGTCGCCAAAACGCGGACTGACGGGGGTGCCGTCGGCACGCCAGTGCACCGTCTCAGCCATGGCAGGGGCGCGCCGGCCGCTGGTTCATGCGGTGCGCGCTCGGATGGGCTTCAGATGATTCAGGGTGACCGGTGCAGCACGGATCGAAATCCGCGGCCAGCATGCGATACCGGCCGCTCAGTTGCCCGGCGGCACGTAGCCGGCGATCTTGTCGACCTTGCCGCCGAACAGGAAGTTCTCCATCTGGACCTTGAGGTAGGCGCGCGCCTTCTGGTCGGCCAGGTTCAGGCGGTTCTCGTTCACCAGCATGGTCTGGTGTCGCAGCCACTCCTGCCACGCCTGCTTGCTGATGCTTTCCCAGATGCGCTTGCCGAGCTCGCCGGGGTAGGGCGGAAAGTCCAGCCCCTCGGCTTCGCGGCCAAGCTTGACGCAGTTCACGGTGCGTGCCATGTATCGGTTTCCTTCCAGGGTTCAGGCCATGACGGCATGGACCGGATTGTCCCCGATGGCGTGGCGGCGGTCGGAGACATGCCACACTTGCCCTCGCCGCCGCCCCGGTATCCACCGCCCAAGCACGGGCACCCAAGGGCGCTCAGAACATCCGCCGATCCACGCAACCACCCGAAGATGAAGCTCCCGCTGCAAGCCCTCGACCCCGAGCTGTTCGCCCGCGCCCAGCACCTGCTGGACGATGAATGGCTGGCCCAGGACGCCGACCTGGCCCCCGTGCTGCCGATCGTGCTGGCGCGCGGCGTCGGCCAGGACTGGCACAAGGCCGGCACCTTCCGCCACCACCTGGTCGGGGTCACGCGCACGCTGGCGCTGTGGCAGCAGCCGCGCGAGGTGCGGCTGCTCGGCCTGCTGCACAGCGTGTACGGCAACGCCTTCGTCGACCTGGTCAAGTTCGATGCCGCGACCGAGCGCGCCCGCCTGCGCGAGGTCGTCGGCGAACGGGCGGAGGAACTGGTTTACCTGTTCTGCACCGCTTCGCGCACCCAGTTCACGCAGAAGGTGCTGGCCGGCCAGATCGAGGCCGACGGCAGCGTGCTGCTCGACGACCGGCGGCTGGCGCCCGACGTGGTGGCGGCTTTCACCGTGGTCTCGATGGCCGACAGCTGCGAGCAGTGGTTCTCCTGGCAGGAGGACATCTTCTCGGGCTTCCCGTTCCTGCACCAGACGCAGCAGGAGGTGCACTGGTCGGCCGCGCTGTGGCCCGGCCCGATGCGCCCGCCGAGCCGCATGTACGCGCAGATCAGCCGGCTTGGCGCGGCGTTGCAGCATCCGGCGCTGCAAGCGCTGCTGCCGACGCCGCCGGTGTTCGACTACTGCCGCCGCCAGTTGCCGGAAGACGACGAAGCCGCGGCGATGGCCCTGTACTGGTCGGTGGTGCAGCAGCAGCACCCGCTGGTGCAGCCGCAGGCCGCCATTGCCGCGCTGGAACAGGTGGTGCGCCTGAACCCCTGGGTGGGCGAGCCGCAGATGCTGCTGGCACATCTGTACCTGATCGGCGGGCGCCACGCGGAAGCGCGCGCTGCCGCCGACAGCGCGCTGCAGTGCTACAGCAGCTGGGGCAACGCCTGGGACAAGCGCGTGCAGTGGGACGCCTGGGTCGCCTGGGCGCGCCTGCTGCGCCAGGGCGCCATGGCGGGCGACTGGCCGGTGCGGCTGGACAAGCTCAACAACCTCGCGCTGCGGTCCGAGGCGGCATAAGCTCATCACCAATGCATCTGACACCATCGGCCGCATGGCGTCCGCTGGCGGCTAGACTGCGAGCTTGCAGTCGCCCGGCCGGATGGATCCGTGGCCGGACGCCGGCTTTCATGCCCTGGCCGCCATTGCGGGACCCGGGCAAGCGGCTCATCAAGCAACACTTCAACCAACAACCCACGCCAGGAGAACAAGCCCATGTCCGAGCAATGGAAATTTGAAACCAAGTCGGTCCACGCCGGCTACAAGCCCGAGCCGACCACCAAGTCGGTGGCGGTGCCGATCTACCAGACCGTCTCCTACGCCTTCGACAGCGCGCAGCACGGCGCCGACCTGTTCGACCTCAAGGTGCC
>NZ_DAOMOQ010000076.1:0-5268 GCF_035444425.1 Ottowia sp. | reverse complement strand
TCAGGCCGCTTTCTTGCCGCCCACCCCCAGATAGGTCTCGATCACGCGGCGGTCATGCAGCAGGTCGCGCGCCTGGCCGGACAGCGCCACAGCGCCCATCTCCAGCACATAGCCGCGGTCAGCCACCTGCAGCGCGGCGCGCGCGTTCTGCTCCACCAGCAGCACCGACACGCCCATGTTGCGCAGCGAGGCGACGATATTGAACACCTCGCGCACGATCAGCGGCGCCAGACCGAGCGAGGGCTCGTCCAGCATCAGCAGGCGTGGCCGTGCCATCAGCGCGCGGCCGATCGCCAGCATCTGGCGCTCGCCGCCCGACAGGGTGGCCGACAGCTGGGCGCGCCGCTCTTCCAGGCGCGGGAACAGCTTGAATACCTCCGCCATGCGCGCCTTCTGGTCGCGCTGGCCGCGCCGCCAGCGGGCGAACCCCCCCAGCAGCAGGTTGTCCTCGACCGACATCTCGCCGAACAGCTCGCGCTTCTCCGGCACCAGGCCGACCTCGCGTGCGACCATGCCCTCGACCGTCGGGCGGGCGATGCCCTGGCCATCCAGCCGCAACTCGCCGCTCGACGGCAACAGGCCCATGATGGCATTCAGCAGGGTCGACTTACCGGCGCCATTGGGGCCGATGACGGTGACGATCTCGCCCTCGCCCACCGTCAGCGCGATCTGGTGAACGGCCTCGACCGGGCCGTAGCTGACGGCGAAGCTCTCAAGCTCCAGCAGTGGTTTCGTGCTCATGCCTGCACCCCCGTCAGGTCGCCGCCCAGGTAGGCTTCCAGCACGCGCGGATCGGCCTGCACCACGGCGGGCGTGCCGCTGGCGATCACCGTGCCGAACTCCAGCACCGTGACCCGGTCGGCCAGGTTCATCACGAACTCCATGTCATGCTCGACGATGAGGATCGCCAGGCCTTCGGCGCGCAGCTGCGTCAGCAGCCTGGCGAGCGACTGCTTTTCCAGGTGGCGCAGGCCGGCGGCCGGCTCGTCCAGCAGCAGGATCGCCGGCTGGCCAGCCAGCGCACGGGCGATCTCGACGATGCGCTGCTGGCCCAGCGGCAGCGACGCCGCCGGCGTGTCGATGTACTCGAGCAGGCCGCAGCGCTCGATCTGGCGCCTGGCCTCGGCCAGCAGCGCGGCTTCCTCCTGCCGGTCGAGCCGCAGCATCGACGACAGCCAGCCGCGCTGGCCGCGCAGGTGGGCACCGAGCGCCACGTTCTCGAGCACCGAGCGCTGGCCCAGCAGGCGTACATGCTGGAAGGTGCGGCCCATGCCGAGCGCCGCGAACGCGCGCGAGGGCTTGCCGGTCATCAGCTGGTCCATCAGCTTGACGGTGCCCGAGGTCGGGCCGTCGACGCCGGAGATCATGTTGAAGAAGGTGCTCTTGCCGGCGCCGTTGGGGCCGATCAGCGCGTGCACCTCGCCGGTCTTCACCGTCAGGTCGACGGCGTTGTTGGCGACCAGGCCGCTGAAGCGCTTGGTGACCTCGGCCGCATCCAGCACCACCTGCCCGCCCGGCGGCAACTTGCGCTGCGCCAGCGGTGCCGGCGCGGCGCGCGGCGCCTGCCTGAGCGTCGGCTTGATCCAGCGCTCGGTCCAGGCGAGCAGCAGCGGCCAGACGCCGTCGGCGGCGCGCTGCAGCACCAGCACCATCAGCAGGCCGAACACCACCACCTCGAAGTTGCCGGTGGCGCCCAGCAGGCGCGGCAGCAGGTCCTGCAGCTGATCCTTCAGCAAGGTGATCATGGTCGCGCCCAGCACCGCACCCCACAGGTAGCCGGAGCCGCCCAGCACCGCCATGAACAGGTACTCGATGCCGATGTTGAGGTTGAACGGCGTCGGGTTGACGAAACGCTGCATGTGCGCGTACAGCCAGCCCGAGACCGATGCCAGCAGCGCCGCCAGTATGAACAGCTTGATGCGCTGCCGGTTGGTGTCGACCCCCATCGATTCGGCCATCACGCGGCCGGTCTTGAGCGCGCGGATGGCGCGGCCCTCGCGCGAATCCAGCAGGTTGTGCATGCACCAGATGCCCAGCAGCAGCACGGCCCAGATCAGCACGCCCAGCACCCGCGTCGAGGTCATGTCGAGCCCGAACAGGTTGAGCGCCGGCAGGCCGCCCACGCCGGTGTGGCCGCCCAACATCTCCAGGTTGCCGAAGATGTAGTACAGGCTCAGGCCCCAGGCGATGGTGCCGAGCGGCAGGTAGTGACCCGACAGCCGCAGCGTGACGGCGCCCAGCAGCCAGGCGATCAGCGCCGTCACCGCCAGCCCCAGCAGCAGGCCGATCCAGGGCAGCAGGCCGGCCGGCACCGTGGCCAGCGCCTCGGTGGCGACCGGCGAGGTGCAGATCCAGGCGGTCGCGTAGGCACCCAGGCCGACGAAGGCGGCCTGGCCGAACGACATCATGCCGCCGACGCCGGTCAGCAGCACCAGCCCCACCGCCACCATCGAGTACAAGCCGATGTAGTTGAACAGGGTCACCGTGAACGGCGGCAGGAACGGCCACGCCAGCGCCAGCAGCGCGACCGCGATCAGGGTCATGTGGCGCGCGTTCATTCCTCGTCCTCCACATGGTGGGTGCGCAGCGAAAACCACCACAGCACCGGGATGATGAAGGTGAACACCAGCACTTCCTTGAAGGCGCTGGCCCAGAACGAGGAGAAGGATTCGAGCTGCCCCACCACCAGCGCGCCGACCACCGCCATCGGGTAGCTGGCGAGGCCGCCGATGATGCCGGCGACGAAGCCCTTGAGGCCGATCAGGAAGCCGGTGTCGTAGTAGATCGTCGTGATCGGCGCGATCAGGATGCCGCAGATGGCGCCGATCAGCGCCGCCAGCGCGAAGCTGAGGTCGCCGGCCAGCTCGGTCGGAACCCCCATCAGCCGCGCACCGACCCGGTTGATCGCGGTCGCGCGCAAGGCCTTGCCGACGATGGAGCGTTCGAAGAACAGGTACATCACCACCAGCAGCAGCGCGGTGGCCACCAGCACCACCACCGACTGGCCGGTGACCGGCAGGCCGCCCAGGTCCCAGCGCGCATCCAGGAACGGTGTCGTGCGCGAGCCCTCGGCACCGAAGAAGAACAGGCCCAGGCCGACCATCACGCCATGCAGGGCCACCGACACGATCAGCAGCATCAGCACCGTCGTGTGTGCCAGCGGGCGGAAGGTGAGCCGGTACAGCAGCGGACCCATTGGCGTGATCAGCGCCAGCACCGCCAGCGCCTGCCCCCATTGCGAGCTGGGCCGCAGGCCGAAGATCAGGCCGGCTGCCAGCAGCGGGAACAGCACGGTCCACACCAGGGTCGCCTTCCAGTCCACCTGC
Organism: Ottowia sp.; assembly: GCF_035444425.1. Lineage (GTDB taxonomy): Bacteria > Pseudomonadota > Gammaproteobacteria > Burkholderiales > Burkholderiaceae_C > Ottowia. The sequence goes on along the minus strand of NZ_DAOMOQ010000076.1, from coordinate 1,942 downwards.
AGGCCACGCAGCTGGCGCCAGCCCTCGACGATGAGCGTGATGAGCGCGAGGCCGACCACCATCCAGATGACGGCCGGCAAGTGGCCGGTCTGCAGCGCGGCCATCGACAGGGCCGCGTAGGACACGAACTCGCCTTGCGGAATGAAGATGATGCGGGTGACCGAGAACACCAGCACCAACGCGAGCGCCATGAGCGCGTAAATGGCGCCGTTCACGACGCCATCCTGCCCCAGCATCAGGGCGATCTGTAAGTCCATGGGAGCAATTGGTTGGGCGGGCCGGTGAGAAGCGGCGACTCTACCATCCCGCAAACCCGGCAATCAGGCGAGCGCCTGGCTGCCGGGTCATCTCAGTTGTCGGATGCAGGGCTTACTTCGAACCCTGGTAGACCCACTTGCCGTTCTCGATCTTGACCATCACGCGCGCGCGCTGGTCCAGCCCCAGGTGGTCCTTCGGCGACATGGTGAAGATGCCGTGCGCGCCGGGGACCTCGCTCACGCCTTCCAGCGCGTCGCGCAGCGCGGCGCGGAACTCCGGCGTGCCGGGCTTGGCGGCCTTGAGCGCGACCGGAATCGCCGCCTGCAGCAGCAGGCCCGCATCCCACGCGTGGGCGCCGAAGGTCGAGACGCTGCCCTTGCCGTGTGCGCCCTCGTAGGCCTTGATGTAATCGAGCGCCGACTTGCGCACCGGGTTGCTGGCCGGCAGCTGGTCGGCCACCAGCACCGGGCCGGCCGGCAGGATGGTGCCTTCCACGTCCTTGCCACCGACGCGCAGGAAGTCGGCGTTGGCGATGCCGTGCGTCTGGTAGATCTTGCCGGTGTAGCCGCGCTCGACCAGCGTCTTCTGCGGCAGCGCCGCCGGCGTGCCCGAGCCGCCGACCAGCACGGCGTCAGGCTTGGCGCCGATGATCTTCAGCGCCTGACCCATGACCGCCGTGTCGGTGCGCGAGAAGCGCTCGTTGGCGACCAGCTGGATCTTCTTGATTTCCAGCGCCTTGGAGAACTCCTTATGCCAGTTCTCGCCATAGGCATCGGAGAAGCCGATGTAGCCCGCCGTCTTGACGCCGCTGGCCGCCATGTGGTCGGCGATCGCCAGCGCCATCATGATGTCGTTCTGCGGCGTCTTGAACACCCAGCGCTTCTTCTCGTCCTGCGGCTCGATGATGGCGGCCGACGCGGCGACCGAGATCATCGGCGTCTTGGACTCGGCCACGGCGTCGATCATCGCCAGCGATGCCGGCGTCGTCGACGAGCCGACGATGACGTCGACATTGCGCTCCGAGATCAGGCGCCGCGCGTTGGTGACGGCCTGCGTGGTGTCGGAGGCGTCGTCCAGCACGATGTAGTTGACGGTCTGCCCGGCCATGGTCTTGGGCATCAGCGCGATGGTGTTGCGCTCCGGAATGCCCAGCGAGGCGGCCGGGCCGGTTGCCGAGACGGTCACACCGACGTTCACCTGGGCCCAGGTGACGGTCGTAAAACCAAGTGCGGCGGCGCCAATCAGCACCAGCTTCTTCACGTTCATGAACAGGCCTCCAGAGAAACAAGAGTGGGTGAGAAACAAGACGACCGCGTCGCCAATTAATAACCCGACCGGTCGATCGGTTAATTATTCTACCCATGCAAACGCACAATATCTGTGCTTGATGCTCGGGATTTACCCTACTCCCTGCTCTCTGGTGTGCCGTCCTCACTGTGGCGTCACGCCCGCCTTCTTCACCAGTTCGCCGAACCGCACACCTTCGTTGCGAAATGTAGCCAATGCCTGCTCCGGCGAACTGATCTGGATCACATTGCCCTGCTTGTTCATCGCCTCCTTGACCTCGGGGCTGGCGAATGCCGTCGCCAGGGCGTCGTGCATGCGCCGCACCTGGGCCGCCGGCAGGCCCTTCGGCCCGAGCACGGCGATCCAGCCGTCGACCACGTAGCCGGGCAGGCCCTGC
>NZ_DAOMOQ010000075.1:0-5596 GCF_035444425.1 Ottowia sp. | reverse complement strand
TACCAGCGCTGGAACAGCAAGGTCAGCGGCGCCAGCGCTGCCGAAGACCATCGCAACAGCTTCAACACCTTCGGCTGGGTGGTCGAGATCGATCCGTTCCGCCCCGACAGCAAGCCCGTCAAGCGCAGCGCGCTGGGCCGCTTCAACCATGAAGGCGCCTGGCCGGCCCCTGCCAAGGCGGGTGAGCCGATCGTCATCTATTCCGGCGACGACGCGCGCAACGAGTACGTGTTCAAGTTCGTGTCCGACGCCAAGTGGGATCCGAAGGACATCGACGGCGGCACCGCCGTGGGCGCCAAGTACCTGGATCACGGCAAGCTGTACGCCGCCAGGTTCAGCGACGACGGCACCGGCGTGTGGCTGGAGCTGACACACGGCAAGAACGGCATCGATGCCAACAACGCCCTCTACCCCTTCGCCGACCAGGGCGACGTATTGATGCACTGCCGCCTGGCCGCCGACTTCATGGGCGCCACCAAGATGGACCGCCCCGAGTGGGGTGGCGTGAACCCGTTGAACAACGAGGTTTACATGACCATGACCAACAACTCGCAGCGCGACGGCGAGAAGATACCGCTGAACGCCGCCAACCCGCGCAAGGGCAACAAGAACGGCCACATCATCCGCTGGAAGGAAAACGGCGGCCAGACCGGCACCAAGTTCGAATGGGACGTGTACCTGTTCGGCGCCCGCGAGGACGGCTCGCAGAGCGAGAACCTGTCGGGCCTGACCGCGGTGAACGACTTCTCCAGCCCCGACGGCCTGTACTTCGACCAGCGCAGCGGCAAGACCGACGGCCTGCTGTGGATCCAGACCGACGACGGCGCCTACACCGACGTGACCAACTGCATGATGCTGGCGGCCCTGCCAGGCGCCGTGGGCGACGGCGGCAAGATCAAGACCCGCGAAGGTCAGGACACCATCATGGGTGCCAAGGCCAGCGACGCCAATGTGCGCCGCTTCCTGGTCGGCCCGTTCGACTGCGAGATCACCGGCGTGGTGGTCACGCCCGACGGCAAGACGCTGTTCTTCAACGTGCAGCACCCGGGCGAGGACAAGGGCGACTTCACGACCAACACCTTCACCAGCCACTGGCCCGGCAGCCAGGCCCCCGCCAGCGATGCGCTGCACCATGGCCACAAGCGCCCGCGCTCGGCCACCGTGGTGGTGACGCGCACCGACGGCGGCACCATCGGCATCTGACGCCGCGCAACCCGCTCGCGCCGATGCCGGCGTGAGCGACAGGAAAAGGCCCGTTCTGTGCGGGCCTTTCTCGTTCTTAGCCCGGCCCGTTGTTGCCGTCGCCGATGCGGATGTTGGTCTGCACCGGCGCATCCGGATCGAAGGGCGGCAGCGGGCGCGGGCCCAGGCGGCCATGCGCGCGCACCGGCATGGTCGCCGCGCCCGGCGCAGCCGGCGCGCGCTCGCAATACACCGGCTCGGGAATCCGGGTGTAGTCCAGCCGTACCAGGCGCTGCTCGACGCCGAGTCCGAACTGGGCCTGCACGGTGGTGTCGGCGTAGCGCAGCGCGCCGTCCGCGGCACTGCCGGGCATCCGCTCGAGCACCGCGTGGCCGCGCAGGCCCTCGAGCAGCGCCATGTCCTGGTACAGGCGGGCCTCGAAGCCAAGCGCATTGGGGCACTGGTAAGCCAGCCGCGGCGCATCCTGCAGCGCCGCGCACCCGGCCAGCAGCAGGCCCAGGGCTGCGGCGAAACCCGGCAGGCGCCGCCAGGCGCAGGGATTCATTTCGGCCACAGCACCCACAGGCGCAGCGGCTGCTTCATGCGGCCGGCGAACTCGCCGGCCTCGTCGCCCCAGCCGGCGAAGTAGTCGGCCCGCACCGCGCCGACGATGGCGCTGCCGGTGTCCTGCGCCAGCACCAGCCGGTTCAGGTTGGCCACCGGCCCCTGCGAGGACAGCCACACTGGCGTGCCGTACGGAATGCTCTGCGGATCGACCGCGATCGAGCGCCCGGGCGTCAGCGCCACGCCCTGCGCGCCCTTGGGACCGAACAGCGCGTCCAGCGGCGACATCGGCTCCTCGCGGAAGAACACCATGCGCGGGTTGCTCCACAGGAAGCCCTGCAGCGCCTGCGGGTTGGCTGCCAGCGCGTTGCGGATGCCGGGCCAGGTGACGTCGCCACGCAGCAGGCCCTGGTCGATCAGCCACTTGCCGGGGCTGCGGTAGGGCTGCTCGTTGGTGGCGGCGTAGGCCAGCCGCACCAGGCGCTGGCTGCCGTCGGGCTCGAACACGCGCACCCGGCCCGAGCCCTGGATCTGCAGGATCAGCGCCTCCACCGGGTCGGCCAGCCAGGCGATCTCGCTGCCGGCCAGCTGCGCGCGCGCCTCGGGCAGGGTTTCCATCTCCTGGCGCGTGAACCAGGGTTTGCGTTGCGCCAGCGTGGCCGGCGGCCGGTACAGCGGCGCGCCGAAGCCGGGCCGCGCGCTGCGCGAGGCCTCGTACTGTGGCTCGAAATAGCTGGTCAGCAGCCCCTCGGCGCCTGGCGCGCCCAGACCGCCGAGCGGCTCGACGCGGTAGGGCTGCAGGCGCGCCTTCATCCAGTTGCGCTGCTCCTCGACCGTGGACAGCGACAGGCGCCGCACCTCACTGCACAGGCGGCCAAAGGTCAGGCCGGGACGCTCGCAGCTCTTGATCCAGGCGTTCCAGGCGTCAGTGGTGTTGTCCTGCTCGAAACCCGGCAGGTCGGCCCAGCGCACCGGCACCCAGCGGCTGCGCGCGCGTTCGATGGCGGGGCCGATCGGCGCCGTGTCGACGACCGGCCCGGGCGGCGGCAGTTCAGGTTCGGTGGCGGGTGTCGGCGCGGGTGCCTTGGGCGGTGGCTTGACCGCGCAACTGGCCAGCACGCCGGCCATGGCCGCCGCGCCAAGAAACTGCAATACTCGTCTCATGACCGTGATTCTGTTGGAAGCGCTGGCCGCACTCATCATCCTGCTGCTGATCGTGTGGTGGACCATGTTCTCCGGCCGCAAGAAGGGCGAATTGCCGGGCCAGCACGACGAACGGCCCGACGAGGCCGGCACCCAGCGCCGTGGCGGGAAAGTCGGCAGCGACTCGTGAAGGCAGCGTCTGTGACGCAATCACAACGGATTGTAGCTATGCTTTGTGCAGCATTTCGCGCTTGTCCGGCGTACGCTTGGTAACAGTTGGCCGGCGCGACGCCGTATCGTGCGATGCTGGCCGCAACCACCACATCAACCCAAACGGCCACCCGGACGTTCTGAGCCCATGCCCACCATTCTGATGCCACGCCGCGCGGCCTCGTTCGCCGCCCTGCTGCTCGCTGCCGCGCTCGCCGCCTGCGGCGGAGGCGACGATGCGGCGCCGACGACCGATCCCGCGCCGAGCGCACCCGACACGACCCCCGTGCAGCCGCCGGCACCACCGCCGGTCGAGCCACCCGCTCCGCCGCCGGCAGAACCGCCGATCCCGCCGCCGGTGGTGGAATCGGGGCCGGGCGCGCTGCTGGCGGGCGCCTTCGTCAAGACCATCACCGCCAGCGAGATCACGCAGGCCTTCGCCGACCCGGAGAGCAAGGTCGACCATGGGCTGGCGCCACGCTACGACGTGTCCTCGTACCGGATCGTCTACACCAGCACCGACAAGAACGGCGCCGAACTGGCGGTGTCGGGCCTGATCAGCGTGCCGGCCAAGGCGGCCGGGTTGCCGAGCCCGGTGCTGAGCTACCAGCACGCGACCACCTTCTACGACAACCAGGCGCCCAGCAACAAGGTCGAGGCGGTCGAGCCGCCGATCGTGCTGGCCTCGCTGGGCTACATCGTGGTGTCGCCCGACTATGTCGGCTTCGGCGCCTCCAAGGGCGTGCAGCACCCCTACCTGATCGCCGCGCCGACCGCGCGCGTGGTGATCGACATGCTGAACGCGGCGCAGACCTGGCGCTGGCAGAACCGCGTGGCCGACAACGGGCAGCTGTTCCTGGCCGGTTACTCCGAAGGCGGCTACGCCACCATGGCGGCGCACCGGGCCATCGAGCTCGAGAACGGCGCGTTGAAGACGCGCCTGCAGGCTGCGGTCCCCGGTGCCGGCCCGTATGACGTGCTGGAAACCCTGGACGAACAGCTCGAGCGCGTCGACGATGTGGCGCCCTGGCTGTCGTGGGCGCTGCGGCCCGGCAGCCTCAAGTACGTGGGGGGCACCGTGCGCGACGAGATCCGGCGTGCGCTGCTGCGCCAGATGGTGCCCGAGGACGGCGACGTCAGCTACCAGACGCTGTTCCTCGACCGCTACCTGGCCGACGAGCGCGCCGCGATCCAAGCCGAGCACGACGTGCACACCGGCTGGACACCAACGGTGCCGCTCCACCTGTTCCACGGCCGTGGCGACCTGACGGTGCCGTACTCGGCAGCCGAATCGGCGCTGAGCACGCTGCGCGCGACCGGCGCCACGGGCGTGTCGCTGACCGACTGCACGACGCCGAAGTTCGGCCACCTGGACTGCGTGCCCGAGTATTTCCGGTTCGCCGTCGAGCGCATGGGGTGGCTGGCGCGCGATCTCTGATCGCGTCAGTTCATCGGTCCGGCGCCACTCGCACGCCGTTCGCACGCCGTTCACGCGCCACGGTGGCCTCGCTGGTCGGGCTTAGACTGCCGGCTCCCGCCTGCGCCGTCCGAGCCGTGCACGGCGGACGGCCAGCAACGAGGATTCCCGCATGCACACGCTTTCACTGCCCACCGGCGGCACCATGCCGGCTTTCGGCCTGGGCACCTGGTACCTGGGTGACAGCGACGCCGAGCGCCCCGCCGATGTCGCGGCGGTGCGCGAAGCCATCCGCCTGGGCTATCGCCTGATCGACACCGCCGAGATGTACGGCGACGGCGGCGCCGAGCAAGTGGTCGGCCAGGCCATTGCCGAAGCCCTGCGCGCCGGCGAGGTGCGGCGCGAGGAGCTGTTCATCGTCAGCAAGGTGTACCCGCACAACGCCAGCCTCGAGGGCACGGCGGCGGCCTGCGCGCGCAGCCTGCAGCGCCTGGGGCTGGACCGGATCGATCTGTACCTGCTGCACTGGCGCGGCAGCCACCCGCTGGCCGACACCGTGCAGGCCATGCGCGCGCTGGTGGCCGAGGGCCGCATCGGGCACTGGGGCGTGAGCAATTTCGACGTCGCCGACCTGCGGCAACTGCGCATCGCCTGCGGCGAGCGCTTCGATTGCGCCGCCAACCAGGTCTATTACTCGCTCGGCGAGCGCGGCCCCGCGCACAGCCTGCTGCCGTGGCAGCGCGCCCACGGCATGCCGCTGATGGCCTACAGCCCACTCGACCAGGGCGATCTGGCAAGCGAGCCGGAACTGATCGCGCTGGCGCAGCGCCTGGGCATCACGCCGGCCCAGCTCGGCCTGGCCTGGCTGCTGGCGCAAACCGGCGTCGCCGCCATCCCGAAGGCGCGGCAAAGCGCCCATCTGCGCGAGAACCTGGCGGCGGCCAGCCTCACACTGGACCAGGCGACGCTCGACGAACTGAACCGGCTGTTTCCGCCGCCGCGCAGCAAGCCGCCGCTGGCGGTCATTTACTCATAAGTCAGTAATATAGGCGACACTTGGATGCTTGAAGAACGAGCGAA
>NZ_DAOMOQ010000074.1:0-5722 GCF_035444425.1 Ottowia sp. | reverse complement strand
TCGACCTGCTCGACGATGGTGTGCACCGACTTGGCCAGCAGGGCGCGATCGGCACCCTGCAGCCTGTCGGCCAGCTTGTGCTCCAGGCGTTCGGCCGACAGCTGGATCGGCGTCAGCGGGTTCTTGATCTCGTGCGCCAGCCGGCGCGCCACCTCGCCCCAGGCCTGCGCGCGCTGCGCCGACACGATCTCGGAGATGTCGTCGAACACCAGCAGGCGCTGGCCGTCCGGCAGCGCGGCGCCGCGCGCCACCAGCGACACGGCATCGCTCGGCATGCCGCCGGCGGCATGGCCGTACAGCTCGAACGACTTCTGCCAGTGGTCCAGCCCATGCTCGCTGCGCTCGCCCTCGAAGGCGGCGAACTGCGCCTGCACTTCGTCGGCGAACGCCTCCAGGCCCGGCAACGCGGCCAGCGAGCGGCCACTGCTGGCTGCCATCGGCGCCCGCAGGATGCGCGTGGCGCCCGGGTTGGACGACTGGATGACGCCGGCGTGATCGAGCACGATGACGCCCGCCGTCAGGTTATCGAGGATGGTCTGCAGCCCGGCGCGCGCCGCCTCCACCGCCCGCATGCTGGAGTTGACGCTGGCGCGCGCATCGGCGAGTTGCTGCGTCATGTCGGCGAACGAGCGCGTCAGGCCAACCAGCTCGTCGCGCCCGCGCAACACCACCTTGGGCCGCAGGTCGCCCGCCGCCACCTGGCGCATGCCGTCGGCCAGCATCAGCAAGGGCGTGGCGAGCTGCTTGCCCAGCACGGCGGCCAGCAGCACGGCGCCGAACACCGACAGGAACAGCGCCAGCGTCAACGTGCCGATGTACATGCGCCTGAGGCCGTCGCGGCCGAGCGCGCGCTCCTGGTACTCGCGGTTGGCCTCCTGCACCGCCAGCGCATGCGAGACCAGCGCGGTCGGCAGCGGCTGCACCGCCTGCAGCAGGCGCGGCTCGCCGGTCAGGCCGATCGAGCGCGCCCGCACCGGCACCAGCGCGCGGATGCGGGGCGGGCTGGCGTCCTTGCCGGCCACGCCGCCCTCCTCGTCGACGCCCTCGAGTTGCGTCGCCACGCCCTGTGCCCGCAGCTGGCGCAGCATCTGCGCCGACGGACGATCGGGCGCGATCTGGAAGCGCGATTGCCCGGCGCCGGCGATCAGCCGGCCGGCGCCGGACCACAGGTTGACGTCGGTCGCGCCCAGCTGCGAGCGCAGCTGATCGAGCGGCACGGCGACCAGCGCGTCGGGCACCTCTTCCAGGCTGGCCGAGGCCAGGCGCAGCTGGTTGCCGAAGTCGCGCGCCTGGGTCTCCAGCGAGGCGCGCGCCAGCGTCAGGCCCGACTCCAGCGCGCCCTCGACCTTGACGTCGAACCAGGACTCGATCGAGCGCGAGACGAACTGGTACGACACCACGTAGATCAGCAGGCCCGGCAGCACGCCGACCAGGCCGAAGATGGCCGCCAGCTTGATCAGCAGGTGGCTGCCGAACTTGCCGCGCTTGAGCCGCAGCCACAGCCGGTAGATGCCCCAGATGATGACCAGCGCCAGCACCGCCGCCACCACCACGTTGACGACGAACAGGCGGGCGTAGTAGCGCTCGTAGAGCAGGCGGTTGTTGGTGGCCTGGACCAGCAGGAAGATCAGGATCAGGCCGATGCCGACCAGCAGGCTGATGGCCAGCAGCAGCGACCAGCGCCGCAGCCGCCGGCGCGCGGTGTCCGGTGGACCGGAGGCGTCGGCCGGCCTGCTCATCGGTCGGCTTCCTGCGTCAGTTCGATACGCCGCTCGATCGCGATGGCGCGGTCGGACTGGCCCAGCGCGCCCATCTGGAAGGTGCGCGGCAACTGGCTGACATCGAGCCGGAAACGGAACCGCAGGGTCTGCCGGCCGTCGCGCTCCAGCGCCGCGGCATCGGCGATGCGCCAGCGCGCCACGCGCTGCACCGCCGCCATCACCTCGTCCAGCGAGTCGTAATGCTGCGCCAGGCTGACGCCCAGGCCGCTGTGGGCGAGCGGTTCGGAAGACACGTTCAGGCGCCAGCGGCGCGTCAGCGGCTGGTAGGCCACGCGCAGGTAGCGCCGTGCCGACACCAGTTCCTGGTCGTACCAGTACCAGCGCTCGCGCACCACGTCGGCCTCGATGACGAAGTACACCGGAATGCCCTTCTCCAGCGCGTCCACCAGCGTGTCCGGCAGCGCGAGCTGGAACTGCGCGGTCAGGTAGACGCCGTCTTCGGTGCGCTCGATCCGCAGCTCGCTCAGTTCAGCGGCCCGGGACGGTCCCCAGGCCAGTGCCATCAGACCGGCCAGCAGCCAAGCCCACCACCAGCGGTGCCGCCCGGCGTCAATCGGTGCGCTTGTGCAGCAGCGCGTAGTAAAAGCCATCGTCACGGCCCCCATTGTCGCCAAGGCTGACCGCGCCACCGCCCGCAGCAGGCAGCAAATGGCCCGGCGAGGGCAGCAAACCGACATCGGTGTTGTTTGCAGCAAACGCCGCCACGCGCTGCTCGCCCTCCTGGCGAAACACCGAGCAGGTGCAGTACAGCAGATGGCCGCCGGGGCGCAGCAGCGGCCACAAGGCCTGCAGCAGGCGATCCTGCGCTGCCGCCAGTTGCGCGATGTCGCTGTCGCGGCGCAGCCAGCGCACATCGGGATGCCGGCTGACGATGCCCGAGGCGCTGCACGGTGCGTCGAGCAAGATGGCATCGAAGCGCTCGCCGCGCCACCAGCCTGGCACGTCGGCGGCATTGGCAACGCGGATCTCGGCCTCGAGCCCGAGCCGGGCCAGGTTGTCGGCGATGCGGCGGCTGCGCGCGGCATCGATTTCCAGCGCGGTCACGTGCGCAGCAGGGCACAGCTCCAGCAAGTGCGCGGTCTTGCCGCCCGGCGCCGCGCAGGCGTCCAGCACCCGCGGCGCCGGGTTCTCAAGCCGCGACAGCAGCAGCGGCCCCGCCAGCTGCGCGGCGGCCGACTGCACCGAGGCGCAGCCTTCGGCGAAACCGGGAATCGCCGACACCGGCACAGGCGTCGGCAGCCAGACCGCCGCGCCGCCGAGCGCACGCGCGTCGATGCCGGCGTCCTCCAGGCGCTGGCAGAACGCCGCCACCGTGCTGCGCCGCGTATTCACGCGCAGCACCAGCGGCGCCGGCTGCTGGGCCGCCGCCAGCACCGCCATCCATTGATCCGGATGGTCGCGCTGCAGGCGCTCGATCCACCAGCGGGGATGGTTCCAGCGTGCCACCGGATTGCCCTGCACCGCCTGCATCAGTGCTTCGCGGTCGCGCAGGAAGCGGCGCAGGCAGCCATTGACGAATGCGGCCTGCGCACGCAGCGTACGCTCGCGCTTGGCCGCTTCGACCGCCTGGTCGACCAAGGTGAACGGCGGGTACGGCAAGGGGCCATCCGCGGCCAGCAGGCCCAGGGCGGTGCACAGCAGCGCGTCCACCAGCGGCGGCGGCTGGCGCGGTGCCAACTGGCGCCGCAGCGCCCGCGCCAGGCCAAGCCAGCGCAGCGCGTGGAACGACAGCGCCTGCACGCCGGGGCGCAGCCCGGGTTCGACCGCTTCCAGCTGCGCGGTCAGCGAACGCCCCGCCTCCACGCCCTGCACCAGCCGCGCAACCTGCTGCAGCTGGCGCCACAGGGGCGGCGCTGGCGCGGCGACGGCGACGGGGCTCACGGCGGTGTCAATGGGCTTCGGTCAGGCGGGCGATGGTGCCGGCGGCGCGGAATCCGCTGATCCGCGCCAGCAGCGCCGCCGGGAATTGCCGGATCGCTAGGTTGTAGGCCTGCGCCGCCTCGTTGAAAGCAGTGCGCAGCGGCAGCGTCTGGTGCAGCAGGCGCATCCAGCGTTGCTGCAGGCGTTCGGCGGAGGGCACGGCATCCGCGGGTACTGCTTCGGCCAGCGCGCTGGTCCAGGCGGTGCGCAAGGCCTCGTGTGCCAGCACCAGGCCGGCCATGGCGGCGGCATCGACCGGCTGCGCGCGCGCCTGCGCCAGCGCCACGCCGAACTGCTCACCGGCCGCTTGCAGCCGTTGCCAGGCCGCCATGGCGGCATCGGCGGGCTCGTCCGCATCCTCGTGCGAATCGTCGCGCAGCGACTCGGGCAGGCAGCCCTGGATCAGCACCAGTTGCCGCAGCAACTGCTCGTCGAGCGCGGCGAAGGCCTTGGTCACGCTGGCGCGCAGACGCACCAGGCGGTTGTAGGCGCCGACGGCCCAGAACAGCAGCAGCGCCAGCAGCGACCAGAACCAGTATGAAGAAGTCAGCATCACGAACAAGAAAAAAAGCGCCCATGCCGCCGACTGGGCGGCGGCAGGGCGCTGTCCGCTGGGAAAGCGACCGCGCTTACTCGGCCGCTGCTCCCTCGTCGGCAGGGGCGGGCTCGCTGCCCTCGGCATCGGGCGCCGCCAGGCCTTCCAACTCGGCCGCCTCGGCTTCGGCGATGGCGCGGCGCTCGGCGTCGTCCATCTGGTCCTTGGCCTTGCGCGCCTGGTGGTAGGCGAGACCCGTGCCGGCCGGGATCAGGCGGCCGACGATGACGTTCTCCTTCAGCCCGCGCAGCTCGTCGCGCTTGCCCATGATGGCGGCTTCGGTCAGCACGCGCGTGGTCTCCTGGAACGAGGCCGCGGAGATGAACGAGTCGGTCGACAGCGAGGCCTTGGTGATGCCGAGCAGCAGGTTGGTGTAGGTGGCGGGGATCTTGTCCTCGGCCCGCAGCGCGTCGTTGGTGTCCAGCATCTCACTGCGCTCGACCTGCTCGCCGGCGATGTAGCCGGAGTCACCCGGGTTCTCCACCACCACGCGGCGCAGCATCTGGCGCACGATCACCTCGATGTGCTTGTCGTTGATCTTCACGCCCTGCAGGCGGTAGACGTCCTGCACCTCGTCGACGATGTAGCGCGCCAGCTCCTCCATGCCCAGCAGGCGCAGGATGTCCTGCGGATCGGCCGGCCCGTCGACGATGCTCTCGCCCTTGTTGACCACCTGGCCTTCGTGCACCAGGATGTTCTTCTCCTTCGGGATCAGCTCTTCCCACACCTTGCCGTCGGGGTCGGTGATCTGCAGGCGGATCTTGCCCTTGGTCTCCTTGCCGAAGGACACGGTGCCGGTGTGCTCGGCCAGCACGCCCTTGTCCTTGGGCGTGCGGGCCTCAAACAGCTCGGCCACGCGCGGCAGACCGCCGGTGATGTCACGCGTCTTCTGGCCTTCGACCGGAATGCGCGCCAGCACCTCGCCGGGGCCGACGTCCTGGCCGTCGCGCACCTGGATCAGGGCGCCGACCTGGAAGCCGATGGTCACCGAGTGGTCGGTGCCTGGGATCTTGACCTCGTTGCCGCTGGCGTCGATCAGCTTCACCTGCGGACGCACGATCTTGGCCGAGCCGCGGCGTTTCGGGTCGATCACCACCAGCGTCGACAGGCCGGTGACCTCGTCGACCTGCTTGGCCACCGTCAGGCCTTCCTCGACGTTCTCGAACTTCACGGTACCAGCGTACTCGGTGATGATCGGGCGCGTCAGCGGATCCCAGTTGGCCAGCACGGTGCCGGCCTTGACGGCCTGGTCGGCCTTCACCGTCAGGATGGCGCCGTAGGGCACCTTGTGGCGCTCGCGCTCGCGACCGTACTCGTCGTGGATGGTGATTTCGCCCGAACGCGAGATCACCACCAGGTCGCCCTTGCGGTTGGTGACGTAGCGCATGGTCGGGTTGAAGCCGATCACGCCGTTCGACTTGGCCTC
>NZ_DAOMOQ010000073.1:0-6358 GCF_035444425.1 Ottowia sp. | reverse complement strand
CAACCTTGCGGGAAGCTAGAGAAAAGCCGAAGACACAGCAGAAGCGCGTATGGGATCCAGAGACAAAGAGCTTGAAGCAAGCTAGAGACGACGATGGGAAGCTTGTCTATTACGAGGACACAGAACGAACCATTGATGACGTGTGGCGGTTGCCTTACCTGATGCCGGCGGATAAGACGGAGAAGCTTGACTATCCGACTCAGAAGCCAGAGAAAGTTATTCAAAGAATAATTGGGTCATCGACGAGTGAGGGTGATCTGATCTTGGATTGCTTCATCGGATCCGGTACGGCTGCCGCGGTTGCGCAGAAGCTTGGCCGCCGCTGGGTCGGCTGCGATATCAACAAGGGCGCGATTCAGACTACCGCCAAGCGGCTGCAGCTTGTCATGGCGGAGCAGGCCGGTAAGAACGGGCCAGCGCAGGGCAAGCTGCTGAGCGAGGGCGATGCGCCTTTGCCGGCACAACTTGGCTTCACCCACTGGCGCGTCAACGACTATGACCTCGCGATCCAGCACAACGAGGCGGTAAACCTGGCCTGCGAATACCTGGGCGTGGAGCGGTTGCGCAATGATCCGTACTTCGATGGTCTGCTGGGCAAGCGGCTGGTCAAGATCATTCCCTTCGGCCATCCGCTCTCGCCAATGGACCTGGAGGCGATCAAGAACGAGCTGGACGCCCGGCCTGACGAAGACCGTGCAATCACGGTGGTGTGTCTGGGTAAGGAACTGGCCAGCGACACCTGGCTGACCGAGTGGAACCGCCTGCGCAAGAAGAAGACCGATCCGCACCACATCGAGGTCATCGAACTGCGCAACGATCCCAAGTACGGCGGCTTCATCCAGCACGAGCAGGCACAGGCGCGCGTGGCGGTGAAGCGCAAGGCCGACAAGCTGCATGTCGAAATCATGGATTTCGTCTCCCCAAGCATCCTGCAGCGCCTGGCCCAGCAGTCGGGCGTTGTCCAGGCCAAGGTCGCCGACTGGCGCGCCATGGTGGACAGCGTGATGATCGACACCGCCTACGATGGCGCCGTGTTCAACGTGACGCTGGCCGACGTTCCCGCCCGCAAGACCGATTTCGTCGCTGGCGATTATGTGCTGGACGCACCCGCAGGAGACACGACAGTCGCGGTGAAGATCACCGACATGCTGGGCGAAGAATTACTGTTGCCCACCGTAGTATGAATAAGTGGGCCGGATCTAACGACACGTTCGTGCGTCAGTCAACTTGCGATGTTCACCCATTCGAATCACGTTCTCTAGTTGATATGTCCAGCCTTACTCGCCGCAGCTTGTTGGGCACGGCGCTTGTCGCCGCCATACCTACCTGGGCGCAGGACAAGCCACCAGCCTACGAACCCAAGCGCGGCCAGTTCGGCAAGGACGTGGTCTGGGTAGCGACGCCCGACGCCATGGTCGACCGCATGCTGACGCTGGCCGGGCTGACGCCGCAGGACAAGCTGATCGACCTGGGCGCAGGCGACGGCAAGATCGTCATCGCCGCCGCGCGCGCCGGCGCCGAGGCGCTGGGCATCGAATACAACCCGGAGCTGGTGCGGTACGCACGCAGCCGTGCCGAAGCCGCCGGCGTGGCCGAGCGCGCCCGCTTCGAGCGCGCCGACATCTTCGATTACGACTTCTCGCGCGCCAGCGTGATCACCCTGTACCTGCTGCCGCGCCTGAACCTGCGCCTGCGCCACCGGCTGATGGCGCTGAAGCCCGGCACGCGCGTGGTCTCGCATTCGTTCGAGATGGGCGACTGGGTGCCCGACGAAACCACCCACGCCGGCGGCAGCACGGCTTTCCTGTGGGTGGTGCCGGCCAACTTCGGCGGCGAATGGCAGCTGCGCTTCCCGCTCGCCAGCGGCGCCGAGGCGCGCGCGCTGCTGACCGTGAAGCAGCGCTTCCAGCAGATCGAGGGCCTGGTCCGGTTCGATGACTTCAACGCCACCCTGCGCCAACCGCTGCTGGCGGGCGACCGCGTGCGCTTCGCGCTGACCGACGGCGAAGGTCGGCTGCGCGAGTTCGATGGCCGCATCGACGGCCGCGAGTTCACCGGCACCGTGACCCAGGGCGAGGCGCGCGTGCCGTTCAGCGCCACCCGCACTGCCACGGCGGTGCCGCCGATCGCCGGCAGCGAGCCGCTGCCGGTACCGAAGGGCGAGTAGGGAAACCAGGATTCGGCAAGGTCCCGCGACCTGCCAGCACTTCGACAAGCTCAGTGCGAACGGGGGTTTCGGTACATCGAACGTCAGACGGAAGGCATGGCTGGCGCCGCAGCCATCAGATCATCATCGCCGGATCGTCCACCGCTTCCAGGAACACGCGCGCCTTGCGCGGCGACACGCTGACGGTGTCGCCCTCCTTGACGCCGAGCTGGCGGAATTCGTCGGCCGGCAGCTGCGCTTCCAGGATCTGGTCCGGCTGGTCGCGCGGCGTCAGCTCCAGCCGCGCCAGCGGGCCGACCACCAGCGCACGGTCCAGCCGCGCGGCCAGGCCAGGCGCGCCGGGCGCGTACGGCGCCACCGCCAGGTCGCTCGGCCGCACAAAGGCCATGGCTTCGGCATCCGTGGCGCTGGCGTGCTCGGGCGCGGCGATCTGCCAGTCGCCCACCCGCAACTGGCCGCCACTGGCACGACCGCGGAACAGGTTGACGTCGCCCAGGAAGCCATAGACGAAGGGGCTCGCCGGCTGCTCCCACACCTGCTGCGGCGTGCCGACCTGCTCGATGCGGCCGTGGTTCATCACCACCACGCGGTCGGCCACTTCCAGCGCTTCCTCCTGGTCGTGGGTGACGAAGATGCTGGTCACGTGCAGTTCGTCGTGCAGGCGGCGCAGCCAGCGGCGCAGTTCCTTGCGCACCTTGGCGTCCAGCGCACCGAACGGCTCGTCAAGCAGCAGCACTTGCGGCTGCACCGCCAGCGCACGCGCCAGGGCGATGCGCTGGCGCTGTCCGCCCGAGAGCTGCGACGGGTAGCGGTCGGCCAGCCAGTCGAGCTGCACCAGGCCCAACAGCTCCTGCACCCGGGCCTTGATCGCGCTTTCCGCCGGTCGTTCGCGGCGTGGCTTCACGCGCAGCCCGAAGGCCACGTTCTCGGCCACCGTCATGTGGCGGAACAGCGCGTAGTGCTGGAACACGAAGCCGACCTGGCGCTCGCGCACGTGCACGCCGGTGGTGTCGGCGCCGGAGAACAGGATGTTGCCGGTGTCGGCCGATTCCAGCCCGGCGATGATGCGCAGCAGCGTGGTCTTGCCGCAGCCCGACGGGCCGAGCAGCGCGACCAGTTCGCCGGAAGCGATGTCCAGGCTGACGTCGTCGAGCGCGCGGAAGTTGCCGAAGTGTTTGGTGACGTGGCGGATTTCGATGCTCATGGTGGGGTGGCCTTTTCAATACCGGACGCGAAGGACGCGAAGGTTTCGGGAAGGACGCAAAAGAACAGCCAAGCGTTGTTTGTCCTTTGGGTGCGAACGCTGACAGCCGAACTCATGCAGTTTTTCGCGTCCTTCGCGTCCGGCTGTCCGGTCTTCATGCCGGCCGCTCCGGCGACAGCTCGGCGATGGCCTTCCGCTCACGCTCGTGCCGCCATTCCACCGCCGTCTTGACGATCAGCGTGACGATGGCCAGCAGCGCCAGCAGCGAGGCGACGGCGAACGCGGCCTGGCCCTGGTATTCGTTGTAGAGCACCTCGACGTGCAGCGGCATGGTGTTGGTCTGGCCGCGGATGTGGCCGCTGACCACCGACACGGCGCCGAACTCGCCCATGGCGCGCGCGTTGCACAGGATCACGCCGTAGATCAGGCCCCACTTGATGTTGGGCAGCGTGACGTGCCAGAAGGTCTGCCAGCCGCTGGCGCCCAGCACCTGCGCCGCCTGCTCCTCGTCGCTGCCCTGCGCCTGCATCAGCGGGATCAGCTCGCGCGCGATGAACGGGAAGGTGACGAACACCGTCGCCAGCACGATACCCGGCACCGCGAACACGATCTTGATGTCGTGCGCGGCCAGCCAGGGCCCCAACCAGCCCTGGGCGCCGAACACCAGCACATAGATCAGACCGACCACCACCGGCGACACCGAGAACGGCAGATCGATCAGCGTGGTCAGGAAGGCCTTGCCCTTGAAGTCGAACTTGGCGATGCACCAGGCGGCGACAACGCCGAACACCAGGTTCAGCGGCACGGTGATCGCCGCCGTCAGCAGGGTGAGCCGGATCGCGGCCCCGGCATCGGGCTCGCGCAGCGCGGCCCAGTAGGCGCTCCAGCCGCCGCGTAGCGCCTCGACGAACACCGCCGCCAGCGGCAGCACCAGGAACAGCAGCATGAAGCCGAGCGCCAGGCCGGTGAGCAGCCAGCGCACCGCCGGCGCCTCGGTGGTGCGCACGCGGACCGGGCTGCTGCGCTGCCCGGCTGCGCCTGGTGCGCTGCCCTCCGAGGGGGTGCTCGCCCCCTGGGGACGGCCCGGCGGCGGTGAGAACGTGCCCCCACGCTCCCCGGCTGCGCCTGGTGCGCTGCCCCCCGAGGGGGTACTCGCCCCCTTGGGACGGCCCGGCGGCGGCTCGGGCGCGATGGACAGGGCGATCTGCGTCATGCGCCGACCCTCTTGCGCTGCCAGGTCTGCAGGCCATTGATGACCAGCAGCAGGATGAAGGAGGCCAGCAGCATCACCGAGGCCACCGCCGTGGCGCCGACGATGTCGTATTGCTCGAGCTTGCCGATGATCACCAGCGGCGCGATCTCGGAGACCATCGGCATATTGCCGGCGATGAAGATGACCGAGCCGTACTCGCCCACCGCGCGCGCGAAGGCCATCGCGAAGCCGGTCAGCAGGGCCGGCGCGATGGCCGGGAAGATCACGCGCCAGAAGGTCTGCCAGCGGGTGGCGCCGAGGCAGGCAGCGGCCTCTTCCAGCTCGCGCTCGGTGTCTTCCAGCACCGGCTGCACGGTGCGCACCACGAAGGGCAGGCCGATGAAGATCAGCGCCACCACCACGCCGGCGGGCTGGAACGCGATCTGGATGCCGTGCGGCTCCAGCCACCGGCCGATCCAGCCGTTGCCGGCCAGGATGGCGGTGAGCGCGATGCCGGCCACGGCGGTCGGCAGCGCGAACGGCAGGTCCACCAGTGCGTCGACCAGTTTCTTGCCCGGGAAGCGGTAGCGCACCAGCACCCAGGCCACCAACAGGCCGGCCACCACGTTGACGCCGGCGGCTACCGCCGAGGCGCCGAAGCTGAGCCGGAACGAGGCCAGCACGCGCGGCGCGGTCACCGCGGCCCAGAACTCGGCCCAGTTCATCGACAGCGTCTTGATGACCAGCGCCGACAACGGGGTCAGCACGATCAGGCTCAGGTACAGCAGGGTGTAGCCCAGCGTCAGGTTGAAGCCGGGCAGCACGCGATGCGCGCCGCGGCGGCGCGGTGCGGCCGGCGACGGGGGCATGGCGCGCGTGGCGGTGTTCATGGAGCAAGCTCGGTTCAGGGCTGCGGATCAATGCCCGCGCGCTGTGCGCGCTGGGCCGTTCGCGGGCACCCGCGGAACTGGCTTTGCCAGGCCGCTGGGTGCGTCCCCCTTCCGGGGGGAAGCGGCCGCAGGCCGCTCAGGGGGGATCACTTATTCGGCTGGTACAGCTTGTCGAACTGGCCGCCATCGTTGAAGTGCACTTTCTGCGCCTCGCTGAGCGAGCCGAAGTACTCCTTGACGGTGAACAGCTTGATCGGCTTGAACACGCTGGCGTACTTCTTCAGCACCGCCTCGTCGCGTGGTCGCACGCCATGCCGGGCGGCGATCTCCTGGCCTTCGGGCGAGTACAGGTAGTCCAGGTAGGCCTTGGCCTCGGCGGCGGTGCCCTTCTTGCTCACGGTACGCTCGACCACCGCGACCGGGTTCTCGGCCACGATCGAGGCCGAGGGATGGATCGCCTCGACCTTGCCCTTGCCGAACTCGCGCTCCACCGACACCACCTCGGACTCGAAGGTGACCAGCACGTCGCCCAGGTTGCGCTGCAGGAACATGCCGGTGGCGTCGCGCCCGCCGCGCGCCAGCGCCGGCACGTTCCTGTACAGCCTGGTGACGAACTCGGCCGCCTGCGCATCGCTGCCGCCCTTGGCGCGGATGTGACCCCAGGCGGCCAGATAGGCCAGGCGACCGTTGCCGCCGGTCTTCGGGTTGACGACCACGACCTTGACGTCGGGGCGGGTCAGGTCGTCCCAGTCCTTGATGTTCTTCGGGTTGCCCTGGCGCACCAGAAACAGCATGGTCGACGTGGTGGGCGAAGCGCCGTGCGGGAAGCGCTCGGCCCAGTCCTTGGCGACCACGCCGCGCTCGGCCAGGTAGTCGACGTCGGTGGTGGTGTTCATGGTCACCAC
>NZ_DAOMOQ010000072.1:0-6363 GCF_035444425.1 Ottowia sp. | reverse complement strand
AGATCGTTTCGCGCAGCAGCGCGATGACGTTCTTGCGCTTGGCGAACCACTGGCGACGCAGGCGGCCCAGTTCCTTTTCCGCCTCGGATTTGTCGAGGCACAGAAAGCGCGTACTCCAGCGATACGCAAATCCCAGGCGGTTGAGATCGTCCAGAATCCCCGGCCAGGTCGAGGTCGGAAAGCCCCGCACCGAAACCACGCGCAGATGCTGGTCGCCCAGCATGGGCGCCAGGCCGCCGACCAGCGGCGAGTCGGTCAGCAGCGCGTCGATGTGGAACGGCACTTCGGGCACCGCCAGCCGGTAGCGCCGCGTCGAGATGGTCGAGTGCAGGTAGGTCAGCTTTTCATCACGCTGATCGAGTTCAAGCTGACCACGCTCGCCGGGTTCGTGCTGGTGCCGTTCGCGCTGTGGAACAAGACCAGCTTTCTCGCCGAGAAGGTGCTGGGCAATGTCGTGGCCGCCGGCATCAAGGTGCTGGTGCTGGCCGTGATCGTCGGCATCGGTTCGGGCCTGTTCTCGCAGTTCCAAGTCCATCCCGCCGAGCCGAACATCGACCACGCGCTGGTCATCATGCTGGCCTCGCTCACCTTGCTGGCGCTCGGGATCTTCGGCCCTGGCATCGCCACGGGCCTCGTGTCCGGTGCGCCCCAGCTCGGCGCGGGCGCGATGGCCGGCGCCGCCGTCGGCGCTGCCGGGACTGCGGTTGCCGTTGGCGCAGCGGCTACGGGCGTGGGCGGCGCGGTGGCCGCTGGTGCGCGCATGGCCCCGGCTGCCGCCAAGCTGGCCGGCAGCGGCGCGCGTGCCGCCACGTCGGCGGCCGGCAGCGCGAAGTCGGCGTTCCAGGCCGGTTCCGCCGCAGCAGGCGGCGGTGCCAAAGGTGCGATGGCGGGCTTGGGCAACGTCGCCAAGACCGGCGCGCAGTCTGCCGGGCGCGCTGCCGCATCCCGCGCTTCCGCTGCCGGGCAGCGCATGGCCGCGCCGTTCCGCGCGGGCTGGAATGGCGACGCTGGCGCGTCAGCCGGTCAGGCCGCTACGAGCGAAGCCCCCGCAGGCGCTGCCGCTGCACAGACGCCCGAGCAGCCCGCTTGGGCCAAGCGGTTGCATCGCCGCCAGCAACTCACCCATGCCGCGACCACTACCGCCCACACGCTGCGCGGTGGCGATGGCGGCGGCTCCGGCCAAGGGCCGAGCCTGCGCGATTCCGACTCATAAGGAGAACAGACCATGCGATTCAAGAAACCGCAGGTGCGCTACGCCGACACGCCGCCGCCTGCCACGCCGTACCAAGCTGCCGGCCAGGTATGGGACGACCGTATCGGCTCGCCGCGCGTGCAGGCGAAGAACTGGCGCCTGATGGCGTTCGGGTGCCTGACGCTCGCGCTGCTGATGGCCGGCGGCCTGGTGTGGCGCTCGGCGCAGTCCATCGTGACGCCCTACGTCGTGGAGGTGGACAACGCGGGCCAGGTGCGCGCTGTGGGCGAAGCCGCCACGCCGTACCGGCCCAACGACGCGCAGACGGCGCACCACATCGCGCGCTTCGTGACGCTGGTGCGCTCGCTGTCCATCGACCCCATCGTCGTCCGCCAAAACTGGCTGGACGCCTACGACTACACGACCGACAAGGGCGCAGCCGTGCTCAACGACTACGCGCGGGTCAACGACCCGTTCGCGCGCATCGGCAAGGAATCGGTGACGGTGCAGATCACCAGCGTCGTGCGCGCCAGCGACACGTCTTTCAACGTGCGCTGGACGGAACGCCGCTACGTCAACGGTGCCGCGGCCGGACTGGAGCGGTGGACCGCCGTGGTGTCCATCGTGCTCCAGCCGCCGCGCACCGAAGAACGCCTGCGCAAGAACCCGCTGGGCATCTACGTCAACGGCCTGTCGTGGAGCCGCGAACTGGATTCTTCCGAAGGAGCAAAACCATGAATGATCTTTTCCGTAAATCCGCCTTGCCGTTGATCGTGCTTGCCCTCGCGGGCTGCGCCACGCAGGGCAAGCCGCCGCCGACCATCTCGCTCGATGAGCCGGTGCAGGCCCAGCCGCTACCGGAGCCGCCCGCGCCGGTGGAAGTCGTGGCCGTGCCCGAGGTGCTGCCGATGCCCGCGCAGTTGATGCCGGTGCTCGAGGCCGAGAACGCCAAGCCCGCGCCAGAACCTGCCGACGAGAAGGTGCGCGTTTCACGCGCCAATGCCGAGGCCCGCGTCGCACCCACGCGCGAGGGCTACGTCAACGCGATTCAGGTGTGGCCCTTCACCGATGGTGCGCTGTATCAGGTCTATGCGGCCGTGGGCCGCGTGACCGTGGTGTCGCTCCAGCCTGGCGAAGAACTGGTGACGGTGGCTGCCGGCGATACGGTGCGCTGGATCGTGGGCGACACGTCCAGCGGCAGCGGTGCCGACTTGCGCGTCAACGTGCTGGTGAAGCCCATCCGCTCGGGCTTGAAAACCAATCTGGTCATCACCACCAGCCGCAGGACGTACTTGCTGGAGCTGACTTCCACGGACAAGACGTGGATGGCGTCAGTCTCGTGGGAGTACCCGCGCGACCGGATGCTGGCCTTGCAGCGCCAGGCGCAGGCGGCCAGCGCCGCCGCGCCGGTCGATAGCGGCCTGTCGCTGGAGAACCTGCGCTTTCGCTACACGATCAGCGGCAGCAATCCGCCGTGGAAGCCGCTGCGCGCCTTCGACGACGGGCAAAAGGTGTACGTGCAGTTTCCCGCCGGAATCGCGCAAGGCGATCTTCCGCCGCTGTTCGTGATCGGTGCCGAAGGCGACGGCCAACTGGTGAACTACCGCTTCCGCTCGCCGTACTACATCGTGGATCGCCTCTTTGGCGCGGCCGAGCTGCGCCTGGGCGGCGACAAGGGCGACGTGGTGCGGATCGAGCGCACGGATGGCGTGGCACGGAGGAACTGACCATGAGCCAGGACGACACCCCCGACCTCGCCACGCCGCAGGCGGGCAAGATCGCGCCCGAGGCGGTGGCGCTGCGCGCCCAGCCGCGCCCGGTCACTCGCCTGAACCGGCGCACGCTGGCCGTCCTCGTCGGCGGCCTGTCGGTCGCCGTACTCGGGGCCACGATCTGGTCGCTGCAACCGCAGCGGCGTGGTGCGGGCGAGCAGACCGAGCTTTACAACGTCGATCGTGTCTCGAAGTCGGAAGGGCTGGACGGCCTGCCGGCTGACTACTCAAAGCTGCCGCCGGCCTTGCCGCCCGCTGTGCCCGAACTGGGGCCGCCGCTGCCGGGCGACCTCGGCCCGGCCATCGTGAACTCGCAGCAGCCGGCCGTGGCCGCTTACGCGGCCCCCGGCCACGATCCCAACGACGCCTTGCGCAAGGAGGCGGAAGCGGCGGCGGCTTCGTCGGTGTTCTTCCGCTCGGGAGGCCAGGGGCAAGCCGCAGCCACGGTGGCGCAGGCTGCACCGGGTCCTACCAACACGCTCGCGGCCTTCGATCCGCTTGCCGCCGGGCCGGCCTCGACGGCGGCCCAGCCTGCCGATCCGACCGCCGTGCAGAACCGGCAAGACCAGAAAGAGGCATTCCTGAAAGGCGGTTCTACGGAAACGCGCAATTCCGGCAATCTGCAAATGCCGGCCTCGCCGTATCAGGTCATGGCCGGAACGGTGATCGCCGGGGCGCTGGTGACGGGCATCAAGTCGGACTTGCCGGGCGACGTGATAGCCACCGTGACGGAGCCGGTCTATGACTCGGCCACGGGCAAGTTCCTGCTGATCCCGCAGGGATCGCGCATCCTCGGCAAATACAACAGCCAGGTCAGCTACGGGCAAAGCCGCGTGCAGGTGGTGTGGAACCGGGTCATCCTGCCGGACACGTCTTCGCTGACGCTCGACAACCTGATCGGCACCGACCCGGCCGGTTACTCCGGCCTGGAGGACGACGTGGACTGGCACTGGAAGCGCATCGTCGCGGGCGCGGTGCTGACGACGCTGCTGGGCGTGGGCGCTGAACTGGCAGCGCCTGAGAACCGACAGGACGGCAACCGCATCGTGATCGCGGGGCGCGACAGCGCCCAGGACAGCATCAATCAGGTCGGCCAGGAAATCACTCGGCGCAACATGAACATCCAGCCGACGCTGACCATCAGGCCGGGCCTGCCGGTTCGCGTCATCGTGAACCGGGACCTGGTGCTGCGGCCCTACCAGCCGCTGTTCTTCAACCGGGGGGCATCGCAATGAGCAGGAAGAAGCTGCGGCTCGGGCCGCTGCCCAGGACCGAGAGCGTCAAGCTGGCCTTTGCCTGCCCGGCCAGCCTGAAAGCCGACCTCGACCGCTACGCCGCGCTGCACGCGCAGACGTATGGCGAGGCAGTCGATGCGGCGACGCTGATCCCGCACATGCTGGAGGCGTTCATGGCGGGGGACAGGGGGTTCAGGAAGGGCAGGGGAGACGCTGCCCGGCCATCTTCCCGCGTGGCAGTGCCGAAGGAATGAGCATTTGGATATGTTGTAAATATCGTATCCATACTACGACTACGTTGACCATATCAAATTGACTTTCTCTTTGGAAAGTTGTAGAAATCGTAGTATGGCTACGACGATATCAAGTAAGCTAAATGCGCTCTACACCCGGCTGGCGCCGGGGACGCCGCTGACCTCGGCGGACTTGGCGGCGCTGGGTATCTCTGCGGACTTGGCTGTTCACTACGTCCGGGCAGGGTGGCTCACGCGCTTGGCCCGCGGGGTGTTCTGCCGTCCGAATGACGCCCCGGCGCTCCATCCCAGCCTGCTGCTGTTGCAGCGGCGATTCGAGGGGTTGCACGTCGGTGGCAAGTCGGCGCTGGACTGGTACGGCGTGCGCCAGTACGTGTCGCAGCAGCCCGTACTACATCTGTATGGCTGGACGGCAGGGCGCTTGCCGGAGTGGTTCACCGAGCGCTTCCCGGCCGAGTACCACCGCAAGCGCCTGTTCGACGAGCAGCCGGGAGCCTTGCTGCATGTTGGCCCATTCGAGAAGCGCAGCGGAGCGCCGCAGGTGTCGGCGCCGGAGCGCGCCTTGCTGGAGCTGTTGAGCGAGGTCGGAGTGCGCCAGCCCTTGCAGGAAGCCCGCGAACTCGTCGAAAGCGCGTACAGCTTGCGCGCCGATGTGCTGAACGAGCTGTTGCAGCGCTGCACGAACGTCAAGACCGTGCGGCTGTGCCTGCAACTCGGTCGCGAGGCGTCGTTGCCTTGGGCGGTGAAGCTCGATCCGGCCACGCTGCCGACGGGCAGTGATCGCCCCTGGGTGTCCCGATCGGCCGATGGCCTATTGGTGCTCAAGCCATGAACCAGACCTATCTCGATACCGCTCGCCTGCTGACGCAGGTGGCGCCGCTGGTGTTCATGGACGACACGTTCGCCTTGAAGGGTGGCACGGCGATCAATCTGTTCGTGCGCGACATGCCGCGCTTGTCGGTCGATCTTGATCTGGTCTTTCCCGATCACACGTTGCCGCGTGACGAGGCGCTGGTGCGCATCAACGAGGCCATCCGGCAAGCTGTCGAGCGTTTGAAGAAGCAGGGCTTCCAGACGCATGCGCCGGCAGCCGCGGCAGGGGAGACCAAACTGCTGGTGCGGCGTGGCCCGATTCAGGTCAAGGTCGAAGTCAACTTCGTCATGCGCGGCACCGTGCAGCCGGTGCGCCGCGCTTCGCTCACGCCGACCGCACGCGACACTTTGCTGGCCGATCTGGAGATCCCGGTGGTGTCTCTGGAGGACGTGTATGGCGGCAAGCTGGTAGCAGCGTTGGATCGTCAGCACCCGCGCGACCTGTTCGACGTGATGCAGCTTTTTGCGCATGAGGGCATCACGCCCGGCATCCGGCGCGCGTTCGTGGTCTATCTGTCCAGCAGCAACCGGCCAATCCATGAAGTGCTGTTCACGCCGCTGCGGGACGTCCGCCATGACTACGAGCACAACTTCCAGGGCATGACGGCCGAGCCGGTGCCGCTCGATGCGCTGCTTGCCGCGCGAGAACGCATGCTGCAAGAACTCCAGCAGGGCTTGGACGCTGACGAAAGACGCTTCCTGCTGTCGCTGGCTGCCGGCACGCCGGAGTGGTCGCTGCTGGGCATCGCGCACCTCGAACAACTGCCGGGCATCCGCTGGAAGCTGCACAACCTGGCGCAGTTGCAGAAGACCGATGCGAGGAGGTTCGCCGAGCAGGCTGACTTGCTCGCTGCGCGGCTGGCTGCGCTATCCTAGGCGCTGGTTGATGATGAGCCGATGCCGCGTAAACCCGCGCCAGCAAAGGACGTGTTTTTCTGACGGTAAAAGCGACGGTAGAGGCCCATGTCGATCAAAGCCAATCCCTGTTATTGATCAGTCAGGCAAATGCCTAACATACGCTCATGCTGCCGCATAGC
>NZ_DAOMOQ010000071.1:0-7245 GCF_035444425.1 Ottowia sp. | reverse complement strand
CCACTACATCCGCCTGATGGCCTTCGATTCCACGCGCGGCGTGGAAAGCATCGCCATGAGCTTCATCGTCAACCGGCCGAAGCAGGAACCCGGCTTCGGTCTGGTGCGCCAGGAAGTGCAGGGTCGCAGCATGCGCTACACGGTGCACAGCTACGCCACGGACAAGGCGGAGGCCGAGCGGTATTGAGCGTTCTTGCCTCCTCTCCCGCACGCAGGAGAGGAAGTTTCGAAACCCTGTTTGCATCGAGCGATTGATTCGACCATGAACGCCCCCCTGTACCGCATCCCCGGCGTGGCTGCACCAGCCGAGGACGCAGCGCCCGCCGACGCATCCGCAGCGTCCCCGCTCGCCGTCGCCCGGGCGCGCACGGTGGGCGAGGTGCTGGCCGAGTCGCAGGTCGAGCAGGTGCTGGCCGAACTGGATCGCGACCTGGTCGGCCTGGCGCCGGTCAAGACACGCATCCGCGACATCGCCGCGCTGCTGGTGATCGACAAGCTGCGCGCCAATCTGGGGCTGACCGCGCAGGCGCCGCCGCTGCACATGAGCTTCACCGGCAACCCCGGCACCGGCAAGACCACGGTGGCGCTGCGCATGGCCGAGATCCTGCATCGCCTGGGCTACGTGCGCAAAGGGCACCTGGTGGCGGTCACGCGCGATGACCTAGTCGGCCAGTACATCGGCCACACCGCGCCGAAGACGAAGGAAGTGCTGAAGAAAGCGATGGGCGGCGTGCTGTTCATCGACGAGGCCTACTACCTGTACCGCCCCGAGAACGAGCGCGACTACGGTCAGGAGGCGATCGAGATCCTGCTGCAGGTGATGGAGAACCAGCGCGACGACCTGGTGGTGATCCTGGCGGGGTACAAGGATCGTATGGACACGTTCTTCCAGTCCAACCCCGGCCTGAGCAGCCGCATCGCGCACCACCTCGACTTCCCCGACTACAGCGCCGGCGAGCTGATGCAGATCGCCCACAAGATGCTGGGGGCGCAGAACTACCGCTTCGGCGACGGGGCGGAAGCGGCCTTTGCCGGCTACCTGGATCGCCGCATCGCGCAGCCGCATTTCGCCAACGCGCGCAGCGTGCGCAACGCGCTGGACCGCGCGCGCCTGCGCCAGGCCAGCCGCCTGTTCGCCGACCGCGAGCGCCAGCTCACGGCCGACGACTTGAGCACCCTGGCACCCGAGGACATCCTGGCCAGCCGCGTGTTCACGCAAGGAGTCACTTCATGATCACCGCAGCGACGGGCCGCCCCGAGCAAGGTGCGGCCCCCTCGGGGGGCAGCGCAGTCCGCGCAGCGGCAAGCGTGGGGGCCCGTTTGCAGGCACTCATCTTCGACGTCGACGGCACACTGGCCGACACCGAGGCCGCGCATCTGGCCGCGTTCAACCAGGCCTTCGCCCAGGAAGGCCTCGACTGGCACTGGGACCTGCCGCTGTACACGCGGCTGCTCGAAGTCTCGGGGGGCAAGGAGCGCATGCTGCACTACTGGCGGCAGGTGCATCCCGACGTGACCGACCTGGGCGGCGGCGTGCATGACACCATCAACCGGCTGCATGAGCTGAAGACCGCGCACTATGAGCGCCTGGTGCGCGAAGGCGCCGTGCAACTGCGCCCCGGCGTGCTCAAGCTGATCGAATCGGCGCACGCCGACGGCCTGCGGCTGGCGATCGCGACCACCACCTCGCCGGTCAACATCGGTGCGCTGCTGCGCGCGGCGATCGGACCGGACTGGCAGCACTTCTTCACCGTGATCGAGGACGCCTCGACGGCGCCGCGCAAGAAGCCCGACCCGATGGTGTACCAGCAGACGCTGGCGCGCCTGGGCCTGCCGGCGGTGGCCTGCCTGGCGTTCGAGGATTCGGCCAATGGCCTGGCGGCCGCACGCGCCGCCGGCCTGGCGACCATCGTCACGCCGAACGGCTTCACGGCCCATCAGGACTTCAGCGGTGCGCTGCGGCGGCTGCCCGATCTGGCGGGCCTGACGCTGGCGCAGCTGCGAGCCTGGCATGCCGACGCCGGCGGAGGGAAGGCATGAACGTGCCTCAGCATCAGGTACCGCGCCTTCGGCCCGCAGATGCGATCCGGCCATGTTGCCGCGTGCGCCCCACCATCGTTTTTCATCCCGTTCCAGCAGCCCGCCCATGAACGCCATCCACGAACTGCCCGGCCACGCCGCTGCGCACCAACCGATCAAGCGCCGCCGCTTCACGCTGACCCAGTACCTGATCGAGCAGCGGCGCCGCTTTCCCTCGGCCAGCGGTGACTTCAACGCGCTGCTGCTCGACGTCGCGCTGGCCTGCAAGGCGATCGCGCGCTCGGTGGCCTTCGGCGAACTGGGTGGCATGCTGGGCAACCCGGCGGCCGAAGTGGCCACCGGCGTCAACGTGCAGGGCGAGGAGCAGAAGCAGCTCGACGTCATCAGCAACGAGTACTTCACCCAAATGACGGAATGGGGCGGCCAGCTAGCCGGCATGGCGTCCGAGGAGATGGAGCAGCCGTACCAGATTCCGCCGACGCTGCAGCGCGGCAAGTACCTGCTGGTGTTCGACCCGCTGGATGGCTCCAGCAACATCGACGTCAACGTCACCGTCGGCAGCATCTTCAGCGTGCTGCGCGCGCCGCAGGACGTGATCGACTCCGGCCGCGACGTCACCGAGGCCGATTTCCTGCAACCCGGCTGCCAGCAGCTGGCGGCCGGCTACGCGCTGTATGGCCCGACCACGATGCTGATGCTGAGTGTCGGCAACGGCGTGGCCGGTTTCACGCTGGACCCGAACCTGGGCCAGTTCATGCTGACGCACCCTGACCTGCGGGTGCCCGAGGATACGCGCGAGTTCGCCATCAACGCCTCCAACGCGCGCTTCTGGGAGGCGCCGGTCAAGCGCTACGTCGATGAGTGCCTGGCTGGCCGGACCGGTCCGCGCGATAAGGACTTCAACATGCGCTGGATCGCCAGCATGGTGGCCGAGGCGCACCGCATTCTGATGCGCGGCGGTGTCTTCATGTACCCGCGCGACAGCAAGGATCCGGCCAGGCCGGGCCGCCTGCGGCTGCTGTACGAGGCCAATCCGATCGGCTTCCTCGTCGAGCAGGCGGGCGGGCGCGTGTCCACCGGCCGCGAACCCATGCTCGGCGTGCAGCCCGAGTCGCTGCACCAGCGCATCGGCGTGGTGTTCGGCTCGAAGAACGAGGTCGAGCGCATCGAGCGCTACCACGCCGAGCCCGCCGAACCGAACGGGCCGGTGCACCCGCTGTTCGGCGAGCGCAGCCTGTTCCGCGACGAGATGCTGTTCAAGTAAGCCGCGCCACCCAGATGCCGGCCGAGAGCTGAAACCATCCCTGAACCAGAACCTTCCCGAGAGCATCGAACGCAGCATGTCTGAACGCCATCCCATCATTGCCATCACTGGTTCGTCCGGTGCCGGCACCTCCACGGTGACGCGCACCTTCGCCAACATCTTCCGGCGTGAGGGCGTCAGCGCCGCCGTCATCGAGGGCGACAGCTTCCACCGCTACGACCGCCAGGAAATGAAGCGGCGCCTGGCCGAGGCGGAACAGCAGGGCAACAAGCACTTCAGCCATTTCGGCCCCGACAACAACCTGTTCGGCGAGCTCGAGGCGCTGTTCAGGACCTACGGCGAGACCGGTCAGGGCCGGGCGCGCAAGTACCTGCACAACGCCGAGGAGGCCGCGCCCTACGGCCAGGAGCCGGGCACCTTCACGGCCTGGGAGCCCTTGCCCGAGCGCACCGACATGCTGTTCTACGAAGGCCTGCACGGCGCCGTCATCACGCCCGAGCACGACATCGCCCGGCATGTCGACCTGCGCATCGGCGTGGTGCCGGTGGTCAACCTGGAGTGGATCCAGAAGCTGTGGCGAGACAAGCACCAGCGCGGCTACAGCGCCGAGGCGGTGACCGACACCATCCTGCGCCGCATGCCCGACTACGTACACTACATCGTGCCGCAGTTCGGTCACACGCACGTCAACTTCCAGCGCGTGCCGGTGGTCGACACCAGCAACCCCTTCATTGCGCGCGACATTCCCAGCGCCGACGAGAGCATGGTGGTGATCCGCTTCGCCAACCCCAAGGGCATCGACTTTCCCTACCTGCTGGGCATGATCCACGACTCCTGGATGAGCCGTGCCAACACCATCGTGGTGCCTGGGGGCAAGATGGAACTGGCCATGCAGCTGATCTTCACGCCCTTCGTGTGGCGAATGATGGAAAGAAAGAAGAAGGCCACCGCCTGAGGGGTTCACGCCGCTTGCCCTGCGCCCGCAGGAGCGCGGCGACGCCACCGGCCGGGCCCGGCCCGCCGCACCGCGTCCACTGGCATGGCCTGCTCCGCGCCCTTTCCGAGTTTTCGTTTTTCGCGCGACGGCGCGATGGAGATTCACGTGAACGCCCCGCAACCCGAACTTGCCCGCCGCATGGCCAACGCCATCCGCATGCTGGCCGTCGATGCCGTCGATGCCGTCGAGCTGGCCAACAGCGGCCACCCCGGCGCGCCCATGGGCATGGCCGAGATGGCCGAGGTGCTGTGGCACCGGCACCTGAAGCACAACCCCGCCAACCCGCACTGGGCCGACCGCGACCGCTTCGTGCTCAGCAACGGCCATGCCTCGATGCTGCTGTACGCGCTGCTGCACCTGACCGGCTACGACCTGGCCGTGGCGGAGTTGAAGCGCTTCCGCCAGCTGGGCTCGAAGACGCCGGGCCACCCCGAGGTCGGCATCACGCCGGGCGTCGAGACCACCACCGGCCCGCTCGGCCAGGGCCTGGCCAATGCCGTCGGCATGGCGCTGGCCGAGAAGCTGCTGGCGGCCGAGTTCAACCGCGACGGCCACGCCATCGTCGACCACTTCAGCTACGTCTTCGTCGGCGACGGCTGCTTGATGGAGGGCATCTGCCACGAGGCCTGCTCGCTGGCCGGCACGCTGCGGCTGTCGAAGCTGATCGCGCTGTATGACGACAACGGCATCTCGATCGACGGCCATGTCGAGGGCTGGTTCACCGACGACACGCCGCAGCGCTTCGAGGCCTATGGCTGGAACGTGATCCGCGCCGTCGATGGCCACGACGCCGAGGCCGTCGATGCCGCGCTGCGCGCCGCCCGTGCACAGGCTTCGCAGCCGGATGGCAAGCCGACGCTGATCTGCTGCCGTACCGTGATCGGCCACGGCGCGCCCGGCAAGGCCGGCGGCCACGAGGTGCATGGCGCGCCGCTGGGTGCTGCGGAAATCGAAGCAACCCGGGCGCAACTCGGCTGGCCGCATGCGCCGTTCGAGCTTCCCGCGGATGTGGCCGAGGCGTGGGACGCCCGCGTCCGCGGACAAGCCGCCGAGCGCGCCTGGCGCGAGCGCTTCGAGGCCTACCGCACGGCCTTTCCCGAACTTGCGGCCGAGTTCGAGCGCCGCATCAGCGGCGAGCTGCCCGATGACTTCGAGGCCCGCCTGCCGGCGCTGCTCGCCGCCATCGCCGCGCAGGACGCGCCGGTGGCCACGCGCAAGGCGAGCCAGAACGCGCTCGATGCGCTGGGGCCGCTGCTGCCCGAGCTGTTCGGCGGCTCGGCCGACCTGACCGGCTCCAACCTGACCCGCTTCAAGGGCTGCGCCAGCGCCGGCCGTGATCGCCCCGGCCGGCACCTGAGCTATGGCGTGCGCGAGTTCGGCATGGCGGCGCTGATGAACGGCATGGCCCTGCATGGCGGCTACATCCCCTACGGCGGCACCTTCCTGACCTTCAGCGACTACAGCCGCAACGCGGTGCGCATGGCGGCGCTGATGCGCCAGCGCGTGATCCACGTCTTCACCCACGACTCGATTGGCCTGGGCGAGGATGGCCCCACGCATCAGAGCGTCGAGCACGTGCCCAGCCTGCGGCTGATTCCGGGGCTGGATGTCTGGCGGCCTGCCGACGGGCTGGAAACCGCAGTCGCCTGGGCCTGTGCCATCGAGCGCTGCGATGGCCCCAGCGCGCTGGCGCTGTCGCGCCAGAACCTGCCCAACCTGACCGGTGACAAGGCATCGGTCGCCAGCATCCGGCGCGGCGGCTACGTGCTGTCGGACCTGGCCGGCGCGCAGGCGGTGCTGCTGGCCACGGGTTCCGAACTCGCGCTGGCCATGCAGGCGCAGGCCACGCTGGCCGCCGAGGGCATCGCCACGCGCGTGGTGTCGATGCCCTGCACCAGCCGCTTCGACTGCCAGGATGCGGCCTACCAGGACGCGGTGCTGCCGCCGCAGCTGCCGGCGGTGGCGATCGAGGCGGCGCACCCGGACTTCTGGCGCAAGTACGTCGGCCGAAGCGGCGCGGTGATCGGCATCGCCAGCTTCGGCGAATCGGCACCGGCCAAGGACCTGTACCAGCATTTCGGCATCACGGCCGCCGCAGCGGCCGCTGCGGTGCGAGCGCTAGTGCATGCCGCCCGGCCGATCCGGTCCGACGACGTCATGGCCGAGCCGGCCATCGGCTGAGGAGGGATCGGGCGATGCACTACCGACTGATCTGCTTCGACCTCGACGGCACGCTGGTCGAAACGGCACCCGAGATCCTGGACGCCGTCAACGACACGCTTGAGCAGTTCGACCTACCCGGCGTCGAGCAGAGCCAGGTCGAGCGCTGGATCGGCCACGGCACCCATGAGCTGCTGGTGCAGGCGCTGGCGTATGCCAGCGGCGTGGAGGTGCAGGCCGTGCGCGCGATGCCGCGGCTGTTCGCCATCGGCCAGGCCTTCGATGACCACTATGCGCGGCGCTGCGGCACGCGCGGCCGGCTGTATCCGTCGGTGCGCGAGACCCTGTACGAGTTGCGCGAGCACGGCGTCCGCCTGGCCGTGGTGACGAACAAGGAATCGCGCTATACGCAGCGGGTGCTGAGCCAGCATGGGCTGAACACCTGTTTCGACCGCGTCGTCAGCGGCGACACGCTGCCTGCCAAGAAGCCTGATCCGCGCGGCATCGAGGACTGCATGCGCGCCTTTGCCGTGCCGCCCGGGCGCACGCTGTTCGTTGGCGACTCCAGTATCGACGCGGCCACCGCGCGGCGTGCCGGCGTGGCCGTCTGGCTGCTGCCCTATGGCTACAACATGGGCCAGCCGATCGAGGCCTGTGCGCCCGATCGCACCATCCCCAGCCTGGCGTCCATCACGGATACCGCGAGTTCTTCCTCTTCTTCCTGAAATCATGAGCATCAAGATCGGCATCAACGGCTTCGGTCGCATCGGGCGCATGGTATTTC
>NZ_DAOMOQ010000070.1:0-7754 GCF_035444425.1 Ottowia sp. | reverse complement strand
GCGTTGTCGGGCAGGAGTTCGATGCCGTAGGCGCACATCAGCCCGTATAAGGCGAAGTGCTGCCGGTCGAACTCGGATTTGCCGTACTTCTGTTCGACCGCCGCGAGCTTGCGCTGAAGGATGGGCACGAGGAAATTGCCGCTGCCGCAGGCGGGTTCCAGAAAGCGGGCGTCGATGCGCTCGGTTTCGTCCTTCACCAGATCGAGCATGGCTTGCACCAGCCAGGGCGGCGTGAAGACCTCGCCGTGGTCGGCGACGCGTTGCTTGGATTTGACGAGGTTCATGGTTGTAGGGTTTCGATGTCTGGCCGGCATGTGGCAAGCGCGAGCAGCTATCGAAGGGGGTAGCGCTTGGCCGTGGCCTTCTGACGAGCTTACAAGCTTGCCAACCTCCTCACCGCCTCACTCAATGTCTCATCCTTCTTCGCAAAGCAGAACCGCACCACCTTCTGGTCGAACCCATCCCCATAGAAGGCCGACAGCGGGATCGCCGCGACGCCGACTTCGCGGGTGAGCCATTGGCAGAAGTCGGCTTCGGGCAGGTCGCGCTCGGGCACCGCGAGTTGGTCGATGGCGACGCACTGGAAGTAGGTGCCTTCGCAGGGCAGCAGGCGGAATTTCGTCTTGGCCAGGCCCTCGCGGAACAGGTCGCGCTTGGCCTGGTAGAAGGCGGGCAGGTTCAGGTACGGCGCCGCGTCCTGCATGTAGCTGGCCAGGCCGTGCTGCATGGGCGTGTTGACGGTGAACACGTTGAACTGGTGAACCTTGCGGAATTCGGCGGTGAGCGCGGCGGGGGCGGCGACGTAGCCGACCTTCCAACCCGTGACGTGGTAGGTCTTGCCGAAGCTGCTGACGATGAAGCTGCGCGCGGCCAAACCGGGAAAGCGCGCCACGCTTTCGTGCCGCAGCGGGGCGTAGACCATGTGCTCGTATACCTCGTCGCTGATGACGAGGACATTGGTGGGGGCGAGCAGTTCGTCCAGCCGGCGCATATCGGCGGGTGACCACACGGTGCCGCTGGGGTTGTGCGGGGAGTTGATGATGATGGCGCGGGTCTTGGGGCTTAAAGCGGCGGCGATCTTGTCGAAGTCGGGGCGGAAGGTGCCGGGCACCAGCGGCACGCGCACCACGGTGGCGCCGGTCAGCTCGATGTTGGGGACGTAGCTGTCGTAGCAGGGCTCGAGCACGATGACTTCGTCGCCGGGGCCGACGCAGCACAGGATGGCGGTCAGGATGGCCTGGGTAGCGCCTGCCGTGACGGTGATCTCGCTGCCGGCGTCGTAGCGGCGGCCGTACAGCGCCTCGATCTTGGCGGCGATGGCCTCGCGCAGCACCGGCACGCCGGGCATCGGCGGGTACTGGTTGTGGCCTTGCCGCATCGCGGCGGTGACGCCTTCGACCAGCTTCGGGTCGCAGTCGAAGTCGGGGAAGCCCTGGCCCAGGTTGACGGCCTGGTGCTCGGTGGCCAGCGCCGACATGACGGTGAAGATGGTGGTGCCGACGTTGGGCAGGCGCGAGGGGAAGCTGGGGGTGGATGGATTCATGGCAAGGCGGGGGTTCGGCCTAGAAACGGCCGTTGGATGCGCTCTCACCCGACATGTGAGCGTGATCGGAGCAGCGAAAGTCAGTGTTCATGGGGGTTTGCCGGATACAACGAGCGGTCAACTGCCGTTTCCGGGCTCAGAGTTCGTAGTCAGCCACGTGGCCACTCATGGCCTTCAGGATCAGGTCCTTGTCGAGCCGGTCGGACAGCAGGCTGGCGAAGTGGTAGACGAAGTCGCGCAGGTAGGCGCTGCGCTTGAGCGCGATGCGCGCCACGTTGTGACCCAGCAGCTGGCCCAGCGGACGCGCCACCAGGTCGGTGTCCTTGTCGTCCTTGACCGCCATCTCGGCCACGATGCCTATCCCTAAGCCCAGGCGCACGTAGGTCTTGATGACGTCGGAGTCGATCGCCTCCAGCACCACGCGCGGCTGCAGCTCGCGCTGGGCGAAGGCGGCGTCGATGCGTGTGCGGCCGGTGAACGAGGGGTGGTAGGTGATCAGCGGCTCGGCGCCGATGTCGTCCAGCGTCAGCCGCTCCTTGGCCGCCAGCGGGTGGCTGGCCGGCACCACCAGCACGTGCTGCCATTCGTAGCAGGGCAGGGTGATCAGCTCGGGGTAGTTGGCGAGCGACTCGGTGGCGATGCCGATGTCGGCGGTCTCCTCGATCACCATGCGCGCCACCTGGTCGGGCGCGCCCTGGTGCAGGCTGATGTTGACCTTGGGGTAGCGCTCGCGCAGCCGCGCCACCGGCACCGGCAGCACGTAGCGGGCCTGGGTGTGGGTGGTGGCGATCGACAGCGTGCCGCTGTCCTGGGCGCTGTATTCCTCGCCGATGCGCTTGAGGTTGCCGATCTCGCGCATGATGATGGCGATGCTGGCCAGCACGTGCTCGCCCGGCTCGGTGACGCGCTTCAGGCGCTTGCCGTGGCGCATGAAGATCTCGATGCCGAGCTCGTCCTCCAGCTCGATGATCGCCTTCGAGACGCCGGGCTGCGAGGTGTGCAGCGCCTTGGCTGCCTCGGTCAGGTTCAGGCCGCGGCGCACGGCTTCCTGGACGAATCGGAACTGATGCAGGTTCATGGGGTTGCTCATATGAAACCCCGGCATTATGGCGCGTGCGGTCTAAGGCGGCGCGTTCGTCAGGGCCGCCAACGCCATGGCCTGCAGCACCTCGGGGTGCTCGGCGATGGCCTCGCGCAGGCTGAAGGCCACGCCGGGGTATTGCAGCCGCAGTTGCCCCAGCAGCCGCGGCAGATCCTCGCGCGCGTGGCGCCCGGTGCCGAGGAACATCGGCCACACCGTGACGCGCGTGGCCCCTTGCGCGTGCAGCGTGGCGACGGCCGCGGGCAGGTCGGGCTCGGTCAGCTCCAGGTAGGCGCACTGCACGCGCGCGGTGGGGTCGATCTCGCGCATGCGCCGCGCCACGGCCTCGATCGGCGCGCGCCAGGCCGGGTCGCGCGAGCCGTGCGCGAACAGCACGATGCCATGCGGCTGCGGGTTGTCGGCTGCGGCCACGATGGCTACTGCCTCAGCACCAGCCAGCCCAGCGCGGCCAGCGACAGCACCGAATAGATGATGCCGGGCGCCGCCGAGGCGATCCACGGCACCCAGTTGCGCAGGTTGCCGATGTGGCCGAACACGTTGTTCAGCAGGAAGAAGCTGATGCCCACCAGCACGCCCAGGAACACGTAGCCGGCGATGTTGCCGGTGCGAAAGTGCAGGTAGGCGAACGGCAGTGCCAGCACCATCATCACCAGGCAGCTCAGGGGGTAGAACACCTTGCGCCAGAACTCGATCTCGTAGCGCTGCGCGCTCTGGCCGTTGTCCTTCAGGTGGCTGATGTACTGGAACAGATCGACCGTCTGCATCCGGTCCGGGCTCAGCAGCGAGGCCGCCACCATGTCGAGCGAGATGCTGGTCGGCCAGTGCCAGGTCAGCAGCTGCTGCACCACCACGCGCGGCTCATCGCCCGTGGCGTGCTCGAAGCCGCGCCGCTCGACCTCCTGCAACTGCCAGCCGTCGCCGCCGTCGAAGAAGGCCTTGGCGGCCTTGGTGGTCGACAGCAGGCGGCCGTCGGCATTGTCGAACTCGAAGATGCGGACCTGGTTCATGGTGCCGTCCGAGCCGAGCGCGCCGACGTTGACCGAGTAGTTGCGCGTTTCCTGCCGGTCCTTCATCCAGGCCCCCGTGCGCCCGACCGTGATGTCGCCCAGGAAGCGCGCCTGCAGTGTCTGCGCGGCCCGGTTGGCGGCCGGCGCCACGTAGTCGCCGAACACGAAGGTCAGCATCACGAAGCCCATGCCCAGCAGCAGCAGGGTGCGCAGCGCGCGGTACGGCCCCAGGCCGGTGGTGCGCAGGATGGTGTATTCGGAACTCTCGGCCAGCCGCGCCATGACGTAGATGGTGCCGATCAGCACCGCGATCGGCAGCAGTTCGTACAGGTGCTTGGGGGCCTGCAGCGCCACGTAGAGCAGCGCATACGACAGCGTGTAGCCCTGCGCGGCGGCGGCGCTGACCTCGCCCAGTTCGTCGACGATGTCGAAGAAGAAGAACAGCAGCAGGAAGGCCAGGGTGACGAAGCCCACCGCGCGCAGGATCTCGCTGTAGATCAGGTGGCGGATGGTTCTCATGCCGCCTCCGTCGCCGGGCGGCGGCGCTGGCGCAGGCGGTTCAGCCAGTTGCCGTGGCGCGCCAGCAGCCACAGCACGGCCAGCACCAGGATGCCGCCGTGCAGCAGCGCGAGAAAGGCTGGCAGGCCGATGCGGCCGTTGGCGATCCAGCTCTGGCCGACGCCGAGCAGGTTGTAGTAGCTGGCGAAGGCGAACAGCGTGAAGATCAGGCCGGCGCTGCGGCCGACGCGCGGGTTCACGCGTGTTGCCGCCAGCGCAATGAGCACGCAGTTGAACGCCGCCAGCGCCAGCCCCAGGCGCCAGGACAGCTCCGACAGGTGGCGCGGCGTGGGATCGCGCAGCAGCGTCAGGGTCGATTTCAGGCGCGGCGAATCACGCCCGCCGGGCCCGGCGATGCGGGCATCGATGCGGTTGCCGTACTCGACGAATTCGCTGATGCGGGTGGCGCCGGTGTCGAGTTCGGTCTCGAGCCGGTGCCCCTGGTCGAGCACCACGAAGCGCTCGCCCTTGATGGTTTCCAGCTTGCCGCTGCGCGCCGAGGTGACGGCTTCCTTGCCTCCTTCGGTGGAGGCGATGAAGATGTTGTTGCCGGTGGTGGCGTCGGCGCTGTCCTTGTCGATGAAGAACACCCGCTGGCCACCGGCCGATTCGATGAAGCGGCCGGGCGCCACGCGCTCGACGTCGCCGCGGTCCTGGTAGCGGTCGCGCAGGTCGCG
Source organism: Ottowia sp. (assembly GCF_035444425.1). GTDB lineage: Bacteria > Pseudomonadota > Gammaproteobacteria > Burkholderiales > Burkholderiaceae_C > Ottowia. Next base: position 2,867 of record NZ_DAOMOQ010000070.1, on the reverse strand, counting down.
GATCTGCTGGTTCGACCATGGCCAGACCAGCAGCGCCAGCACCACCACCGCCAGCAGCACCGGCCAGGCAAAGCGCAGCAAAGGCTTCAGGAAGGCCAGCAGGCCCTGGCCGCTGGCGAACCACACCACCATCTCGCTGCTGGCGTACATGCGCGTCAGCGTCGCCGTGATGGCGACGAACAGGCTCAGCGTCAGGATGGTCGGCAGGTGCCCAAGCACCGTGTAGCCCATCACCAGCATCACCTCGGACGGATTGACGCGCCCCACGCTGGCCTGGCCGAGCGTGCGGATCAGCATCACCGTCATCACGATGGTGGCCAGCACCACCAGGGTCGCGCCAAAGCTGCGGCCCAGCTCCTTGCGCAAAGATGAATCGAATAACATCGGTCAAAAGGAAAACGCTGGCATTATGGACTTCGAACTCGTTTCTCTGCGCCTCACCCGCGCCGCCGCCGACAAGACACCGGCCCTGATCGTGCTGGTGCAGGATGGTTTCACGTCGGGCGAAGACCCGATCTCGGCGCTGGTGCGGCGCGCCATCGACGCCGGCGACTTCGCCACCGAATCCGGCAAGCTGCTGGCCAGCTATGGCGCCGCGCGCATCGCGGCAGCGCACGTGCTGCTGGCCGGCATCGGCGACGGCAGCGCCGCGCAGGTGCGCAAGGCCGTCGCGGCGGCGGTCACAGCGCTCAAGGGCGCGCCAGCCAAGAGCCTGACCGTGTGCTTTGCCCAGGCCGCCACAGCCGGCGCCATCGCGGCCGCGGTGCAGGCGGTGGCTGACGCCAGCTACGTCTACACCGCCACCCGGACCGTCGACAAGGACAAGGACCGGCCCAAGCTGAAGCAGGCCGTGATCGGCGCGCCGGACGGCGATGCCGATGCCGTGCAAGCCGAATTCGAGCAGGCCGTCGGCGTTGTGCGCGGCGTGCAGCTGGCGCGCGAGTGGGCCAACCGGCCGGCCAACCACGCCACGCCGACGCGCCTGGCCGAGGCGGCGAAAGAGCTGGGCAAGCTGCCGCGCATCGAGTGCGAGGTGCTGGGGCCGAAGGAGGTCGCCAAGCTCGGCATGGGCGCGTTCCAGGCCGTGGCCCAGGGTTCGGGCGAGGAACTGCGCTTCATCGTGCTGCGTTACCAGGGCGCCGCCAAGGGCGAGGCGCCGGTGGTGCTGGTGGGCAAGGGCATCACCTTCGACACCGGCGGCATCTCGCTCAAACCCGCGCCCGAGATGGACGAGATGAAGTTTGACATGAGCGGAGCGGCCAGCGTGCTGGGCACCTTCCGCGCGCTGGGCGAGCTGAAGCCGGCGCTCAACGTGGTCGGCCTGATCCCGGCCAGCGAGAACATGCCCGACGGCCGCGCCATCAAGCCCGGCGACGTGGTCACCAGCATGAGCGGGCAGACCATCGAGATCCTCAACACCGATGCCGAAGGGCGCCTGGTGCTGTGCGACGCGCTCAGCTACGCCGAGCGCTTCAAGCCGCGCGCGGTGATCGACATCGCCACCCTGACCGGCGCCTGCGTGATCGCGCTGGGCGCGGTGCGCAGCGGCCTGTTCGCCAGCGACGACGGCCTGGCCGAGGCGCTGCACGCTGCCGGCGAAAGCGCGCTCGACCTGTGCTGGCGCATGCCGCTGGACGACGACTACGCGGAAGGCCTGAAGACCAATTTCGCCGACGTTGCCAACGTCGCCGGCCGACCGGCTGGCGCGGTGACGGCGGCCAAGTTCCTGCAGCGCTTCGCCAAGGCCTACCCCTGGGCGCATCTGGACATTGCCGGTACCGCCTGGAAGGGCGGCAAGGCCAAGGGCGCCACCGGCCGGCCGGTCGGCCTGCTGGTGCACTACCTGCTGGGCCAGGCCGGCGCTGCGGCGGCGGCCGAACCCAAGCCGGACAAATCGGGCGGCAAGGGCAAGCCCAAGGCCAGGCGCAACTGAGCTGTGGAGTGCGCCGAGTCGTGAGCACGGCGCGCCGCCCGGCCACACCACCATGACCGAGGTCACCTTTCACTTCAACGTGCCGGCCAAGCTGGAATACGCCTGCCGGCTGCTGCGCAAGGCCCATGCGTCGGGTGCGACGGTGGGGGTGCTCGGGCCAGACGAGTTGCTGCGCACGCTGGACACCGCGCTGTGGAGCTTCTCGGCGCTCGACTTCGTGCCGCATTGCCTGGCTTCGGCGCCGGAGCCGGTGCGGCGCGCCACGCCGATCGTGCTGGCCACCGATTGCGCCGAGCTGCCGCAGGCCGGGGTGCTGCTGAACCTGGGCGACGCGGTGCCGGCGGGATTCGAGCGCTTCGAGCGCCTGATCGAACTGGTCGACACCAGCGACGCCGACCGCGCGCAGGCGCGCCCGCGCTGGCGCCACTACACCGACCGCGGCTATCCGATCGAGCGGCACGACCTGGCCGCGCGGGAGTGACGCATGGCCGAACCCGAGACCCCGCCACCCCGACCCGCACCGCGCTTCGTGCCGACGCTGACCGAGGTGGTGTCGCAGGCGCCGGCCGCTGCCGCGGCCATGCCGGACCGCGCCGGGCAGCCCGAACTGGTGGCGCCGATGCCGGTGTCGCCGGAACTGGCCGACCTGCTGCTGCGGCAGCTCGGCCCCGAGCTCGAGCAGCGCATCCAGCAGGCGGTTCGCCACGCCGTGCACGAGCAGATGCGCGGCTTCGAGGCGCAGTTGCAGCGCCAACTCGGTCAGGCCGTGCGTGAGCTGCTGGCCGAGCGCATGACCCAGGACAAGAAAGCCGAAGAAGTCAGGGCAAACACCTAGTGGCTGGCACGCGGAACTATCGTGTTCCCTGATGCCGAAGCCACTTGAAGTGCGCTATCGTTTGCGCCCCATGAGTCGAGAGCGGGTTCTCGACTTATT
>NZ_DAOMOQ010000069.1:0-7817 GCF_035444425.1 Ottowia sp. | reverse complement strand
TGTCGATGAACGGCATCGAGCTGCAGGACCGCGAGTTCTTCGCCGCCATCCGCGAGGGGCGTGAACCCAACAGCAGCGTGGCCCAGGTGCTGCCGTGCTACCAGGTGCTGCACGATCTGGAGCAGCAGCTGAACGCGTGAGCCCGGTTGGCGCCGCTGACCTGCAACGGCTTCCCGGTATCCTGCCGGGAAGCCGTTTGTCTTTTCTTCCGGAGATCGCCTGTATGAGTACGCGCCAACTTGGCCCTTTCAGCGTCAGCGCCATCGGCCTGGGCTGCATGAACCTCAGCCACGCCTACGGCGCACCGGTGTCAAGCGAGCAGGGCGAGCGCGTGCTGCTGGCCGCGCTCGATGCCGGCGTCACGCATTTCGATACCGCCGCGCTGTACGGCTTCGGCGCCAACGAAACCCTGGTCGGCCGCGTGCTGGCGCGGCACCGCGATCGCTTCACGCTGGCCAGCAAGTGCGGCATGACCGGCGTCGACGTGGCCGGCGACGGCAAGCTGGTGCGCGTGATCGACGGCCGCCCCGCGACGCTGCGCGCCACCTGCGAGGCGGCGCTTAAGCGCCTGCAGACGGAAGTGATCGACCTGTACTACCTGCACCGCTGGGACAAGCAGGTGCCGATCGAGGAAAGCGTCGGCGCGCTCGGCGACTTGGTGCGCGCGGGCAAGATCCGCGCCGTCGGCCTGTCAGAGGTGTCGGCCGCCACCCTACGCCGTGCGCACGCCGAGTACCCGATCACCGCCTTGCAGACCGAATACTCGCTGTGGACGCGCAACCCCGAGATCGGCGTGCTCCAAGCCTGCCGCGAACTTGGCGTCGCCTTCGTCGCCTTCAGCCCGGTGGCGCGCGGTTTTCTGGCCGACGCGGTGCACGATCTGGCGACGCTGCACGACAAGGACATCCGCCGCGCGATGCCGCGCTTTGCGCCCGAGCACCACGCGCGCAACCTGCAGTTGCTGCCGTCCTACCGACTGCTGGCCGAGAAGGCCGGCTGCACGCCGGCGCAACTCGCCCTGGCCTGGCTGCTACACCAGCGCGACGACATCCTGCCGATTCCCGGCACCACCAGCGTCCCGCACCTGCGTGAAAACATGGGTGCGAGTGATGTGCAACTGGCACCCGCGCTGGTCGAGCGACTCGACGCGCTGATCAACCAGCACACGGTGTCGGGCGGGCGCTACAACGCGCAGAGCAGCCGCGAGGTCGATACCGAGGCGTTCGATACCGCCGCCGGCTGACAAGTTACGAAACAAAGCGATACCGCGGCGAGAAGACGCCGTGCCGCCGGCGCGGCACCATGACGGACATGTTCAACACGCCTTTGTTCGAAAGGGCACCGTCATGAAAACCTGGATCAAACGGACACTCATCGGTGTCGCCACCGCCGCCATCGTGCTCGGCGGCCTCAGCGCCTGCAGCCACCGCATGCACCGTGGTGGCTGGGGTGGCGACGTCACGCCCGGGCAATCCGCTGAATGGCGCGGCAGGATGGTCGAGCGCGTGGCCGGCAAGCTGGACCTGAATGCCGAGCAGAAGGCCAAGCTGAATGCGCTGGCCAACACGATGCAGGCGCAGCGCCAGGCCCTGCGCGGCAGTACCGATCCGCGCGCCGAGATGCAGTCGCTGGTGGCGGGCGAGAAGTTCGACCGCGCCAAGGCGCAGGCGCTGGTGCAGCAGAAGACCGAGGCCATGCGCTCCGGCAGCCCCGAGATGATCGGCGCACTGGCCGACTTCTACGACAGCCTGAACCCGGCGCAGCAGCAGCAGGTGCGCGAGTTCATGGCCAAGCGCCGCGGCTGGCGGCGCGGCTGAGCCTGTGGCCGCCGCACCATGGCCTCGGTACCCGAGCGGCCCGTGCAGGCGCTGGTGCGGCTGGCGCGCGAGCACGGCGCCCGTCTGCTGGCGGCGCAGCCCGAACCCCACGTCGAGCTGCTGACGCTGCTCTGGGGTTCGCGCTTCGATCGCGAACACGCGCAGGGGCTCATCGAGCAGGCAGCCGCCACGCCGGTGCAGCGCGAGCGCCTGCGCCGCGGCCTGCGCGACGCCGCCGAGCGCTTCGACCGCATGAGCGCGCCAGAGCAGCAGCGCCTGCGGCGCCTGGTGCTGCGGCACTGGCGGGCCGGCGCGCGCCCTGGGCACCGGATGACAATCGCGCCATGCACCGCATCCTGCTGATCGACGACGACGCCGAACTCGGCGCGCCGCTGGCGACCTACTTCGGGCGTTTCGGCCTGACACTGGAGCAGGCCCTGACGCCCAGCGACGGCCTGGCGCGGCTGCGCGCCGGCGGCTTCGATGCCGCCATCCTCGACGTCATGCTGCCCGAGATGGACGGCTTCGATCTGTGCCGGGCGATCCGCCGGACGAGCGACATCCCCGTGCTGATGCTGACCGCGCGTGGCGAGCTGATGGACCGCGTGGTCGGGCTGGAACTGGGCGCCGACGATTACCTGCCCAAGCCCTTCGACCCGCGCGAGCTGGTGGCGCGCCTGCAGACGATCCTGCGCCGTCGGGTCGCGCCGCCCGCGCCGGATGCACCGCTGCGCTTCGATGGCCTGGTGCTCGATCCGGCCACCCGCACGGTCCAGCGCCACGGCGAGGCGGTCGAGCTGACCGGCACCGAGTTCGATCTGCTGCACCTGCTGGCGCGCACGCCCGGCAAGGTGCTGAGCCGCGACGACATCCTGGCCGCGCTGCGCGGGCACGAGGCCGACCTGTACACGCGAGCGGTGGACATCGTGGTCAGCCGGCTGCGCCGCAAGCTCGAGCCGCTGGCAGCCATCAAGACCCTGCGCAACGCCGGCTATGCGCTGGCGCTGCAGAAGCTGGGACCATGAGCGAGCGGCCCCGGCGCTCCTGGCTGGGCCGCGCGCGCCATTCGCTGCGCGTGCGCCTGGTGCTGCTGTTCCTGCTGCTGGCGCTGGCGATGAGCACGGCCTTCCTGACCGGCATCGGCAAGGCGTTTTCCAGCGGCTGGCGCGACGCCGTCAGTCCACTGGTCGGCGACTACGCCGAACGGCTGGCGGCCGAGATCGGATCGCCGCCGGACCTGGCCCGGGCGCAGGCCATCGCGGCGCGCCTGCCGGTGACGGTGCGCGTCCAGGGTCCGGGCGTGAACTGGGCTTCCGGACCCCTGCCGCGCCCGCGTTCGCTGCGGCGCGGCGGCGGACCGGATCACGCCATCGTCAGCCGGACCACCGCCGACGGACACCGCATCGACTTCGCGCTTGATCCACGCCCGACCGATGGCGACCCGCGGCGTTTCGTCTGGTTGACGCTGGCCGGGCTGCTGGGCCTGACGGCGCTGGCCTATGCGCTGGTGCACCGCATGCTGCGGCCGATGCGCGACATCGGCGACGGTGCGCGGCGCTTTGGCGCCGGACAGTTCGAGACGCCGATCCCGGTGCGGCACGCACGCCATCCGGACGAGCTGAGCGAACTGGCGCTGACCGTGAACCAGATGGCCGCCGACATCCGCCAGATGCTGGACGCCAAGCGTGGACTGCTGCTGGCCATGAGCCACGAGTTGCGCAGCCCGCTGACGCGCGCGCGCCTGCATGCCGAACTGCTGCCCGAGGATGCCACCACGCTGCCCGCGCGCACCGCGCTGCTGCGCGATCTCGGCCTGATGCGCGAGCTGATCAGCGATCTGCTGGAGAGCGAACGCCTGGCCAGCCCGCACGCCGCGCTGCAGCGCGAGCCGACCGACCTGGCGGCGCTGGCGCGCGAAGTCATCGCCAGCCTGGCGGCGGCCCAGCCCGCAGCCGCGCGCATCACCGTGCGGGTCGCCGACGATCTGCCGGCCCCGGTGCCGCTGGATGCCAGCCGCGTGCGGTTGCTGCTGCGCAACCTGCTCGACAACGCGTTGCGGCACAGCCCGCCGGATGGTCCTGTGCCGGAGCTGCGGCTGGAGCCCAGCGCCGGCGGCGGCGTGGTGATCGACGTGCGCGACCACGGCTCCGGTGTGCCGCCGGAGCAGCTGCCGCACCTGGCGCAAGCCTTCTATCGCCCCGACGCCGCGCGCCAGCGCAGCACCGGCGGCGTCGGCCTGGGCCTGTACCTGGTGCGGCTGGTGGCGCAGGCGCACGGTGGCAGCTTCGCATTGCGCAACGCCGATCCCGGCCTGGCGGTGCGGGTGGAGCTGCCGCGCGCGGCTTGAGCGCGCGTTCTCAGGACGGTGCCAAGGCCGGCGTGTCGCCCGCCGCAGCGCCGGCGCGCTGGGCCGCCTGCTCCTGCACTGCGCGCATGACTTCGTCGGCCATGTGTTCGAGCAGCAGAACGTCGCGCGCCGAGAGCTGACGCGGCTCGGTGTCGAGCAGGCACAGCGTGCCCAGCACCGGTCCCTCGGCCTGCTGGCGCAGCGGCACGCCGGCGTAGAAGCGCAGGCCGCGTTCCTTCAGCACCGGATTGGCGCCGAAGCGCGGATCGCGCAGCGTGTCCGGCACCACCAGGGGTCCGGCGTCCGCGACCACGTGGGCGCACAGCGACTCGGCGCGCGGGACGCTGCGTTCAGGCGCGCCCTGCTCGGGCCGGCCGCTGGCGCTGGAGTCGCCGTGCGTCAGCTGCCAGTCGCGTTCCAGCAGCGAGACCTGCGCCACGGCGCAGTCGAAGGCGTCGGCGGCGCGCCGGGCGATGGCGTCGAAGCGGCCGCGCAGCGCCGGGTCCAGGATGCCGCTGTCGTGCAGGGCGCGCAGGCGCTCGGACTCGTCGTCCGGCAGCGGTGCCGGCGCGTAGGGCGCGGCCGCGGCGCCGGCCAGCAGTTGCTGCACCTGTGCCAGCAGTTCCTCCATCGAGCCGACCACGGCGGCGGCGCCGATCTGCTGGGCGCTCAGCGTTTCCGACCCGGTGGACGGCTCGCTCCAGGCCGCCACCACGACCCGCACCTCGGGCCAGCGGCGCTGCAGCCGGCGCACGAAATACTTGGCCAGCGTGCTCGGGTCGGTCGAGAAGTAGCTCAGGCAGACCAGCTCGACGCCCTGCAGGTCGAGCCGGGCGAAATACTCCGAGGTCATCTCGCCTGGCGGCACCACGCGGCTGCCGATGCTCTGCAGCGCCAGCACGTGGGCCGCCATGTCGGCGGCCAGCGCGTCGATGGTCCAGCGCCCGCCGATGCAGGCCACGCGGACCGGCAGTTCGGTGTTGACCGGATGCTGCTCGCGCAGGTCCTCGATCACCCGCGCCATGCCCGAGACCACGCGGTGGTGGTGCTCGGCGGTGGCCTCGCTGCCGTGGGCGCTGGACGCCAGTTGCAGTGCGCCCAGGCCGACCTGGTCGTAGAACTGGCGCGGCGAGGTCTCGCCGGCGCGCTGCGCCGCCAGCTCGATCGCCTCCTCGACGTCGCCGGCCAGCAGGCGCTGGTGCAGGCGGGTCGGTTCGTCGAGCGCGTGTTCGCTGCCCAGCAGCACCTCGAGGAACTGCAGTTGCGGCAGGTGCTGGCCCAGCACCAGCAGCACCACCGTGATCGGCGTCGACAGGATCAGGCCGATCGGGCCCCAGATGGCGGTCCAGAACATCGCCGCGACGATCAGCGACAGCGTCGCCAGGCCGGTGCTGGCGCCGTACAGCCAGGGCTCGATGACGTTGTTGCTGATCAGTTCCAGCGTCACGATCAGCGCCAGCGTCCACAGCACCATGTTCCAGCCGGGATCGACGGCGAATGCCAGCGTCAGCGGGAAGATGGCGCCGATGATCGGCCCGATGTAGGGCACGAAGCGCAGCACCGCCGCCAGCAGGCCCCACACCAGCGCGCCCGGCACGCCGATCAGCAGCAGGCCGAGCGCCATCGGGATGCCATAGGTGGCGTTGACCAGCAGCTGCATGCCCAGGTAGCGGCTGACGCGGCGTCCGGCCTCGTTGAGCGCATCGGTGGTGCGGTGCAGGTTGCCGCCCAGCAGGCGCAGCGCGCGGTCGCGCAGATCGCCCTTGTCGAGCAGGATCAGGAACACGAACACGACCACGATGCCGACCAGCGCCAGCGGCGTGGCGAAGCGCTCGATCCAGCGGCCCACGCGATCCCAGGGCGAGAGGGTCTGACCGACCACCTCGACCTTGGCCGGCCGTTCGGCAGCGGGCTTCTTGGCGTCGGCCGCGCGCTGCGCCTTGTCGATCTCCTTCTCGACCTTGTCGACCACGCGCGAATACTGGTCCAGCACGCCGGGCTGGCGCAGCGTCTCGCCGAAGCTGCGCAGCTTGCGCGTGATGGTCTGTTCGTAGCTCGGCAGGTTGGTGGCCATCTGGCGCATCTGGCCGTAGACGAAGAAGCCGCCCGCCACCAGCAGCGTCAGCGTGGCCGTCAGCACCACCAGCACCGCCAGCGCGCGCGGGATGCCGCGGCGCTTGAGCCAGGACACCAGCGGATCGAGCACGAAACCGACCAGAATCGCCAGTGCCAGCGGCATCAGCAGGTCGCGGCCGAAATACAGCGCCGCCACGATCACGGCCAGGCTGACCAGCCGGTTCATCAGCGGCGGGTGCGGCAGGGTCTCACCGCCCGGATTGACCGCCTGCTCGCGTGCGCGCTCCGCGGTCGGCGGCGCGGGCTCGGTGGCGGCGGGCTGGGAGGTGTCGGGAGCGGCCATGGACTGCGCACATTGTGGGCAGCGCACCCGGGTGCCGCTGTAGGACGGCGGCGTGTGCCGTGGCCAACACGGGCGCTCCAACCGACGCTTACTCACGCTCTTCCTGACGCGCCCTCCTGACCGATTGGCCGGCCTGCCTGCTGGTGCTGATCTCGCTGCTGTCGGGCGCCTGCCTGGTGTTCATCACCCCGTGGTGCCACCGCCGGCGCATACCGACCGGCCGGCGGCGGCGCTGGCCGCGTGAGTCGGCCGGCCGTTCGTCGTGCACTGGCGCGCCTGCGTGCCGGCGGCTTGCGCGCGCGCCCTGAAGGCTTAACGGCGGCGGCGCCAGCACGCCCGCCACAGGGGCGACACAATGCAGGGCTAGCATGAACTCCATTCTTTCCCCCAACCCCACTGCCTTGTCCGCCACCGCCTTGTCCGATCATGTAGCCGAGCGTCCCGTGCGCGCGCTCGCGCTGTCCGGTGCCAGCAACTTCCGCGACCTGGGCGGCTATGTCGGCGTCGACGGCCAGGCGGTGCGCTGGCGGCGCCTGTTCCGCTCCGACCACCTGGCGGCGCTGACCTCGGACGACGGCCAGACGCTGCAGTCGCTCGGAGTTTCGCGCGCCTTCGATTTCCGTGGCGTCAGCGAGCGCGCCGCTGCGCCCTACCAGCTGGCCGGCGTGGCGCAGCACTCGCTGCCGATTGAGCCGACCGTGGTGCAGCGCATGAAGGACCTGCTCGAGGCCGGCCAGACCGTGACGCCCGAGCACACCGTGATGCTGATGGAGCAAACGTACCGCGACTTCGTGCACGACAATGCGGCGCGCTTCGCCGACCTGTTCGCGCACCTGCTCGACAGCGACGAGCCGCTGGTGTTCCACTGCACCGCCGGCAAGGACCGCACCGGCTTCGCCGCCGCGCTGATCCTGATGGCGCTGGGCGTGCCACGCCCGGTGGTGATGCAGGACTACCTGCTGACCAACGACTACTACCGCATGCCGCCGTTCGACCAGAGCCGCGCGCCGCGCGAGATACTGCAGGTGCTGTGGCGCGTGCAGCAGGAGTTCCTCGACGCCGCGCTGCACGCGGTTGACCAGGACTACGGCGGTGTCGACAACTACCTGGCGCGCGAACTCGGCGTGCGGGCGCCCGAACGCCGGCGCCTGGGCCAGTTGTACCTTGAACCCGCGACCTAGTTACTCATAAGTCAGTAATTTAGGGAACAAATGTTCACATCTTCTGTCCAAGT
>NZ_DAOMOQ010000068.1:0-8661 GCF_035444425.1 Ottowia sp. | reverse complement strand
CCATCAACTTCGGTTCATTGACCTCGGTGTTGCACTTCGGTCTTGAAACCGCCGGGTTATTTCGACATGCATTCTTTCAAGCATTTGCGTCATATTCCGAAATGGCTGGCCGCGCTTCCTTTGGCGGCCGCCATGGCAGGTCCTGCCTTTGCCCAGGCCGCGTTTCCGATGGAAACGACGCCGGTCACGCTGGATGGCACGCCGCTGGGCACGCAAACCACCGGTAGCGGCTTGATCAACACGGTGGTGCTGGTCGATGGCGTCTATCACATGTGGGTGATCAAGAGCGGCGCCGACTCGTACGTCAGCAAGACCATCCATGCCACTTCGGCCGACGGTATCCGCTTCACAAGCGACGGCACGATGACCGTGCCTGAGAAGTACTGGCAATTGCCTTGTGGAGCGACTGATCCCACGACTTTGGTCAACGAACCGACCGCATCACGCCTCCGGGTGTCGCAGGTGGATGGGCAATGGATCATGACGGTGTGGCACGGTAATCAACCGGGCACTACCTTGTACAGCTACAACACCAGCATATGGCGCATCGGTGCTGATCCAAACAGCCATGCCCTGAGCCTCATAGGTCCGCTTCCAGCGGCCAATTGCGCACCGGCCGACAATAAGCGACCCGGCAATAATCATGTCGGCGTGTTTGGAATGACCGGCTCGCAGCAGGAGGGTGGCGACCTGCGCATCTGGCTGCGACAGGAAAGCAACAGCACGCCGCAGACGCCGACCAACCCGCCCACGCCGACATTCACAGGTGGCAACCTTGGTGGCTATGCGATTGATTTCGGACCACCGATCACAACTTCCACGGTACCCGCCTACGACCGTTTCGCAACCGAGACCTATCAGGGTGACTTGTTCGCAGACACAGATTACTACGAGTATCCGATCGATAGTGGATCGACCATGGTGCACGCCATTGGAAGGACACTTGATCATGGCGGCGGGACGTTCGTGACGTACTACGCGCTGATGGATCGAGTCTCTCAGGTGCCGCGCGAACACGAACTGTGGTATGTGAAATCGACGGACTACGGCGAGAACTGGGGTGTTCCAACCCGTATCTATGGAGACGGTGTCGGTGACGGCGTGCTGGTCAATGGGATGCCAGCAACCTATGGATTTCGCGCGCCGGAAGTAGTCGCCGGCGGTGAGCGTACCTACTTCTGGACGCGCGATGTCTGTAACAACCATGTCATGGTGACCGCCATCGATGAGCAGACCAAGCCAAAGCTGAACATCGCCAAGGATTTCGAGCCGAACCAGATTGACGTCGGTGCGACATCTCAACTCACTGTAACTGTCACCGCGCCAACAGTCTGTCAGCCCGCGCCGGAAGGAGACATCGTCACCAACATCATGCTCACCGATACCTTGCCCGGTGAAGGCAAGGTGACGCTGACCGGTACCACCCTGGACAACACCTGTGGAGGCACAGTCACTGCAAACGCTGGCGAAACGGCCATCACGCTGACAGGCGCCGGTCTTCCGATGGGCGGAAGCTGCGAGTTCACGGTCGAGGTGAAGGGCAATGCTGCAGGTGTCTATCCGAACGTGATCCCGGTCGCCAACGTCACCAACGATCTGAAATGGGCGGCTGCCGAGGATGCGCGGGATACCCTGACCGTGGGTGCGCCGCCGCCCGCCACGGTCACGCCCGTGCCCACCACCGGCCCGCTGTCGCTGGCCGCACTGGCTGGTCTGCTCGGCTTCTTCGCGGTGCGCCGCAACCGCAAGAGCAAGAAGGACTGAGCTTGTTGACGATCTAGAATGATCGTCCCACGGCGCCTGTGTAGGGCGCCGCGGCAGTCTTGTCGCCGGCGTTTGTTCATGCAAGCGCCGGTTTTCTGTTTCTCGCTGCTGGAGGCCGGTCCGCCATGAAACCTGCCGACTTTCGCTTCCGCCATCGCCTCAGCGTGTGCCGGGCCGAACTGGGTCAGCAGGCCGCCTTCAACCCGCACGATCTGAGTTGCTTCGATCGCGCCATCGCCGGTTACTGGCGTGCGCTGGCGCTGCCTTACGCGGCGGCGATGCAGCGGTTGGGCGGCGACCTCTTTCTGCGCAAGGCCACGGTGGAGTTCAACGCATCGGCCAGCCTGGAAGACGAACTCGACATCGGGCTGCGTTGCCACCGGATTGACGAGGCGTCGCTCATCTTCCCCGGTAGTGTTTTCCTGGGTGAGCAACCGCTGATGGCGGCGGAACTGGTCTATGTGTTCGCCGACTCCGCGACCAAGCGCAATCGCCCGGTGCCGGCGCCGCTGCGCGCACTGATCGAGGCCTACGAAGCCGGCCGGCCCGTCACCCGGCTGCAGGTCGGTGGCTGGAATGAACTGCGCGAGCCAGCGAGCGCCGTGCGCACCGCGGTGTTCATCGAGGAACAGGGCATTGCGCGCGAGGACGAATGGGACGAGGCCGACCATGCTGCCGTGCATGCCGTCGTCGGCAATCTGCTCGGCATGCCGGTGGCCACCGGACGCCTGCTGCAGGACGCGCCGCGCGTGGGCCGCATCGGCCGCATGGCAGTACTGCAGCCGCTGCGCGGCAGTGGCCTGGGTCAGGCGGTCATCGAGTCGTTGGAACGGGCCGCCCGCGCGCGTGGCGACCATGAACTGCGCCTGTCGGCACAACGCAGTGCGGAGGGGTTCTATCGGCGCCTGGGCTATCAGCACCATGGCGCGCCCTACGAGGAAGTGGGCATCCCGCACATCGGGATGCGGCGCGCGCTGGCCTGAGCAGGCTGGCGCGGCTCAGATGTCCTCGGCCAGCGCGTACGGGATGCGGATGTCCGTCATCGGCGGCCCCTCGATACCTCCGACGCGCAAATCGGCCGCCGCCTCGGCCGTTTGCAGCACCGCTATCACCGCCGTTCCGCCCTGGGGTGTGGTGGCAGCCTGTGCGATCTGGCCGACCGGTTGCTCGGGATCGGCCGCAGCGAACACGTCGTCGCCGGCCTGCGCCGCGCCATCCACCTGCGCCACGTAGGCGCGCCGCTTGATGGCGCCGCGGAACTGGCTGCGCGCGACGACTTCCTGGCCGGGGTAGCAGCCTTTCTTGAAGTTCACGCCGCCGGCGGATTCGTAGTTCAGCATCTGCGGCACGAAGGCCTCGGCCACGGTCTTGGTCACGGTGGCGACGCCACCGCGCACCGCCGCCCAGTCCCACCAGCCGGCCGGCAGTGCCTGGCCAGCGGGGGCCGGACTGCCGGCTGCGGTGATCAAGAGGGCACGTGCGGCGCCATCGGCGGGCGGCAGCGGCGCCACGAAGGTGTCGGCGGCGAGCGCTTCGCCGGCCGTGGCCGCCTTCGCGGTCTCACCGATCAGCCCATGCAGCGACAGCTCATCCGACGCATCCGACAGCCTGACCTTCGCGCGCAGCACGAACATCGACAGCTTGCGCAAGGTGGCCGGCAGCAGGTCGTGGCTGCACACCAGCCAGAACTCGTCGGGCGCGCGCCGGCAGGCGATGAAGCTGGCGAGCATGCGGCCCTTGGGGTTGCACAGCGCGGCCAGGCGCGCCTCGCCGGGGCGCATCTGCACCATGTCCTGGGTCAGCTGGCTTTGCAGGAAGCTGGCTGCGTCGTCGCCCAGGGCTCGGATCACGCCGAGCTGGGGCAGGGCGGTCATGCCGTCGAGGCCGGCGGCGGTCGTGGGCGGGGCGGGGCGGTCCAGGGATGCGGTCATGGGCTGAATTATCATGACCGGTTCTTTCACAGGTGAATCGAAAGCCCTTGCGCAAGCTGCTGGCATTGCTGTTGATCGTGATCGCCGCCGCGGCTGCGGGGGCTTGGTGGTGGACGACGCAGCCGCTGCCGCTGGCGGCGGCCAGGGTGGAGATCAGCGTGCCCAACGGGGCATCGCTGCGCACCGCGGCCCACAAGGCGGTCGAGGGTGGGGTGCGGACCTACCCCGAGCTGCTGCAGTGGTACTTCCGCCTGGCGGCGCGCGAGCAGACCATCAAGCCGGGCGAATACGAAGTCACGCGCGGCATGCGGCCGGCCGACCTGCTCGACAAGCTGGTGCGCGGCGACCGCATCGTGCTGACGGTGACCCTGGTCGAGGGCTGGACCTTCAAGCAGGTCCGCCAGGCGCTGGCCAGGGCCGAGCACCTCAGGCCCGAGACCGCCGGCATGTCGAACGAGGACGTCATGAAGGCGCTCGGCAAGCCCGGCGTGGCGCCCGAGGGGCGGTTCTTCCCCGACACCTACCACTACGCCAAGAACTCGGGCGACCTGGCCGTGCTGCGCCAGTCGTTGCAGCTGATGGATCGGCGCCTGTCGGCGGCCTGGGAGGCGCGCGCGCCCGACCTGCCTTTGAAATCAGCCGACGAGGCGCTGATCCTGGCCAGCATCGTCGAGAAGGAAACCGGCCAGCACGCCGACCGGCCCGAGATCGCGGGCGTGTTCATCAACCGCCTGCGCATCGGCATGCGCCTGCAGACCGACCCGACGGTGATCTACGGCCTCGGCGATGCGTTTGACGGCAACCTGCGGCGCAGCCACCTGACGACCGACACGCCCTACAACACCTACACCCGTGCCGGCCTGCCGCCGACGCCGATCGCCATGCCCGGCAAGGCCTCGCTGATGGCCGCGGTGCAACCGGCGCAGACCAAGTCACTGTATTTCGTCGCCCGCGGCGACGGCAGCAGCCATTTCAGCCCCAGCCTGTCCGAGCACAACCGCGCCGTCAACAGGTACCAGCGCGGCGGTGGTGCGGCTGCAGGCAGTGCGGCAGAAGGTGGCGGCAACTGATGTCGGCGCGCGGGATCTTCATCAGCTTCGAAGGCATCGATGGCGCGGGCAAGTCCACGCACATCGACGCCCTGGCAGATGCCTTTCGCACCGCGGGTCGCCACGTCACGCTGACGCGCGAGCCGGGCGGCACGCCGCTGGCGGAACAGCTTCGCGCGCTGGCGCTGCACCAGCCAATGGACGCGCTGACCGAGGCGCTCCTGATGTTCGCCGCGCGCCGCGACCACATCGGCCAACTGATTGCCCCCGCGCTGGCGCGCGGCGAAGTGGTGCTGAGCGACCGCTTCACCGATGCCACCTTCGCCTACCAGGGGGGCGGGCGCGGCTTCGACTGGGGCGTGCTGCAGACGCTGGAACAACTGGTGCAGGATGCCGGCACGCTCGGGCTGGAGCCGGCGCGCGCGCCCTTGCTGCAACCCGACCTGACGATCTGGTTCGACCTGGCACCCGCCGTCGCCGCCGCGCGCCTGGCCGGCGCGCGCACGCCGGACAAGTTCGAATCGCAGCCGCTGGCCTTCTTCGACGCCGTGCGTGCCGGCTACGCGCGCCGCCGGGATGAGGCGCCAGCGCGCTTTGCCCGCATCGATGCCGGCCAGCCGCGCGAGGCCGTCTGGGCTGCGGTGCAGGCGGCGGTGCAGGGCAGGGGGTGGCTGTGAGTGCCGGCACCCTGGCGCCCTGGATCGGCGCGCAGCTGCAAGCGCTGCTGGCCCGGCGCGGCCATGCCTGGCTGCTGCAGGGGCCGTCGGGCCTGGGGCAGTTCGAGTTGGGACTGGCCCTGGTGCGCGCCTGGCTGTGCGAACGGGCCCCCACGCTTCCTGCTGCGCATGGCTCGCTGCCCCCCGAGGGGGCGCACGCCGCCTTGGGGCGGCCCGGTGGCGGCGTGGCGCCGACGCCCGCCGGCGCCTGCGGCGAGTGCGACAGCTGCCACGCCATCGATGTGCACGCGCATACCGACCTGGTGGTGCTGATGCCCGAGGTCGAGATGATCGCGTGCGGCTGGCCCTTGTCCGAGAAGGCGCAGAAGGACATCGACAACAAGACGCGCAAGCCGAGCAAGGAGATCCGCGTCGACGCCATGCGCGATGCGATCGAGTTTGCCCAGCGCACCAGCGGGCGCGGACGCGGCAAGGCGATGCTGGTGTATCCGGCCGAGCGCATGAACGCGGTCACCGCCGCCGCCTTGCTGAAAACCCTGGAAGAGCCGCCGGGCGACATGCGTTTCGTGCTGGCGACCGATGCCGCGCACCTGTTGCTGCCGACCATCCGCAGCCGTTGCCAGAGCCACACCCTGCGCTGGCCGGCCGAAGCCGAAGCGCTGGCCTGGCTGGCGCAGCAAGGCCTGCCGGCGGGCGAGGGCGCCGCCCTGCTGCGCGCGGCCGGCGGCCGGCCCAGCGATGCGCTGGCACTGGCGCAGGGCAGGGACAGCGCGCGCCAGTGGGCCCTGCTACCGCACGCGCTCGCTCGCGGCGAGGTGGCAGCGCTGGCCGAACTGCCGCTGCCCGAGGCGGTGGCGCGGCTGCAGAAGCTCTGCCACGACCTGCTGGCGCTGCAACTGGGCGCCGCGCCACGCTTCTTCGACGCCACCGACCTGCCCGAACGCCGGCTGCCGGTCGCCGCGCTGACGCGCTGGTGGAGCCAGCTGAACCAGATCGCGCGCAGTGCCGAGCACCCCCTGAACCCCGGGCTGGCCGCCGAATGGCTGGCGAGTTCGGCGCGCCAGGTCCTAAACTCCAGGGTGTGACCTACACGTTGTCCGAGCACCCGATGGATACCGAAGTCCGCGACGATCCCGACCCCCAACGCCCGAGCGTGCTGCAGTTGGTGCTGCACGACGCGGCGCAGTTGCACGCCGCCTACATGCCCTTGTTCAAGCATGGCGGCGTTTTCGTTCCCACCGTGCGCGACTACCACCTGGGCGACGAGGTGTACCTGCTGATCACCCTGCCGGGCGAGGAGCAGCGCTACCCCGTCCTCGGCAAGGTCGCCTGGATCGCGCCGCCGCGTGCCCTGGGCAGCCGCGTGCAGGGCGTGGGCGTGCATTTTTCAGGTGACGACAAATCGGACCAGTTGAAGGCCCGGATCGAGGAGCTGCTGGGCACGCTGATCGCCACCGAGCGGCCGACGCAGACCATTTGACGCAGCGCTTTTCAGCGCCGGCCGATCGCGTCATGGGCCGCGTGAGCGCAGGCCGCGTGATAGCATCAAACCGCATTTCCAGTGCCATGCAAGCGGTCCTGCGTGACGCGGCTCACGATGTCCGGCCTGGCGCACTCATCTCCAGATGTTCACCGACTCGCATTGCCACCTGACCTTTCCCGAGCTGGCGGGCGATCTGCCGGCGGTGCGCGCCGCCATGGCCGCGGCCCGGGTCACGCGGGCGCTGTGCATCAGCACCACGATGGAGGAGTTTCCGCGCGTGCAGGCTCTGGCCGCGCGCTACGACAACTTCTGGGCCACGGCGGGCGTGCACCCCGACAGTGAGGACGTGCACGAGCCGGACGTCGACGAGCTGGTGGCCGCCACGCGGCTGCCCCGGGTGGTGGCAGTGGGCGAGACCGGGCTGGACTACTACCAGATGCAAGAGCGCAAAGGCGGCCGCAGCATCGCCGACCTGGACTGGCAGCGCGCGCGCTTTCGCACCCACATCCGGGCCGCACGCCAGGCCGGCGTGCCGCTGGTGATCCACACCCGGGCGGCGTCCGACGACACGCTGGCGATCCTGCGCGAGGAGGGTGAAGAGGGCGGGGCGGGCAGCGCCGGCGGCGTGTTCCACTGCTTCACCGAAACGCGCGAAGTGGCGCGGGCGGCGCTGGACATGGGCTTCTACGTCTCGCTGTCGGGCATCGTCACCTTCAAGAACGCTCGCGAGCTGCACGAGGTCGCCAGGCTGGTGCCCGACGACCGGCTGCTGATCGAGACCGATGCGCCCTATCTGGCGCCGGTGCCGTACCGGGGCAAGCTCAACACGCCGGCCTACGTGCCGCATGTCGCGGCGGGGCTGGCACAGCTGCGTGGTGTCAGCGTGGACCACATCGCGGCCGTTACCAGTGCCAATTTCACCCGTCTGTTTCCAAGGGTTGCATCATGAACCGGACCGATTTCCTGCGTTTCGTCACGGCGTTCGGCGTCCTGGGCCTGGCCGCGCCGCTGGCATTGGCTGACGACGCCGACAGCTTCTTTCGCGCCGTCAAGCAGGACAATGCGCCCGCCATGCGCAGCCTGCTGGAACGTGGCGTGGACCCCAACATCAAGGACGACAAGGGTTCGTCGGGCCTGCATCTGGCGCTGCAGGACGGCGCGCTGAAGGTGGCCGACGTGCTGCTGGCATCGCCACGCCTGAAAGCCGAATCGCGCAATGCGGCGGACGAAAGCCCGCTGATGATGGCCGCACTCAAGGGCCATCTGGACATCGCCGCGCGCCTGATCAAGCTGGGTGCCGACGTCAACAAGCCAGGCTGGGCGCCGCTGCATTACGCCGCCACCGGCGGCCATCTCAAGCTGATGGAACTGCTGCTGGAAGAGCACGCCTTCATCGACGCCGAATCGCCCAACGGCACCACGCCGCTGATGATGGCCGCGTCCTACGGCACGCCCGAAGCCGTCAAGCTGCTGATCGAAGCCGGTGCCGATATCCACATGCGCAACCAGAAAGGCATGACGGCGCTCGACTTCGCGCGCCGTGCCGAGCGACCGGATTCGGTGGAGCTGATCGAGACCGCGCTGAAGTGGGCGCGGCAGAAGCAGCAAGGGCCGCGCGGCACTTGGTAAGCGGTCGCTGAGTCCTGATCGCGAGCGCGTGATGCCATGGCCCAGAGGCTGGATTGGGCCGCATGTACCCATCTATTTGACTTTATACGATGTGTATTCGATGACGAGTTAGCACTATTTCAATGGTG
>NZ_DAOMOQ010000067.1:0-8695 GCF_035444425.1 Ottowia sp. | reverse complement strand
GGTTCGCTCGTTCTTCAAGCATCCAAGTGTCGCCTATATTACTGACTTATGAGTACCTGGTACCCAGCTACCGGCGCCCACGCGCGGCTCGCCAACCCACGGCCGCCAGCACGGCGGCGGCGCTGCCCTGGTCAGCGATGGCGCGCGCGCGTGTCGCCAGGCGGTGCGCCACGGCGTGCAACGACCACGACGCGCCACCGATCGCTGCCGGCAAGGTGCGCGTCGCGCGGGCGGCGGATGCGCCGGACACGCCAGATGCCGGCGCGCGGCTGCGCATTTCCGGCCGCCTGATCGACGTCTGCGCCGAACTGGAGCGGCTGGCCGCGATCGAGGCGGCGGGGTCCAGCCTGCCGCGCCGCGCCTGAGCGTGGGGGCGCGCAGGGATCCACGTGCGCCCCGGCACCACGATCGGGCGGCATCCGCCCGATCCCGACGCGTGCGAGCCATGCACGATTTCGGCTTCGCTGCCGGGCCAGACTGAGAACCTCGCCACGCTGCATGCCGTCCGGCGCCGTCTGCATTGGCGCACCAGGCGCCGGGATCCTCCCTGCGCGCACAGGCACAATGTGCGCTCATGAATATCGTGATCCTCGACGATTACCAGGATGCCGTGCGCAAGCTGGCCTGTGCCGCCAAGCTGGAGGCCTACCCGGCCAAGGTCTACACCAACAACGTCAAGGGGCTGGGACAGCTGTCGGTGCGGCTGCGCGATGCCGAGGTGCTGGTGCTGATCCGCGAGCGCACGCACATCACGCGCCAGCTGATCGAGAAGCTCCCCAAGCTGAAGATGATCTCGCAGACCGGGCGCGTCGGCAGCCACATCGACGTCGCGGCCTGCACCGAGCGCGGCATCGCCATTGCCGAAGGCGTGAGCTCGCCGGTGGCGCCGGCCGAACTGACCTGGGCCCTGATCATGGCGGCCGCGCGCCGGCTGCCGCAGTACATCGGCAACCTCAAGCACGGTGCCTGGCAGCAGGCGGGGTTGAAGACAGCCTCGATGCCGCCCAACTTCGGCATCGGCACCGTGCTGCGCGGACGCATCCTCGGCATCTGGGGCTATGGCCGCATCGGCCAGCTGGTGGCCGGCTACGGGCGCGCCTTCGGCATGGAGGTGGTGGTCTGGGGCTCGCCCGAATCGATGGCGCGCGCGCGCGCCGACGGCTACCATGCGGCACCCTCGCGCGCCGAGTTCTTCGCGCTGGCCGACGTGCTGTCGCTGCACCTGCGCCTGGTCGATGCCACGCGCGCCATCGTCAAGCTGGAAGACCTCAGCCGCATGAAGCCGACCGCGCTGCTGGTCAACACCTCGCGCGCGGAGCTGATCGAGCCCGACGCGCTGGTCGCCGCGCTCAACCGCGGCCGCCCCGGCATGGGAGCTGTGGACGTGTTCGAGACCGAGCCGATCCTGCAGGGCCATGCTCTGCTGCGGCTGGAGAACTGCGTCTGCACCCCGCACATCGGCTACGTCGAGCAGGATAACTACGAACAGTACTTCAGCGCCGCCTTCGACAACGTGGTCAGCTACCTGCGCGGCACGCCGACCAACATCGTCAACCCGGGCGCGCTGCAGATGCGGCGCTGAAACAGGCCGACCGACCGGCTTCCATGCACAGCGCATTGTCATAATGCCGCGCATGAACACTCCCCGCTTCACCACCGTCGGCATCGTCGGCACCGGCGCCATGGGGCGCGGCATTGCCCAGATCGCCGCGCAGGCCGGCAGCACCGTGCTGCTGTTCGACACCCAGGCCGATGCCGTCGCCAAGGCGCAAGCGGCGCTGGGCACCCAATGGGACAAGCTGGTCGAAAAAGGCCGCATGACGGCGGACGCCGCCGCCGCGCAGAAGGCGCGTCTGCAGCCCGCCGCCACGCTGGCGGACCTGGCCGCCTGCGACCTGATCGTCGAGGCCATCGTCGAGCGGCTCGACGTGAAGAAAAGCCTGTTCGGCGAGCTGGAAGGCATCGTGCCGGCCGGCACGGTGCTGGCCACCAACACCTCCTCGCTGTCGGTCACCGCCATCGCGGCCTGTCTCAAGCATCCACAGCGCTTCGCCGGCTACCACTTCTTCAACCCGGTGCCGCTGATGAAGGTGGTCGAAGTCATCGCTGGCCTGAAGACCGATGCCGCCGTGTGCCAGGCGCTGGCGCAGTACGCGCGCAACATGGGCCACACGCCGGTGCAGGCCGGCGACACGCCGGGCTTCATCGTCAACCACGCCGGCCGCGGCTACGGCACCGAGGCGCTGCGCATCGTCAGCGAAGGCGTGGCCGACTTCGCCACCATCGACCGCATCCTGAAGGACCAGGTGGGTTTTCGCCTCGGCCCCTTCGAGCTGTTCGACCTGACCGCGCTCGACGTCTCGCACCCGGTGATGGAATCGATCTACCGCCAGTACTACGACGAGCCGCGTTACCGCCCCAGCGTCATCACCGCGCAGCGCCTGGCCGGCGGCGTGGTCGGCAAGAAGGTAGGCGAAGGCTTCTACAAGTACGAGGACGGCGCCGCACAGGTGGCCGCCGAACCGCCGGTACCGCTGTTCGACGAGCTGCCACCGGTCTGGGTGTCGACCCGCGCCGCGCGCCGCGCCGAGCTGTACCAGCTGCTCAAGGACCTGGGCGCGAAGATCGAGACCGGCCAGTCGCCCTCGCCGCAGGCGCTGACCCTGGTGGCGCCGCTGGGCTTCGACATCACCACCGTGGCAGTGGTCGAGCGGCTCGATCCGGCGCGCACCGTCGGCATTGACATGCTGGTCGATGACAAGGCGACCAAGCGCCGCGTGCTGGCCACCAACCCGGCCACGCGCGCCGATATGCGCGACGCCGCGCACGCGCTGTTCGCGCGCGACGGCAAGGCGGTGAGCGTGATCCGCGACTCGGGCGGCTTTGTCACCCAGCGCGTGGTGGCCACCATCGTCAACATCGCAGCCGACATCTGCCAGCAGCGCGTGTGCAGTCCGCAGGACCTGGAAACCGCCGTCACCCTGGGCCTCGGTTATCCGCTGGGCCCCCTGGCCATGGGCGACAGATACGGCCCGGCCAACGTGCTGGAAGTGCTGTTCAACCTGCAGACCGTGTATGGCGACCCGCGCTACCGCCCGAGCCCCTGGCTGCGCCGGCGCGGCGCCATCGGCCTGAGCCTGCTGCACGAAGAGGCATGACGAGATGACCGTGGCGCCTGACGGCGCCGGCGATGACAGAATGATGGGCAGCGGCTGGCGTCACGACGCGCCGCGCAGTCATGGCCGCCGCGTCAGCGCCGCCGTCATTTCGTCATCTGAAGGAGACACGACATGAGCATGCCTGAACCCGGGAGCGACGAAACCAGGCCGCAGGCCATCATCGCCGACGAGGCCGCGCTGCTGCAGGCCGAGATCGACCGCGCGCTGCTGCCCACGACCGGCCGCACAGCCGAAGAATTAGCTCAGGTCGCCGAACTGGAGCAGTTGCCGCCGCTCAGCGACGAGGAACTGGCGCGCCAAGCCGAGGCCGCGCCCGGTGCCGACGGTGACCCCTTGACGCCCGAATAGGCACGCGCACCGACATGGCCGCCGAACTGCGCAGCACCTTCGAAGGCAGCACCATGGTGCTGACCATCAGCAACCCGGAGCACCGCAACGCGCTCAGTCCCGAGATGTACGCCGCGGGTGTCGAGGCGCTGAACGTGGCCGAGACCAATGCCGAGGTGCGCTGTGTGGTGCTGACCGGCGAAGGCGATACGTTCTGCGCCGGCGGCAACCTGCAGCGCCTGCTGGCCAACCGGCAGAAAGCCCCCGAGGTGCAGGCGCAGAGCATCGAGGGCCTGCACAACTGGATCGAGGCGATCCGCACCTTTCCGAAGCCGGTCATCGCCGCGGTCGAGGGGCCGGCCGCCGGCGCCGGCTTCTCGCTGGCGCTGGCCTGCGACCTGATCGTGGCGGCGCGCAACGCGGTGTTCGTGATGGCCTACAGCAGCGTCGCGCTGTCGCCCGACGGCGGCGGCAGCTGGCACCTGGCGCGTGCGCTGCCGCGCCAGCTGGTCAGCGAGCTGCTGCTGGGCGGCGAGCGCATCGGCGCCCAGCGCCTGCACGAGCTCGGCGTGGTGAATCGCCTGTGCGACGCCGGCCAGGCGCTGGCGACCGCGCTGGCCTGGGCCGACCGACTCGGCGCCCGCGCGCCCAACGTGCTGGCCAGCATCAAGGAACTGGTCAACGACACCGGCGCCCACGACCTGCCGACCCATCTGGCGGCCGAGCGCGACCAGTTCGTCAAGAACCTGCACCACGTCAACGGCGGCATCGGCATCGCCGCCTTTCTGAACAAGCAGACGCCGCGCTACGAATAACGCAGCAAGCTAACCGCGGCAGCTCAGCGCAAGAGAGACATCGAACGCGTGATCGGCAGACTGCCGGCGTTCCGCGCAGCGGCGCGGCAAACGCGCCATTCGGACGATTCCTCGAGATCTGCTCGACGAAACTGCGCGCACTGGCCCGCCGCCGTACTGAACACCGCAGTTGGCGCACCGGTGCGAAGATTCGCGCTTGCCGCATGGCCGCGCGCCGGGAACGGTCCCGCACGCGACAATCACCCCTGACACAAGTCACCCGCAAGACAGCCCATGGACGACCCCATTCTTACCATGGAGGAACGCGAGGCGATCAACAGTGGTCGCTGGTTTTCCTCCCTCTCCCCTTCACTGCGGCACGACATCCTCCGATGCGCCTACGTCAAACGCTACCACGACGGCGACATGATCTGCGCCCGCGGCGACCAGGCCGAACAGTGGATCGCCTGTGCCAAGGGTTCGGTGCGCGTGTGCTCGACCACGCTGACCGGCAAGCAGATCACGCTGACCTACGTGGAGCCCGGCATCTGGTTCGGCGACGTGGCGATGTTCGACGGCGACCGGCGCACCCACGATGCCTACGCGCATGGCCCCACCACCACCGTGGGCGTGACGCGCGCCGATTTCCAGCGCATTCTGTCGCAGCATCCGGAGCTGTACGAGGCCTTGCTGAAGCTGCACGCGCGGCGCATCCGCCTGCTGTTCGGCCAGGTGGAAGACCTGAGCGCACTGCCGCTGCGCGCGCGCCTGGCCAAGCAGCTCGGCCACCTGCTGCGCAGTTATGGCACGCCGGTACCGGGCACAGCGGACGAGATGCGCATCACGCTGCAACTGGCGCAGGAAGAACTCGCGCAGCTGCTGGGCGCGTCGCGCCAGCGGGTCAACCAGGAACTCAAGACCATGGAGCGCGAGGGCGTGATCCGCATCGAGCCCGCCGGCTTGGTGGTGCGCGATGGGGCCGCGCTGCGGCGCATCGGCGAAGCCGAAGGCTAGGACAGGAGCAGACCCGGACGGCATGAGCAACACCGAGCAATTCACCGGCACCCGTCCGGTTTCCGAAGCCCACGCCGTCGACACCGACGCACTCGGCGCGTGGCTGGCGCAGCACCTCGACGGCTTTGCCGGCCCCTTGAGCGTGGAGCAATTCAAGGGCGGCCAGTCCAACCCCACCTACAAGCTCGTCACGCCGACGCAGAGCTACGTGATGCGTGCCAAGCCCGGTCCGGTGGCCAGGCTGCTGCCCTCGGCGCACGCCATCGAGCGCGAGTTCGCCGTCATGCGCGGCCTGCACGCCACCGACGTGCCGGTCGCCAGGATGCACGCCCTGTGCGAGGACGAGTCGGTGATCGGCCGCGCCTTCTACGTGATGGAGTTCGTCGATGGCCGCGTGCTGTGGGACCAGACCCTGCCCGGTATGAGCAACGCGCAGCGGGCCGAGATCTACGACGAGATGAACCGCGTCATCGCGGCGCTGCACAAGGTCGATTACAAGGCGTGCGGGCTTGAGCACTACGGCCGACCCGGCAACTACTTCGAGCGCCAGATCGGCCGCTGGAGCAAGCAGTACGTCGCCTCGGTCACGCAGCCGATTCCTGAGATGGACCGGCTGATCGACTGGCTGCCCGCCCACATGCCGCCTAGCGCACGTGACGACAGCCTGGTCAGCATCGTGCATGGCGACTACCGGCTCGACAACCTGATGTTCCACCCCGACGAGCCGCGCGTGCTGGCGGTGCTGGACTGGGAGCTGTCGACGCTCGGCCACCCACTGGCCGACTTCAGCTACCACTGCATGGCCTGGCACATCCCGCCCGGCGCCTTCCGCGGCATCGGCGGCGTCGACATCGCCAAGCTTGGCATCCCGAGCGAGCAGGAATACATCCGTCGCTACTGCGAGCGCACCGGCTTCACCACGCCCGAGGCGCTGGCACCGGACTGGAACTTCTACCTAGCCTACAACATGTTCCGCATTGCCGCCATCCTGCAAGGCATCGCCAAGCGGGTCGAGGCCGGCACCGCCAGCAGCGCGCAGGCCAGGGCCAGCGGCGCCGGCGCACGGCCGATGGCCGAACTGGCCTGGAAGTTCGCGCAGCAGGCCTAGCGGCGCCCACACACGATCATCGAACACCGAAAGGAACCGACATGGACTTCGAGTACAGCCCCAAGGTCAAGGAACTGCAGGCACGCTTGCTGGCCTTCATGGACGAGCACATCTACCCGAACGAGAACGCCTATCTCGAGGAGATCGCGGCCAACCGCGCCAAGGGCAACGCCTGGGTGCCGACGAAGATCGCGGAGGAGCTCAAGCCCAAGGCACGCGCCGCCGGTCTGTGGAACCTGTTCCTGCCGAAATCCACTCGCGCGCCCGAGGGCTTGAGCAACCTCGAATACGCGCCGCTGTGCGAGATCATGGGCCGCGTGCCCTGGGCGCCCGAGGTGTTCAACTGCTCGGCGCCCGACACCGGCAACATGGAGACGCTGGAGCGCTACGGCTCCGAGGCCAACAAGGACCAGTGGCTGGAGCCGCTGCTGCGCGGCGAGATCCGCTCGGCCTTCCTGATGACCGAGCCGGCCGTGGCCTCGTCGGATGCCACCAACATCGAGTGCGAGATCCGCCGCGACGGCGACGAGTACGTCATCAACGGCCGCAAGTGGTGGTCCTCCGGCGCCGGCGACCCACGCTGCAAGGTCTACATCGTGATGGGCAAGACCGATCCCGAGGCGCCGCGCCACGCCCAGCAGTCGATGATCCTGGTGCCGTCCGACGCGCCCGGCGTCAAGGTGATCCGGCACCTCAGCGTGTTCGGCTACGACGACGCGCCGCACGGCCACATGGAGGTCGAGCTGAAGAACGTGCGCGTGCCAGCCGGCAACCTGCTGGTCGGCGAGGGCCAGGGCTTCGCCATCGCCCAGGGGCGCCTGGGCCCGGGGCGCATCCACCACTGCATGCGCTCGATCGGTGCCGCCGAGGTCGCGCTGGAGCTGATGTGCAAGCGCCTGAACCAGCGCGTGGCCTTCGGCCGCCGCATCTCCGAGCAGGGCGTGTGGCGCGAGCGCATCGCCGAGTCGCGCTGCATGATCGAGCAGGCGCGCCTGCTGACGCTCAAGGCCGCCTACATGATGGACACCGTCGGCAACAAGGTGGCCAAGGCCGAGATCGCCATGATCAAGATCGTCGCGCCCAACATGTCGACCCGCATCCTCGACTGGGCCATGCAGGCGCACGGCGGCGCCGGCATCAGCCAGGACTTCCCGCTCGCCTTCAGCTACGCCAACCAGCGCACGCTGCGCTTTGCCGACGGTCCCGACGAGGTGCACCGCAACGCGCTGGCCAAGCTGGAACTGGCCAGGCATGCAGTCAAGATGCCCTGATTGGAGGCGCTGGCCAAGCGCAGCGGTTGCATCCAGGCAGCATGTGACCTGACCCGGGCAGGAAACGACCTCCCGGCGGAAGGTCGCCTGGCTTCCGACGTCATGCAAACGCCCAGCGCTGCACAGGTGGCCCGGACAGCCCACAATGGCTGCATCCTGCCAACCCGCTGACCGACCAAGCCGATAATCGACGTCTACTCCTGGCCCACGCCCAACGGCCACAAGGTGCACATCATGCTGGAGGAGTGCGCCCTGCCCTACTGCGTGCACGCCATCGACATCGGCGCCGGCGACCAGTTCGCGCCCGAATTCCTGCAGATCAGCCCCAACAACCGCATCCCGGCCATCGTCGATCCGGATGGTCCCGATGGCCAGCCGATCTCGATCTTCGAATCCGGCGCCATCTTGCTCTACCTGGCCGGCAAGTCCGGCCGGTTCATGCCGCACGATGAGCGTGGCCGATGGCAGGTCATGCAATGGCTGATGTTCCAGATGGGCGGCGTCGGCCCCATGCTGGGCCAGGCGCACCACTTCCGTGTCTACGCGCCCGAGAAGATCGACTACGGCATCCAGCGCTACACCAACGAGGCCCGGCGCCTGTACGGCGTGATGGACAGACAGATCGCCTCGAGCGGCGCCTACATCGCCGGCAGCGACTACAGCATCGCCGACATCGCCATCTTCCCCTGGCTGCGCGGCTGGGAACGGCAGGGCATCGACTGGGCCGACTACCCAGCGCTGAAGACCTGGTTCGACCGCGTCGCCGAACGCCCCGCCGTGCAGCGCGGCGTGGAAGTGCTGGCCGATCGGCGCAAACCGGTGCGCACGGCCGCGGAGATGGAAGTGCTGTTCGGCCAGACCCAGTACCAGCGGCGCTGATCGCAGTATCGGCGTCGCGCGCCGCAGGTTAGAATCTCTGCTTTGTCGGAGCGTAGCGCAGCCTGGTAGCGCATCTGCTTTGGGAGCAGAGGGTCGCGAGTTCGAATCCCGCCGCTCCGACCA
>NZ_DAOMOQ010000066.1:0-9105 GCF_035444425.1 Ottowia sp. | reverse complement strand
CGGTCGATCGCCAGCGTGTACTGGATCAGGTCGTTGGTGCCGATCGACAGGAAGTCGAAGTGCTTCAGGAACAGGCGCAGCGACAGCGCCGCCGCCGGCACCTCGATCATGGCGCCGAGCCTGACCGGCCCATGCACCTGGCCGCGCTCGTCGAGTTGCGCGCGCGCCTTGTCGATCAGCTCCAGCGTCTGGCGGATCTCGCTGGCGTGCGCCAGCATCGGGATCAGCAGCTGCACCCGTCCGTGCGCCGCGGCGCGCAGGATGGCGCGCAGCTGGGTCAGGAACATGGCCGGCTCCGACAGGCTCCAGCGGATAGCGCGCAGCCCCAGCGCCGGGTTCAGATGGGTGTCGGGGCGCCGGTCGTCGAGCGGCTTGTCGGCGCCGATGTCGATGGTGCGGATGGTCACCGGCATGCCGTGCATGCCGTCCACCGCACCGCGGTAGGCCTGGTACTGCTCGTCCTCGTCGGGCAGCTTGCCCTCGCGGCCCATGAACAGGAACTCGGTGCGGAACAGACCGACGCCGACGGCGCTCACGGCCAGCGCGGCAGCAGCATCCTCGGGCTGCTCGATGTTGGCCAGCAGTTCGATCTTCTGCCCGTCGAGCGTGACCGCTGGCGTGTTGCGCAGGCGCGCCAGGCGGCCGCGCTCGAGCTCGCCCTGGCGCTGCTTGTAGCCGTACTCGGCCAGGATGATGGGCGACGGGTCGACGATCATCACGCCGGCGTCGCCATCGATGATGATCCAGTCGTCCTGCCGCACCAGGTGGCTGGCCGAGCGCGCGCCGACCACCGCCGGAATGTCCATGCTGCGCGCCACGATGGCGGTGTGGCTGGTCTTGCCGCCGACATCGGTGACGAAGCCAGCGAACACGCTCTTCTTGAACTGCAGCATGTCGGCCGGCGACAGATCGTGCGCCACCAGCACCAGCGGCACGTCCTCCGTGTCGTCCAGCCCCAGATCCTGCTGACGCGGCGGGCGCTGTGGCGGCGCAGCCACCGGCGCGGCCGCGCCCTTAAGGCGGCGCAGCACGCGGTCGACCACCTGTTCCAGATCGGCCTTGCGCTCGCGCAGGTAGGGATCCTCCATCTCGTCGAACTGGCGCGAGACCAGCTCCAGCTGCGTGACCAGCGCCCATTCGGCGTTGTACAGGCGCTCCTTGATCCACTGGCGCACGCCGGCGCCCATCAACTCGTCCTGCAGCAGCATCAGGTGCACGTCGAGCAGCGCGTCGAGTTCGGGCGGCGCGTCCCTGGGCATCTCCTGCTGCAGCCGCTGCAGCTCCTCCACCACCGCATCACGCGCCAGGCGCAGGCGCTGCAGCTCCTCCTGGACCTGGTCGGGCTGGATGAAGTAGTGCGTGACATCGACCCGGCTCGACGTCACCAGCACGGCCCGGCCAATGGCGATGCCGCGCGAGACCGGGATGCCGTGGATGGAAAAGGTCATGCGGCGCCCCGCCAGGCCACTGACATACCGCAGACGCTGGAAGCCTCTGTGTTTTCAGAGGCCTGCGCAGCAAGGCCAACAAAAGGCTGCGGATCAGGCCATGCCAGAACGCCGTGGTCGGGGTTCCCCCGACCACCAGCGTTGTCCCCCCTCAGGGGGGAAGGCGCGCAGCGACTCAGGGGGGAGTTCATTCCCCCTCCCCGAACTTGTCGTTGATCAGCGCCAGCAGCGCGTCCATGGCTTGCTGCTCCTGTTCGCCGTCGGTCTCCAGGGTCACCACGCTACCGATGCCGGCGGCCAACATCATCACGCCCATGATGCTCTTGGCGTTGATGCGGCGCTCGCCGCGGCTCATCCACACTTCGCAGGGGTAGCTGCCGGCCAGCTTGGTCAGCTTGGCGGCGGCGCGGGCGTGCAGGCCCAGCTTATTGCTGATGGTGATCTGGTTCTGGATCATGGGGTGTTGGTTGGGCCTGGTCCTGGGGCGCCGTCAGCGGCAGCGGCATGATGCCCTGGGTGCCGCCGGCCAACGCCTTGTCCCGCATGCTGGGCAGCGGCTCGTGCCGGTAGGTCAGCGCGCGCAGCAGCATCGGCAGGTTGACGCCGGTCACCAGTTGCGTGCGCTGGCCATCGACCAGCCGCTGCGCCACGTTGCAGGGCGTGGCGCCCAGCACGTCGGCCAGGATCAGCACGCCGCCTTCGCACGGCAGGCCTGCCAGCGCCGCCTGCACCGCGGCCAGGCTGGCTTCGGGCGTCGCCTCGGCCAGCACGTCGACAGCGGCGATTTCGGCCGCGGCCTCGGCGAACACGTGCAGCGCCGCCTCGCGCAGCGCGTGCGCCAGCGGGGCGTGGGCGACCAGCAGGACGGCGTTCATGGCAACGGATTATCGACGCCCGCTGAGCACGAAGTGCAGCCAGCAGGCCAGGCTGAGCGCGCCGAACGCGCCCATGGCGCCACGCAGCGCATCGGCCGCCGACCAGCCCACGGCCTCGAAGGCGTCAGCGCCCAGGCCGATGCCCCATTGCACCAGGAAGATGCCGACGAAGATCACCAGGTTGTAGGCCGACAGCACGCGCCCGGCCAGGTGCGACGGAAACGCCAGCGCCACCACCGGCTGCACCTGCGCCGACGGCGTGGTCAGCACGCAGTACAGCGCCAGCAGCACGAAGCTCCAGCCACCGGCGGCTGGACCCAGCAACACCAGCAGCGCCAGCGCCGCGAAGCTGAACGGCTGGATGCGCGCGACCAGGCTGTCGACCGAGATGCCGCGTGCCGTCATGCGCGGCAGCAGCATACCCCAGCTCCAGAAGGTGACCAGCATGCTCAGGTTGATCCAGAACAGGCCGGTGGCCGCCGCCAGCGGCGTGGCGCCACTGACGCGCGTCATCCACGGCCCGGCCCACAGCGACTGGATCGCCACCATGCCGCCGAAGCAGACCATGCCAAGCGGTGTGGCGTGGCGGAAATAGGCGTTGCGCGCGATGTCGGCGTAGGAGCCCTGCTGTGCGGCCGGCTTGGCGTCGGTACCCGGCGCCGCCGTCGCGCTGCGCCAGCGCGGCACGATCAGCACGATCACCCCCATCGCCACCGCGATCAGCGCCGCCACCACCCAGGACACGCCGCGCCAGCCGATCACCGGCAGCAGCCACTGCACCGGCAGCGTCGACGCCAGCATGCCGAGCGAGCCGGTCATCAGCATCCAGGCGTTGGCGCGCAGCTGGGTGCCGGCATCGAACCAGCGCCGGTAGCCGGTCAGCGGCGCCATCAGGCAGGCCGCCACGCCGGCGCCCATCAGCAGCCGCGCCGCCATCAAGCCGGCGAAGCCACCGGCGACGGCGAACACCACGCAGCCGAGCACCGCCACCGTCAGCAGGCCGAGGATCACCTTCTTCGGCCCGTGCCGGTCCAGCCAGGCGCCGAGCGGCAGCTGCATGGCGGCAAAACCGAGGAAATAGCCACCGGCCAGCAGGCCGAGGTCGCGTGCATGCAGGCTGAACTCGGCCGTCAGCACCGGCGACAGCGTGGCGGTGACCGCACGCAGCAGCGCCGAGAAGAAGTAGGCCAGCGCGAACGCCAGGAACACCGCGACGGCGGCGCGGCGCGGCAGCATCTCCTGCGCGGCATCGGGGGCAGCGGTCGTCATGGCCACTTGATGCCGGCAAAGAAGGCGTCCGCCACATCGGGCTGCGCCTTGGGTGCGTACATCACGGCGTGCAGCAGCTCGGTGCCGCCATCGTCGGCGGCACGCGCGCTCCACACCGCCTGCGCGAGCACGGCCTGGCCATCGGCCTTCTGCCCTTGCGCCACCAGGCGCTGCGCGTGCGCCAGCGGCAGGGCGTTGGGCGGATGAAAGGGCTGGCGCTCGGCCGCGTCGCTGGCGCCCATGTTGGCCAGCGTGGCCTGCTGCCAGCCGGCCAGCAGCGCATCCGGCGCGCGGCCGGCGGCCACCCTGGCGGTCATCAGCGCGAAGGTGGCGCCACCGGCATCGCAGCCGTTGACCACCAGCATGGTCGGCTCGCCGCCCAGCGGCACGCTGCGTTCGGCGTGGTCGGGCTTGCACGGCAGCAGCGCGGTGGCGCTGGTCGGCGCCAGGCGCAGTTCACGCCAGTTCAGCTGCGGCGTGCAGGCGGCCAGCACGAGCGCCGCCAGCGCGCCGGCAACGGGTGGGAAAACAGGCATGGGCGCGATTATCGACCGGCCGCGCCGGACCATTTGGCGTCGCCGGTGATGCGCGCCGCGCCGGAATGCCGCGACAATGCCAGCCCATGAATACGCTCGACGGTATCCGTGTCCTCGACCTTTCCCGCGTCCTCGCGGGCCCCTGGTGCACCCAGACCCTGGCCGACCTGGGGGCGGACGTGATCAAGATCGAGCGCCCCGGCAGCGGCGACGACACCCGCACCTGGGGCCCGCCCTTCCTGCTCGGCGACGACGGGCAGGAATCGCACGAGGCCGCCTACTACCTGGGAACCAACCGCAACAAGCGCTCGGTGACCTGCGACATCGCCAAACCGGAAGGCCAGCAGCTGATCCGCGAGCTGGCGGCGCACTGCCAGGTGTTCATCGAGAACTTCAAGGTCGGCGACATGGCGCGCTACGGACTGGATTACGCCAGCCTCAAGGCGATCAATCCGAAGCTGGTCTACTGCAGTCTGACCGGCTTCGGCCAGACCGGCCCCTACGCCGAGCGTGCCGGCTACGACTACGCGATCCAGGGCATGGGCGGGCTGATGAGCATCACCGGCGAGCGCGACGACCTCGGCGGCGGCCCGCAGAAGGTCGGGGTGGCGGTGGCCGACCTGTTCACCGGCATGTACGCCACCGTCGGCATCCTGGCGGCGCTGCGCCATGCCGAGCGCAGCGGCGAGGGCCAGTTCCTCGACATGGCGCTGCTGGACACGCAGACCGCCATGCTGGCCAACCTGGGCGCAAACTACCTGGTCAGCGGCAAGGTGCCCGGCCGCGCCGGCAACGCGCACCAGAACATCGTGCCCTACCAGGTGTTCGAAGTCGCACCCAAGCCGGACGGCAGCCAGGACTTCATCATCCTGGCGGTCGGCAACGACAGCCAGTACGCCAAGTTCTGCCAGGTGGCCGACTGCCCCGCGCTGGCCGAGGACGCACGCTTCGTCAAGAACCGCGACCGCGTCACGCACCGTGCGCTGCTGGTGCCGCAGCTGGCCGAGATCATGAAGACGCGCAGCAAGGCCGACTGGCTGGCCGCGCTGGAAGCGGCCAAGGTGCCCTGCGGCGCCATCAACAACCTGGCTGAGGTGTTCGACGACCCGCAGGTGCGCGCGCGCGGCATGGTCACGCACTGGCAGCATCCGCTGAAAGCCGACCTGAAGCTGGTGGCCAGCCCGCTGAAGCTGGAAAGGACCCCGGTGCGCACCGATCTGCCGCCACCGCTGCTGGGCCAGCACACCGACGAGGTGCTGACGGAACTGCTGGGCTGCGACGCGGCGCGGCTGGCCGCCCTGCGGGCGCAGCAGGTGATCGGATAGGCGGCGCGCCAACGCCCGTCGAACCCACGAGGAGAACCTGCATGGCCAACTACCTGCTCGTCCACGGCGCCTGGGGCGGCGCCTGGTACTGGCGCCACACGCTGAACACCCTGATCCGCGCCGGCCACCGCGCGCACGCCGTCACACTGACCGGTTGCGGCGAACGCGCGCACCTGCTGGCGCCCGGCATCACGCTACAGACGCACATCGCTGACGTGCGCAACGCGCTGGCAGCCGAGGAACTGGATGACTGCATCCTGGTGGTGCATTCGTACGCCGGCATGCTCGGCACCGCAGTGGCCGACCGCGAGCCACCGGGCACGCTCGCGCACCTGGTCTACGTCGATGCGGTGGTGCCCAGGCCGGGCGAAAGCTGGAGCTCGACCCACGCCGGCCCGACCCTGCGCGAGCGCCTGCACGCGGCCGAGATCAGCCCCACCTACAGCTTTCCGGCGCCCGACCCCACCGTGTTCGGTCTGGCCGAGGCCGACTACGAATGGGTCCGACGCCGCCAGACGCCGCACCCGGGCCGCACCTACCAGGATCCGCTGCAGTTCGACCCCCGCCGCGTGGCCAGGGTGCCGCGCACCTACATCAGCTGCGTGCAGCCTTCGCTCGGCACCATCGACTCGATCCGCCCGCGCATCACCGACGCCGGCTTCTGGGACGGCGCCTGGCTGCCGGGCAGCCGGGTGGTCGAACTGCAGACCGGGCACGACCCTATGATCAGCGCGCCGGAGGCATTCAACCGGATCCTGCTGGAACTGGCGAACTGAGGCCCACGCCCGGACGGCCACCAGGCTCAGGCCAGCCAGCCCAAGGCTGCAAGGCGTCGCACCGTTCGGCCATCGGACCGAGGCCGTCCATGCGCACGCGCCGAAGCGCGGTGAACTCTGACGCCGTTTGCGAGTCATTCAATTGCAGCGTGTTTCGCAATGCAAGAGTTCCCGTCCTTTCGCCGTGGCTGGACCAGTTTTCTAGAATCAACCCCATGCTGAATCACCCGACCCGCCGCCTCACCCTGGTCGCGCTCCTGGCCTCCGCGCTCGGCCTGAGCGCCTGCGGCAAGGATGCGGCGCCCGATGCCACCTTCGTGCTGCTGGATGGCAGCAGCAAGACGACGCAGGACTTCCGCGGCAAGGTCACGCTGGTCAATTTCTGGGCCACCAGCTGCACCACCTGCGTGGCCGAGATGCCGCAGATCGTCTCCACCTACGACAAGTTCAAGGACCAGGGCTACGACACCGTGGCGGTAGCCATGCAGTACGACCCGCCGGCCTACGTGATCAATTTCGCCGAGACGCGCAAGCTGCCGTTCAAGGTCGCCATCGACAACACCGGCGCCGTCGCCAAGGCCTGGGGCGACGTCAAGCTGACGCCCACCACCTACATCGTCAACAAGCAGGGCGAGATCGTGAAGAAGTACGTCGGCGCACCCGATTTCGACGAACTGCACAAGCTGATCGAAAAGCTGCTGGCGGCGGCCTGAGCGTGCAACAGCCGCGATCGCGATGAAAAAGCCGTGCAATGCACGGCTTTTTCGTTCAGAGCCAGGGCATCAACATGCCGGCGTCACTTGGCACGGTAGTTGTCGTGGCAGGCCTTGCAGCTTTGTGCCGCCGGGCCGAAAGCCGCCTTGAGCTGGTCCAGGCTGCCGCTCTTGGCCGCCACCGAGACCTTCTGGACCTCGGTCGTCATGTCCTGGTAGAGCTCCTTGACCTTGGGCATTTCCTTCCACAGCTCCGGCTTGGCCCGGGTGTCGTGACCCTTCTCGGAGCCGGGCACCAGGCCGGTGATCGGCAGCTTGGAAACCAGCGCGATGATCTCGCCATCGGACGCGGCGACGGCGGCGTCGTAAGGCATCTTGCCGTTCGCCATCGCGCCCAGGCGGCCGAAGTGGTGACCGAGCAGCGCGAACGCACTCTGACGGTAGTTGATGGCGTCTTCGGCCTTGGCGAACTGCGCCGCGGCGGGCACGCTCACGGCGGCGGTGACAGCCAGCACGGCAAGGGCACGGATCATTGGCTTCATCGTGGAAACTCCTTGGGTTGAATGGAAGACGGGCAACAACCCGCCGCGCAGCCCCCGTTTCGCGGCAAAGCTCACTAAACTCGGCGACTGCCGGCACAGCATAGCGCCGAAGTGTTAAGCAAACGTATCACCACCATGCAAAAAATCCGCATCTGGGATCTGCCGACCCGCCTTTTCCACTGGACCCTGGCCGCATGCGTCATCGCGATGATCGTCGCCGCCAAGGTGGGCGGCAATGCGATGAACCTGCACATCCGGCTCGGCTACGCGGTGTTCGCGCTGCTGCTGTTTCGACTGCTGTGGGGTTTCGTCGGCGGCCACTGGTCGCGCTTTGCCAGCTTCCTGCCGACCCCGGCCAGCCTCAGGCGCTACCTCAGCGGTGGGGCCAGCGCCACCGACACCGCGGGCCACACCCCGCTTGGTTCGCTGTCGGTATTCGCCATGCTGACGGTGCTGGCGCTGCAGGTCGGCTCGGGCCTGTTCGCCGATGACGAGATCGCCTTCTCCGGCCCGCTGACCTCGCTGGTCTCGGGCGCGACGATCGACCGGCTGACCTCCTGGCACATCAACTTCGGCCAGTATCTGGTGATCGGACTGGTGGCGCTGCACGTGCTGGCGATCCTGGTCTACATGCTGCGACGGCAGAACCTCATCGTGCCGATGCTGTCGGGCGACAAGCATCTGGCCGAGCCGGTGCCGGTGGCACGCGACAGCGCCGGCAGCCGCCTGCTGGCGCTGGTGCTGCTGGGGCTGGCAGCTGCCGTGGTGTACTGGGTGGTGCAACTGGGCGCACAGCCGATGCTGGGCTAAACTGGACTGCTCCGTACCCCCTACCCCTGTTGTTAGCCCAGTGGAGCCCCGTCCGCCCATCGATCTCGTCGTCGCCGTCGAACCGGATCAGCTGGATGCAGCGCGCGCGCTGTTTCGCGAGTATGCGGAGCAGCTGGGCGTGGACCTGTGCTTCCAGGGCTTCGAAGAGGAACTGGCGGCGCTGCCGGGTGACTACGCCGCGCCGCGCGGCACGCTGCTGCTGGCGCTGGTCGATGGCGAACTGGCCGGCTGCTGTGGCCTGCGTCCGATCGATGACGTCGACTATTCGAATGCGGCCGAGATGAAGCGCCTGTACGTGCGCAAGGCTTTCCGCGGCTTCGGCCTGGGCCGCCAGCTGGCCGAGGCGGCGCTGGAAGCCGGTACCCGCCTGGGCTATGCCTCGGTGCTGCTGGACACGCTGGACGACATGGAGTCCGCGCGTGCGCTGTACGAAGACCTCGGTTTCGAGGAAATCCCGCCCTACTACCACAACCCCCTGCCGGGCGCGCACTATCTCAAGGTCGACCTGGACTGATCAGTGGGTCGCTTCGCGGCGGCCACCGCTCATACAAGAAGCACCGCACACCGACACAAGCCGCCCATCCCGCAAGACAAACACATCCGGCGCCGCGCAGCATGCGCCAGAACGGGCCGCAGAGCAGGCCAGTCCAGCGGCCGCCGTGGAGCGGGCTTGGCCCGGCCACTGGCGACGTCCCCCTGGGGGGAAGCCGCGCCAGCGGCTCAAGGGGCTATTTGACCTGCGCCAGCATCGTCGCCCCGTCGCTGACCTGGAACTTGCCCGGCGCCTCGA
>NZ_DAOMOQ010000065.1:0-9761 GCF_035444425.1 Ottowia sp. | reverse complement strand
CCACAGCAGCCAGCCGAACAGCGCCAGCACCGACAGCGCCAGCGGCGCGCGGTGCAACCAGGCGCCGGGGACGGGGGAACGGGCGGCCGGGTCCAGGCCGCGCAGGGTGACAAGAGTATTCATGGTGCCTGGGTCCCCAGGTTGCGGTGCGACCAGTTCATCAGCTGGTAGCG
Source organism: Ottowia sp. (assembly GCF_035444425.1). Classification (GTDB taxonomy): domain Bacteria; phylum Pseudomonadota; class Gammaproteobacteria; order Burkholderiales; family Burkholderiaceae_C; genus Ottowia. The sequence goes on along the minus strand of NZ_DAOMOQ010000065.1, from coordinate 9,588 downwards.
CAGTTGCGCCAGCCGGCTCGGCACGTTGGTCATCGGCAGTGGCGTATCGGCCTGGCTCCATTCGACCATCGAACCAGGGTAGAGCTTCACGTCGGGGCGGCCCAGCACCTCCGACAGCACGAACCAGTCGGTGGCGGCCCAGTGGCCGGTGTTGCAGAACGCCACCGTGGGCTCGCCGGCGCGGTCCGGCAGCACCTCGGCCCTGGCGGCCAATTGCGCCGCGTCCATCAGCGTGGCGCTCTTGGGCGCGAAGAACAGGTTGCTGTCCAGGTTGACGGCGCCGGGCAGGGTGCCGCCGACCTTGGCGGCGCCATGCAGCTTGTGGCCCTGGAAGAAGGGCGCGGGGCGCGAATCGACCAGCAGTGCGCCCTGCCCATCGAGCTGCCCCTTGACGTCATCCAGCGTGCTCAGCCAGCGCGTGCTGAGCGTGGGTTGCCAATCGCTTGCGGCCACCCGGTGCGGCTGCGTGCTGAGCGGCAGGCCGGCGGCCTGCCAGGCCTTGAGGCCGCCGTTGAGGATCGACAGCTCCTGCGCGCCCAGGCTCTTGAGCGTCCAGTAGACGCGCGCGGCCGAGCCGAAGTCGGTTGCGTCGGCACCGGCGTAGACGATCACCGCATGCGTCTCGGGTGTCAGGCCCAGTTCCTGCACCAGCGCCGTCAGCGCGGCCGGCGGTGGCAACTCGCCCGGGTTGGAGGCGGGTCCGCGCCAGCGTCCATAAGGCGCCGACACCGCACCCGGCAGGTGCTGCTTCTGGTAGTCGGCCGGCGCGCGCAGGTCGATGACGCGCGGCTCGCTCGCCGCAAGCAGCGCCTGCAGCTCCCGCGGCGTCAACAGCGGCGTCGCGGCCCAGGCCACGCCGGCCAGCAGCCAACCGGTCAGCGCCAGGAGAAAGGTCAGTAACTTGTGCCGCATGGGCCACCATCAGAGTCGATCACAACCGCTTATTCTGGTCGTTGCGGCGGATAAGCCAAATACAGATTGGTCAGATGCTTATCCGGCTGCCACGGCCGGCACGCGGACCGCCGCCGCTACCAGCTTCAGAGCAGCGGTCGCAGGTAGCGCGCCGTGTGGCTGGCTGGGTTGGCCGCCACCTGTTCCGGCGTGCCCTGGGCCACCACCATGCCGCCGCCGTCGCCGCCCTCGGGGCCGAGGTCGATCAGCCAGTCGGCGGTCTTGATGACGTCGAGGTTGTGCTCGATCACGACGATGGTGTTGCCGGCGTCGCGCAACTGGTGCAGCACCTGCAGCAGCAGTTCGATGTCGGCGAAGTGCAGGCCGGTGGTCGGTTCATCCAGGATGTAGAGCGTGCGGCCGGTGTCGCGCTTGCTGAGTTCCTGCGCCAGCTTGACACGCTGCGCCTCGCCGCCCGATAGCGTGGTCGCGCTCTGGCCCAGCGTGATGTAGCTCAGGCCGACGTCCAGCAGCGTCTGCAACTTGCGCGCGATGCCCGGCTGGTCCTTGAAGAAGGCGTGCGCCTGCTCCACCGTCATGTCCAGGATCTGCGCGATGTCGCGGCCCTTCCACTGCACTTCCAGCGTCTCGCGGTTGTAGCGGCGGCCATGGCAGACGTCGCAGGGCACGTAGACGTCGGGCAGGAAGTGCATCTCGACCTTCACCACGCCGTCGCCCTGGCAGGCCTCGCAGCGCCCGCCGCCTGACGACTGCGGCACGTTGAAGGAGAAGCGGCCGGGTCCGTAGCCGCGCTCGCGCGCCATCGCGGTCTCGGCCATCAGCTCGCGGATCGGCGTGAACAGGCCGGTGTAGGTGGCCGGGTTGCTGCGCGGCGTGCGGCCGATCGGCGACTGGTCGACCGCGATCACCTTGTCCAGCTGCTCCAGCCCCTCGATCGCCTCGTGCGGCGCCGGTTCGGCGTGCGCGCGGTGGATGGCGCGCGCGGCGGCGGTGTACAGGGTGTCGTTGACCAGGGTCGACTTGCCCGAACCCGACACGCCGGTGACGCAGGTGAACAGGCCGATGGGGAAGTCGACCGTGACGTCGCGCAGGTTGTGGCCACTGGCGCCGACGATGCGGATGCGCTGCGCCAGCTCACGGCCCTCGGCGTCCGTGCCAGCCGGCCGCAGGCGCGCCACACGCCGCCGCGGGATCGGGATGCGGCGCCGGCCGCTCAGGAACTGGCCGGTCACCGATTCGGGCGCCGCCGCGATCTCGTCGAAACGCCCCTGCGCCATCACGCGCCCGCCGTGCACGCCGGCGCCGGGGCCAAGGTCGATGATGTGGTCGGCGGCGCGCATCATGTCCTCGTCGTGCTCGACCACCAGCACGCTGTTGCCGAGGTCGCGCAGGTGCTGCAGGGTGCCGATCAGGCGGTCGTTGTCGCGCTGGTGCAGGCCGATGCTGGGCTCGTCCAGCACGTACATCACGCCCGTCAGGCCGCTGCCGATCTGGCTGGCCAGGCGGATGCGCTGGGCCTCGCCGCCGGACAGCGTCTCGGCGCTGCGCTCGAGGCTCAGGTAGTTCAGGCCGACATCGTTGAGGAACTTGAGCCGGTTGCCGATCTCGCGCACCACCTTGTCGGCGATCTCGGCCTTGGCGCCGCTGAGCTGCAAGGTGTCGAAGTACTGCCTGGCCTCGCCCAGGGTGATGTGGCTGATCTCGTAGATCGCGCGCGCCTGCTCGCCCTCGCCGATGCGCACGTGGCGCGCCGCCTTGCGCAGGCGCGTGCCGCCGCAGTCCGGGCAGGGCTGCTGGCTGCGGTAGCGCGCCAGTTCCTCGCGCACCACGGCCGAATCGGTCTCACGGTAGCGCCGCGCCATGTTGGGCAGGATGCCTTCGAAGGGGTGCTTCTTGCTGACCTTGCGGCCACTCGCGGCGCCGCTCTCGAAAGCGTAGCAGAACTCGATGTCCTCGTCGCCCGAACCGTGCAGGATGGCCTGCTGCACGGCCTCAGGCAGCTGCTCGAACGGGGTCTCGACATCGAATCTGTAGTGGCTGGCCAGGCTTTCGATCAACGCGAAGTAATAGCTGTTGCGCCGGTCCCAGCCCTTGATGGCGCCGCTGGCCAGGCTCAGGCTGGGGAAGGCGACCACGCGCTCGGCGTCGAACACCTCGGTCGTGCCCAGGCCGTCGCAGCTCGGGCAGGCGCCGGCCGGCGCGTTGAAGGAAAACAGGCGCGGCTCCAACTCGGGAATCGAGTAGCCGCACACCGGGCAGGCGAACTTGCTGTTGAACAGGTGTTCCTGGCCAAACGTGTTGGCCCCCGGCCGCTGCGCGTCCGCCCCCCGAGGGGGCGCGCCGCCGTCTTGGGACGGCCCGGCGACGGCGGCGCTGTCCATCTCGAGGGCAATCGCGCGCCCGTCGGCCAGCCGCAGCGCGGCCTCGAAGCTGTCGGCCAGGCGCGAAGTCACTTCGGGCCGCACCTTGAGCCGGTCGATGACGACGTCGATGTCGTGCTTCTCGGCTTTCTTCAATGCGGGCAGCTCGCCGCTTTCCACGATCCGCCCGTCGACCCGGAAGCGCACGTAGCCCAGCGCCTGCATCTGCTCGAACAGCTCGCCGAACTCGCCCTTCTTCTCGCGCGCCACCGGCGCCAGGATCATGATCCGGGTGTCCGGCGGCAGCGCTAGCACGGCGTCGACCATCTGGCTCACGGTCTGTACCGTGAGCGGCTCGTCGTGCTCGGGGCAGTAGGGCGTGCCGGCGCGCGCGAACAGCAGCCGCAGGTAGTCGTGGATCTCGGTCACCGTGCCGACGGTGGAGCGCGGGTTGTGGCTGGTCGCCTTCTGCTCGATCGCGATCGCCGGCGACAGGCCCTCGATCAGGTCGACGTCGGGCTTGTCCATCAGCTGCAGGAACTGGCGCGCATAGGCGGAGAGGCTCTCGACGTAGCGGCGCTGGCCTTCGGCATACAGGGTGTCGAAGGCCAGCGAGGACTTGCCCGAGCCCGACAGGCCGGTGATCACCACCAGCTGGTTGCGCGGGATGTCGAGGTCGATGTTCTTCAGGTTGTGCGTGCGCGCGCCCCGGATGCTGATGCGCTGCTGGCGCAGCGCGGCGGCCAGCGGCAGGCCGGCATCGCTGCCGGTGCCCGGGTCCCCATGGGCGGGCGTGATCGGAAGGGAAAGATCGGTCATGACGAACTGCACCCGGCGTGCGGGCAACCGGCCATTATCGGTTTTCAGGCCGATCCGTGCACCCGGGGCGCCGCGCGCCACGCTTTGCGCGCGCCCGGAAGCAGGCCAGGGGATCGCCGACAATAGCCGCTTCGGCCGCAGCCGTTGCCGCGTCCTTTCGCTCCGCGCCCCGATGTCCGCCACCGCCCCAACTGCACCCGCCACGCCCCACAGCCACCGCATGACACCCGACGAGCTGCGCGCCAGCCTGTCGCTGGCGGCGATCTTCGCGCTGCGCATGCTGGGCCTGTTCCTGGTGCTGCCGGTGTTCGTGCTGGAGGCTGCCAGGTACCCGGGCGGCGACGACCCGGCGCTGGTCGGCCTGGCGATGGGCATCTACGGGCTGACGCAGGCGGTGATGCAGGTGCCGCTGGGGCTGGCCTCGGACCGCATCGGGCGCAAGAAGGTGATCGTGGCCGGCCTGGTGGTGTTCGCGCTCGGCAGCGCACTGGCGGCAATGGCCGGCAGCGTGCAGATGCTGGTGGCCGGGCGCGCGCTGCAGGGCGCCGGCGCGGTGTCGGCGGCGGTGACGGCGCTGCTGGCCGACCTGACGCGCGACGAGGTGCGCACCAAGGCGATGGCGCTGGTGGGTGTCAGCATCGCCGCCATGTTCGCGCTGTCGCTGGTGGCGGCGCCGCCGCTGACCGGCGCCATCGGCCTGGCCGGCCTGTTCTGGCTGACGGCGGCGCTGGCGGTGGCCGGCATCGCGGTGGTGCTGCTGTTCACGCCCGCCGAGCCGGTGCAGCACGTGGACGTCCCGCGCGGGCGGCTGCAGGACGTGTGGCTGCACCCGCACCTGTGGCGGCTCGACCTGGGCGTGTTCGTGCTGCACACGGTGCAGATGGCGATGTGGGTGGTGGTGCCGGGACTGCTGGTGCAGGCCGGCCTGGCCAAGGCTCAGCACTGGCACCTGTACCTGCCGGCGATCCTGGCCTCGTTCCTGATGATGGGCGGCCTGTTCTCGGCCGAGCGGCGTGGCCACATGCGCACCGTGCTGCGCTTGGGAGTAGCGCTGCTATTCCTGGTGCAGCTGGCCTTCCTGCTGCTGGCGCCGCGCGCACCGGGGCTGTGGACGCTTGGCCTGCTGATGTTCTTCTTCTTCGTCGCCTTCAACCTGGTCGAGGCCATGCAGCCGAGCCTGATCTCGCGCTTGGCGCCAGCCAACGCGCGCGGCGCCGCGCTGGGCGTCTACAACACGTTGCAGTCGCTCGGCCTGTTCGCCGGCGGCGCGCTGGGCGGCTGGTTGTTCAGCCGCTGGGGCGAATCGGCGGTGTTCGCGGTCACCGGGGCGCTGACGGCGCTGTGGCTGCTGCTGGGCTGGGCGCAGTACGTGCCGAGCACGTCGGCGCCGACGCGATCCACCGCATCCGCGGCATAGCTCCGGCAGCGGGCAGCCGCTGGCGATCGCGGCCCGCCATGGCCCGCGACCGGGTGCCAAACCGTTCGGTCGCGCAAGCCTGCCGTCCCTCCGGCAGGGGCCGGCGCCGCGCCCGCTTGCGGCACAATGTCCAGTTCACAAGCGAACGCTCAACCGCTGTTTCCCCTTCACCCTTACAGGAACAAGCCATGGCCTCCGTCAACAAAGTCATCCTCGTCGGCAACCTCGGGCGCGACCCGGAAATGCGCACTTTCCCCAGCGGCGACCAGGTGGCCAACGTGACCCTGGCCACCACCGACAAGTGGCGCGACAAGCAGAGCGGCGAGCCCCGCGAGCACACCGAATGGCACCGTCTGGTGTTCAACGGCCGCCTGGCCGAGATCGCCGGCCAGTACCTGCGCAAGGGCTCGCAGATCTACGTCGAAGGCAGCATCCGCACCCGCAAGTGGCAGGACCAGCAGACCGGCCAGGACCGCTACAGCACCGAGGTGCGCGTCGACCAGATGCAGATGCTGGGCAGCCGCCAGGGCATGGGCGGCCCCTCGGACGATGGCGGCGACGGTTTCGACGCCCCGCGTCGTGCCGCACCGGCGCCGCGCACCGCGCCGGCTGCCCGCGCGCCAACCGCCGCCGCCAAGCCGTCGTCGGGCTTCGACGACATGGACGACGATATCCCCTTCTAGCAAGTTGCTAGTTTGGAAGATGCCCTCCAGCTAAGCGTATCCCGCCCTGTTGGGCGCCGTTCTCCTGCTTTTAAGCAGGAAGCCGACCGCACATGCAACTGCCACAATTGATCGTTGAAAAACTGGCAGGCTGGCGCGCAGCCGGCTATGCGCACGATGCGTGCCCTGCCATCGCAGAAATCCTTGACTGGCTTTCGGGCCGCGACGCCGGGCAGCCACCGTTCCTGCGCATCCCGCAGGTCAGGGCGCTCGAAACGTACTGGTATCTGCGACTGGTAGAAGAAACTCCCGGCATCTTCGATCTGTACCAGAAGCTGGCACCAACCAAGGTGGAACTCCGCAAGGCGCTCGGCCTGACCAGCGATGCGGTACGCGAGCACGCCGAAGAACACGGCTTCGAAGCGCTGATCGAGCACATACGTAGTGACGACGCCTTTGTCAGGCAGCACCGTCTCGAATCTCTCCGTGAAACCCTGACACTCGATTACCCCAGCTACATCCTCGCCCTGGCCATGGGCGCCGGCAAGACCATGCTGATCGGCGCCATCATCGCCACCGAATTCGCCATGGCGCAGGAATATCCGGACCAGGATTTCGTGCACAACGCGCTGGTGTTCGCGCCAGGCAAGACCATCATCGAATCCTTGCGCGAGCTGGCGACGATGCCCTTCGACGGCATCCTGCCGCCGCGGATGCACAAGCCGTTTGCCGCCAGCGTCAAGCTGTCCTTCACCCGCGACGCCAGCCCGGACATCGACGTAATTCCCGGCTCGCACTACAACATCGTCGTCACCAACACCGAGAAGATCCGCATCCAGAAGGGGGCTATCCGCAAGGGCGACTTGGGCAGCCTGTTCGCCGGTGCCGGCGATGCCGACCAGCTCAAGCAGGACGTGGCCAACCGTCGCCTGCAGCGGTTGGCGCAGTTGCCCCATCTTGGCGTGTTCTCCGACGAGGCTCACCACACCTACGGCCAGTCGATGGACGCCGAGCTGAAGAAGGTGCGCAAGACAGTGGACTACCTGGCCAGCGAGACGAATGTCGTCTGCGTGGTCAACACCACCGGAACCCCCTACTACAACAAGCAGCCGCTCCTGGACGTCGTGTACTGGTACGGCTTGTCGCAAGGTATCGAGGATGGTTACCTCAAGCCCGTCTCCGGCAACATCGAGGCCTACGATTTCGGCGAGGACATCAAGCCCTACGTGACCGAAGTCGTAGGCGATTTCCTCAAGCACTACGGGAGCGTGGCGCTGCCGAACGGTGCCAGGGCCAAGCTGGCTCTCTATTTTCCGCAGACCGACGACCTCGAAGCCATGCGCCCGGTGGTGGAGGCGGCGCTCGCTGCCAACGGCCACGCGCCGTCCGAATGCCTGGCCAACCACTCGCACAGCCCGCAGGCCGACGTGGATGCCTTCAATCGGCTCAACGATCCCGCCTCCGCGCACCGCGTCATCCTGCTGGTGAACCGTGGCACCGAGGGCTGGAACTGTCCCAGCCTGTTCGCCTGCGCGCTGGCCCGGAACCTGCAGTCCTCCAACAACTTCGTGTTGCAGGCGGCCACGCGCTGCCTGCGCCAGGTACCCGGCAACTCGCACAAGGCGAAAATCTACCTGTCCCAGGACAACTACGCGGTGCTGGATCGCCAGCTGCAGGAGACTTACGGCGAATCCCTGTCCGACCTCAAGCAGGGGCGTGAGAATCTGCACCACGCGAGGATCGTTCTGCTTAAGGAAAACATTCCGCCACTGGCGCTCAAACGACAGATCATCCGCGTGCGCCGGATGGAAGCGAAAATTCCGGAGACGCTTGAGCTGCAGCGTCCGCAGGACGACGATCCAGCGTTGACCGTGCAGCGCTACGAGCTCGCCGCCCAGGTCAGCAGTCTGCGCGTCATGCGCGAGCTGGGTGACGCACTGCCGGTCGAGGCCGCCATCGAACAGACCGATGTCAGGACAGCGGCCGCCGACCTGGCGGCACGCTACCGGCTCCCGCTGTTCGCGGTGCTGGACGCCCTGCGTGGCGCCTACGGCGAAGATGATGTGCCGTTGCGCCACCTGGATGCGCTGGCGGGCCAGTTGGAAGATCAGGTGCGCCATTACGAGACCGAAACCGAGGAAATCGAGGTGGCGCTGGCGCTGGTGCGGCCCGAAGGTTTCAACGAAGAGCTGGACCAGGGTGGCAAGCCTATCCGCACGGCGGAGATCACTTATCGCAAGGACAAAGCGGACCGCCTCTGGAGCGTGGATGACGCCCGCGCCGACTACGGAGGCGATTTCGGCTTTCACTACAGTCCGTACAACTTCGACTCGCTGCCGGAGAAGGACTTCCTTGCCAGGGTGTTGGATGCCCTGCGGATCGACGCGGGCGACATCGAGGACGTGTACTTCACCGGAGGGCTGGGCCGTGACAAAACCGACTTCGTGGTCGAATACAAGGGCGTGGACGGTCGCTGGCATCCGTATTCGCCGGACTTCCTGATCCGCCGCAAGCCCAGGGACGGCGGAATGCCGGGCAGCGGCAAGCTGTTGATCGTGGAGATCAAGCAGGAACGCCTGCGAAAAGACGAGACCGACGGCGAGAGCGGCCGCAAGGCGATGGCCGTGCGTGAATGGGCCAGACTCAATCCCGACCGCATTGATTACGAGATGCTTTTCACCGACACCGATACCGTGGCAAACAATGACTTTGCCCGTGTGCGTACATTCCTGGGGGGCAAGTCATGAGCGCGCGCAAGGCCGCAAAGAAGACAACGAAAGCAGCGGTCAAACCGGCTGCGAGAAAGGCGGCCATCAAGAAGACGGCCAAGAAGGCGGTCGTCAAACCGGTAGCCAAGAAGACGACGGACAGGGGTGCGTCTGCGGCCGGTGCCGACGTGTTGGCCCGCGTCCGCGGGGCGCAGCAGGCCGTCACTATCGGCAAGGCCGGTGGACGGCCGATGCTGTCCTGGGTGGGCAAGCGTGCCCCGGCCAGCGTGCAGGCGTTCCCGGCGCAACTGGTTGAAACCTACGGCGAGCAAGCGCCGGACGGGGCGCTGTGGGAGCGATGGCCCGATGACCTCCGCCGCGGTGGCCTGCTGTATCACGGTGACAACAAGGAGGTGCTGGCGCACCTGCTGGCCAACGGCTTCCGCGGCCAGGTCAAGCTGATCTACATCGATCCACCGTTCGATTCCGGCGCCGACTACGTGCGCAAGGTCGAGCTGCGCGGCCCCAAGGGCAAGGTGAAGCTCGACGGCGAAGGCTACACGCTGGGTGAGCAGATTCAGTACACCGATATCTGGGCCAACGACAACTATCTACAGTTCATGTATGAGCGACTGCTGTTGTTGAAGGAGCTATTGGCGAAGGATGGTGTGATCTATCTACATTGTGACCCATCAAAGAATTCATATCTG
>NZ_DAOMOQ010000064.1:0-11077 GCF_035444425.1 Ottowia sp. | reverse complement strand
TCATGGCTCCATCCTCTCAAAGAACGGAGACTCCCCTAAACCCGGGGCGGTTCAGCGAGCCGGTGAACAGGGCTTTGCCGACGGCTTCCCGCCATTCGCCGGTGGCGGGTGCGTAGCCACGGTTGACCACGCGCACGCTGGCATCGGCCTGCACGGTGTAGCTGGCCGAGATGTCGGTCAGGCCGCGCTCAAAGGGATGATCCAGCCGTGCGATCTCGTACCAGCGGCCCTGATAGCGCTGCACGTCGAAGGGGCTGACGGCCGTTACGCCCGGCGGTGGGCGCGTGCTGGTGCAACTCGCAAGCAGCAAAGCGCAGACGGCCAAGAGCAGTCGCTGACAGTGCGCAAAGAAGATGCCAGTAGCAGATACGCGCACAGTTTGGAATGGGTAAGCCAGTGTGAGCATGGGAAGGAAAGTCCTTATTTGTTCAATGGGCGTGGCGCCATTGCGTGACTAGGGGCTGCAAGCCCGACAAATGCTGAACCGTGCTGACGCCTTCCAGCGGCCATTGGTACAGCGCCGCGCAGGAGCCACCTGCCCATAGGGCCGTGGCCGCAGGCAACTGGGCGCGCAGCTCGCGCAGGCTGGTCTGCACGAAGCTCGATTTGTGCAGATTGGTGAAACTCAGCGCCACCACATCGGCCTGATGTGCCCGCGCTGCCTGGGCGATGTCGATCAGCGGGGTCTGCGTGCCCAGCGACACGCAGGTGGAGCCCTCCAGTACCAGCAACGCTTCGACCATCAGTAGCCCCAGACTGTGCTGCTCTTGCGGCACGGTGGTGAGCAACACCTTGGGGCCTTGTTGCATGGGTTGCGGAGGCAGCGAGGCAATTGCATGGCGCAACACGCCGGTGATGACCTCGGTGTACAGATGTTCTTCGAAGATTTCAAAGCGCCCCTGCGCCCAGGCTTCGCCCACTGCTGTCGTCAACGGCGCCACCAGATCAGTGACAAAGGGCGCGAGCCCCATGCGCAACTGAGCATGGCTGAGGCCGTGCCGCAGGGTACTGGGGTCGTGTGAACCAATGGCGTGGAGCATCCCTTCGATCAGTGGATTGGCGATGCTGATGTTTTTTGTCCTGGACAAAATAGCGGGTTGCACTGGAGAGCGCTGCGTCAACAGCGCCTGCAACGCCGCCTGATCCAGCCCCACCACCTTGCCAGGCCGCATGCCCGCATCGAGCAGCCGACTGATCAACTTGAGCCGGTGCACCTGATCCGCGCCATACAGCCTGTCGCCTGAGGAATCGCGGGATGGGTTGGGGAAACCGTAGCGCCGTTCCCATACACGCAAGGTGTCCTTGCCCAGGCCGGTTTCGCGCTCGACGGCGGCAATCGACAGACCGGCGTCGCTGGATGCCGACGGTTCCAGGGCAACTGAAGGCGTCAGAGAGTTCATGGTTAATTGAGATCGCTCATTAAATTGTCTAGGACAAATATTGTTTTGTCTAGTACATTACGCCATATCCGCAGCGCAACCGTGCTGCACGCTCAGTCACCCAAGGATTGGAAAGCCATGAAAGTCGCAGTCATCGGATCCGGCATCTCGGGCTTGGCAGCCGCGCACCGGCTGCGCGGGCAGGCGCGGGTGACGCTGTTCGAGGCGGGCGACTACTTCGGCGGCCACACCCACACTGTGGACGTGACCCTGCCCAATGCCCAGGGCCAGGCCGTCACGCAAGGGGTGGACACCGGTTTTCTGGTGTTCAACGAGCCCACCTATCCCGGCCTGATTGCGCTACTGGCCGAATTGAATGTGCCCAGCGCTGTGTCCGACATGTCGTTTTCCGTCCAGGTGCCAGGTGCGGGCGTGCTGGGTGACCAGGCACTCGAATGGAGCGGCTCCAGCCTGGCGACGGTATTTGCGCAGCGGCGCAATCTGCTGCGCCCACGCTTTTTGCGCATGCTCGGCGAGCTGCTGCGCTTCAACCGCCTGTGTACCGCGCTGGCAGACAGCGGCCAGGAGCAGGAACTGGCTCAGCCGCTGGGCGATTTTCTCGATCAGCATGGCTTTGGCACGGCGTTCCGCCACTGGTATTTTCTGCCTATGCTGGGCTGCATCTGGAGTTGCCCGACCGACCAGATGCTGCGCTTTCCCGTGGCCACCATGGTGCGTTTTTGCCACAACCATGGGCTGATCCAGGTGAGCAACCGGCCGCAGTGGCACACCGTGGCGGGCGGCGCGCGTCAGTATGTGAACGCCATCGTGCAAGGGCTGGACGCGCGCCTGGCCACCCCGGTCACGCACATCGAGCGCAACGCCGCTGGCGTGCTCATCCGCACCGGCAGCGGTGTTGAGCACTTCGATGCCGTGGTGCTGGCCGTGCACAGCGACCAGGCCCTGCGCCTGCTGGCGCAGCCCAGCGCCGCCGAGCAGCGGGTGCTGGGCGCCATCCGTTACCAGCCCAACCGCGCCGTGCTGCACACCGACACCCGTGTGATGCCCCGGCGCCGCGCCGCCTGGGCGGCGTGGAACTACGAGCGTGCCGTCGATGGCGCACAGGAGTCGGCCCGCGTGTGCCTGCATTACTGGCTCAACCGCTTGCAGCCACTGCCGTTTGCACAGCCGGTGCTGGTGTCGCTGAACCCGGTGAGCGCCATCGACCCGGCGCAGGTGCTGGGCGAGTTTGACTACGAACACCCGGTGTTCGACATGGGGGCGCTGGCCGCGCAAAAGCAGGTGCCGCAGTTGCAAGGCACGCAGCACACCTGGTTTGCAGGTGCCTGGACCGGCTATGGCTTTCATGAGGACGGCTTGCAGTCGGGCCACCGCGCTGCCGATGCGCTGCTGACGCACATGCGCCATCGGGAGGCTGCATGAACATTCCTGCCCCAAGTGTGGGCTCGCCGCACCCTGTGCCGCACATCGGCTTTGGGCATGTGTGGCACACCCGGCTGCGCCCGCGTCGCCACCGCTTCAGCGTGCCCACCTTCTTCCTGCTGCTTCCCATGCGCACGCTGCATGCGCGGCCCGAGGCGGCGGGTGTTCTGGCGCTCAATCGCACGGGCGCGCTGTCGTTTCGTGACGCCGACCACGGCGACGGCAAGACCGGACGCACGGGCGGCGCGTTGGCCTGGCTGGATGCGCTACTTCACGCCGAGGGCATTACCGACGCCCAAGGCGAAATCTGGTTGCAGTGCTATCCGCGCGTATTGGGATACAGCTTCAAGCCGGTGAGCTTCTGGTACTGCCACCGCGCAGACGGCAGCCTGCGCGCCATCGTGGCCGAGGTGAACAACACCTTTGGCGAGCGCCATGCCTACCTGCTCGACCACCCGCGCTATGGCCAGGAGCTACGCGCAAGCAAGGCGTTTCACGTCTCGCCGTTTTGCGCCGTGGTCGGCGGCTACCGCTTCGAGTTTCACCGGGGCGGTGCCGATGGCCTGCAATCGGCGCGGGTGCGCGTCGACTACCACGACACCGAGGGGCCGGTGCTGCTCACCGGCATCGCCGGGCGGCTGGAGCCGCTGACCCCAGCCAGCCGACGCCGCGCCCTGTGGCGCTACCCCCTGCTCACCCTGGGCGTGATGGCCCGAATCCTCTGGAATGCCTTGTTGCTCTGGCTCAAGCGCGTGCCGTTGCACACCAAGCCGCAAATGCCGGCATCGCCCGTTTCCCGTTCATCCTCATCCAGCCACTGACCATGAACACCACCACTGCTTTGCCATTTCATTTGCCTGCGGGCCTGCCTGCGAATGCGCGCCACGCCCTGCGCCTGTTGCAGCGCCTTGAGCACGGCACGCTGCATCTGGAGCTGCCCGACGGCAGCACCCTTCAACTGGGCCAGGGCGGCAAGCCGCATGCCAGCCTGCGCCTGCACGATTGGCGGGTGTTCGGCGCGGTCATGCGCTCGGGCGACATCGGTCTAGCCGAGGGCTATATCGAGCAGCACTGGAGCACGCCGCATTTGGCCGATCTGCTGCGCCTGCTTATGGCCAACCGCAACGCGCTGGAGTCGCTGGTGTACGGTGCCTGGTGGGGGCGGATGGCCTACCGCTTGCGCCATCTGTTCAACCGCAACACGCGCGCTGGCAGCCGGCGCAATATCCACGCCCATTACGACCTGGGCAATGCGTTCTATGCGCTTTGGCTGGATCCGAGTATGAATTACTCGTCGGCCTGGTTTCAGGGCGATCTGGCGGGTGATCTGACAGCCGCACAGCACGCCAAGGTGCGCCGTGCGCTGCACAGCGCCGGGGTTCAGCCGGGAAGCCGCTTGCTGGAGATCGGTTGCGGCTGGGGCGCACTGGCCGAGATGGCGGCGGGCGAGTTTCAGGCCCAGGTGACGGGCGTGACCTTATCTACCGAGCAACTGGCGTTTGGCCAGCAGCGCCTGTACCGGGCCGGGCTGGCAACCCAGGCTGAGCTGCGCTTGCAGGACTACCGCGACATCCAGGATGCGCCCTTCGACGCCATTTGCTCCATCGAAATGGTCGAGGCCGTGGGCCAGGCTTATTGGTCCGGTTACTTTGGCACCGTGGCGCGTTTGCTCAAACCCGGCGGGCGAGCCTGCGTGCAAAGCATCGTCATCGACGACGCGCTGTTTGACCGCTATGTCCAGGGCACGGACTTCATCCAGCAATACGTCTTCCCTGGCGGCTGCCTGCCCAGCCCGGCGCGCTTTCGCGCGGCGGCGCAGCAGGCGGGGCTGCGCGTGGTCGAGGAACTGGCCTTCGGCACCGACTACGCCGAAACCCTGCGCCGCTGGCACTGCGCGTTCATGCAGCAGCATGCCCAGGTGCTAGCGCAGGGCTTTGATGCGAAGTTCCTGCGCACCTGGGAGTTCTACCTCGCGTACTGCGAAGCTGCCTTCGACAGCCGCAGCATCGACGTGGTGCAGTTCACGCTGGTCAAAGATTGAAAAAGGGTGCGGCTTGCGCTTGATACCCATGTCTTTGCATATGTTTTCATCATTGAAGCGCCTCGCACTGTTTGCTGCGTTGACCGTGGGCATGGCCGTGGCCAGCGCGGCGGCAGAGAACGCAGCACCGCCGCCCGCCTTCATCCAGCAGGCGCTGCCCGAGGCCAGCCTGTGGGGCCACGGGCAGATGCGCTTTCTCGGGCTGCGGATCTACGACGCCCGCCTGTGGGCAGACCCGCAGTTCGAGGCGGCCGACTTCGGCGCCTACCCGCTGGCGCTGGAACTGACCTATCACCGCGCCTTCAAGGGGGCGGACATCGCCAGGCGTTCCATCGAGGAGATCAAGCGCCAGGGCGAACTGCCCCCCGCGCAGGCCGAGCTCTGGCTGAAGGCGCTGGCCGCGGTTCTGCCCGACGTGCAGGCCGGTGAGCGCCTCACGGGCCTGCACCAGCCGGGACAGGGCATGCGCCTGTGGCGCGGCCCGCAGGCGCTGGGCTCGATCGACGATGCCGAGCTGGCGCGCCGCTTCTTCGGCATTTGGCTGTCACCGCGCACGTCCGAACCTGGCCTGCGCAGCGCCCTGCTGGCGCGCAAACCAAAGGCCAGGCCATGAGCCGTACCCTGTCACTGGACGCCCCGCAGGCGCTGCCCTGGCGTGCCGGATTGGCCTACGGGCTGCTGGGCCTCCCCTTGGCCTTCGCCGCGTTGCCGCTGTATGTGGTGCTGCCGCATTACTACACCAACGATCTCGGCCTGCCGCTGGCCACTGTCGGGGCGCTGCTGTTGCTGGTGCGGCTGATGGACGCAGTGACTGATCCGCTGCTGGGGCTTTTGAGTGATCGCCTGTACCGCCGCAGCGTGCATGCGGTGCTGTGGATGGCTGGCGTCTGCGCGCTGCTGTTGGGCGGCGGCATGGCGGGGCTGTTCTTTCCTCTGGTGCAGGGGCCGACGGCGCTGGCCGCCTGGATGGTGGCGGGGCTTTTATTCACCTGCCTGGCGCACAGCCTGCTGGTCATTGGCCACCAGTCCTGGGGGGTGCGCCTAGGCGGCGACGCCGT
Organism: Ottowia sp.; assembly: GCF_035444425.1. GTDB lineage: Bacteria > Pseudomonadota > Gammaproteobacteria > Burkholderiales > Burkholderiaceae_C > Ottowia. Next base: position 5,156 of record NZ_DAOMOQ010000064.1, on the reverse strand, counting down.
GCAGCGCAGCCGCATCGTGGCCTGGCGCGAGGGGCCGGGGCTGCTCGGTGTGATCGCGGCCAGCGCCCTGTCGGTCGCCTGGGGGGCAGGCGCCATGCTGGCGGTGTTCGGGCTGGCGCTGCTGGCGGGCTGGCTGCTGCTCTGGCAGGCACCACGTCCGTCACCTTCAAGCCAGCCGCTTGAGCCGCGCGGGCCGGGCCATCTCCCGCTTTGGCAGCCGCTGACCCAGCGGCCTTTGCAGCGGCTGCTGGCGGTGTTTTTGTGCAGCGGCATCGCCAGCGCCATCCCTGCTGCGCTGATGCTGTTTTTCGCCCAGGACCGGCTGCAGGCCACGCCGCCGCAGATTGCGCTGTTTCTGGTGCTGTATTTCGTCAGCGCCGCGCTGTCCATGCCTGTCTGGCTGAGGGTGGTGCGCCGCCTCGGATTAGAGCGGTCGTGGCTGGTCGGCATGCTGCTGGCAGTGGCCTGCTTTGGCTGGGCCGCCGGGTTGCAGGGCGGGCAGGTGGTGGCCTTCGCCGCGATCTGCGTGCTGTCTGGCGCGGCGCTGGGGGCCGACTTGGCGGTGCCCGGTGCGCTGCTGGCCTTGCTGATCGCGCGCCAGGGTGGGCAGGGCGTGCAAGACGGCGCCTACCTGGGCTGGTGGAACCTGGCCAGCAAGCTCAACCTTGCGCTGGCCGCCGGGGCAACACTGCCGCTTCTGCAATGGCTGGGCTACGTGCCCGGCAGCCAGGATGCGCTGGCGCTGCAACGCCTGGCATGGATGTATGCGCTGCTGCCCTGTGTGCTCAAGATCATGGCGGCCTGGCTGCTGTATCGGTTGCTGATCGCTCCTGCCAACCCAACACAAGGAATCGCCCCATGAACACCCGTCGCCATGTGCTTTTTGCCCTGCTCGCAGGTTCGGCCGTGCTCGTCGCGGGTTGCGCCAATCCGCAGGTGAGCGACTACGCCCAGCAGCAACCCACGTTGGAACTGGATCGCTATTTTAACGGCCGCATCCGCGCCCACGGCATGTTTCAAAAACGCGGCGGCGAGGTGGTGCGCCGCTTCACCGTGGTGATGGACTGCCATTGGCAGGGCAACCAGGGCGTGCTGGACGAGGCATTCACCTATTCCGACGGCACGACCGAGCGCCGGGTCTGGCGCCTGACCAAGCACGCCGATGGCCGCTACACCGGCCGCGCTGACGACGTGGTGGGCGAGGCCCAGGGGCAGACTTCGGGCAACGCCTTTCGCTGGAACTACACGCTGCGCCTGCCGGTGGACGGCACGACGTACGAGGTGCAGTTCGACGACTGGATGTTCCTGATCGACGAGCGCGTGATGCTCAACCGAGCCACCATGAGCAAGTTCGGCGTCTCGCTGGGCGAGGTGCTGCTGTCCTTCAGGAAGGAGTGACGCCGTGCCCCTCAACCCTGCCATCACCGACTGGCGTGGCCGGCGCGTCTGGCTGATCGGCGCGTCCAGCGGCATCGGGCGCGCCGTGGCCGCACTGCTGCATGCGCATGGCGCGCAGGTGTGCGTGTCGGCACGTCAGCAGGCCCGGCTCGATGACTTCGTGCGAGAGCACCCCGGCAGCCAGGCGCTCGCGTTCGATGTGACCAACGCGCAAGCCGTCGCCAGCGCGGCGCAGCAACGGCTGGCAGACGGGCCGCTGGATCTGGTTTGCTACTGCGCCGGTCACTATCACCCCATGTCGGCCGACGCGCTGGATTTGCCTGAGCTGTTGCAGCACCAGCACATCAACGTCAGCGGCGCGCTGCATGTGCTGGCTGCCGTGCTGCCCGCGCTGCTGGATGCGGCCCGCGCCGGGCGCACGCCGCACCTGAGCCTGGTTGCGAGCGTGGCTGGCTGGCGCGGCCTGCCGCAAAGCCTGGCCTACGGCCCCACCAAGGCGGCGCTGATCAATCTGGCGGAAAACCTGTTCCTTGACCTGCGCCCCAAAGGTGTGGGCGTCAGCTTGGTCAACCCCGGCTTCGTCGATACCCCGCTGACGACAAAAAACACGTTCACCATGCCGGCACTGCTCACGCCCGAGCAGGCAGCACAGGCCATCGTGCGCGGCTGGGAGCGCGGCCGATTCGAGCTGCACTTTCCCCAGCGCTTCACCAGTGTGCTCAAGCTCATGCGCTGCCTGCCCTACCGCTGGTATTTCGCTCTCGTTCACCGCATCACCGGGCTTTGACCATGAACGCCACGCTACCCGTCCATCCTGATATCGATCCAGACACCCAGGCCGCCACGCAGCGGCTGATTGCGCTGTACGAGCAGCTGTCGCCCGCGCATCTGTCCGCGCTGGATGCGCATTACGCGTCCGACGCGCACTTCAAGGATCCCTTCAACGACGTGCGCGGCGTGCCCGCCATCAGGCAGATATTTGCCCACATGTTCGCCACGCTCGATCAGCCGCGCTTTACCGTCACCCAGCACATCGTGCAGGGCGACCAGGCTTTCCTGGCCTGGGAATTGCGCTTTCGCATGCGCCGCTGGCGGGCAGGGGTGGCGCAATGCATCCACGGCGCCACGCTGGTGCGCTTCGACGCTCAGGGCTGCGTGGCGCTACACCGCGACTACTGGGACGCCGCCCAGGAGCTGTACGAAAAACTGCCCGTGCTGGGCGGCCTGATGCGCTGGCTTCGCCGCGCCGCCTCGGCCACCGCCACATTCAAGGATTCCCATGCTCACCGTCCACCACCTTGAAACCTCGCGCTCGCAGCGCATCCTCTGGCTGCTCGAAGAGTTGGCCGTGCCGTACGACCTGCGCCGCTACCGGCGCGACCCGGTAAGCCGTCTGGCACCTGCCGCGCTGAAAGAAGTTCACCCGCTGGGCAAGTCGCCCGTGCTTGTCGATGGCGATACCGTGGTGGCCGAATCGGGCGCCATCATCGAATACTTGGCGGAGCGCTTTGGCGCGCAGGCACCGGCCCACCTGGCCCATCTGGAGCCGGCTCGCGGCACGCCTGAGCACCGACAGTGCCGCTTCTGGATGCACTACGCCGAGGGTTCATTGATGAACTGGCTGCTGATGCACATGGTCTTCGACACCATCCCGCGCCAGCCCATGCCGTTTTTCGTGCGCCCGATCGCCCACATTCTGTGCGGCAAGGTGCAGCAGAAACTCATTCGCCCCAATGTGAAAGCCGCCCTGGCCTTCATGGATGCTCACCTGGCGCAACAGCAGTGGTTTGCGGGCGAGCACCTGAGCATGGCCGATTTCCAGATGAGCTTTGCGGTCGAAGCCGCCCTGGCGCGCAGCGGCAAGGAAAGCGCATGGCCGCACCTGCTGGCCTACCGCCAGCGCATGCAAGAGCGGCCAGCCTATCAGCGTGCGCTGGAAAAGGGCGGGCCGGTGCTGATGCCAGCCTGAAGCCCAAACAAGACAAGATGACAGCCACAGCCCGTATCGCATCCCCTGCTGCCTCCAGCGCCCTGGTCTGGCTGCGCCGCGATCTTCGCTGCGACGACCACGCAGCGCTGTACCACGCGCTGCGCCGCCATGCGCGGGTGTACTGCGCCTTCGTGTTCGACACCGACATTCTTGATGCGCTGCCCAGCCGCGAAGACCGGCGCGTGGCGTTCATCCACGCCAGCGTGCTGGAGTTGCACGAACGCCTGCGGCAACTGGCCGCGCGCAGCGGCGCGCCCGGCGGCGGAGTCATCGTGCGCCATGGCCTCGCGGTGCAGTGCATCGTGCAGCTTGCCCAGTCGCTTGGCGTGCAGGAGGTGCTGACCAACCGCGACTACGAGCCCGAAGCCATCGCGCGCGACCGGCGCGTGGCCGACGCCCTGCGCGCGCAAGGCATCATCTACAGCGATTACAAGGATCAGGTGCTGCTGGAGCGCGACGAGGTGCTGACCCAGCAAGGCCGGCCCTACAGCGTGTTCACGCCCTACAAGCGCGCCTGGCTGCAACGACTGGATGCCTTCCAGCTCAAACCCTATCCCGTCGATCGCTATGCTCACCACCTGGCGCCGCCGCCCATGGGCGAACACCTGCCCACGCTGGCGGACCTGGGCTTCGCTCCCACCAACCTGCAAAACCTGGCCCTGCCGACGGGCATGAGCGGCGCACAGCAACTGCTGCGCGATTTCGAGCCACGCATGGCGGCCTACCACGAGGCGCGCGACTACCCTGGACGCAAGGGCGTGTCATACCTGTCGGTGCACCTGCGCTTTGGCACCGTTTCCATCCGCCAGCTCGCCGCATTGGCAGTGCAGCGGGCAAAACAGGGCAGCGAAGGCGCGCAGACCTGGCTGTCGGAGCTGGCCTGGCGCGACTTCTATTTCATGATCCTGTGGCACTGTCCGCAGGTGGTCACGCAGTCGTTCAAACACGAATACGACCGCGTGCAATGGGACGACGCCCCCGAGCTGTGGCAGGCCTGGTGCGAGGCACGCACCGGCTACCCGCTGGTCGATGCCGCCATGCGCCAGTTGCTGCACACCGGCTACATGCACAACCGCCTGCGCATGGTAGTGGCGAGCTTTCTGACCAAGGATCTGGGCATCGACTGGCGCCGGGGCGAGCGCTTTTTTGCCCAGTACCTGACCGACTACGACCTGGCCGCCAACAACGGCGGCTGGCAGTGGGCAGCCTCCACAGGCTGCGACGCGCAGCCTTACTTTCGCATCTTCAACCCCATCATCCAGTCGCAGCGCTTTGATCCCGACGGCAAATTCATTCGTCGTTACCTGCCCGAGCTGACGCGCGTGCCCGATACGCACATCCACTTCCCAGCAGCCATGAAGCCCGCCGCGCTGGCCGACTGCGGCCTGCGTCTGGGCGTTGACTACCCGCAGCCCGTCGTTGACCACGCGCGGGCCAGGGAGCGCACGTTGATGCGGTTTTCTCTCCTGTCAGAGAGCGACACTTCGTGAGGCCAAAGAACTATGGAATTACGACACCTCCGTTGCTTTCTAGCGGTCGCTGAAGAGCTCCACTTTGCCCGCGCGGCCGAGCGGCTGCACATCGAGCAGTCTCCGTTGTCGCGCGCCATCAAGGAACTGGAAGAAGATTTGGGTGTGGTGCTTTTCGCCCGCACCACGCGGAGCACGCGACTTACTCATGCCGGAGCATTGTTTCTTGAGCACGTGCGCCGCGTGCTTACTCATAAGTCAGTAATTTAGGGAACAAATGTTCACATCTTCTGTCCAAG
>NZ_DAOMOQ010000063.1:0-11116 GCF_035444425.1 Ottowia sp. | reverse complement strand
TTCGCTCGTTCTTCAAGCATCCAAGTGTCGCCTATATTACTGACTTATGAGTAACTGAGGCCAGAGCCGCGGCCGTTGCCGTTGGGGCTGTCGAAGCGCAGGCCCCAGGGCGTTTTTTGCCAGGCGATGACTTCCTCGCGCAGCAGGTGTGCCGACTGCGGCCAGGCCTCGGTCCAGCCGGGGCGGAAGCCGAGCGTGAAGCCGCGTCCGGGCGCCGGGTCGGCGGCGATGGTGATCTGCGCCAGGTCGCGGTCCTGCCGCGCATGGCACAGGATCACCGCCAGCCGCAGCACCATCAGCTGGCTCATGAACGGCGCATCCCCAAAGCGCGCTTCCAGCTTGCGCAGCTTGCCGCGGTGGCCCAACACCAGGTGGCTGAGCCGGTTCAGTTCGTGCATCGAGAAGCCGGCCACGTCGGCGTTGTCGAGGATGTAGGCGCCGTGCTTGTGGTAGTCGGCGTGCGAGATGCGCGAGCCGATCTCGTGCAGGCGCGCGGCCCAGTCGATCTGGCGTGCCAGTTCCTGGTGCTGCTTCTTCTTCAGCGGCAGCCTGAGCTGGCCGAACAGGTGCAGCGCGGCACGCGAGATGCGCGCGCCCTGCGCCGGGTCGACGCTGAACTTGGCCGCCAGCGCCTCGATGGCGTCGGCGCGCACGTCGGTGGCTTGGTGCTGACGGTCCAGCATGTCGTGCAACGCGCCGTGGCGCAGCGCGCCGTAGGCGTACTGCAGCTGCTCGATGCCGAGCAGCTCGAACAACGCCCGCAGCACCGCCAGGCCGCCGCCGATCACCGCCTTGCGCTCTTCCTTGATGCCTTCGAGCTTGATGGCGTCGAAGCGGCCGGCCTTGATCAGCTTGTCGCGCAGCCAGTCGAGCCCTTCGCGCGTGACGATGTAGCGCGCCGGCGTGCGCCCGGCCAGCAGCAGCGTGTCGGCGATGGCACCGACGCTGCCCGAGCAGCCGTAGGCCACGTCCCACTGCCTGTGCCCGTGGGTCAGCGCGGCGTCGTCCAGCAGCGCCATGGCGGCTATCTCGGCGCGCTCGAAGTTGCGCGCCGACAGCACGCCGTCGGGGAAGTAGCGCATCGACCAGGCGACGCTGCCGACACGGTAGGACTCCATGGTCTGCGCCAGGTAGCCGCTGCCGACGATCAGCTCGGTCGAGCGCCCGCCGATGTCCAGCACCAGGCGCCGCTCGTCCGACTGCGGCAGCAGGTGCGCCACGCCCTGGTAGATCAGGCGTGCTTCCTCGCGGCCCGAGATGACGTCGATCGGGAAGCCCAGGATCTGCTGCGCCACGGTGAGGAATTCCTCCCGGTTGCGCGCCTCGCGCAGGGTCTGGGTGGCGACCGCGCGCACCTGGCTCGGCTTGAAGCCGGCCAGCCGCTCGGCGAAGCGCGCCAGGCAGTTCCAGCCGCGCTGCATGGCGTCCTGCGACAGCCGGCGGTCGGCGTCCAGGCCGCCGCCCTGGCGCACGGTTTCCTTGTAGTACTCCATGCGCTGCAGCTGGCCCAGTTCCAGGCGGGCGATCTCGAGGCGGAAGCTGTTGGAGCCCAGGTCGAGTGCGGCGAAGCGGTTGCCGGTGTGCATAAATCGTCAGGGGGAGGGAGCGAGAGGCGCCGCTGCCGCGGTGCCGCCGATTGTGGCGCATCCCGATGGCCGACTTTGCCCGGCGGAGCTGACAGCCAACTTCCGTGAAATCGCGCGCGGCCGCTGGGCGGGGCAGCCACTGCGCCGTGTGACGTCACATAAGTGTCACATTGGCTTAATACAGTCACTGGGTCTGCTTTAACCCACCCGCAAGGATTCCTCACATGAAACGTACCTTCCTGAAGGCGCTGGCTGTTACCGCGCTGGGCTCCTTCATCGGCACCGCCGCCTACGCCGCCGACATCACCGGCGCCGGCGCGTCCTTCCCGTACCCGATCTACGCCAAGTGGGCCGAGGGCTACAAGGCCGCCACCGGCACCGGCCTGAACTACCAGTCGATCGGCTCGTCGGGCGGCATCCGCCAGATCCGTGCCAAGACCGTCGCCTTCGGCGCCACCGATGCGCCGGTCAAGGGCGAGGACCTGGACAAGGACGGCATGGTGCAGTTCCCGGCCATCATCGGCGGCACCGTGCCGGTGATCAACGTCGAGGGCTTCAAGCCGGGCGAACTGCGCGTCACCGGTCCGGTCCTGGCCGAGATGTTCATGGGCACCATCGCCAAGTGGAACGACCCGAAGTTCGCCGCCCTGAACCCGGGCAAGAGCCTGCCTGACCAGGCCATCACCGTGGTGCACCGCGCCGACGGCTCCGGCACCACCTTCAACTGGACCGACTACCTGAGCGCGGTCAGCAAGGACTGGGCCGACAAGGTCGGCAAGGGCGCCGCCGTCAAGTGGCCGGCCGCGACCTCGGTCGGCGGCAAGGGCAACGAGGGCGTGGCCGCCAACGTCGGCCGCATCAAGGGCGCGCTGGGCTACGTCGAGTACGCCTACGCCAAGCGCAACAAGCTGACCCACCTGCAGGTGCAGAACAAGGCCGGCAAGTACGTCAACCCGACCGAGGAGGCCTTCGCTTCCGCCGCCGCCGGCGTGGACTGGTTCAGCGTGCCGGGCATGGGCGTGTCGATGGTCGACCCCACGGGTGACGCCTCCTGGCCGATCTCCACGGCCTCGTTCATCCTGATGTACAAGGATCCGGCCGACAAGGCGCAGTCCGCCGAGGTGCTGAAGTTCTTCGACTGGTCGTTCAAGAACGGCAAGAAGATGGCTTCCGAGCTCGACTACGTGGCCCTGCCCGACAGCCTGACCGAGCAGATCCGCTCCAAGGTCTGGTCGCAGATCGCCAAGTAAGCCTGCCTGGCAGCTTCGCTCCCAAGAAACGACCCGACAGCCCCGCACGGGGCCTGTTGGGTCGTTTTGTAACCAGCGACCCGATAATGACAGCGACGAGGACTGCATGAGCGTGGGAATGACAACCCTCAATGGCGTGCCGCCACCCCAGGAAGAGCAAACCGGCATCACATCGGCCAGCATGGCGGCGATCGCGCGCCGCCAGCGCTGGCAGGACGTGCTGTTCCATCGCGGCACGCAGGCGTTCTCGCTGCTGGTGCTGGCGGCGCTGGTGGGCATCATCGTCTCGCTGTTCTTGAACGCGTGGCCGACGTTCCAGAAGTTCGGCCTCAAGTTCCTGTGGACGGTGGAATGGGACATCATCAACGAGGAGTTCGGCGCCGCCATCGCCATCGTCGGCACCATCCTGAGTGCCGGCATCGCTCTCGTCATCGCCGTGCCGCTGGCCTTCGGCATCGCGCTGTTCCTGACCGAGAACTGCCCGGTCTGGATGCGCCGCCCGCTCGGCACCGCCATCGAATTGCTGGCTGCCGTGCCGTCGATCATCTACGGCATGTTCGGCCTGTTCGTGTTCGCGCCGATCTTCGCTGACTTCGTGCAGACGCCGCTGCAGCAGGTGCTGGGTGGCATGCCGCTCGTCGGCTGGATGTTCGGCGGCGCCGTCAACGGCATGGGCATCCTGGCCGCCGGCATCGTGCTGGCCTTCATGATCCTGCCTTACATCGCCGCCGTGATGCGCGACGTGTTCGAGATCGTGCCGCCGATCCTGCGCGAGTCGGCCTACGGCCTCGGCTGCACCACCTGGGAGGTGGTGCGCAAGGTGGTGCTGCCCTACACCCAGAAGGGCGTCATCGGTGGCATCATGCTGGGCCTCGGACGGGCGCTCGGCGAGACCATGGCCGTCACCTTCGTGATCGGCAACGCCAACCGCATGCCGACCTCGCTGTTCTCGCCCGGCACCTCGATCGCCTCCACGCTGGCCAACGAATTCGGCGAGGCCGCCGACCTGCACCTGTCGACGCTGTTCGCGATCGGCTTCCTGCTGTTCATCATCACCTTCATCGTGCTGGCGCTGGCCAAGATCATGATTCTGCGTGCCGAGCGCGCCAAGGGAACCTGAAGCCATGGCAGCCACCACTGCTCTCTACAAGAAGCGCCGCGCCACCAACCTGATCGGCCTGACGCTGTCGATGGCGGCCATGGCGCTGGGCCTGATCGTGCTGCTGTGGATCCTGTTCGTGCTGTTCGGCAAGGGCCTGGCGGCGATCGACTGGAACATCTTCACCCGCGACACGCCGGCGCCCGGATCCGAAGGCGGCGGCCTGCGTAACGCCATCATCGGCAGCCTGCTGATGCTGGGGCTGACGGTGCTGGTGTCGACCCCGGTCGGCATCCTGGCCGGGATCTACCTGGCCGAGTACGGCGACGAGAGCAGGACCGCCGAGGTCACGCGCTTCGTCACCGACATCATGCTGTCGGCGCCCTCGATCGTGCTGGGCCTGTTCGTCTACGCCATCCTGGTGGCGCCGATGGGCAACTTCTCCGGCTTCGCCGGCTCGCTGGCGCTGTCGCTGATCGCCATCCCGGTGGTGGTGCGCACCACCGAGAACATGCTGCGCCTGGTGCCGGGCAGCCTGCGCGAAGCTGCCGCCGCGCTCGGCGCGCCGCGCTGGAAGGTGGCGCTGATGATCACCCTGCGCGCGGCCAAGAGCGGCGTCATCACCGGTCTGCTGCTGGCGATCGCGCGCGTCTCGGGCGAGACCGCGCCGCTGCTGTTCACCGCGCTCAACAACCAGTTCTTCAGCACCGACATGAGCCAGCCGATGGCCAACCTGCCGGTGGTGATCTTCCAGTTCGCCATGAGCCCGTACGACAACTGGATCCGCCTGGCCTGGGGCGGCGCGCTGCTGATCACGCTGGCGGTGCTGGCCATCAACATCGTCGCGCGGGTGTTCTTCCGCGACAAGGCGGCGGGCCGCTGAATCCCGGCGCACCAGAAGACAGAAATCAAAGGATCACCATGGAAATCGCAACCCCGGTTCCTCAGGCCAGCAATCGCGGCGCCGCCAACGACATCAACCAGGAGCGCGTGGCGCTGCAGCTGCGCAACCTGGACTTCTTCTACGCCAACGGATTCCAGGGCCTGAAGAGCATCAACATGACGATCCCCGAGCGCAAGGTCACGGCCTTCATCGGGCCGTCCGGCTGCGGCAAGTCGACCCTGTTGCGCACGCTCAACCGCATGTACAGCCTGTACCCGGGCCAGCGCGCGGTCGGCGAGATCCTGTTCTACGGCAAGAACATCCTCGAGCCCAGCGTCGACGTCAACCTGCTGCGTGCCTCCATCGGCATGGTGTTCCAGAAGCCGACGCCGTTCCCGATGACGATCTACGAGAACATCGCCTTCGGCGTGCGCCTGTACGAGAACCTGAACAAGACCGACATGGACGAGCGCGTCGAGTGGGCGCTCGCCAAGGCCGCGCTGTGGAACGAGGTCAAGGACAAGCTGGGCCAGAACGGCCTGTCGCTGTCGGGCGGCCAGCAGCAGCGCCTGTGCATCGCGCGCAGCGTGGCGGTCAAGCCCTCGATCCTGCTGCTCGACGAACCGACCTCGGCGCTGGACCCGATCTCCACCGGCAAGGTGGAGGAGCTGGTGCACGAGCTCAAGCGCGACTACACCATCGCCATCGTCACCCACAACATGCAGCAGGCGGCACGCGTGAGCGACTACACCGCCTACATGTACCTGGGCGAGCTGATCGAGTTCGGCGCCACCGAGGAGCTGTTCTTCAAGCCCAAGCGCAAGGAGACCGAGGACTACATCACCGGGCGCTTCGGCTAACGCAGGATACGGAGACGACATGTACGAGAAACACCTGTCCACGCAGTTCGACAACGAGCTCAACAGCATCTCCTCCAAGCTGCTCGAGCTCGGCGGGCTGGTGGAAAGCCAGATCCGCCAGGCCATGTACGCGCTGGCGGAGTTCAGCGAGGAAGTGGCCGACCAGGTGGAGCAGGACGAGGAGCGCGTCAACATGCTCGAGCTGGAGATCGACCGCGAGCTGTCGACCATCATCGCGCGCCGGCAGCCGACCGCGATCGATTTGCGCCTGCTGCTGGCGATTTCCAAGACCACCACCAACCTGGAGCGGGTCGGCGACGAGGCGGCCAAGATCGCCCGCATGATCAAGCGCATCATCGCTTCCGGCAAGGCCCGCATGCTGCCGATCGGCGACCTGGGCCGCGGCGCCGACCTGGCGGCCGAGCAGCTGCGCCGGGCGCTCGACGCCTTCGCGCGCCTGTCGGCCGAGGACGCGATCGCCATCATCAAGGCCGACGACCAGATCGACCGCGAGTTCGAGGGCTTCGTGCGCAAGCTGATCACCTACATGGTGGAAGACCCGCGCACCATCACCGCCAGCCTCGACCTGCTGACGCTGGCCAAGGCGATCGAGCGCATCGGCGACCATGCCAAGAACATCGCCGAATTCATCATCTACATCGTCATGGGCGCCGACGTGCGCCACGCCACGATCGAGGAGAAGGAGGCTGCCGCGCGATGAGAACCATGCCACGCGTGCTGATCGTCGAGGACGAGGCACCGATCGCCGAGCTGATTGCCGTGAACCTGCGTCACAACGGTTTTCAGCCGACCTGGGCCATGGACAGCGAAACCGCGCAGCGCGAACTGGACGCCGTGCTGCCCGACGTCATCCTGCTGGACTGGATGCTGCCGGGCGAGAGCGGCCTGTCGCTGGCCAAGAAATGGCGCAAGGATCCGCGCACCAAGGACGTGCCGATCCTGATGCTGACCGCGCGCGGCGACGAGGCCGACCGCGTGGCCGGCCTCGACGCCGGCGCCGACGACTACATCACCAAGCCATTCTCCACCAAGGAGATGCTGGCGCGCATCCGCGCCGTGCTGCGCCGCCGCGCGCCCGAGCAGGTCGGCGGCTCGGTGGCGATCGGTGCCCTGCTGCTCGACGCCTCGACCTACCGCGTCTCCTTCGACGGCCAGCCGCTGAAGATGGGACCGACCGAGTTCAAGCTGCTGCACTACTTCATGAAGAATGCCGAGCGCGTGCACAGCCGCGGCCAGCTGCTCGACAAGGTGTGGGGCGACCACGTGTTCATCGAGGAGCGCACCGTGGACGTGCACGTCAAGCGCCTGCGCGAGGCGCTCGGTCCGGCGGCGGTGCTGATCGAGACCGTGCGCGGCGCCGGCTACCGCCTGACGGCGCAGCCGTTGAGCCAGTTGCAGGGCAGCAGCCAGGTCGCGACGCCGTCATGACATCCTGATATCGTCAGCGCCTGTCCGTTGGCTGGCGGCCTGGCATGCTGTTTCGTCTTTTCATCTTCGTGCTGATGCAGGCCGTGCTCGGCCTGCTCGGGTGGTTCTGGCTCGGCTGGGCCGGCGCGCTGCTGGGCGTGCTGGCGGCGTCGATCAGCCTGCTCGTGATCGATTCGCTGCGCGGCCACCGCTTCATCCGCTGGGCGCGCGAGCCGGATCTGTCGGCACCGCCGGCGCTGCGCGGCCTGTGGGGCGAGGCCGCGTACCGCGTCGCCCGCTCGCTGCGGCGTGAACAGCAGCGCGTGCGCGAAAGCGCGCAGCGGCTGGAGGACTTCCTGACCGCCATCCAGGCCTCGCCCAACGGGGTCGTCCTGCTCGATCCCGACGGGCGCATCGAGTGGTGCAACGACATCGCCGGGCGGCACTTCGGCATCGATCCGCGGCGCGATTTGCTGCAGCACATCGGCAACCTGGTGCGCGAGCCCGCCTTCACGGCCTATTACGCGGGACGCAACTACGAGCGCGAGGTCAGGCTGATCGGCCGTGCCAGCACGCGCGGGCATCCGGTCAAGCTGTCGGTGCAGCTGTATCCCTACGGCCATGGCCACAAGCTGCTGCTGTCGCGCGACATCACGGCGCTGGCGCAGGCCGATGCCATGCGGCGCGATTTCGTCGCCAACGTGTCGCACGAGATCCGCACGCCGCTGACGGTGCTGGCTGGCTTCGTCGAGACCATGCAGACACTGCCGCTGACCGAGGCCGAGCGCGCCAACTACCTGAACCTGATGGCGGGGCAGGCCGCGCGCATGCAGACCCTGGTAAATGACCTGTTGACGCTGTCGCGGCTGGAAGGCAGCCCGTTGCCGAGCACCAGCGACAGCGTCGACCTGGCGGCGCTCCTGGCCCAGTGCGAGGCCGAGGCAAGCGGCCTGTCGAACCTGCTGCACCCGGCCGACCAGCGCCCGCAGCGGCTGCGCTTCGGCGCGCCGCCGGACTTCGCTCTGGCGGGCGTGGCCAGCGAACTGCGCAGCGCGTTCTCCAACGTCATCAACAACGCGGTGCGCTACACGCCGGGCGGCGGCAGCATCGAGGTGAGCTGCGAGCGCCTGCCGGACGGGCGCGCGAGCGTCACGGTGAGCGACAGCGGCCCCGGCATCGCGCCCGAGCACCTGCCACGCCTGAGCGAGCGCTTCTACCGGGTCGATCGCAGCCGTTCGCGCGAGTCCGGCGGCACCGGCCTGGGCCTGGCGATCACCAAGCACGTGGTGCAGCGCCACGGCGGCGAACTGCAGGTCAGCAGCCAGCTCGGCAAGGGCACCCGTTTTGCCCTGGTGTTTCCGGCGCACCGGGTGCGCCCGCTGCCGGTAGCCGAGCGCGCAGCGGTGGCCTAAGGCGCGCCGATGCGCTTGTAGACCAGCAGGGTTTCGTTCTTGTCGGTCGGCCGCCGCACCTGACCGACTGGCGACCATTCGCTCAGCGTCACCGTCGCCGGCAGGCTGGCCTGGGCGTTGATGTCGACCAGCAGCCAGCGGCAGTTGGCCGGACCGCGCGCCGGCATCGGCGTCCAGCCGCCGTGAAAGCGCACCGCGGCCACCTGCGGCGCGCCGAGGCCGTGCACTTCGACGCAGGGCGTGTCGCCGATCAGTTGGCGCAGCTCGCGCATCTGCGGCGCGAAGCTGCGCCCGTAGTCGAGCGCCGGCAGCCACAGCGTCATCAGCAGCAGCCAGCACAAGGTGGTGCCGGCGGCCGGCAGCACCAGGCTCTTCCACAGCGCGGTGCGGTGGCGGCCGGTGCGCCAGCGCGCCAGCGCGACCCAGGCCAGCGTCGCCAGCCCGGCGGCGACGAAGGCCGGCCACTGGAACACCGGTTCGAACTCGGGTGCCAGCCGCGCCACGTTGGCGGCCGGCTTGGCCGGTACGCCAGTTTCCATCGCCACCCACACGACCCAGATCACGATCGCCCAGGCGGTGAAGAACAGCACCGTGAACCAGTCGATCAGCGAGGCCATGCTGCGCTTGAATGTCGGCAGCGCGAAGGCGGCCAGCGCCGCCAGCGCCGGCAGCGCCAGCAGCAGCGCGCGATCGCCGGCCAGGGTGGCGATGGTGGTAGCCAGCGGCACGCTGCCGATCGTCAGCGGCAGGCCGAGGTGGCGGTGCCGGCGCAGCCCGGTCAGCTGGCGCCGCCAGTGCCACAGCGTCCACAGCACCAGCGGCCAGACCGGCCAGCAGAACCACAGGAACAGGCTTGCCAGCGAGCGCCAGTCGTTCCATGTCGTGCGCCAGGGCGCGATCTGCCAGCGGATCAGGTCGGCGCCCCAGGCCAGCGCGGCGCTGGCCAGCGTGCCCGCGAGCAGCACCAGCAGGCCGCGCCGCCGCTCGGCCGGACCGAGGTGCGCCAGGCCGGGGGTCAGCAGCGCCGCCAGGCACAGTCCGCCATAGATCAGCGCCGTCACCGGGGCGCCCGACAGCGTCAGGCCGGGCAGCCCGGACAGCAGCGCCAGGGTCGAGCCGAGCGGCCGGAACGGGAATGCCGCCAGGCCGTAGAACACCAGCGTGCCGAAGAACAGCTGTGCCAGTGCCGGCGTGGTCTCGTGCGAGAACTGCGCCAGGCCCAGCGTGGCGACCAAGGCCAGCAGGCCGCCGTCGGCCAGTGCCCGCGCGTAGTCGATCGGACTGGCCTCGCCGCCGAAGGCAAAGGCCACCGGCTGGGCCGTCGGGTGGCGGGCCAGGTAATAGACCGCGTACCAGGCGGCGGCCAGCGTGCCGGCCAGCATCAGCATGAACGGGATGCGGGCGGCGAAGTCGGGTGCCACCCAGCCGGGCGCGAGTTGCATCGCCCAGGCGCCCAGCCAGTACGGCAGCAGTGCGCCGGTATCGGCCGGGATGCTCATCAGCGTCGGCTGCCACCAGTCCTGCCAGCGTGCGCTGCCGGCCAGCTCCAGCATGTAACCGAACGCGGCGATATCGGCGCTGCGCCAGGGTTCGCGGCCGACGTAGCCCGGCACCACATAGGCCAGGCACAGCAGCAGTAGCGCCCAGCGCGGCAGGCTGCGCACGGCATCCTGGGTGACGATGGCGGGGCTGGGTTGGCTGTTCAAGGCGTCCGGAGCATCAAAACGCAATGTCCAAAAGGCACAGGGCAGCGCGGTGACCCGTGCTGCCCTGTGGGAGCCAGTGACTGGCGCTGCGCGATTTTAGCGGGCGACCTTGCCGAAGCGGTTGCGGAACTTCTCGACCCGGCCACCCATGTTGTCGACCGACTTCTGGGTGCCGGTGTAGAACGGGTGCGACTCGCTGGAGGTGTCGAGCTTGAACAGCGGCAGCTCGCGGCCGTCGTCCATCTTCACGGTTTCCTTGGTGTTGACGCAGGAACGGGTGACGAACTTGAAGCCGTTGGACAGGTCCCGGAAGCAGACTTCGCGGTACTCGGGGTGAATGCCTTCACGCATGATGAAATCCTTTGGGTGGTGTCGGGAGCCGCGCCAGCCTCTCCGGCGTACTTTCCGCGGAACTGCGCATTATATGAGAGAAACGCCCTTTCCAGGCCGGGTTGGCAGAAATCAATAGACCGCGGAGCAGGCCATGCCAGCGAACGCCGTGGAAGGGCTTGGCCCGCCCACTGGTGTTGTCCCCCCTGCGAAGCAAAGGGGAGGAAGCCGCGTCAGCGGCTCAGGAGGGTCAGCCCCCCCTTCTCATCATGTCGAAGAACTCGACGTTGGTTTTGGTCGCCTTCATGCTCTTGATGACCATTTCCATCGCCTCGATCTCGTCCATGTTGTACATGAACTGGCGCAGGATGCGGGTCTTCTGCAGCACCTCGGGTGCCAGCAGCAGCTCCTCGCGGCGCGTGCCGCTGCGATTGAGCTGGATCGAGGGGAACACGCGCTTTTCGTACAGGCGCCGGTCCAGGTGGATCTCGGAGTTGCCGGTGCCCTTGAACTCCTCGAAGATCACCTCGTCCATGCGGCTGCCGGTGTCGATCAGCGCGGT
>NZ_DAOMOQ010000062.1:0-11163 GCF_035444425.1 Ottowia sp. | reverse complement strand
AGGAGGATCGAACTCCCGACCTCCGCATTGCGAACGCGGCGCTCTCCCAGCTGAGCTACCCCCCCACGAGGTGCGCGTATTCTAGCGCTGCCTCAGCCCTCGGGTGTGAACAGGGTTTCCATCTGCCTGCGGATCTTGTACGCATGCGTGCCGGTGTCGATGGCGATATCGTCCCAGGTCAGGCATTGGCCTTTGGCGACCGGGCGCACCACTTTCACGTCATGCGCCAGGCCGAGCGGCAGGCCGCCCATGGCGACGGACCTGGATGCGGGCTGCAGCTTGCCCCAGACGGTGTAGCCGCCTTCGCCGTCGAGCAGTTCGCCGGGCTTGAGGTCGCGCTTGGCGGTGGCGACGACGTCCGCGTGCCAGCCGGTGGCCACGCCCGTCGGTTCGCCGCGCAGCGCGACGCTGGCCACGCTCATGCCGACTTCGAGGCCGATCAGGTGCCAGCGCTTGTAGAGCGTGAAGTAGCGCCCGCTGTCGTCGGTCTGGGCGTTGTATTCCTCGAAGCAGTGCTTGATGTAGTCGGTCTCGGCTTCGACGGTGACCCACACGCCCATGCGGATGTCGTAGTCGATCGGCGTGCCGTCCGGGCGCAGCGACGAGATCACCTCGACCATGCCCTTGCCCTCCAGCACGCCGCCTTCGCTGCGCGGGCGCGTTAGGTTGGGGATCTGGTCGATGCTGCCGGGCGGGTAGAGCAGACCACCCGACGGGACGGCGAGGCCGGTGGCGTTGGCGACAGCGGTGCTTTCGATCGAGGGCTTGCTGCCGTCGAGAAAGCTGTTGAACATCTTCGGATTCAGGCCGCCGCGCGTGGCCTGTTCCGGCGTCAGGCCGTAGTGGCCCCACACGGTTTCGGGCGTGCTGTCGCAGAAGTGCGGCAGCCACTTGTGGCCGCGCCCGGCGGCGACGACCGGGAAGCCGCAGGTGCGCGCCCAGTCGACCAGGTCGCAGATCAGCGCCGGCTGGTCGCCGAAGGCGAGTGAATAGACCACGCCCGCCTCTTGCGCGCGGCGCGCCAGCAGCGGGCCGCAGAACGCATCGGCCTCGACGGTGACGTTGACCACGTGCTTGCCCTCGGCGAAGGCTGCCAGGCAGTGGTCGACGGCGGCGATCGGGTGGCCGGTGCATTCGACGACGACGTCGATGGCCGGGTGGCGCACCAGCGCCTGCAAGTCGTCGCCGACGTGGGTGGTGCCGGTGCGGATGGCCTCGTCGATGGACGCGACGGCGGTCTGCGCGGCGGGCCAGCCGACGCGCGCCAGGTTCGTGCGTGCGCCCTCGGGCGACAGGTCGGCGATGCCCGCCAGCTGCACGCCGGGCGTGCGCGGCACCTGGGCCAGGTACATCGATCCGAACTTGCCGGCGCCGATCAGGCCGATGCGGATCGGGCGGCCTTCGGCGGCGCGCTGTTGTAGTTTGGAATAGAGGCTCATGGTGGGTTTCCGGTCGAGAAGGTCAGTCCATGCCGTTGCGCCGCGCCAGCTCGACGAACAGGCCGGAATGGTCGAGTCCGGCGTCGCCGTGCGCGATGGCGTCCGCGTACAGCTGCTCCAGCGCCGCCGTCACCGGCGCGGCGAAGCCCATGTCGGCGGCGGTTTCGAGCGCATTGCGCATGTCCTTGAGCTGTACCGCCATGCTGCCGCGCGGCGCGAAGTCGCGCTGGATCATGCGCTCGCCGTGCAGTTGCAGGATGCGGCTTTCGGCGAAGCCGCCGCCGATCGCCTCGCGCACCCGGGCCGGGTCGGCGCCGCCCTTCTGGCACAGCAGTAGCGCCTCGGCGACGGCGCCGATGGTGATGCCGACGATCATCTGGTTGGCCAGCTTGGCGAGCTGGCCGGCGCCGGCCGGGCCCACGTGGGTGGCGCGGCCGAGCACGGCGAACAGCGGCTGCGCGCGGGCGAAGTCCTCGGCCGAGCCGCCGGCCATGATGGCCAGCGTGCCGGCCTCGGCGCCGACGGTGCCGCCCGAGACCGGCGCGTCGAGTTGGCCCACGCCAAGTTCGGCCAGCCGCGCGGCGTGCTCGCGTGCCTCGCGTGGCTTGATCGAAGCCATGTCGAGAAACAGGCTGCCGGGTTGCATTGCAGCGGCGGCGCCCTGTTCGAACAGCACGCTGGCCACCACCGGGCCGTTTTCCAGCATGCTGATGAGCAGCGGGCTGGCCGCGGCGGCCTCGGCCGCGGTGGCATGTACGGTGGCGCCGTCGGCGGCCAGCGCCTGCGCCTTGTCGGCGCTGCGGTTCCACACGTGCACATCGAAGCCGGCCTGGCACAGCCGGCGCGCCATCGGCAGGCCCATGCGCCCGATGCCGAGCACGCTCACGCGGGTTCGAATGGTCATAGTGCGGCTTGCTTGCCCTGTGTTCTGATGGTTCAACGTCCGAAATCGGCCGGACGGGGCGCGGTCACGGTTTGCGACAATAGTGTCATATGGTCGTACCGATGATCTCTTCGCGCCGCGACGATGCGCCCGATGTCCAGTGGCTCGAGCGCATGTACAACAACCGCATGCGGGTGCCCGAGCACGGCGGGTATTTTGCCCGCTGGGCTGCGCAATCGGCGCTGGCGCGCAAGAGCCTGCCGTGCGAGCTCGACGTGGCCTACGGCCCGGCGCCGCGCGAGAGGCTCGACGCCTTCCCTGCGCCCGCCGGCCGGCGCGGCGCGCGGGCGCCGCTGGTGGTGTTCATCCACGGCGGCTACTGGAAGGCGATGGACAAGTCGCAGCACAGCTTCATCGCGCCGCTGCTGCACGACGCCGGTGCGGCGGTGGTGGTGCCGACCTACATGCTGTGCCCGCGCGCCAGCATTCCCGAGATCACCCTGCAGATGCTGCGCGCCGTGGCCTGGAGCTGGCGCAACGCGCGCCGGCTGGGCGCCGACCCGGCGCGCATCAGCGTGATCGGCCATTCGGCCGGCGGCCAGCTGGCGGCGATGATGCTGGCCTGCGCCTGGAACGTGTTCGATCCCGAACTGCCGCCCGATCTGGTGCAGCGTGCCATGGGCCTGTCCGGCCTGTACGACCTGGCGCCGCTGATGCACACGCCAAGCCTGCAGGAAGCACTGCGGCTGACGCCGGCGCAGGTGCGCCAGGCCAGCCCGGCGCGCCTGCCGGCCCTGCACGCCGGGCGTCTGACCGCGCTGGTGGGCGGCGATGAAAGCGGCGAATACCTGCGCCAGAACCGGCTGATCCAGCAGGCCTGGGGCCGCGAGCGCGTGCCGGTGGCGACGGCGCTGCCGGGGTTGAACCACTTCAGCATCCTGGATGCGCTGGCAACCAAGGGGCACCGCGTGCATCGGCTGGCGCTGGAACTGATGCGCTGACTGCGCTGGCCGGCAGAATCGACCACATGAACAAGCCCGTGGCAACACCATCCGACGTGCTGGAATTCTGGTTCGGCGCCTATCCGCTGGACCTGCAGGTGATGCAGCAGGAGCAGGCGCGCTGGTTCCAGAAGAACGAGGCCTTCGATGCCGAGTTGCGCGACCGCTTCCTGCCCACCATCGAGGCCGCGCGTGCCGGCCACCTGGACCAGTGGGCGCAAGATCCGGCAAGCTGGCTGGCGTTGCTGATCGTGCTGGACCAGTTTCCGCGCAACGCGTTTCGCGGCCAGCCCGACGCCTTTGCCAGCGATGCGCAGGCCCTGCGCGTGGCGCTGGCCGGCATCGAGCGCGGCCACGACAAGGCACTGCCGCCGATGGCGCGCGTGTTCTGCTACCTGCCGCTGGAGCACGCCGAGGACCTGGCCATGCAGCGGCGCAGCGTGGCGCTGTTCAGTGCCCTGGTCGAGGCGCCGGATGCCGAGCCGGCCGACTTCCTGGCCGTCACGCTGGACTTCGCGCACAAGCACCTGGAGGTGATCGAGCGCTTCGGGCGCTTTCCGCACCGCAACGCGGTCCTCGGGCGCGTCAATACGGCGGCGGAACAAGACTACCTGGCGCAGCCCGGCGCGGGGTTCTGAGAGGCGCTTGATGGTGCCGTGGTGAACTCCCTCCCCCGTTGGGGGAGGGCAGGGGTGGGGGCCAGCGGTGCGCCCATCGTCAAACCGGTCAGCCCCCATCCCGGCCTTCCCCCAGCGGGGGAAGGCGCACAGCGGCACACCCGGCCGCTGGTTCCGAACTCAGTCGACCTGCTCGAAATCGATGAAACCGCGCTCGACGTTGGTCGACAGCAGCCGCGCGCGCACCTTGTCGCCGACCTGTACGTCGCGGCTGGGCAGCAGCTTGCCTTCGGCCGGCGGCTCGAAGATGCGCACCCAGGTGTTGCCCTTGGATTCGCCGGTCACCACGCCGTCGAACTGCTCGCCGATGCGCGATTCGAGCAGCATCGCCGCTTCCGACTTGCGCATCTGGCGCTCGACCTTGTTGGCGGCGTCTTCCTGCCGGGTGCAGTGGTTGGCCAGGAACTCCAGCTCGGTGTGCGAGTAGGGTGACTTCACCTCGGCCAGCGCGGCCTTGATGAGCCGGCTGGTGATCAGGTCGGGGTAGCGGCGGTTCGGCGCCGTGCTGTGCGAGTAGTCGCGCACCGCCAGCCCGAAGTGGCCGATCTGCGGGCCGCCCGGGCGCTCGACCACGTACTCGCCGCGTCCCATCAGCTTGACGATCACCAGCGACAGGTCGGGAAAGCGCAACGGGTCGCGCCGGCGCTGGCGGGCCAGGAACTGCTCCAGCGCGGTCGAGCTGGGATCGGGCGGCAGCGTCTCGCCGTATTCGGCCGCCACCTGCACGATGCGCGCCCAGCGCTCGGGCGAGCGCACCACGCGGCGGATCGAGGGCCGGCGCTTGCCGGCCAGAAAGCGCGCCGTCACGCCGTTGGTGGCGACCATGAATTCCTCGATGATCTGGCGTGCGCGGTTCTGCTCCTGCTGGCGGATCGCGACCACCTTGTCGTCCTCGAATTCGGCCTTGGGCTGGAAGGTCTGGAAGTCCAGTGCGCCCTGCTCGCGCCGGTTGGCGCGCAGCTGCTGCGCCACCGAATCCTGCGTGCGCAACTGCTGGTCCATGCCCGGGACGCGGTCGGCCGCTTCAGGCAGCGGGCCGTCGCCGGTCAGCCAGGCCGAGACCGCGTCGTAGGCCAGTTGCGCCTTGTTGTGCACGTGCGCCCGCCGGATGGTGCTGCGTGCCAGCGTGCCGTCGGGCTGGAACACCATCTCGGTCACGGTGGCCACGCGCACCTGGTTCGGGTTCAGCGAGGTGTAGTCGGTCGACAGCTGCTCCGGCAGCATCGGGAAGATGCGCGCCGAGGTGTAGACGCTGGTGGTGTTGATCTGGGCGTGGCGGTCGATCGGCGAATCCTTGCCGACCAGGGTGTCGACGTCGGCGATCGCCACCATGATGCGCACCGAACCGTCCTGAAGCACCTCGCTCACCGTGAGCTGGTCGAGGTCGCGCGAATCGTCGTTGTCGATCGAGCACCACAGCAGGCCGGTCAGGTCGACGATGCCGGCACCGTCTTCCTCGCTCGGGCCGTCGATGTCATCGAGCTGCCGCTTGACGGCGGCGCTGAATTCGGGCTCCAGCCCGCGCTCGCGCATGGCGATCACGGCCAGGTCGGCCAGTTCTTCTCTCTGGTGGGCGTGCAGGCGCTGGTTCATGCTGTTGCTGGCGTGTCGTGAATCAGCCGGCGGGAGCCGGTGCTCAGGCCATCATAGCCAGCGCCATGGGCAGCGCCTGTCGGCGGAAACCGCCAATCGGCAGGCCTCGGCCATGCCGCCAGGGCAGGCGTGGCCGGTGAGGTGGCTTGCCGTGCCAGCCTCAGTGCGGCAGCGTGTAGAGCGGGATGTCGTGCTCGACCGCCAGTTCATCGAGCTGGCTGCAGGTCTTGCCGAGCACCCAGGTGGCGATGGCCTGGTGCGACTGCGGGGCGAACGGCGCCCGCACGTCCGGTGGCGGCAGGCCGGCAACCGCGAACAGCGCGCGGGCGAAATGCGGCTCGAGCGCGGCCATGGCGACGCGCCCATCCCGGCATGGGTAGACGCGGTAGCCGGCGTGCGCGCCCCCGACCGCGCCGCTGGGCAGCGTCAGGCCCCAGGTGCGCGGCAGCGCCAGCCACTGCGCGGCGTCGGCCAGGGCCACCTGCCGGCGCTTGCCCTTGCCGATGACGCGCGACTGCAGGACGCAGGCGAGTACCGCTTCGGACGCCATCAGCGCGCCCGCCATGTCGGCTAGCAGGGTGGGCGGCAGCTCGGTGCCGATGACCAGGCCGGCTTCGGCCAGGTAGGTCAGGTCGTGGCCCGGCTCCTCGGCGCGCTCGCCGAGGGCGCCGACGATCTGCACCACCGACAGCTGCGGGTAGCTGCGGTGCAGGCGCCGCCAGCCGAGGCCCAGCTTGGCCAGCGCCGAGGGGCGGAACGAGGTCAGCAGCACGTCGGCCACGGCGAGTTCCTTGGCCAGCTGGGCCCGACCCTGCTCATCCTTCAGGTTCAGCGTCACGATGCGGATGCCCTCGTGCATCACCGTGTAGGCGCCGACGTCGTACTGGCCCATCGGGTCACCCGGGATCGGCCGGCCGGCGGCCGTGGTGCCGGGCCCCGGCGGCTCCACCTTGAGGCAGCGCGCGCCCAGCTCGCGCAGGCGCATCAGCGCCGCCGGACCGGGCAGGTTGAGCGCCAGGCTGACGATGCGCACGCCGCGCAGGGGCAGCGAACGGGAACGGGAAGGCGAGGTGGTGGCCATGCGGAGATCCTGTCAATGGCGGCGGCGGTGCGATGCGTGGCGTCAGAAGCTGCGGGTCAGCCCGCCATCCAGGCGCAGATTCTGCCCGGTCATGTAGGCGCCCTCGTCGGAGGCCAGCCAGGCGATCAGCGACGAGACTTCCTCCGTGCGCCCGTAGCGGCCCATCGGGATGCGCGCGCGGCGTTCGTCCTTCTCGGGCAGGCTGTCGATGAAGCCGGGCAGCACGTTGTTGATGCGGATGCCGTCGGGAGCGTACTGGTCGGCGTACAGCTTGGTGAAGGCCGCCAGCGCGGCGCGGAACACGGCCGAGGTGGGGAACACCGGGTCCGGCTCGACGGCGGCGAAGCTGGAGATGTTGATGATCGCGCCAGCCTGCTGCCGCTGCATCACCGGCGTGACGAGCCGCGTCGGCCGGATCACGTTCAGCAGGTACACGTCCATGCCGGTGTGCCAGGCCTCGTCGCCGATGGCCAGCAGTTCGCCCTTGGGCCCGTGGCCGGCCGAGTTGACCAGCACGTCGATGCGGCCCCAGCGCTCGAGCGCGCCATCGACCAGGCGCTGCACGTCGTCGGTGACCAGGTTGGAGCCGGTGACGCCGAAGCCGCCGAGCTCCTGTCCCAGCGCCTCGCCTTTGCCGGATGACGACAGCACGCCGACGCGAAAGCCGTCGCGCGCCAGCCGGCGCGCGGCATCGGCGCCCATGCCGCTGCCACCGGCGGTGATCAGGGCGACTTTCTGTGGGCTCATGGCGTGCTGCTCCTCGGGCGGACTGAAGAAGCAGGCATGTTAACGGGGCCGCGTGTCATCACTCGCCCATGCCGCCTGAATGACGAACGCGCAAGCAGCGTGGCTTGATGCCTGGAGCTCCCCGATGCACGCCACCGGCTCGGGTGATGCGCCGACTTCATGCATACTCGGACAGCCGTCGGACGGGCCGGAGTTGCTGGGGAAACAGCGTTGTGCCTGGGGACAAACAAGAAGCCCGCGCATCGGCTGAACCGTGCGGACTTTAAGATGGTGCCGGGTGCGCGCCGCCTACCACCGCGCCACCTACAACGCCGAACGCGCCCGCCTGATGCAGTGGTGGGCCGATCTGCTCGACCACCGCCGCACCGGCGGCAATGTCATCCCAATGGCCCAGCGCAGCGCCTGAAGGCGAGGCATACGCCTGCACCAGCGCCCGAAAGGGCGCTTTTTTGTTCCTGTGAGCGTTTGGGACGGCCTAGAAAACGCAAAAGCACTGCAGACATGTGGACAGATAGCACTACAGCAAGCATCCATGCGGGTTAGCGCCCGATTCGGTAGTGCAGACAAAGTGCAGACAAACTGAAGACAGAGTGAAGACACTCACTCATTGATAGATTGATCCTTCCTCTCTTTCCTGTACTGATTCACCCTCACACGTACTGATGTGGAAACGAGCGCGAGAGGTTTGCCCTTGGCGCACGCCCTCACACCACATACACTCCCGCTGGGATTAGGCCAAATTGAAGTAGCCCCCTGAATCTCCGGACACATGTTCTGTCTTAACCTAAGAGGTAGGCAAAGAGCTGTGTCTATGACTAGTCCGAAGAGCAAAGAAGTCGAAGTGTTGGCCGTCCAGCGCCGCAGGCGGTGGACGGCCTCCGAGAAGCTGTCGATGGTGCGCCAGACGTACGAGCCTGGGATGTCGGTGTCGCTCGTGGCGCGACAGCATGGCGTGAACCCGAACCAGTTGTTCCACTGGCGCAGGCTCGAGAAGGACGGTGCGCTCGCGGCCGTAGGTTCGGGCGTATCGGTGGTTCCTGCGACCGAGCTGGAAGCGGCACGGCGACAGATCCGCGAGCTGCAGCGGCTGCTCGGCAAGAAGACGCTCGAGGCCGAGATTCTGAAGGAGGCAGTCGAGCTCGCTCGCGACCGAAAGTGGATTGCGCGCTCGCCATTGCTGCCCGGGGACGACCGTTGAAGACGGTGTGCGAAGTCCTGGGCGTAGCGCGCTCGAACGCGGCACAACGGGCCAAGAGAACAAGCACCTGGCGCGACCGGCGTCGCGACCGTCGATCGACCGACGACGCGGCCTTGCTCATCGAGCTGAAGACCGAGATCACCGAACTGGCCTCGTACGGGTATCGCCGCGCGTGCGCGCTGGTGAACCGTCGACGCGATGCCGCCGGACTGCGCAGGGCGAACCACAAGCGGGTCTACCGGGTGATGCGCGAGCACGGCCTGCTGCTTCAACGGCACACCGGTCGGCCGCCCGACACACGCAGCCACGACGGTCGGATCGCCGTCGATCGCAGAAACGTGCGCTGGTGCTCGGATAGCTTCGAGATCGGTTGTGAGAACAGCGAACGGGTCAGGATCGCGTTCGCGCTCGACTGCTGCGACCGCGAGGCGATGAGCTGGGTCGCGAGCACCGGCGGAATCGACGGCAACATGGTGCGCGATCTGATGGTCGAGGCGATCGAAGCGCGCTTTGGCGCCGACGGCCCTCACCAGCCGATCGAATGGCTGACCGATAACGGCTCGCCCTACGTTGCCAAGGACACGCGCCGGTTCGCGCGCGAGATCGGCCTGGTGCCGCTGACGACCGCGATCAACAGCCCGCAGTCCAACGGCATGGCCGAGAGCTTCGTGAAGACCTTCAAGCGCGACTACGCAGCGCGGATGGAACGCACCGACGCGGCGACGGTGATGCGTCAGTTGCACGCCGCCTTCGAGCACTACAACGAGGTTCATCCCCATCGCGCCCTTAGAATGCTCTCGCCGAGAATGTTCCGTCGGCGCGAAATGCAGTTAGCTGTGCCCGCATGTCCGGAGATATAGGGGCAACTCCACAAATCCCCAGCGACCCGCAAGGTTGCTGAAGGTGCGGACCGTCGTAGACGGGTAGCCGGCAACCACCGCTTGGAGTCACACCGGCGTCTCGGATAGTGACCAACTAAGCGCTGGACCGGTCCGGCGCGACGGTTCAAGCCGATGCCGTTGTCGATTCGCGGTAACGCAGCGGCGGCGCTAGCCAGGGCGCCATACAAGTCCTAGGGATGTTTAACCGCGTCCCAGCGCTGGGGCCAGTTCATCCGGAAATACGCGATGAAATCGACCCTAAAGGTGGATGTGAAGTTTGACGTAGCGGCGACCCTCTGGGCGCTTGCCTTCATCATCTTCATCTTCGTGACCTAACGAACGGCCGGGGGCTTGTCCCCCGGCCAATCGTTGAAGCTCTTGACGCTCCTGCGGTCCTTCCATCACAATCCCGGGCAACCCCTGACCGGGGCCGGTGCTTGAAAACACCTTCATCAAACAGCGGTGCGAGCCCCCCGAGAGCGGGCTTTCGTCACGTCTGGACATTGGCCAAGCTGCGCCGCGCAGCGGGCCGCCGTTTCGGGCGGGATGGGGCTCTCCGTAAGGCCGCCCGCACGTCTGTTTGCGTGTTTTCAACATCCCGTCCACCCAGCTCGCGTGAAAACGGGCTGAGTGGGTTTGAAATCTCAAACAGGAGATTGACCCATGGCAACAGCCACCACCGCCGCACCAGCGGCACCCCTGGCCCGACCGGGCCGCGCGCTCGATCCGATCCAGCGGCAGGCCGCGCTTGAAAACGCGTTGAGCCTCGCGCTCTACTTCGTCCGCCAGGACGCCACCCCTCAAAATCTGTGAGCCGCCACCGCCCGCACCAATCGCGCGCTCACGCTGCTCAAGCAGGCCAGCGCAGAGCTGCGGAGGGGCTGAGCCATGCACGTCGCCCAATCCACCCCGAAGCCCCGTAAGGCCCCGCTGCGCCGCCTGGCGGCGCCGGATCGGCCGCTGCCGGCCTACAACCTGGCCGATGGGGCGTGCAGCTTCCGCCACGCACTCACCGCCCGCGAGCGCACTGCACTGGATCGCGCGCTCGACATCGTTGGCCGCGCGCTCACCGATAAGCACGCCGCCCTCGATAACCCTGCTGCGGTCAAGACCTACCTGCGCCTGCAGCTCGCCGGCGAAACGTCGGAGCACTTCGGCGTGCTGTTCCTGGACAGCCAGCACCGCGGGATTGCCTTCGAGCGCATGTTCACCGGCACCTTGACGCAGACCAGCGTGCACCCGCGTGAAGTGGTGCTTGCGGCGCTGCGCCACTTCGCGGCAGCCGTAGTCCTGGCGCACAACCACCCCAGCGGTAACACCCAGCCCAGCCGCGCCGACGAAGTCATCACGGCGACGCTCAAGACCGCGCTGGCGCTGGTCGACGTACGCGTGATCGATCACATCATCGTCGCGCCAGGCGAGGCGCTGAGCATGGCTGAAAAGGGGTTGGTGTAGCGCAATTGGGTGCGAGATGAAGGATCCAGAACCGAGAAAGCAGGTCATAACTGATTGGCTACGAGCGACGGGGTATGAGCACCTCAAGGCGGGCCTGGTCGGCTATATCCGCCAGCAATAAGAGCCTAGCCGCGCCATGCAGCAACGCAAGCGTGAATCGCCTCGGGTTTTCTAGACACCTCTGAGCCTCAAACCTGAGGCCCAATAG
>NZ_DAOMOQ010000061.1:0-11422 GCF_035444425.1 Ottowia sp. | reverse complement strand
AGGTCAGCCCGCGTCCGCACGACACCGGCCTGGTCACGCTGTGCTCGCAGCGCTTCTCCGAGTTCGAGCTGCATGCCCGCGCCATCCTCGGCCTGCCGGTCGATACCGCCTTGCGCGAGCCGGGCGCCTCGGCCGTGATCTACGGCGGGGTCGATGCGCAGGCGATGCGCTTCGAGGGCGTAGCCGAGGCGCTGGCCGTGCCGTGCAGCGACCTGCGCCTGTTCGGCAAGCCGGAATCCTTCGTCAAGCGTCGCATGGGCGTGGCGGTGGCCAATGGCGCCGATGTCGATGAGGCGCGCGAGCGCGCCAAGCTGGCGGCGAGCAGGGTCAGACCGGTCGCGGGCTGAATCGCTCGCCGGGCGCCGCGGCCGGGTTCAGGGCGCGCGGCGGAAGGCCTCGATCAGCAGCGGCGTCACGTCTTGCATCGGCCCGAGCGGCGTGTCGGGCGGGACCAGCCCCGGCACGAAGCCGGCGGCCTCGAAGCGCGCGAGCAGGGCGCGGTCGTGGCTGACGATGTGGATCGGCACGTCCCACGGCTGGCCCGGTCCGGTGACCGAGCCGATCGGCTGGTGATCACCGACGATGATCGTAAACAGGTCGGCCGGCGCGTGCTGGCCGAGGTAATCGGCGAGCCAGTCGAACTGGTAGCGCATCGAGGCGAGGTAGGCCGGCGTCGGGTCGGACCAGCGCACCGGGACGCCCTCGGCGGCGGCGAGCTCGTCCGCACTGTAGGCGTCACGGCCGAGCAGGCGCGACCAGTCGTCGGTGAAGGGTGCGATGGCACGGAAGGGGGCATGGGTGGTGACGGTGGGAAACACCACCAGCCGCGGCCGGCGTTCGCGTGCCGCGCGCGCCGCCTCGATGCGCTCGGCCAGGCCGGTCGGTGCGGCGGCCATCGAGGCTGCCATTGAGGCGGCATCAGCGTCGGATGGGCGCGCGTCTTCAGGATGGTAGGCCGCGAGGCGAACGCGGACGGCGGCCTCGTCGGCAATCGCCGTGGCGTCGTCTGCGGCGTCCTCCGCTCCGCCTTCCGCGCCGTCCTCCGCATTCCCCGCCCTGTCCTGTTGCGGAGCCGCCCTTGCCGGGAAACGCTTGCCGAACTCCTGGTGGTGAATGAGCGCCATCGAAGCCTGGTCCGGAATGCGCCAGAAGCCGAAATGCGGTCCCTGGTAGCCGATGCGGTCGGCGTCGGCGATGCGGTCGAAGCCATAGAAGGCCCCCTCCGGCCAGGCGCGCTGGATGCCGGGTGTCCACACCACGGTGTGGTAGCCATTGGCGGCAAAATGGCTGACCAGGGTGGGGCGCGCGGTGGTCAGCAGCAACTGGTAGTCGGCTGGGTTGCGGGTGTCGATGCCGGCGAGCAGGCTGCCATGGGCGAGCCAGGAGGCGCCACCGAAGGTGGGCGAGATCAGCCGCGCCGACACCACATGGCGACCGCTGGCGGCGATGCCGGCGGCGAGCCGCGTCCGCGAGGCCGCCAGCGCCTCGGCGATGTCCGGCTTGTCGAGCGTGACCGCGCCATAGGCCTCGGCGAACACGATGAGCACATCCGAGCCCTCGAGCGCATCAACGTCGCCTGCGAAATCCGGGCTCGGGCCCAGCCGTTCGACATGGGCGGTGCGCGACAGTGCGAGTGCCAGCAAGCGGGATTGCTCGGCGAGCAGGCTGCTGACCGGCGGCGCGATCAGTGGGCGCAGCACCTCGCCCTGCCAGGGCTGGGTCGCCCCCAGCGCGCAGCCGAGCGCGCCAAGCCCGAGCAGTGCGCGACGGGTGGCCGTGTGCTCCGCCGCCCGGGCCAGACCCTGCAGGCACAGGCGCACGATCGCGTAGATCAGGGCCACTGCGGCCACGGCGAGCAACAGGCTCAGCGCCAGACGGAGGTAAGCACCACCGGCGCCGCCTTCGCCACTCATGCGGAGCACGGCCCACAGGTGCTGGCCGTCCCAGTAGGCATTGAGTCTGCGCCCGAAGATCGAGGGGACGGTGACGTTGAGGTAGTGCAGCATCACCCAGGCGGTGCCCAGCATCGACAGTCCTGCCAGCAGGCGGCCGCCGGCACGTCCGCGCCAGCCGACCCAGGCCGCCAGCGCCACGACGAGCGCCGCCAGTTCTGCCGAGAAGCGCCATTCCAGCCGCGGCCACAAGGTGGGCCAGTGGTTGCCGAAGCCGAGCAGCAGGTTGAGCACCAGCAGTGGCAGCAGCACGAGTGCGAGCACGCGCAGGCCGCTGGCGAGCACCGTCCCCGGCAGGCCGCGCGGCTTGCGGGCGTGGCGTTGCGGACCGGGCGTCATGGCCGCCTCGCCGCCGGACGGGCTATGATCGGCGCCTCGCCCCACACCGTCTGGACGCTTCCGCCATGGACACCCCCGCCGCTGTCGCCTACTGGCAGGACCTGAGCCCGCAGCAGATCGCCCGCCTCGCGGCCGAGGACACCGTGGCCTTGCTGCCGCTGGCGGCGGTCGAACAGCATGGCGAGCATCTGCCGCTGTCGACCGACCTCGACATTGCCCACGGCCTGCTGCATGCCGCCTTGCCGCGCCTGCGCGCGGACGTGCAGGTGTGCGTGCTGCCCGCGCTCGCGGTCGGTCTCAGCCTCGAACACGCGGACTTTGCCGGCACCCTGAGCCTGAGTCCGGAAACCGCGCTCGCGGTGGTCGAGCAAGTGGGCGCGTGCGTCGCGCGGGCCGGCCTGCGGCGGCTGGTGCTGTTCAACACCCACGGTGGCAACAAGGCGGTGGTCGATCTGGCCGCGCTCAAGCTGCGCGCCGCGCACCGCATGCTGGTGGTGCGCGCCAACTACTTCCGCTTCGCGCCGCCCCCCGCGGCCCTGCCCGCGGCCGAGCTGCGCCACGGCCTGCATGGCGGGGCCCTGGAAACCGCGATGATGTTGCATCTGGCACCACACAAGGTGCGGCGCGAGGCGCTGGCGAACTTCGCGTCCCTTGGCGAGCGCATGGCCGCCGACGGCCGTCGGCTTGGCCCCGAGGGCGAGGCCGGCTTCGCCTGGATGGCGCAGGATCTCAATGCCGGGGGCGCGACGGGTAACGCGACGCTTGCCGATGCGGCACTCGGCGCGCGCCTGGTCGAACACTTTGCCGGCGTGCTTGCGGGCGTCATCGAGGATGCGCAGGACTTCGATCTTGGCCACCTGCGCGACGTGCCCGCCTAGCGGCGCAGCGCGCTGCCGTGCCCGGCGTCGATGTGCGGGCGGTGGCAGGTCGCACATGGGCGCGTGTTGAAGCGTCGGTTTGCGGGGCTCAGGCGCCGCCGGCCGTGCCCGGGGCAGGCAGGCGCTCGGGTTCATCGGTGGCGGGCTCGTCCTGCTCGGTCAGCAAGTCATGCAGCCAGTGACCGTGGCGGTGCGCCTTGGTCTGCAGGTAGCGCTCGTTCTGGCGCGTGACCTCGCCATAGATCGCCTGGCGCGCCACGACGTTGATGCCGGCGCGTTGCAGGGCCTCGACCTTGCTGGGGTTGTTGGTGAGCAGCAGCACCTTGGAGACGCCGAGCTGGTCGAGCATCTCGTGGGCGACGCGAAAGTCGCGCTCGTCCTTGGAGAAGCCGATCACCTGGTCGGCATCGATGGTGTCCAGGCCCTGGTCCTGCAGGCCGTAGGCGCGCAGCTTGTTGGCCAGCCCGATGCCGCGCCCTTCCTGCGACAGGTAGAGCAGGATGCCGCCGCCCTGGGCGTTGATCGCGGCGACGCCGCGGCGCAATTGCTCGCCGCAGTCGCAGCGCAGGCTGCCGAAGAGGTCGCCCGTGAGGCAGGAGGAATGCAGGCGCACGGGCACCGCCTCGGGCCATTGCGCGGCGTCGCCGATGACGATGGCGACGTGCTCGTGCACGCCATCGGCTTCGCGGAAGAGCACGAAGCGGCTGTTCTCGGCTTCGGCCAGCGGCACCTTGGCCTCGCTGATGCGGGTCAGGGTGCCGGGCCCGCTGTTGCACAGGCGCAGGGCCTCGTTGGCCTCGACGGCCAGCACCTGGCCGCGTTCGATCTCGTTGGCGACGACCGCTGCCTGTGATGCGGACACCGCGAAGGACAGTGCGGCGGGGACCAGCTGGGCGCGGCCGAGCAGGCGCAGGGCGGCACGTTCGGCCTGGCTGGCCGCGCGCGCACGGGTGCCCGCAGGCAGGGTGGCGCCTTGCATCCAGGCCAGGTCACGCAGCGCGCGCGCGTCGGGCAGGGGCTCGAGTGCGAGCGCGACGGCGTCGGTCGCATCGGCCTGCCCCAGCGCCGCCATGCGATGGCGGCTCAACACGAGCTGTGCCGCGGCGCCGCTCAGCTGCAGGGCGTCGTCCAGGCTGCGCCCGGTCAGGCCCTCGACGGCGAGGACCAGCGTCTGCCTGCCATGGTCACGCAGCACGATGGGGAGGCCGCGACGCAGATCGAAAATGGCACGCTCGGCTTGGCGCATTACTGTGTTCTCCGTTGGGGGTTCTGGTTCACCATCACGCAAGCCGTCCCCGGGGCGGGCAGACGCCGATGTAAACCGTGTGTGAAGGAAGGATGAATGTCAGACGAGCTTCTATCAGATTGGGGCTGGACGTGCATATTGCAAGCGCGTGATGCCGATTGGGCCGCCTGCGAGGCAACAAGTTTCACGGTGCAGGGCGTGGATATCGAAATCCGGCGCGGTGGCGCCTGGGGCTGCGCGCGCGATCTGGACCGGCCGACGCGGGATCTGCTCGATCTCTTCCTGCCCTGGGTGGCCACCGCCGCGCCGGTCGTGATCGCGCAGATCGGGCAGAGCCTGGACGGACGCATCGCCACCGCCAGCGGGGCCTCGCACTATATCAACGGGGAGGCGGCGCGCGCGCATCTGCATCGCCTGCGCGCGCTCGTGGATGCGGTCGTGGTGGGCGTGGGCACGGTCAATGCCGACGACCCGCAGCTCACCGTGCGCCATGTGGCCGGGCGCAATCCGGTGCGCGTGGTGCTCGATCCGCGCGGCCGCGCCAAGCCGTCGGCGCGGCTGTTCGGCGATGGGCTCGCGCCCACGCTGCATCTGGTCGCCGCCGGCCTGCCCGCGGCCGAGGCCGCGCCGGCAGCGGACCCATGCAGCGCAGGGGGTGCAGGCGGCACGGTGCTGCGGATCGCGCTGGCGAGCGGTGAAGCCGGCTTCGAGCCGGCCGAGGTGCTGGCCCGCCTGGCCCGGCGCGGCTTGCGGCGCGTGCTGGTCGAGGGCGGCGGGGTGACGGTGTCGCGCTTCCTGCAGGCGGGGGTGCTCGACCGCCTCCATGTCATGGTTGCGCCGATGCTGATCGGCGCGGGCCCCGCCGGCCTGGTGCTGCCGCCGATCGACCGACTGGACGAGGCCATTCGGCCGCCCTGTCGGCACTTTGCCTGCGGCGAGGATGTGGTGTTCGATCTCGCGCTGCGCCCCCTGCGGGACCCGCCGTGAGCGTTCCCGGCCGGGCGGGCGCACAGGCCTTGCTAGCGCCGGCGCGCTAGCAGGAGCAGGGCGCCGGGCAGGCTGGAGAGCAGGACGACGAGGCCATAGCTGACCGAGATCGCGACGCCTTCGGCCGCATTCAGGCCGGCCAGCGACCACACCAGTGCGGCCGCGCCTTCACGGATGCCCCAGCCTGCGATCGACAAGGGGATCGCCATCGCCAGCAGCACCCAGGGCACCAGCGGCATGACCTCGCCAACTGGCGTCGTGATGCCGACCATGCGCATGCAGCACAGGTAGACGGCCAGGTAGCTGGCGACGATCAGCAGCGAGGCGATCAACTGGCGGGCGAAAACTTCGCGGGCGAGCAGGGCGTGCTGCACGGCGCGACCGAGGCGGCCGATCACCGTTGGCCACCGCCACGCGGCGAGACCGACGAGCAGGGCGGCGGCCAGCAGCAGCCAGAATGTGGCGCCCGCCGCTTGCGCAGCGGCCGCGCCGTCGAGCCCGAGCAGGCGCAGCGGCACGGCTTGGAGCGCTGGCGACCAGGCCAGCGTCAGCAGCGCCACCAGCAGCAGGGCAAGCTGGCCCGAAGCGCGCTCGATCAGCACGGCATGCCAGGCGCCGGCCCGCTGGCCGGCTGCCGCCTCGCTGCGCGCATGGCGCCAGGCGCGCCCGGCATCGCCCATGACGCCGCCCGGCAGCATCTGGTTGAGGAAGGTGGCGAGGTAGTACTCGGCCACGGCATGACGCAGGCCCAGCGGCACGCCGAGCTGGTGCGCCGTGAGCCGCCAGCGCCAGGCCGACAGCACGATCTGCGGCAGGCTCAGGCCGAGGGCGAGCAGCAGCCATCCTGGGTGGGGCGCGGCAAAGGCCTGCGCCAGCGCGGTGGGGTCGAGCCACAGCAGCACGAGGGCGAGCAGGCCGAGGCTCAACGCGAGGCGCAGCGCCGGCAGCAGCAGGGCGCGCACACGAAACCGCTGGCGTATTTGGGGGAGCGTGCGCGACATCGGCAGCGGGCGTCGATCCTCAGCCTGCGTTGCGCACGGGGTGGGTGCGGGGGGCGGCGAAGAGGTCGACATGCCCCACCACGAGCTGGCCCGGCGAAACCCCGCACAGCGCGCTGCGGCGCCCGTGCCAGGCCTCGATGCGCGCAGTCGCCTGCGGGCACTGCGCGCGGGCGGCGTCACGCCAGCCGTCGATCAGGGCGCGTGCCAGGGCGGCATCGCCGGCTTCGGCGAGGTTGAGCTTCCAGGGGCTGGGGGCGAGCTCGACCTCGAAGCCGCGCGCATCGAGCGCGGCGGCAAGCGTCGGTGCCGCGTCGGGGCCGAGTGCCGCGCCCAGCCCCTTGTCGCGCCGCTGATGCGCGTTGAAGGCCTCGCGCACGAGGGCGTCGTCGGCATCGCCCGCCACTTCGCCGGTGCCCTCGAAATGCCACAGCCCGTCCACGCTGAGGGTCACGAGCACGGCGCAACGCAGATCGGCACACAGGTCGGCGAGTCGCGCCAGCCAGGCTGCATCGACAAGATCGAGCAGGGCCGATGCGCAGACCAGGCCCGTCTCGCCAAGCGCCGTGGCGTTCAGGGCGGCCAGATCGAACTGCCGTGTCTCGATCTGGACGTGGCCGCCATCGTGGTCGCGCAGCTCGGCGCAGGACGCGAGCGCGCGTGCGAGCAGGGTGGGATCGTGGTCGATCAGCGTCCAGCGTTGGGGGCCGGGCAGGCGCGGGGCGAGGTAACGCGGGTTGGCGCCGCTGCCGGTGCCCAGGTCGGCCAGCATGAAGAGGCGCTGGTTGTCGGCAGCCGGCTGGCGGGCTCGCAGCCAGTCGGCGGCGCGCCGGTTGAGGTGGTCGGCGCGTGCTGCACTGTCGGCTGCGCTGCGCAGCGCCAGCCAGTCCGCATCGAAGAGCGCATCGGGGTGGGCGTCCCGAGGGGCTTCGGGAGGCAGCGGGCTTGCGGGCGTGGGTGCGAGCATGGCGGCAGTCTCGGGCGAGGCGATCGGTCGGGCTCAGTGCCGTGCGGGGGCAGCGCCTATGCTGTCCAGCGCGGCGGCAAACTCGTCGGCCGCCTGCGTCCAGCTGCGCAGCTGCAGGCGCGCCCGGCGCGCGCCATCGCGCAAGCGCAGACGTCGGTCGCGGTCCTGCAGCAGGTTCTGCAGGGCGCTCGCCAAGGCCGCGGCGTCATCGGGCGGCACGCTCACGCCCGCGTCGGGCGGCAGGGTCTCGGCCAGCGCGCCACCGCTGGTCGTGAGCACCGGCAGGCCGGCGGCGAGGGCCTCGTCGATCACCATGCCATATCCCTCGTAGCGCGAGGCAAGCACGAACAGGTCGGCGCTGGCATAGGCCTCGCGCACCACCCGCTCCGGGCATTCGCCGAGCAGGCGCAGGCGATCGCCCAGGCCGGCGCGGCGGATGGCGTCGGCGATGGCGGCGGCGTGCTGCGGTGCGCGCGTGAGGCTGCCGATGCAGTCGCAGGTCCAGGGCAGGTGCTTCACTGATTGCAGGGCGGCAAGCAGCAGGTCGTGGCCCTTGCGCGGCGTCAACGAGGCCACGCACAGCAGGCGCGGTGCGATGTTGTCCGCGGCGGCGAGTGCGCTTGGCTCGGTGCCGGGGGCGACGACGCGCAGGCGGGCGGGACGCACGCCGAAATCAGCCAGGCGGCGGGCGGTAAACCGGCTGGTGCCGATGACGAGGCGCGCCGCCGACAGCACGGCGCGTTCGCTGGCGAGCAGGCAGCGACGGCGGCTGGCGTCGAGCCCGCTCTCGTCGGCGAGCGGATGGTGCACCAGGACGACGAGCGCCAGCCGACCGGCGTGGGCAAGCGCCACTTCGGGCAAGCCGCCCGCGGCCAGGCCGTCGACGACGACCTGATGCCCGGGCGGCAAGGCAGCGAGGGTGCGAGCGAGTGCCGTGCGCGCTTCATCGTCGGCATCGGGAAAGCGCCCGGGCAGGCCATGCACCTGCACCGTCCAGCCGCGGCTGCGCAGCCCGGCGACGATACGCGCGTCGTAGAGGTAACCGCCGGTGAGCTGGCCGGGGTCACCGGGCACGATGAAGCTGAGCTGCCGCGTCATGCGCCGGTTCTCGAGGAGCGCCGGGCAGCCGCGGTCAAAGCGCGCCCTCGTAGCTGGCCCAGGCGATGTGCGATTCGTGCAGCGTGACCTTCAGCCGCTGCAGGCCCCGGCCGCCTGCCCCCAGGCGACCACTACGGATCGCGCCAGCCATGCGGTCGAAGACCACGCGCGCCATGAACTCGGTGGTGGTGTTCTGGCCGCGGAAGGCGAGCTCGTCGTCGAGGTTGCGGAAGTTGAGATCGGCGAGCAGCGTTTTGAGGGTTTCGCTGGCGAGGCCGATGTCCACCACCAGGCCGTCGGCATCGAGCTCGGCACGCTGGAAGCAGACATCGACCACATAGGTCGCGCCATGCAGGCGTTGCGCAGGGCCGAAGATGGCGCCCTGGAAGCTGTGCGCAATCATGACGTGGTCTCGGACGGTGAGGCTGTACATGGAGGGTCTCCGGGTGGGGTCAGGGGTAGCGGATGCGCTCGCACAACGCGCCGCCGGGCTCGTGTGCGAGCCGGGCCATCAGTTGCGGCAGGTCGGCGAACGGACTCTCGCCGCTGATCAGCACGTCGAGCCGCTCGTCGACGAGCAGCGCAAGGGCAAGTTCCATGCGCCGGCGGTAATCCCAGCGCGGCGTGTGCGAGGGCGGCAAGTGGCCGACCTGGCTGGATTTGAGCGACAGGCGGCGGGCGTGAAACGCCCCGCCGAGCGCGAGCGGCACGCTGCGCAGCCCGTACCAGCTCATCTCGACGATGCGGGCCTCCTGGCCGCCCAGTTCGAGCGCGCGCGCGAGTCCGGCCGGGTTGCCGCTGGCGTGCACCACGAGGTCGCATTCGGCGCTGGCCTGGTCGGGCAGCCGATGCGTGAGCCCGAGCGCGGCGGCGAGTGCCGCCCGGCCAGGATCGACGTCGACGAGCTCGACCTGGGTGCCCGGGATGCGCCCGCACAGCCAGGCCAGCAGCGCACCGACGACGCCGGCACCGATCACCGCGATGCGCTCGCCCACCGTGGGCGCGGCGTCCCACGCGGCATTGATCGCCGTCTCCATGTTGGCGGCGAGCACGGCGCGCTCGGCGGGCAGGCCGGCAGGCAGGGGCACGACCGCAGAGGCCGGCACGATGTAGCGCTGCTGGTGCGGGTGCAGGCAGAACACCGTCTTGCCGACCAGTTCGCGGGCCGAGCTGCCGCAGCCGTCCTCGACCACGCCGACGCTGATGTAGCCGTACTTGACCGGGCCGGGAAAGTCGCCCTGCTGGAAGGGCGCGCGCATGCGCTGGTACTCGCTGACGGGCACCTCGCCGCGAAACACCAGGCACTCGGTGCCGCGGCTGATGCCGCTGTACAGGCTGCGCACGCATACGTCACCATCGCCGAGTGGGGGCAGCGGCGCCGGGCGCAGTTCGCCGCGATCCGGCGGCAGGCTCCAGAAGGCGAGGTTGGCTTGGGACATGACTCGAGGGACCGCCCGGCGAACCCTGGCGGCGGCTTGATGATCGAAGCTCGCATGGTAGCAGGCGGCACGGGCCGGACCGGGCGCGACAACAGCGGGAGGAGGGGGGGCGATCGATGAAGCAGCAGGACATGACGACGGCGGGCACGGGCTGGCCGCGGGCCGGCCTCGAACTTGGCCTCGGCCTGGCCGGCGTGGCGCTCTCCGGCGGCGGGCTTTCTGCGGTGGTCGGTCTGCCCGTGATGGCGCTGCTCGCCGCACTCGGGGTGCAGGCGGCGCTGTCGGCGCTGCTGTGGCTGCACTGGCCCGATCGCGGGCGCAGCCTGGGGCCGGCCAACCACGTCACGCTGGGGCGCGCCGCGCTCGTGTCGCTGCTTGCGGGGGCGGTGCTGGTCCCGTCGTGGGCGCAGCAGCAGGCCTGGCTGCTGGCCGGCATCGCGGGCACGGCCTTGCTGCTGGACGGCGTCGACGGCTGGGTGGCGCGGCGCTGGCGATGCGCGAGTGCGTTCGGCGCGCGCTTCGACATGGAACTCGACGCCTTTCTGATGCTCGTCCTGTGCATGCACCTGCTGTCGATGGGCAAGGCGGGGCCGTGGGTGCTGGCGATCGGCCTGATGCGTTACGGCTTCGTCCTAGCGATGCGGCGCTGGCCCTGGCTCGACGCGCCGCTGCCCGACAGCCGTCGGCGCAAGCTGGTGTGCGTGTGGCAGGTGGCGAGCCTGCTGCTGTGCCTGCTGCCCCTTGTCGGTCCGACGTTGGCGACAGGCTTGCTGGCGCTTGCGCTCGGCCTGCTCGCCGGCTCGTTCGCCCTCGATGTGCGCTGGCTGTACCGGTCCGGCGCAAGCCTGCGGGTCGCCGGGCCCTGAAGAGGACGGCCGGGATCCGCCACAAGAACTCAACCACCAAAGGAGACGCAAGCATGAGAGCCGAAAC
Source organism: Ottowia sp. (assembly GCF_035444425.1). Lineage (GTDB taxonomy): Bacteria > Pseudomonadota > Gammaproteobacteria > Burkholderiales > Burkholderiaceae_C > Ottowia. The sequence goes on along the minus strand of NZ_DAOMOQ010000061.1, from coordinate 585 downwards.
GAGACCTGCCGCGCTGCGCACGCTGATCGGTAGCGGGGCGCTTGCCGCCGCGCTGGCGGCCAGCCCGGTGCTGGCCGAGCCGCACACCTACCGCATCGACCCGGATCACTTCGCGATCGCCTTTCAGGTCGACCATGTCGGCTACGCAAACGTGATCGGCCTGTTCCTGAAGGCGAGTGGCAGCTTCGTGTACGACGAGGACGCGCGCACGCTCAGCTCGGGGCGGGTGGTGGTGGTGGCCGACAGCGTGTTCAGCAACCACGGCGCGCGCGATCGCCACGTGCGCGACAGCGACTTCCTCGATGCGAAGCGCTTTCCCGAGATCGTGTTCGAGGCCACCGCGCTGGAACTCGGCGCGGACAACACCGGCAAGCTCGCGGGCAAGCTGACCCTGCTGGGGCAGACCCACCCGGTGACGCTCGACGTGTCGCTCAACAAGGCGGCGGCCTATCCCTTCGGCCACCGCAAGCACACGCTGGGCATCTCGGCGAGCACGACGCTGCAGCGCAGCCAGTGGGGCATGAACTATGGCGTCGACCGCGGCATGGTGGGCGACGCGGTGGCGCTGAGCTTCGAGCTCGAGGC
>NZ_DAOMOQ010000060.1:0-12030 GCF_035444425.1 Ottowia sp. | reverse complement strand
GTCGAAGCCCTTCGACAAAGCCTGTCGTGAGCTTGTCGAACGGCTCAGGGCGAACGGTTCAGACTTCACAGTGCCGGATCAATAACCCTGTAACACCTACCCAAAGGAAGCGCCATGCCCGTCAACCTGTCCGCCCCTGATCCCGCACAGCTGCAGCCCGTGGCGGGCGTGCGCATCGGTGTCGCCGAGGCCGGCGTGCGCAAGGCCAACCGCAAGGACCTCACGGTGCTGCTGCTCGATGATGGCGCCAGTGTCGGCGGCGTGTTCACGCGCAACCGCTTCTGCGCCGCGCCGGTGCAGGTCTGCCGCGAACACCTGGATTCGGGGCAGGCCATCCGCGCCATCGTCGTCAATACCGGCAACGCCAACGCCGGCACCGGCGAGGAGGGCCTGCGGCACGCGCGCCAGACCTGCGAGGCGCTGGCCGGCCTGCTGCAATTGCAGCCGGAACAAGTGCTGCCGTTTTCCACTGGTGTCATCATGGAGCCGCTGCCGGTCGAGCGCATCGTCGCCGGCCTGCCGGCCGCCATCGCGGATGCCGATGCCAGCCACTGGGCGCGCGCCGCCGAGGGCATCATGACCACCGATACCGTGCCCAAGGCCTTCAGCGCCAGGGCCCGCGTCGGCGGCGCCGACATCACCATCACCGGTATCAGCAAAGGCGCCGGCATGATCCGCCCCAACATGGCGACCATGCTGGGCTTCCTGGCCACCGACGCCCGCATCGACCAGTCGCTGATGAAGCAGCTGGCGCTGGAGCTGGCCGAGGGCTCGTTCAACCGCGTCACCATCGACGGCGACACCTCGACCAACGACTCCTTCATCGTCATCGCCACCAATCAGGCCGGCAACGCCCCGATCACCTCGCTGGACGGTGCCGACGGCCAGGCGCTCAAGGCCGCGCTGCTGGGCGTGGCGCGCCAGCTGGCGCAGGCCATCGTGCGCGATGGCGAGGGCGCGACCAAGTTCATCACGGTGCAGATCGACGGCGGCCGGACCGCCGCCGAATGCCGCCAGGCCGCCTACGCGATCGCGCATTCGCCGCTGGTCAAGACCGCCTTCTTCGCCAGCGACCCGAACCTGGGCCGCATTCTGGCGGCGGTCGGCTATGCCGGCATCGAGGACCTTGACCAGACCCGGATCGACCTGTTTCTCGATGACGTGCACGTGGTCGAGGGCGGCGGCCGCAGGCCGAGCTACCGCGAGGACGACGGCCAGCGCGTGATGAAGCAGGCCGAGATCACGGTGCGCGTGAAGCTCGGACGGGGCGAGGCCAGCGACACCGTGTGGACCTGCGACCTGAGCCACGAGTACGTGAGCATCAACGCCGACTACAGATCATGAGCATCACCCCCCTGAGCGCCTGACGGCGCCTCCCACTTCTCTCTTCGGGAAGGGGGACATCGCCAGTGACCGGTACATGCCCGGCCACGGCGATCGCTGGCATGGCCTGCTCCGCGGCCCTTCTCTTGCTCCCTCTCCCGTTGGGAGAGGGTTGGGGTGAGGGCCAGCGGCGTGACGTGAACCGGATAGTTACCCATCGATGACAACCGCCATGAACGAATCACTTGAACGCCTGCTGGCGCGCGCCGAGCAACTGATCAACCGCATCGAGGCGGTGCTGCCGCAGCCGCTGGGCGCGCCCGGCTGGTCGCAGGCGGTGGCCTGGCGCTACCGCCGGCGTGCCTCGGGCCAGGGCGTGCTGGAGCCGGTACGCCACGTCAGCGGCATCACGCTCGCCGACCTGAAGGAGATCGAGGCGCAGAAGGAGAAGATCGAGCGCAATACGCGCCAGTTCGTCGAAGGGCGCCCGGCCAACAACGTGCTGCTGACGGGCGCGCGCGGCACCGGCAAGTCCTCGCTCATCAAGGCCTGCCTGAACGCGTACGCTGGCGACGGGCTGCGGCTGATCGAGGTCGACAAGGCCGACATGACCGACCTGCCCGACATCGTCGAAGTGGTCGCCGAGCGGCCAGAGAAGTTCATCGTCTACTGCGACGACCTCAGCTTCGAGGAGGGCGAGCCGGGCTACAAGGCGCTCAAGAGCATCCTCGACGGCAGCGTGGCGGCCAGCACGCCCAACGTGCTGATCTACGCTACCAGCAACCGGCGCCACCTGCTGCCCGAATATATGCGGGACAACCTCAGCTACACCCATACCGACGACGGCGAGGTGCATCCGGGCGAGGTGGTGGAGGAGAAGATCTCGCTGTCCGAACGCTTCGGTCTGTGGGTCAGCTTCTACCCGTTCAGCCAGGACGAGTACCTCGCGATCGTGGCGCAATGGCTGAGCGCGCAGGGCGCCACGCCGGCGCAGATCGAGGCGGCGCGCCCCGAGGCCCTGGTGTGGGCGCTGGAGCGCGGCTCGCGCTCGGGCCGGGTCGCCTACCAGTTTGCACGCGACTTCATCGGTCGTGACAGCGACGCAGGCTGAGGCCATGGACGATGGCAAGCCGCTGCGCGCCGATGCGCATCTGCGCCGAAGCGACGAGGGCCCACGTGCCGTGGTCGACGTCGCCGTCGGCGTGCTGCTGCGGCCCGATGCTGCGTTCCTGCTGACCTCGCGGCCCGAGGGCAAGGTCTACGCGGGCTACTGGGAGTTTCCGGGCGGCAAGCTGGAGGCCGGCGAGGGCGTCGAGGCGGCGCTGGCGCGCGAGCTGCAGGAGGAGTTGGGCATCGAGGTCGAGCCCGCCGCGGTGCAGCGCTGGCGCGAGCAACTGGTCGACTACCCGCATGCGCTGGTGCGGCTGCACTTCTGCAAGCTCACGGTCTGGCGAGGCGCGCTGCAGATGCGCGAAGGCCAGCGCTTCAGCTGGGAGCGGCTGCCGGTGCAGGTCGGCCCAGTGCTGCCGGGCGCGCTGCCGGTGCTGCGCTGGCTGGAGCAAGAGGCAGCGGCCGCCGGCTGAGCAGGCCGCTACCCGGTTGCGCGAGCCGCTGCCCGTTTGACCGGCTTACTGCGCCGAACCCTCGGGCGGCGTTTCGGCGCCATCGGCTTCCTGCACCTCGACCCGGAAGTTCTCGCTGGCCCAGGCGCCCAGGTCCTGCAGCTTGCAGCGCTCGCTGCAGAACGGACGGTACCGGTTCTCGGGCGCGTACAGGCTGGGCCCGCCGCAGGCCGGACAGCGCACGGTGCGGGCTTTCGGCGCGGTCGGCGTTTCGCTGCTCATGCGCACAGGGCCAGTTCAAGCGGCGTGTCCTCGCGCGCCAGGTGCAGCTTGCCGTCGTCCTCGCGGCGCAGCAGGCGCACCGCCACCATCAGGCGGTTGCCGCTGATCTCCGGCACCAGCTGCAGCGATGGATCGATGCGCAGGCGCAGCAGCTGGAACGAGCGGCCCTGCGGCAGGGTCTGCTGAAACAGGCCGGCCGTGGCCATCACCTTCTGCGGCTTGCCGGAGTCGCGCAGGATCTGCAGCAGCAGGTGGATGGCCTGCGCCATCGGCGCCAGCGAACTCGACCACTGCACCAGGTCGGCACGCCGCACGGCGGCGCTCTGGTGCTGCCAGGCATGGTAGGCCGGCAGGTCGAACGAGCAGGTGCCGGCGGGGATGACGACGCGGCTGCGGATCGCCATCAGCCATTCCTTGTCGGTCAGGTCGTGGCCGGGCTTGCCGTGCTGCTGGCTCAGCTGCTCGAACACCTGTTCCAGCTGGGCCAGGATGCCGTCGAGCGAGCTTTCGGAAATCGCCGGGTTGCCGCGGTAGGCGTTCATCTGCGCCTTCTGCCTCTCGACGTCCTTCAACACGTCCGACTTCAGGTCGGCGCGGCTGGTGACGTCCATCACCTCGAAGATGGTGGTCAGGGCGAAGTGGTGATCGAGGGCGCCATCGCGTGGCATCAACTGGCCCAGTCGACCAAACAGGTGCTCCAGCCGGAGGTAGGTGCGGATGCGTTCGTGGAATGGGTATTCGTACAGGATCACGCGGGAACTTCCGTGGCAGGCCGGCGAATCATAGCCCGAAGGTGGCCGCCAGGGCGTCAACTTGTGCACGCAATTGCATCAAGCTGACGCCGGCGCCGTTGAAGACCACCAGATCAGCCGCCGCCAGGCGCTGCGCGCGCGTCGCCTGCGCCTGCAGGATGCGCTCGACCTGCTCGCGCGGCAGCCGGTTGCGCGCCATCACGCGCTCGATCTGGGTCGCGGGTTCACAGTCGACCACCAGCACCCGGTCGACCTTGGCGCGCCAGCGCGCGCCCGATTCGACCAGCAGGGGCACGTCGAAGATGAGCAGACGGCGCCCGGCGTCGATGGCCTGGCGCGCCTGCCGATCGGTCTCCTGGCTGACCAGCGGGTGGATGATGGCCTCCAGCCGCTGGCGTGCGCCGGCGTCGCGGTAGACCAGCTCGCGCATGGCGTCGCGGTCGAGCGCGCCATCGGCGCCGATCAGCGCCGGCCCGAATGCGGCGCGGATCGCCGGCAGGGCGCTGCCGCCGGCGGCGGTGCTGGCGCGCGAGATGGCGTCGGCGTCGATGACCTGGCCGTCGTGCTCGGCCAGCATGGTGGCGACCGTGCTCTTGCCGCTGCCGATGCCGCCGGTCAGGCCGATCAAGACGGGGGGGCGCATGGCGTTCATCTGCCGATCCATCCTACAAGCCGATCGCGCGCAGGACCGATTGCGGCCCGAACAGCATGGCGGTGATGCCGCCCAGGGCCAGGAAGGGCCCGAACGGCACCACGCCGTCTTCGCGCAGGGCGCCACGCAGCTTCATGCCGATGCCGACGATGGCGCCGATGGTCGAGGCCAGCAGCGCCACCGGGGCCAGCGCCTGCCAGCCGAACCAGGCGCCAAGCGCCGCCAGCAGCTTGAAGTCGCCATAACCCATGCCCTCCTTGCCGGTGGCCAGCTTGAAGGCCCAGTACACCAGCCACAGCGACAGGTAGCCGGCGACCGCGCCCCACAGCGCATCGGCCAGCGCCACGCCGGTCCAGTCCAGCGCCGCCGCGATCAGGCCGGCCCACAGCAGCGGCAGCGTCAGGTCGTCGGGCAGCAGCGTGGTGTCCCAGTCGATCAGCGTCAGTGCCACCAGCGTGGCAGCGAAACCGCACCAGGCGGCGGCGGTCCAGCCCAGGCCCCAGCGCCAGAAGCACCAGGCGAACAGCAGACCGGTGACGAGCTCGACCACCGGGTAACGCAGCCCGATCGGCGCCCGGCAGGCGGAGCAGCGGCCGCGCAGCGCCAGGTAGCTCAGCAACGGGATGTTCTCGTACCAGCGGATGGCGTGGCCGCAGTGCGGGCAGCGCGAGCGCGGCCGCACCAGGTTGAAGGGTTCGCTGGCCACCGCCGCTGTGGCATCCGCGGCGGTGGCGCAGTCCTCGGCCCACTGGCGCTCCAGCATTCTGGGCAGGCGGTGAATGACGACGTTGAGGAAGCTGCCGATGAGCAGCCCCAGCACGCCGCCGAATGCGGCCAGCAACCATCCCGCTGGCAGCATCAGACGACTTGCCCCAGCTTGAAGATCGGCAGGTACATGGCCACCACGATGCCGCCGATGATGATGCCGAGCACCACGATGATGATCGGCTCCATCAGGCTCGACAGGCCGGCCACCATCTCGTCCACCTCGGATTCGTAGAAGTCGGCCGCCTTGCCCAGCATGTGATCGAGGGCGCCGGATTCCTCGCCGATGGCGGTCATCTGCGTCACCATGGGCGGGAAGATGCGCACGTTCGCCATCGCCGCCGCCAGGCTGCTGCCGATCGCCACTTCCTGCTGGATCTGCTCGGTGGCGCGGTGGTAGAGCAGGTTGCCCGAGGCGCCGCCGACCGACTCGAGCGACTCGACCAGCGGCACGCCGGCCGCGAACATGGTCGACAGGCTGCGCGTCCAGCGTGCGACCACCGACTTGCGCACCAGTTCGCCGAAGATCGGCAGCCTGAGCAGCAGCCGGTCCATCACCATGCGGACCTTGTCGCTGCGTTTCCAGGCCTGCGCCAGAAAATAGCTGCCGCCGATCAGCAGGCCGAACATCAGCCACCACCACTGGACGAAGAACTCGCTCACGCCGATGACGAACAGCGTCGGCGTCGGCAGGTCGGCGCCGAAGGAGCTGAACACCTCCTTGAAGGCCGGGATGACGAAGATCATGATCACCGCCACCACCACGAAGGCGACGATGACGACCGCGGTCGGGTACATCAGCGCCGAGCGGATCTTGGCCTTGAGCACCTCGGTCTTTTCCATGTAGGTGGCCAGGCGCTCGAGCAGCGTGTCCAGCATGCCGGCGGCCTCGCCGGTCTCGACCAGGTTGCAGTACAGCTGGCTGAAGTGCGCCGGGTGCTTGCGGAACGCGGCCGACAGCGAGGTGCCGGTCTCGACGTCGGCGCGGATGTCGTTCAGCAGCCTGGTCACGCTCGGGTTGGGGTTGCCGCGCCCGACCACGTCGAAGGCCTGCAGCAGCGGCACGCCGGCCTTCAGCATGGTCGCCAGCTGGCGCGTGAAGATCGCGATGTGGCGCGGCCTGATCGCCTTGCCGGCGCGCATGCGGCGCTTCCTGATCCTGGTGACGAAGACGCCGCGCCGGCGCAGCGAGGCCTGCACCTGGTTCTCGCCGCCGGCGCGTGTCTCGCCCCGCACCAGCTTGCCGTTGCGGTCCTTGCCTTCCCACTCGAAGACGAATTCCTTCACGCCTTTGCTGCCGAGCAGTTGCGTTGCCATCGATGAGCTCCCCGTCGTGCCTGCCCGATTATTGATTGGTCGTCGCCAGCACTTCCTCCAGCGAGGTGATGCCCAGCCTGACCTTGTGCAGGCCGGCGTCGCGCAGCGAGCGGACGCCTTCGCGGCGCGCCTGCTGCGCGATCTCCACCGCGCTGCCATCGGCCAGGATGATGGCCTGGATCGCCTCGCTGATCGGCATCACCTCGTACAGCCCGATGCGCCCCTTGTAGCCGTTGTTGCAGGCATCGCAGCCGACCGGCTTGTAGGGCGTCCAGCTGCCGTCGAGCTCGGCCTCGTCGAACCCGGCGTCGATCAGGGTCTGTCGCGGCAGCGGGGCCGGCGCCTTGCAGGCCGGGCACAGGCGCCGGGCCAGGCGCTGCGCCGTGATCAGGATCACGCCGGAGGCGATGTTGAAAGGCGCCACGCCCATGTTGCGCAGGCGTGTCAGCGTGCTCGGGGCGTCGTTGGTGTGCACCGTGGCCAGCACCAGGTGGCCGGTCTGCGCCGCCTTGACGGCGATGTCGGCGGTCTCCAGGTCGCGGATCTCGCCGACCATGATGATGTCCGGATCCTGGCGCAGGAAAGCCCGCAGCGCGGTGGCGAAGGTCAGGCCGGCCTTCTCGTTGACGTTGACCTGGTTCACGCCCGGCAGGTTGATCTCGGATGGATCCTCGACGGTGGCGATGTTGACGCCGGGCTGGTTGAGCAGGTTCAGGCAGGTGTAGAGCGACAGGGTCTTGCCGGAGCCGGTCGGCCCGGTCACCAGCACCATGCCGTAGGGGCGCTGGACCGCGGCCAGCAGGCGCGACTTCTCCTCCGGTTCGTAGCCGAGCGCGTCGAGCCCCAGCTTGAGGCCGCTGGAGTCGAGCAGGCGGATCACCAGCTTCTCGCCGAACAGCGTCGGCAGGGTGCTGACACGGCAATCGATGACCCGGTCCGGCCCCAGCTTGAGCTTCATGCGCCCGTCCTGCGGGATGCGCTTTTCGGCGATGTCCAGGCGCGAGATCACCTTGATGCGCGAGGCCAGCTTGTCCTTGATCGCCAGCGGCGGCGAGACGATGTCGCGCAACTCGCCATCGATGCGGAAACGCACCCGGTAATGGTGCTCGTAGGGCTCGAAATGCAGGTCCGACGCGCCCATCACGAAGGCTTCGCGCAGCATCTTGTGCAGGAACCGGACGATCGGCGCGTCATCGATCTCGGCGTTCTCGGCATCGTCCTCGCCGCCCGCATCTTCGATGCCGAAGCCGGCTTCGTCGAACTTGAACTCGTCGCCGATCAGCTCCTGCATCTCCTCCAGCGTCGACTTGGCCAGCGATTCGACGAAGCGGTCCAGCTTGTCGAACTCGGCAATCACCCAGTCGATGCCGGTCTGGGTCGCGAACTTGATCTTCTCGGCTGCCTCGTGGTTCGACGGATCGGCCGTCACCACCACCACGCGGCCGTTGCGCCGGCCCAGCGCCACCACCCGGTAGGTGAGGGCCAGCCTGGGCTCGATCAGGCTGCGGGGCAGCTGCCGCGCATCCAGCGCGTCGATGTCGATCAGGGGTGCGGCAAAGGCCTGCGACATCACCTGCGCCAGCGCCGCCGCCGGCACCGTGCCGGACTCGATCAGCTGGGCCACGAAGCCACGCTTGGTGAGTTGGGCCTGGTGGAAGATGTCCTCGGCGGCGTTCTGGCTCAGCGCGCCGGCCAGCACCAGCGCCCGCCCGACGCCCGGCAGCGGTGTGGCCTGGGGATGCTTCGAGACGGGGCTGGCGACGATCATGAAAGGAGCGGACCTTGGGCGAGAAAGGCCGCCATCATCGCCGATCCGTGAATACGTGTAAACGCGGTTGCGGGGTGCGTCGCACGCCCCGAACCGCTTCCCGCTGTGCAAGTGAGAGGGCAGGATGGAAGCAGGGAAACTGGTCGGTGAGAGGATTCGAGGATCAGATGTAAATCACTGATTTATAACGTATTGGCGTGCGGACAAATTGGTTTTGTTCCCCTATTTGTTCCCCGGTTTGCCCTCTGGTACCCCTCTTTGTCAGGGATGATAACCGGCCCCAGTGTAGCCCGTGCATGCGCTCACGCCAGCGCCGACGCGCCGCTCGCGCGCCTGCGATTGACTCCGAAAACCCAGCTCCGCACGAGAAGCGGCCCCGTGTTGAGTGGGGCCGCTGGTTCCCCAGTCACGGGGAAGGGGGAGAAAGTGCCGGGCTATCCGCCGGCGCCTTCACTGTAGCGTCGTCGGGCTGGTTGGGCGTACCTTGGACGGGGTAGGTCACACCGCCCTGAACACCGTCACCATCCGTCCCGCGATCCGCAGCCCTGCCGGCTCCAGGGGCAACAGACGCGCTCAGCTAAGCGCGGACGCCTGCCAGCAGCTTCCGCGGCAAGCAAGCTGGACGGCGACTTCGCTGTCGCTCCAACCATGGCTTACTTGCCCCAGTCACTGACCGGAGCGCACGATGTCCACGGCCACCACCCCTCTGACCCCAAAGCAGCAAGCCTTCGTTGCCGAATACATCGTCGACAAGAACGGAACGCAGGCGGCGATTCGGGCTGGGTACAGCGAGAAAACCGCCCAAGAGCAGGCGTCACGTCTGTTATCAAATGTTATGGTTCAAAACGCCATCGAGGAACTCTTGGCTAAGGCGATGAAGCGCAACGAAACCATGCTCGATCGCTGGACCCGACGCATTTGGGAGGAGGCCGATGACTTCTCGGAGTTCGCCAGCCATTCAAGCAGGGTGCGAGCACTGGAGGTTCTCGCCAAGCACTACGGTTTCCTGGAAGCCAACAACCGCCAGAAGTACGACCCTGTGACCGAACTGGTGAAGACCATCACTGGAACCGTGGTCGGCCCCAGGGGCATCAACATGGACGACGACGAAGCTTGATTCCGCAGCAGTCAGGCAGCCTCAGGTCGACCCAACCGGCACATCCCCAATCCACACCCACTGCTCGGCATGCCCGTCCCACACCACCACGCGCGGCCCCGTACCCCAGTGCGCCTGCAAGTCACGCGCAATCGCCAGACCCATCTGGTGATGCTCGATCCAGAATGCTTCAGACATGGTGTTGTAGAGCGTCCGGTTGTAGGCACTGATCCAGCGGACCAGGCGCCGCGCCAGTGGCATTGGCACATCTGCCTGCTCGAACGACAGCATGGCGCCTTGTGCGTTCCACAGACCACTCGCATGCCACTCCCGATCCACGCGCACGGTGTCCAGTGATTGAGTTGCGGCGATGCGTTGTGCTTCAAACTGCTTAACGAATTCTTCGCAACCATCGGTGGGCGGCGGCACTTGCGGGTCCACAGGGTGACCGGCGGCATCGTGCAACCGCACCGGGATGCCGTAATGGTGCGCCAGCGCCAGTAGGCGATCCAACTCGACCGGCACGTTGGGCGTGACAGTTCCTTGTCCTGCAACCTGGTCGGTCACGACCAGCAGTTCATCCACGGAGGCCAGGTAGCCCACTGGTGAGTGCGGCAGTCCGTCTTCCAAGTAGGCGCGACCAAACTCCTTGATCTGCTGACGCAGACCCTGGTCCCAATCCTCGGGGTACAGCCCCCGCGGTGCGGCGAAGTTCAGCACGGCGTCGGGATGTTGCATGACCAAGGCCAGCGCTCCCTGCCGGGCCTGCTCAGACATGAACACGATGCCGATGCGACGCTTCGATTCAGGCATGCTCAGATTCAGTGAAGGTAGCCGGAAGATCGCAACGGTTCAAGACGATCCGTCCCGGCGCCCAGCTCGTTTTCAGCCATGCCCCCCGCAAGGCCGTTGGCGGCAGCGCCAATAGATCAGCCAGCATCACACTGCACGGCACAGCCCAGTTCCCCCGCGCCCCGACTCCGTACACCTGACCGTTGACTTCCAGCCGCAGCAGCCGCTGGTCGAACCTCAAGACCACCGGGGTTTGCACACCGCCATCCTGCAGCAAGTCCGCCTCGGCACGTTGCCGAATCCACTTGATGACTTGCCGCAGCACCGCCCCATCCACCTGCAAGGACGGCGCCCCGACCTTGAGTCGCTCCAGCGAACGCCGGCTCGCCTCGTAGATCATGCCGGGATACAGCACCCTCGGCGTCTTTGCCGTTGGCCCCGCCAGCGACCGCCACATCTGCAGCACGGCCAGCACCGTTCTGCCCCTGGCCTGCACAGGCGACAGCATCCGCTCATCGCACAGGATGGTTTCCCGCTCCAGGTTCATCCCGCTGCCCACCAGGCGCCAGTGGGCGTCCCAGTCCAGCATGGCATTCAGACTCAACCGCTGACCGTCCAGAATGATGTCGCCCGCCCAGGCCGAGCCATCACCTTGCGCACGCATCCCCAGTTCCTGCCACACCTGCGCCGTCGGGGCATCTTCAAGTACCCATGCCACCAGGCTCTGGGCCTGCTCACGCTGATCCTGGGTGTTCGTCATGGCTGCACCCAGTACAGCTTGTCATCGGCAAGTTCGTCTTCGCCATCCCAGCGGTAGGCCACCAATGGCCCGTCCTTGGCGGCCGACCAGTCCAGGCAGGCCAGTTTGGGGCTCTCCACCTTCGGCACACCCTGGAACCAGTGGTGCCCGATCAGGATGGGCGAGCCCTCGATGGGTTTGAGCTCCAGCCCTGCCGGCCATTCCATGCCATCGAGCAGTTTTTCCTGACCCCGCGGCACCAGTGCCACCTGGCGGAAGTCGCTGGCGCTGTACCGCCAGTCGGCGATCCGCACGTCCTTGTGTTCGTGGCCTGACTTGTCCCGGATAGAGCGTCCAGCAGGCAACTGCAGCTCCAGACCGCAGGTCAGTCGCTTGCGGGCAGCACCGACCGGCCCCTTCTCGTCGTAGGCCCGGTCCAGCAGGGCATCGTCCAGGACCACGCCATCGACCCAGCCAGCAGCCTGGAGTGAATCCACCGAAGCCTGGTCCCAGCCGCCGTGCACCACCCGGATGCCGTCCAGGTCCAGGAACACCGGCAAGGAGCGGAACCAGTTCACCCATGCGCGGTGGCTGCCTGAACCTTCCCCTACCTGGTCCAGGAACTCGGCGTGCTGCTCCCGGTTCTTCCGGGCCTTGGGCGAGTCGACTCGGTTCGGGCGGTAGGCTTCCCCAGGATGGGCAGGGTTGTCCGTGATGTAGCCGATGGCATTGAACTCGTGGTTGCCCATGATGCAGCGGGCAGAACCTGAATCGACCATCGAGCGCGCGATCTCCAGAACGCGCATCTGATCCGGACCGCGGTCGATCAGGTCACCCAGGAACACCGCCTGCCGGCCCACCGGTGCCCGGAAGCCGGCACCAGAGGGAACATAGCCCATCGACACCAGCAGCGCTTCGAGCTTGCCAGCCTGGCCGTGGATGTCGCCGATCACGTCATAAGCCAACTTCGACATAGGACCTC
>NZ_DAOMOQ010000059.1:0-12845 GCF_035444425.1 Ottowia sp. | reverse complement strand
TCGGCGTCGATGCGCTTGGTCAGGCCGGCCAGCACCTTGCCCGGGCCGCATTCGACCACCGTGCCCAGGCCCATGGCCTTGATCTGGCGCACGCACTCGACCCAGCGCACCGGCCCGAAGGCCTGACGGTACAGCGCGTCGCGGATGCGGCCGGGATCGCTCTCGACGGCAACGTCGATGTTGTTGACCAGCGGGATCTTCGGCTCGGCCAGCGACACGTCCGCCAGCGCCGCCTTGAGTTGCTCGGCGGCCGGCCTCATCAGGCTGGAATGGAACGGCGCCGACACCGGCAGCGGCAGCGCGCGCTTGGCGCCCATGCCCTTGAGCACTTCGCAGGCCTTGTCGACCGCCGCCTTGGTGCCGGCGATCACGGTCTGCACCGGGTCATTGAAGTTCACCGCCTCGACCACTTCGCCACCGTTCGCGGCCAGCGCCTGGCTCACCTCGGCGCAGCCGGCCACGACCTTGTCGGCATCCAGCCCGAGGATCGCGGCCATGGCGCCGGTGCCGACCGGCACCGCTTCCTGCATAGCCGCCGCGCGCAGGCGCACCAGCGGCACCGCCTGCGCCAGCGGCAGCGCATCGGCCGCCACCAGCGCCGCGTACTCACCCAGCGAGTGGCCCGCCACCGCCGCCGGCAGCGCCCCGCCCTCAGCGCGCCACACACGCCAGCAGGCGACGCCGGCCACCAGCATCACCGGCTGGGTGTTGGTGGTCAGCGCCAGCGCTTCCTTGGGGCCACCGTGGATCAGCGCGCCGATGTCCTCGCCCAGCGCGGCCGAAGCTTCCTCGACGGTTTCGCGCACGGCCGGATGATCGCCCCAGGCGTCCAGCATGCCGACGCTCTGCGAGCCTTGACCAGGAAAGACGAATGCAATGGGTTTCATGGTGGACCGGGGCGTTTGCGTCAGAACACCAGCAGCACGGCACCCCAGGTGAAGCCGCCGCCGACGCCTTCGAGCAGCAGCGTCTGCCCTTTCTGGATCTGGCCCTGGCGCACGGCGTGATCGAGCGCCAGCGGAATCGACGCCGCCGAGGTGTTGCCATGGTCCTGCACGGTCGCCACCATCTTCTCCGGCGGAAGGTGCAGCTTGCGAGCCGTGCCCTGCATGATGCGGATGTTGGCCTGATGCGGAATCAGCCAGTCGATGTCGGATTCCTGCTTGCCGGCCTTCTCGAGCACCGCGCGCGCGGCCTTGTCGAGCACGCCAACCGCCAGCTTGAACACCGCCTGGCCGTCCATCTTGAGCAGCGGATCGCCCAGCACCTGGCCGCCCGAGACGTTGCCCGGCACGCACAGGATGTCGACGTACTTGCCGTCGGCGTGCAGGTCGGTCGCCAGGATGCCCGGCTCATCGCTGGCCTCGAGCACCACGGCGCCGGCGCCGTCGCCGAACAGCACGCAGGTCGAGCGGTCGCTGAAGTCGAGGATGCGGCTGAACACCTCGGCGCCGATCACCAGCGCCTTGCTGGCCACGCCCTTCGCGATCATGGCATCAGCCACCGTCAGCGCGTAGACGAAGCCGCTGCACACCGCCTGGATGTCGAACACCGGACAGCCGGCGATGCCCAGCTTGTGCTGCACGATGGCGGCGGTGGACGGAAACACCATGTCAGGCGTCGAGGTGGCGACGATGATCAGGTCGATGTCGGCCGGCTGCAGGCCCGCCGCCTGCAGTGCCGCCTGCGCCGCCGGCACCGCCAGGTCACTGGCCGGCACGTCGGGCGCGGCGAAATGGCGTGCCTGGATGCCGGTGCGCTCGACGATCCACTGGTCGGAGCTCTCGATGCCGCGCGCGGCCAGTTCAGCCACCAGGTCATCGTTGGTCACGCGGCGCGGCGGCAGGTAGCTGCCGGTGCCGGTCATGCGGGAGTAGCGTGCGGTCATCAAAGCTTCTTATAGGCTAGGTAGGCTGGTGCCGATCGAATCCGATCAGCCCGCCCCGGCCAGCAGCGGCGCCGCATGGGCGATGCGCGCGCGCACGCGCTCCAGCAACTGGTTGTGGGCTGCATCATACGCGCGGCACAGCGCCTGCTCGAACGCCAGTGCGTCGGCCGAGCCATGGCTCTTGAACACCAGCCCGCGCAGGCCGAGCAGGGCGGCGCCGTTGTAGCGGCGGTGGTCCATGCGCTTCTTCAGCGCGCTCAGCACCGGGTAGGACACCGCCGCCGCCAGCCGCGTCAGCAGGTTGCGCGAGAACTCCTCGCGCAGGAACTGCACGATCATGGCCGCCAGGCCCTCGCTGGTCTTGAGCGCCACGTTGCCGACGAAGCCGTCGCAGACCACGATGTCGGCCGTGCCCCTGAAGATGTCGTTGCCCTCGACGTTGCCGATGAAGTTGAGGTCACCGGCAGCCGCCGCCGCGCGCAGCAACTCGCCGGCGCGCTTGATCTCGTCGCTGCCCTTGATGGCTTCCTCGCCGATGTTGAGCAGGCCGACCGTGGGCTGCTTGTCGCCGCTCAGCACCGCCACCAGGGCCGAGCCCATGACGGCGAACTGCAGCAGGTGCTCGGCCGTGCAATCCACGTTGGCGCCCAGGTCCAGCACCGTGGTCACGCCGCCTTCGGCGTTGGGCATCTGGGTGGCGATGGCCGGACGCTCGATGCCGTCGAGCGTCTTCAGCAGGTAGCGCGCGATCGCCATCAGCGCGCCGGTGTTGCCGGCCGACACCGCCACCTGCGCGGTGCCGTCCTTGACCTGCTGGATGGCCACCCGCAGCGAGGAATCCTTCTTCTTGCGCAGCGCCAGCTCGATCGAATCGTCCATGCCGACGACTTCGGTGGCCGGCACCACGCGGGCGCGTTCATGGCTCAAGCCTTGCAGCGCCTCCGGCCGGCCGACCAGCAGCAACTCGGCGTCGGGATGGCGATCAAGGAACTGGCGGCAGGCCGGCAGCGTGACCTTGGGGCCATGGTCGCCACCCATGCAATCGACAGCCAGAACAATCATGCACGCTCCGCCCAGATCCCGCGCCAAGAATAAACCACGCCGCTAGAAACAAGAAGGCCCGAGGCTACGCGGCGGCAGCATCGGGCCAGGCTGACGAAGGAAGGGCGAGCACACCGCCACAGTGCACCCGGTCTCCCGTCAGGCTTTTGATCAGGCCTCGGTCTTCGGCTTGATGACCTGGCGGCCGCGGTAGAAGCCGTTGGGGCTGATGTGGTGGCGCAGGTGCGTCTCGCCGGTGGTCGGCTCGACGGCGATGCCCGGCTGCGCCAGGGCATTGTGCGAACGGTGCATGCCGCGCTTGGAAGGCGACTTCTTGTTTTGCTGAACAGCCATGGTGGCTCCTTCGGATCTCTGGTTGAAGCCGGCGGCTGGCGCCACCGCATCGTGAAACAGGTTGATTTCTTTGGCGCGCCGCCAATCGGCTTGACGGACCGGCCCCCACAAGGCACCGGAAATGGCACCGGAAAAGGGCGCTGCACGCGAAGCCCGAGATTATAGCCTTGAAATGCTCCGGCTCGCCAGCAATAAGATGCGGCAGTGCTGAAGATCAGGCCGGTTTGTCGCCTTTGAGCTTGGCCAGCGCCGCGAACGGGTGCGCCTGCTGCTCTTGTGCCGCCTCGAAATCCGCATCCTGCACGGACAACTGAACCGCCTCGGGGCATTGCTCGTGGCGCGGCACCAGCGGCAGCGCCAGCAGCAGTTCGTCCTCGATCAGCGCATGCAGGTTGAAGTCCGCTGCCAGCGCCAGCACGTCGTCCTCCGACGCATCGTCCAGTGCGGCGGCGGTGTCCTCGTCCGGCACGAAGACGAAGTGCCGATCCACCATCACGTTGGTGCGCACCTCACCCATGCAGCGCTGGCAGGTCAACGGCAAGTCGGCCTCGACGCGCAGATGCAGCGCCGGGCGCGATCCTCCATCAACCGCCGTACGCTGCTCGCCGTGCACCTGCCACGCCACCACCGCTTCGGGCGCCGGCCTGTGCAATTCCGACGCCAGGCGCTCGTAGCGCGGCAGCGGATCCTGATCGGACAGGCTCGCACGCTGCTGCGCAAACGCCGCGACATCGAGCCGATGGGCCTGGAATGCCTTGCTCATGCGGCCAGTGTAAGAGAATCGCCGCCATGCTTGCGATCACCTCCCGACCACTGGTACTGGGTTCCAGTTCGCGCTACCGACGCGAATTGCTGGCTCGGCTCGGCCTGCCGTTCGAGGTCGACACGCCCGCGGTCGATGAGACCCCGCAGCCTGGCGAAGCACCCCGTGCGCTGGCGCAGCGCCTGGCGGCGGCCAAGGCGCACGCGGTGGCCTGCCGCCACCCTCAGGCGGTCGTGATCGGCTCCGACCAGGTGGCCGAACTTGATGGCGAGCCGCTCGGCAAGCCCGGCACGCACGAGCGCGCCGTCGCGCAGTTGCGTCGCATGAGCGGGCGCACGGTGCTGTTCCAGACCGCACTCAGCGTGGTCTGCCAGGCGACCGGCTTCTCCGGGCACGAGCTGGCCACCATCGAAGTGCGCTTTCGGACGCTGGACGACGGCGAGATCGAGCGCTACCTGCACGCCGAGCAGCCCTACGACTGCACCGGCAGCGCCAAGAGCGAAGGTTTGGGCATCGCCCTGCTCGACGCCATCGTCAGCGACGACCCGACCGCGCTCGTCGGCCTGCCCCTGATCCGCACCGCCCGCCTGCTGCGCGCAGCCGGCTTGCGCCTGCCATGAGCGCGGCGTCGCCCAGGGGCCGGCTGGTGCTGGTGCCGACGTCGCTGGACCACGGCTGCGAGCAGCAGGTGCCGCTGGAACAGGTGCTGCCGCTTGCCACCGTGCAAGCCGCCGCCGCCCTCACGCACTGGATCAGCGAGAACGCCAAGTCCACCCGCGCCTTCCTCAAGCGCGTCGATGCACAGGTGCCGCTGGCGCAGCCGATCCAGGCGCAGCAGATCACCGAACTGCCGCATGCGGTGCACAAGAAGGGCGACCACCATGGCGGCGCCCGTTTCGACGCCCGCGCACTGCTGGCGCCGGCGCTGCAAGGCCAGGACATCGGCCTGATCAGCGAAGCCGGCATGCCGGCGGTGGCCGACCCGGGCAGCTCGGTGGTGCGCGCCGCCCACGATCTGGGCATCGAGGTGCTGCCGCTGGTCGGCCCGGTATCGATTCTGCTGACCCTGGCGGCCAGCGGCCTGAACGGCCAGGATTTCGCCTTCGTCGGCTACCTGCCGCAGGACGCCGCGGCGCGTGCGCAGCGCATCCGAGAGTTGGAGGCGCTGGCGCTGAAGACCGGTCAGACCCAGTTGTTCATTGAAACGCCGTACCGCAACCCCGCGCTGTGGCAGGCGCTGCTGCAGACGCTCAAGCCCGGTACCCGGCTGGCCATCGGGCAAGGTCTGACGCTGGCCGACGCGCACATCCAGAGCCGCGCCGTCAGCGCCTGGCAACAGGCTCGCAACGCCGACGCCACGCTGGCGCGCGCGCCAGCGGTGTTCGCGATCGGCCCCTGAAATCGGCCGTGGGAAGCGGCGGCAGCTGCCAACGGCCCCCCTTTGCATCGCAAACGCCGGTTCGCGGCTGCCGCCGCTCCCGCGAGACTTGATCAGCGCAGCCCCGGCAGCCCGCGCAGCGCCTGCACCGCCCCCTCGCCCATGGCGGCGCCGAAGCGCTTGGCGAAGCGCTCGGCCAGGTTTTCCTTGTTGGTGTAGTCGATCAGCTTCTCGGCTTTGACGATATCGCGCGCCACCGAATCAAGGCTGCCGAAATCGTCCGCCAGGCCAAGCTGGACCGACTGCTCGCCGGTCCAGAACAGGCCGCTGAACATCTCCGGCTCGTTCTTCAGGCGCTCGCCGCGCCCCTGCTTGACGACCTCGATGAACTGCTGGTGGATCTGGTCCAGCATGCGCTGCGCATGCTGCTTGTGCTGCTCCGACTGCGGGCTGAAGGGGTCCAGGAAGCCCTTGTTCTCGCCCGCCGTCAGCAGGCGCCGCTCGACGCCCAGCTTGTCCAGCGTGTCGACGAAGCCGAAGCCGTTCATCAGCACGCCGATGCTGCCGACGATGCTGGCCTTGTCGACGAAGATCTTGTCGGCCGCCGAGGCGATGTAGTAGGCCGCCGAGGCACAGGTTTCCTCGACCACCGCGTACACCGGCTTGTCGTGCAGTGCACGCAGGCGGCGGATCTCGTCGGTGATGAGTCCCGCCTGCACCGGGCTGCCGCCGGGCGAATTGATCAACAGCACCAGCGCCTGCGCGCCCTTGTCCTCCATGGCGCTGCGCAGTGCCGGCAGCACCAGTTCGGCGCTGGCCTCGCCGCCATCGGCAATCTGGCCTTTGATGCTGACCATGGCCGTGTGCGCCCCGGCCGGGGCGGCCGAGGGCAGCTGCTCCGAGGCCAGCACCCAGATCAGCGCGCCGAACAGCAGCATCCACAGCAGGCTGCGCGCGATGCGCCAGCGCCGTGCGGCGCGGCGCTCGCGCAACTCGGCCAGCAGCAGTTTCTCGATCGTCTGGCGCTCCCAGCCCACCTGCTTCGGTTCTGTGTTCACTTGATTTCCATCGGCTACGGCAAAGAGCTGGAATTGTCCACGACTGGCCGCACCAGCATGCTGATGGCGCTCAAAACACCAGCGGCTGCAGCAGCCGACTGGTGTACCAGTGCACCACGCCGTCCTGCTCCGACAGCTCGATCTTCACCAGGCCACCGCGGCACGGTCCCTCGACGCCTTCGCCCGTATCCGGCGCGTACACGGCGCCATGGGTGGCGCAGATCAGCCAGCGGCCGCTGTTGTCGAAGAAGCGGTTCGGCTGGTAGTCCATCTCCATCGCGACATGGGTGCAGCGGTTCAGGTAGGCATGCACCTGGCCGTCGAAGCGGATCGCGAAGGCGCGCATGGTCTGGCCGCCATAAACGACGTCGAACGACACCGCCAGGCCGCCGTCCCGAAGCTCGGCGCTGTCGCACAGCACGATGGCGCGGCGCTCGTCGTCGGTCATGCAGCCTCCATCCGGCACGGCATGTCAGGCGTGCGCGAGCAGCCAGCGGTGCAGCTCGGCGGCCGAATGGGCGATGAAGCGCGGGTCGAGCGCATCGAGATCCTGCGGCGGGTGCGCGCCGTAGCTCACGCCGACACTGGCGCAGCCGGCGTTCACCGCCATCTGCAGGTCGTGCGTCGTGTCGCCGATCATCAGTGTGCGCTCGGGCTCGGCGCCGAACTCGCGCATCAGCTCGTGCAGCATGCGCGGGTGCGGCTTGCCGGCGGTTTCGTCGGCGGTGCGAGAGCCGTCGAACACGCCATGCAGCTGGCGCGAGGCCAGCACGTCGTCGAGGCCGCGCCGGCTCTTGCCGGTGGCCACAGTGAGCCAGTGGTGACGCCGGCGCAGGTCGGCCAGCATTGGCAGCACGCCCTCGAACAGGCTGATGTCGTGCTGATGCGCCAGGTAGTGGTGACGGTAGCGGTCGCCCAGCTCGGGGTATTTCTCGCGCGGCACGTCGGGCGCGGCATGCGCCAGCGCCGGGATCAGCGCCATGCCGATGACGTAGGCCGCGGCCTCATCGCTCGGTCTGGCGCCACCCACGTCCAGCACCGCCTGCTGGATGCTGCGCACGATGATGGCGGTGGAATCGAACAGGGTGCCGTCCCAGTCAAAGCAGATCAGGTCGAATTGGCGCGGTCGGGTCATGGGGCGGGGTGGCGGGAGCCGACGAAGTCATGCAGGTCGGGCGGCAGCGGCGCCTGCAGCTCCGTGCGCTCACCGGTGGCCGGGTGCACGAATTGCAAGCGCCATGCATGCAGGAACATGCGCTTCAGACCCTGCCTTTGCAAGGTCTTGTTGCGCTCGAAGTCGCCGTACTTGTCGTCACCCGCGATCGGGTGGCCTTGCGCGGCCAGGTGCACGCGGATCTGGTGCGTGCGGCCGGTCTTGATGGTCACTTCCAGCAGGCTGAAGCCGGGCAGGCGCTGGCGCAGCTTCACCAGCGTGATCGAGCGCATGCCGTCGGCGTCATCCC
The DNA here is from genome assembly GCF_035444425.1 of Ottowia sp. Lineage (GTDB taxonomy): Bacteria > Pseudomonadota > Gammaproteobacteria > Burkholderiales > Burkholderiaceae_C > Ottowia. Next base: position 4,900 of record NZ_DAOMOQ010000059.1, on the reverse strand, counting down.
TGGCCACCACCTTGACGCGCCGCTCGCCGTCCCCGTCGCCCGTGGGTACCAGGTAGCGGCGCAGCGGTGCATCGATCACCTTCAGGCGCTCGGGCCAGTCGCCCAGCACCAGCGCCAGGTAGGTCTTGCCGGTGTCGCGCGCGCGGAACTGGTCCTGCAGCTGTTTCAGTGCGCTGCGCTTCTTGGCCACCAGCAGGACGCCGCTGGTCTCGCGGTCGAGCCGATGCACCAGCTCCAGCAGACGGGCATCCGGCCTGGCCCGGCGCAACTGCTCGATGACGCCGAAGGCCACGCCCGAGCCGCCGTGCACCGCCACGCCGGCCGGTTTGTCGATCGCCAGCAGTTGCTCGTCCTCCAGCAGGACGGGGAATTCGCGCCCCGGAACGGCGCCGGCCGCGGGCCGCTCGGCCACCCGCACCGGCGGCACCCGCACCACGTCGCCGGCCGACACGCGCGTGTCGGCGCCGGCGCGGCCCTTGTTCACCCGCACCTCGCCGGAGCGGATGATGCGGTAGACATGGGTCTTGGGTACGCCCTTCAGGTGCCGGATCAGGAAGTTGTCCAGCCGCTGGCCGGCGCTCTCCTCGTCCACCGTCAGCCAGCCGACCTCGGGTTTTCCCGGGCTCGTGTGGGTGGTGGCCGCGGCACCTATAATGCGTTCCACTGGCGACCGGCCGTAAGTGGTTGAGTTTGAAATGGAAGTCACAGCCCTGTTCAAGAGGGCTAGTCTATTCCAGAGGCCCACAAGCCGTCGCTGGTGAAGGTCGATGCCACGCCTGCACAAGAAAGCGCCTGCCCCCACATGAATCGGGCGGCCACGCAAGAAAATGCGCAGGTCTGGTCGACGCGATGCAATACTGAAACTGGAATACCCATGACCGGCAGGCTGCCAGAACGGCAAGGCCTGCGGGTCGGATCGAAAGCGAGACATCCGTGCTGATGGCATTGATCATGGTTCTGAGGCGCTGGCTGTGGCCGGCCGGCCTCGAGCCGGATGCTGCCCCGGCCGGCACCGTGCCGATGCGCGCGCTCACCCCTCGGGTGGGCTGCGCCGCGCCGGTGCTGCTCGCACCCATCCACGCGCCACCGCCTGACCGCGGCCGCTGAACCACCCGTTCAGCGGCCTGGAAGACCGCGTCCCACGCCCTCTTCCACCCAAGGTCAGTCGCCAGGGCAGCGATTCCACCCGTATCCGCGCGTCGTCCAGGGCATCTGGGGCTCCCCAAGGGGAGTCGTTGACTGCTTTTGACACTTGAAGGACAACGCATCATGAAACGGATGCTGATCAACGCCACGCAGGCCGAAGAGCGCCGCCTGGCGATCGTCGATGGACAGAAACTGCTCGATTACGAGATCGAGATCGAAGGGCGCGAACAGCGCAAGGGCAACATCTACAAGGCCGTGGTGACGCGCGTCGAGCCGTCGCTGGAGGCCTGCTTCGTCGACTACGGCGAGGAACGCCACGGCTTCCTGCCGTTCAAGGAAATCTCGCGCCAGTATTTCGCCGACGGGGTTTCCGTCAGCCAGGCCAAGATCAACGACGTGATCAAGGAAGGCCAGGGCCTGCTGGTGCAGGTCGAGAAGGAGGAGCGCGGCAACAAGGGCGCGGCGCTGACCACCTTCATCAGCCTGGCCGGCCGCTACGTGGTGCTGATGCCCAACAACCCGCGCGGCGGCGGCGTCAGCCGCCGCATCGAGGGCGAGGATCGTGCCGAGCTGAAGGAAGCGATGGACCAGCTCGAGTACCCGAAGGGCATGAGCATCATCGCCCGCACCGCCGGCATCGGCCGCAGCGCGCCCGAGCTGCAGTGGGACCTGAACTACCTGCTGAAACTATGGACCGCCATCGACGACGCCTCCAAGGCCGGCAAGGGCGCGTTCCTGATCTATCAGGAGAGCAACCTGGTGATCCGCGCCATCCGCGACTACTTCAACTCGGACATCGGTGACATCTTGATCGACACCGACGACATCTACGAGCAGGCGCACCAGTTCATGAGCCACGTGATGCCCGAGCAGGCGCATCGCGTGAAACGCTACCGTGACAACGCGCCGCTATTCTCGCGCTTCCAGATCGAGCACCAGATCGAGTCGGCCTACTCGCGCACCGTCACCCTGCCTTCGGGCGGTGCGATCGTGATCGACCACGCCGAGGCGCTGGTGGCGGTCGACGTCAACTCGGCGCGCGCCATCAAGGGCGGCGACATCGAGGAAACCGCCACCCGCACCAACCTGGAGGCAGCCGACGAGGTGGCGCGCCAGATGCGCCTGCGCGACCTGGGCGGCCTGATCGTGATCGACTTCATCGACATGGAAGAGGCCAAGAACCGCCGCGAGGTCGAGAACCGCCTGCGCGAGGCGCTGCGCCAGGACCGCGCACGCGTGCAGTTCGGCTCGATCAGCAAGTTCGGCCTGCTGGAGATGAGCCGCCAGCGCCTGAAACCAGCGCTCAGCGAAGGTGCCTCGATCCCTTGCCCGCGTTGCGGCGGCTCCGGCCACGTGCGCGACACCGAAAGCAGCGCGCTGCAGATCCTGCGCATCATCCAGGAAGAGTCCATGAAGGACAACACCGCCGCCGTCCATGTGCAGGTGCCGGTGGAAGTGGCCTCCTTCCTCTTGAACGAGAAGCGCCCCGAGATCGGCAAGATCGAGCTCAAGCAGCGCGTCAACGTCACCCTGGTGCCCAACAAGACGCTGGAGACGCCGCACTACAAGCTCGAACGTCTGAAGCACGACGACCCACGCTTGGACGACATCGACTCCAGCTACAAGCTGGCCGAGGAGTTCGAGGACCCGACCACCGTCACCCGCCGCAGCCAGGAGCCGACCAACCGGCAGCAACCCGTCATCAAGGGCGTGCTGCGCGACACCCCGGCGCCGGTGGTGGAGCCCAAGCCCGAGCCGGTGGCCGCCGCGCCGGCACCCGCTGCACCGGTCGCAGCCGCCCCAGCGGCGCCACCGGCTGGCCTGATGGGCTGGCTGAAGAACCTGTTCGGCATGACACCGTCTCCGGCGCCGGTGGCGCCCACGCCGGCACCGCAGCCCGCCGCCGAAGCCAAGCGCGAAGGCCGTGGCGGCCGCGACGGTGAACGCCGTGGCGGCCGTGGCGGCCGCGGTGGTCGCGGAGAGCGCAGCGGCGAAGGCCGTGGCAGCGACGAGCGGCGCCAGGAAGCACGCGGCGAGGGCCAGGGCGAAGGCCGCGGCCAGCGCGGCGAGGGCCGCCGCAACGGCGAACGCGGTCAGCGTGGCGAGCGCCAGGGCGGACGCGAGCGCCGTGAGACCACCCCGGTCGATACCACGACCGCCGTGCAGGATGCCGAGTCGAGCACGGTGGAAACCGGGGCCGAAGCCAGCAGCCGCAGGCCGCAGGGCGAGCGCGGCGAGGGTCGCCGCAGCCGTGGCGGCGAGGGCCGGCGTGAACGCGGCGAACGCCGCGACCGCAGCGAGCGCGGCGAACACGCGGAAGCCGCAGCCCAGGACGAGGCCAGCCTGGCCGCCGCCACCCCAATCGCGGTCGGCGACAGCGCCCCGGTGGAAAACACCGAAGCCACGGCGGGCGAGGAGCGTCGCGAGCGCCGCACACGCGACCGCTACGGCCGCGACCGCCGTGAGCGCAACGGCGAGCGCCGCGACGGCCACGCCGGCTTGCCGGGCGCCATGGCCGACGACGGCTCAGTGGCATCGGTATCGGCGGAGGCCGGTGCCGAGGCTGATGCGACAGCGCCGCGCTCCTACTTCGCCCGCAGTGCCGAAGCCCCCAGCGCCACGCCCATGACGGAGGCCGTGGACGAAGCCATCACCATCCCCGCCGAACCGGCTCCGGAAGCCAGCCCGGTGACGGTCGCCGCCGAGACCGCGACCGAGATCGAGCCGGAACGCGCAACCGAAGCCGAGCCCGCGCCGGCCGCCGAGGCCGCGCCTCAGGACACCAACGGCATGCCGAAAGTGACGCCGTTCCGCCTGCCGCTCGGGGAACTCGAGTCGCTGGCCGAGCACGCTGGCCTGCAATGGGTGAATTCCGATGCCGACAAGGTCGCCTCAGTGCAGGCCGCGATCGCAGCCGAGCCGCAGCCGATCCACGTGCCGCGCGAACGCCCGGCGCTGGTCGAGATCGACGACGGTCCGCTGGTGCTGGTCGAGACCCGCAAGGACTTGCGCAAGCTGCAACTGCCGTTCGAGCAGGCGCCACACTGACACCCGGCACCATCGCCCGGACTCGAGCCGGACCAGCCTCTCGAGGGCCGGTCCGGCTTTCTTTTGCAGCGCCCGTAGCCGGTCGATGCCGGTCATCCACATGTCGAGCGCGTGGTGTAGATTGCTACCCGCATGCGTACAGCGGATGCGAGCACCGCGCTGATCGCATGGACGGGAATCCACCCGATAGCCGCTGCCTAATGATAGTTTAGGAAAAATGAATAATGTAAATCAATAGTTTGATTCTATAATTCATCCCGTCGAATCGTTTCATCAACCAAAGGAGAACACATGTCCCTGATCAACACCCAGGTCCAGCCTTTCAAGGCCCAGGCTTTCCGCAACGGCAAGTTCGAGGAAGTGACCGAGAAGAACCTGTCCGACGGCAAGAACTGGTCGGTCGTGATCTTCATGCCCGCCGCCTTCACCTTCAACTGCCCGACCGAGATCGAGGACGCGGCCGAGCACTACCCCGAGTTCCAGAAGGCGGGCGCCGAGGTGTTCATCGTCACCACCGACACCCACTTCTCGCACAAGGTGTGGCACGAGACGTCGGACGCCGTTGGCAAGGCCAAGTTCTTCCTGGTCGGCGACCCCACGCACCAGCTGACCAGGGCCTTCGACGTGCACATCGATGAGGAAGGCCTGGCGCTGCGCGGCACCTTCGTGATCGACCCCAGCGGCACCATCAAGACCATGGAAGTGC
>NZ_DAOMOQ010000058.1:0-13244 GCF_035444425.1 Ottowia sp. | reverse complement strand
CCTACACCGACGGCGACTACGACGGCAAGTACGCCTGGATCAACGACAAGATCAACAGCCGCGTGGCGCGCGTGCGCCTGGATACCTTCACCTGCGACAAGATCACCCAATTGCCGAACGTGCAGGGCTTTCACGGCATCTTCCCGGACAAGCGCGACCCGGTCGATCCGGCGATCAACCACACCACGCGCGTGTTCTGCGGCGGCGAGTTCTCGATCCCGCTGCCCAATGACGGGAGCGACGCCAACGACCCCACGAAGTACCGCTCGCTGATGACCTGCGTCGACGCCGAGACCATGGAAGTGCGCTGGCAGGTGCTGATCGACGGCAACTGCGACCTGCTGGCCACCAGTTTCGATGGCAAGCTGGCGGCGACCAACCAGTACAACACCGAGATGGGCGTGCACTACGAGGACATGATGTCCGCCGAGCGCGACGCCTGCCTGTTCTACAACATCGGCCGCATCGAGCAGGCGGTGAAGGACGGCAAGACGACCACCATCGGCGACAGCAAGGTGCCGGTGGTCGACGGCACCAAGGAGGCCAACAAGGACCCGAAGACCGCGCTGGTCGCCTACGTGCCGGTGCCGAAGAACCCGCACGGCGTCAACGCCAGCCCCGACGGCAAGTACTTCATCTGCTCGGGCAAGCTGTCGCCCACCACCACCACGATCGAGCTGCAGAAGGTGCTGGACTGGTTCGACGGCAACCTGGACGATCTGCAGAAGACGGTGGTGGCCGAGGTCGAGGTCGGCCTGGGCCCGCTGCACACCGCCTTCGACGGCCGCGGCAACGCCTACACCACGCTATTCCTGGACAGCCAGGTGGTGAAGTGGAACGTCGAGGCCGCGATCAAGTTCCATGCCGGCGACAAGAACGTCAAGTACGTGGTTGACCGCATCGACGTGCACTACCAGCCGGGCCACATCAACGCCACCCACTCGGAGACCAAGTCGGCCGACGGCAAGTGGCTGGCGGTGGGCTGCAAGTTCTCCAAGGACCGCTTCCTGCCGGTCGGCCCGCTGCACCCCGAGAACGAGCAGGTGATCGACATCTCGGGCGAGAAGATGGTGATGGTGGCCGAGCACCCGGTGCGTCCCGAGCCGCACGACTTCATCATCATGCGGCGCGACATCATCAAGCCCAAGCAGGTCTACGAACTCGACGACTTCCCGCTGGCGATCAAGGATGCCAAGGAAGCTGGCGTGACGCGCGACGGCAACAAGGTCACGGTCAAGGTCACCTCGCAGGCGCCGGCGTTCAGCCCGCGCGAGTTCACGGTGAAGAAGGGCGACGTGGTCACCCTGATCCTGACCAACCTCGACAAGGTCGAGGACCTGACCCACGGCTTCGCGATCCCGAACTACAACGTCAACTTCATCGTCAACCCGCAGGAGACCAAGTCGGTCACCTTCGTTGCCGACAAGCCCGGCGTGTTCTGGGCCTACTGCACGCATTTCTGCCATGCGCTGCACCTCGAGATGCGCTCGCGCATGATCGTGGAGGCGTGATCACGGCGAACTGTCGAGCCGTGGCGGCCGGCCCGGCGAATCGGGCCGGCCCTGTCCTGAGAACTGAGCCATGATGAGAAGTCTGAAAGTAGTTGCCAGCGTCCTGATCGTCCTGGTCCAGTTGCTGCTCACGCCCGCGTTCGCCGCGCCTACCGGACAGGCCTACGAGGCGGCGCTGCCCGCCGAGCTGGCGACCGCGCCCGACATGTGCGCGCTGATCCCGTGCAAGGATGTCTTTCCGGGGGCGCAGAGTTTTTCACCCCGCAAGGGCCAGCCACCTTACGTCGAGGCCTATGGCGCACCCGACGCCAGCGGCAAGCCCAGGCTGCTCGGCTACGTGGTGCTGTCCACCGACGTGACCGACATGCCGGCGTATTCCGGCAAGCCGGTGGTCACGCTGATCGGCATGGACACCGAGGGCAGGTACGTCGGTGTCAAGGTCATCAAGCATTCCGAGCCGATCCTGCTGCTGGGCATTCCGGAATCGGCCCTGATCGAATTCAACAACCAGTACCTCGGCAAGTCGGTCAAGGACAAGATCGAGGTCGGCCCCTCGCGGCCCGACGAGGAGATCCTCGGCGTCGATGCCGTCTCGGGCGCCACCGTGACCGTGGTGGTGCAGAACCAGGTGATGCAGCTGGCCGGCTCGGCGGTGGCGCGCCAGGTCGGCGTGATCGAGCCGACGGTGCGCGAGCCGGCGCGCTATGCCGGTGCCGAGCTGCGCTACGACTGGGCCCAGCTGGTGCAGATGGGCGCCGTGCAGCGCCTGGTGGTCAAGCCCGAGCAGGTCGGCCTGGCGCGCAGCAGCGAGCCGTTCATCGAGCTGTGGTTCGCCGACCTGAACCACCCCGCGGTCGGGCGCAGCCTGATGGGCAAGAACAGCTTCGACGGCCTGCGCGCGCGCCTCGGCCCGGACGACAGCGCCATCATGGTGATCCGCACCGCCGGCAACGAATCGTTCAAGGGTTCCGGCTTCGTGCGTGGAGGCATCTACGACCGCGTCCAGGTCAAGCAGGGCAACGACTCGTTCACCTTCCGCGACACCGACTACTACAACCTGTATGGGCTGGAAGCGGCCGGCGCACCACGCTTCACCGAATCGGGCATCTTCGTCGTCCGCTCCAAGTCGTTCTCGCCCGCCTACCCGTGGAAGCTGACCTTCCTCGGCAACCGGGTCGATGCGGCGACCGGGCACCGCAGCTTCGCCGCCTTCGACGGCAACTACTGGCTGCCCGACACGCTGCTGGAAGGCGGACGCCCGAAGATCCAGCAGGCCGAGGCGACCTGGGTGCGGATCTGGAAGTCGCGCGCGTGGGAACTGGTGGCCTTCACGGCGCTGCTGCTGATGGTGGGCATCGCCTACAGCTTCCGCGAATTCCTGACGCGCCGCTCGTCGTTCCGCAACAAGTGGCCGGTCAACATCTTCAAGTACACCGCCTGGGCGGTCAGCATCACCTGGGTCGGCAGCGTGCTGCTGGCGCAGCCCTCGATCACGCAGGTGCTGACCTGGTTCCACTCGATCCTGTTCCAGTGGCAGTGGTCGCTGTTCCTGTCGGACCCGTTCATCTTCCTGTTCTGGGTCTTCATCATCATCACCGTGTTCCTGTTCGGGCGCGGCCTGTTCTGCGGCTGGATGTGCCCGTTCGGCTCGCTGTCCGAGCTGATCTACAAGGTCGCCGGCAAGATCGGCCTGGCGCGCTTCCAGGTCAGCATGCCGCGCGTCTGGCATGATCGCCTGAAGTGGGGCAAGTACCTGATCTTCTTCGCGCTGCTGGCGGTGTCGATGATCGACATGGGACTGGCCGAGAAGCTGGCCGAGGTGGAGCCCTTCAAGACCACCTTCCTGGTCGGCATCCAGAACCGGCCCTGGCCCTACGCGGCCTACGTGGTGGCGCTGCTGGGCCTGGCGGTGTTCATCGAGCGGCCGTTCTGCAAGTACCTGTGCCCGCTGGGCGCCGCGCTGGCGATGCCGAGCACGTTCCGCTGGTGGGGCCTCAAGCGCAAGCTCGACTGCAACGTCTGCAAGGCCTGCCAGCGCACCTGCGGTTCGCTGGCGATCGGCGATGATGGGCGCATCGACCACCGCGAGTGCCTGCATTGCCTCGACTGCATGATCCTCTACACCGACCCGAAGGGCTGCCCGCCGCTGGGTCGCGAGCGCAAGCGCCGCGCGCGCGACGGCCTGATGATCACGCCGATCGGCAAGCACGGCTACTACATCCCGATCATGCCGGCCACCAGCTACATGTCGCAGGTCGATCCGCGCTCGCCCGCGTTGCCCGATCCGCGCATGGCCAGCGCGCCGTCCCTGAACCCGCCGCCGCAGGCGCACCCGCGTGCGCGCGGCCTGCGCTGGCTGTTCCTGGAACTGCTGGACCACGTGTGGCCGTGGAGCCGCGAAGGCTGGACCTCCAGCCGCTCGCTGCAGATGATCGGCGTGTCGCTGGCGATCGCGGCGACGCTGGTCTGGATCATCGCGGCGACCGGGCGCCTGTCGCCGCCGACGATCATCGCCTGGTGGTTCGGCTGGAGCCTGTTCGAGGTGCTGATCCGCATGAGCGGCAACCGCTACGTCAAGGACGGTCCGTGGTGGCAGCGCAACTTCCGCGTCGCCAGCTGGATGGACATGCTGAGCTACGTCGGCTTCAAGAACCTGATGATCGGCGCCATCCTGTTCCTGGTGCTGAAGGCGCTGGGCATGCTCACCGTATGAGGGGTGCCCGGGCGCTTGCGATCTGCCTGCTGTCGATCGGCCTGTCGGTGCAGGCGGCGACGCTGCGTGTGCGGCCAGGCGACGATCTGCAGGCGGTGGTCGCGGCCGCCGCGGCGGGCGACGTGATCGAGATCGAGCGCGCCTCGTACCGCGTCAATCTGAAGATCGACAAGCAGCTCACCCTGCGCGGCATCGACCGGCCCACGCTCGACGGCGGCCTGACCGGCGATGTCATCCGGGTGACCGCGCCGGACGTGCTGATCGAAGGCCTGATCGTGCGCGACTCCGGCGACGACCTGACGGCGCAGAACGCGGGCATCTACATCTATCCGGGCGCGCACCGCGCCATCGTGCGCCACTGCGACCTGACCTACAACCTGTTCGGCCTGTGGATCGAGAAGGCCGACGACGTGCTGGTGGAAGGCAACCGCATCACCGGCAAGCGTGACTACATGTCGCCGCAGCGCGGCAATGGCGTGCAGCTGTACAACACCAAGGGTGCGCGCGTGATCGGCAACGACATCAGCTTCGTGCGCGACGCGCTGTACATCGACGTCTCGCACCATGCGCTGTTCAAGGGCAACAAGCTGCACCACAGCCGCTACGGCACCCACTACATGAACTCCTACTACAACCTGTGGGAGGACAACGACACCTACTACAACCGCGGCGGCCTGGCGCTGATGGAAGTGCGCGAGCAGACCGTGCGCAACAACCGCGCCTGGGGCAATTCCGACCACGGCATCATGCTGCGCACGATCCAGGATTCGGTGATCGAGGGCAATGTCGTGGCCGGCAACCAGCGCGGCTTCTTCATCTACGACGTCGAGTACGCGACCTTGCGCGGCAACCTGGTGGTCGACAACGTGGTCGGCGCGCACCTGTCGGCCGGCTCGACGCGCAACGTGGTCGAGCGCAACGACTTCATCGCCAACCGCGAGCAGGTTCGCTACGTCGGCGCGCGCGACGAGCGCTGGGGCGTCAAGGAAGGCAACCACTGGAGCAATTACCTGGGCTGGGATCGCGACGGCAATGGCATTGGTGACGTGCCCTACGAAGCCAACGACATGGTCGACCGGCTGAGCTGGCGCTATCCGAGCATGAAGCTGCTGCTGGCCAGCCCGTCGGTGCAGGCCCTGCGCATGGTGGGGCAGCAGTTCCCGGTGCTGCGCGTGCCCACGGTGACCGATCCCAACCCGCGCATGCGGCCCCGACAAAGCGACTGGAGTCAATGGCTTGGCAGATATTTCCCCGGGGTCTGATGCCGTGAGCGGCACTACCCCCGTCATTTCGGTGCGCCAGGTGAGCAAGACCTTCGGCACCCTGCGCGCCGTCGACGGCGTCGACCTCGAGGTGCTGCCGGGCGAGATCTTCGGCCTGATCGGCCACAACGGCGCCGGCAAGAGCACGCTGTTCAAGATGATGCTGGGCCTGATCGCGGTCGATGCCGGTGACATCCACATCGCCGGCGTGCCGGTCCGGGGCCGGGGCTTTCGCGCGGCACGGCGGCAGGTCGGCTACCTGCCCGAGAACGTCGTGCTCTACGACAACCTGAGCGGGCTGGAGACGCTGCAGTTCTTCGCCCGGCTCAAGCGCGTGCCGGGCGCGCAGTGCGCGCCGGCGCTGCAGCGGGTCGGCCTGGGCGGCGTCGGCGACAAGCCGGTGCGCGCCTACTCCAAGGGCATGCGCCAGCGGCTCGGGTTCGCGCAGGCGCTGCTGGGCTCGCCGCGCGTGCTGTTCCTGGATGAGCCGACCAGCGGCCTGGACCCGGCGGCGATCCGCGACTTCTACGCCACGCTGCAGGAACTGCGCGCGCAGGGCGTGACCATGATCATCACCTCGCACATCCTGGCCGAGCTGCAGGAGCGCGTCGACCGGCTGGCGATCATGGCCAACGGACGCATCCAGGCCATGGGGACGGTGGCGCAATTGCGCGAGCAGGCCCGCATGCCGCTGACCATGCTGCTCAAGCTGCGTGGCGCTGACCCGGCAGCCGTGAGCCGCCGATTCGAGAGCCTGGACGGCGTGCGTGCCAGTCCCGCCCCCGATGGCGAGAGGCTGGTGCTGTCGGTCACCCGGGCGCAGAAGATGGCCGCCGTGCGCGCGCTGGCTGCGCTCGGCGACGAGGTGGAGGACATCGGCATCCGCGAGCCTTCGCTCGAGGACGTCTTCTTCGGCCTGGCGGAAGAGCAGGGGTGAGCGCGGTGGAGTTGTCCCAAGTCTTCTCGCTGGCGTCCAAGGAGTTCCGCGACCGGCTGCGCAACCGCTGGGTGCTGGCGGTGGCGGTGGTGTTCACGGTGTTCTCGGTGGTGATCGCCTATTTCGGCGGCGCCCAGCAGGGCAGCGTGGGCCTGCGCTCGATCGAGTTCACCATCGCCAGCCTGGTCAGCCTGGTGATCTACCTGATCCCGCTGATCGCGCTGATCCTGGGCTTCGATGCCATCGTCGGCGAGCGCGAGCGCGGCTCGCTCGACCTGTTGCTGTCGCTGCCGATCACGCGGCTGGAGGTGCTGCTGGGCAAGTACCTCGGCCTGGCCGCCGCGCTGACCCTGTCGACGCTGGCCGGCTTCGCGCTGATCGCGGTGCTGCTGTACCAGCAGTGGAACTGGCGCGGCCTGTTCCACTACGGCGGCTTCGTCATCAGCTCGATCCTGCTGGGCTGGGCCTTCCTCAGCCTGGCGCTGCTGATCTCGGTGGCGGCGCGCGATCGCGCGCGCGCATCGGGGCTGGCGATCGCCACCTGGTTCTTCTTCGTGCTGGTGTTCGACCTGCTGGTGCTGGGGCTGCTGGTCAGCACCGGTGGTCGCATCGCGGGCGACGTGTTCGCCTACCTGCTGCTGCTCAACCCGGCCGATGTGTTCCGTATCCTGAACGTGTTTTCCCTGGAGGACGTCAACAAGCTCTATGGCCTGACCTCGGTGGTCCCGCCCGCGCTCGGCAACCCGCTGCGCATGGGTGCGGTCATGGTGCTGTGGATCGTGCTTCCGCTGATGATCGCCCGCTGGAGGTTCAAATGATCTGCGGATTACCCTGTTTTCCCCGTGCCATGGCGCTGGCCTGGCTGCTGGCGCTCGTGGCCGCCTTGTCCGCCTGCGACCAGAAGCAGGACATCGCCGCGGTGCCGCTCGAGATCGACCGCGGCACCAGTTGCGAGCTCGACGGCATGCTGCTGGCCGACTACCCGGGCCCGAAGGGGCAGATCCGCTACGGCGGGCAGGATCGGCCGGTGTTCTTCTGCGACACGCTGGAACTGCTCAACACCCTGATCGCCGGCGAGCAGGTGCGCCCAGTGCAGGGCGCCTGGGTGCAGGACATGGCGCGTGCCGACTGGCAGCAGCCGCAGGGCGCCTGGATCGATGCCCGCAGCGCCGTCTACGTGTTCGGCAGCAAGCGCCATGGCTCGATGGGGCCGACGGCCGCCAGCTTTGCGCAGGAGGCGGATGCTGCCAAGTTTGCCGAGGAGCACGGCGGCAAGGTGCTGAAGTTCGGCGACATCAAGTCCGACATGGTCGATCTGAGCGGCGGCGCGCTGCACGACACCAGGATGTGAGGCGGGGCCATGGTCGCGCGTCCGCAAGCTTCACCTGACGGCGCCGACCGACGGCTGGTGCTGAAAGCTGGGGTAAGCCTGGGTCTGGTGGCCGCGGTCTCGGTGGCCGGGTACTGGGTGCTGCGCCGGCCGACCGCGCCGGTCGCCGTGACCGACGAGATCTGCGTGGTGGTGGCGGCCACGCCCCACGACCCGACATCGGGACTGGCCATTGATGCGCCGCGCCCGATCCTGCCCGACGCCCGTTGCCCGGTCTGCGGCATGTACCCGGCGCGCTCCAGGGACTGGGCGGCGCAGGTGATCTACGGCAACGGCGACGCCTTCTTCTTCGATTCACCCCTGAGCCTGTTCGCCTACATGCGGCAGGTGGCGCGCTACACGGCGGGACGCCAGGCCGACGACATCGTGGCGATCTACGTCACCGATGCGGCGAGCGGCCACTGGATCGATGCCCGGCAGGCGATCTACGTGCAGGGCTCCAGCGCCCTGGGGCCGATGCGGGCCGGCAACTTCCCGGCTTTCGCCACCCGTGAAAGCGCGGAGCAGTTCGCTCAGCGGCGCGGCGGTCAGCTCGTCGGCTGGCAGGGCGTCGACTCCAAGCTCATCGATCAGCTGCTGGTGGGGCGCCACCACCAGCATGACGACTAAATTCAGCGGCGGTGCGGGGCTCAGCCGTGCCGCACCGCCACGGTCTTGAGCACCGTGAAGCCATACAGCGCCTCGAAGCCCTTCTCGCGCCCGTAGCCGCTCGACTTGTAGCCGCCGAAGGGCAGTTCGACGCCGCCGCCGGCACCGTAGTTGTTGATGAACACCTGCCCGCTCCGGACGCGCCTTGCCATGCGGAACTGGCGCGCCCCGTCGCGCGTCCAGACGCCGGCGACCAGGCCGAACTTCGTCGCATTGGCGAGCTCGACCGCGTGGTCTTCGTCACGGAACGGCATCGCCGACAGCACCGGGCCGAACACTTCCTCCTGCGCCACGCGGTGCGCCGTCGGCACGTCGGCCAGCAGGATCGGTGCCTGGTAGAAGCCGGTTTCCGGCGCCTCATCGACCACCTGGCCCTGCGCCACCAGCGGGATGCCGGCGTCCTGGGCTTCGCTCAAGAAATCCCACACGCGTTGCTGCTGGCTCTGTCGGATCAAGGGGCCGACGTCGAGATCCAGCACAGCCGGGCCGACGCGCAGCGCCTCGAAGGCTTCGCCCAGCCGGGTGAGCATGCGGTCGTAGATGGCTTGCTCGATCAGCACGCGCGAGCCGGCCGAGCAGGTCTGGCCGGCGTTCTGAACGATGGCGTTGATGACCACCGGCAGCGCGGCATCGAGGTCGGCATCGGCGAAGATGATCTGCGGGCTCTTGCCTCCGAGCTCCAGCGTCACCGGGCAGTGGCGCTCGGCGGCGACCTGCTGGATCAGGGTGCCGACGCGCGGGCTGCCCGTGAAGCTGATGTGGTCGATGCCCGGGTGGCGGGCGAGGGCGTCGCCGACTTCGTGGCCGTAGCCGGTGACGATGTTGATGGCGCCAGCGGGAAAGCCCACCTCGGCCGCCAGTTGCGCCACCCGGATCAGGCTCAGGCAGGCATCCTCGGACGGCTTGACGACGCAACAGTTGCCCGCCGCCAGCGCGCCGCCGACGCTGCGGCCGAAGATCTGCATCGGGTAGTTCCAGGGGATCACGTGGCCGGTGACGCCATGCGGCTCGCGCCAGGTGAACACGCTGTAGCCGTTCTGGTAGGGCAGGGTCTCGCCGTGCAGCTTGTCGCAGGCGCCGGCGTAGAACTCGAAGTAGCGCGCCAGCGCCGCCACGTCGGCGCGGGCCTGCCGGGTCGGTTTGCCGCAGTCGCGTTGCTCCAGGCTGCTGAGTTCGTCGGCGGATTTGCTCACCTTGCGTGACAGCGCCATCAGCAGGCGCCCGCGCTCGGCCGCGCTCAGGGCGCTCCAGGGGCCTTCGAAGCAGTTGCGCGCCGCCTGCACTGCGGCGTCGAGGTCGTGCTCGTCGCTGCGCTGGATCTGGTCGAAGGGCTGGCCGTCGGACGGATCGATCACTGGCAGCGTGCGACCTGACAGCGAGGCTTTCGACTGGTTGTCGATGAAGTTGTATTGCATGCGTGAATTGTGCGGCGAAACCGACCCGCCCATCATCCCTGTGGCTGGCAGGGCAGGGCTGGAATGGCCGCACAATGCCGCTCGTCGCCATTTCCATCGTGCACCCCATGACACCCTCGACGCCTGCCCAACGACTGCCTGCCGGCATCTGGGTGCTGGGCTTCGTCAGCCTGCTGATGGACATCTCGAGCGAGATGATCCACAGCCTGCTGCCGATGTTCATGGTCGGCACGCTGGGCATGAGCGTGGCGCTGGTGGGCTTGCTGGAGGGCCTGGCCGAGGCGACGGCGCTGATCGTCAAGGTGTTCTCGGGCGTGATCAGCGACTGGTTCGGCAAGCGCAAGCCGCTGGCTGTGCTGGGCTACGGCCTGGGCGCGGCGACCAAGCCGCTGTTCGCCCTGGCCGCCGGCCCGGCCGGGCCGGCGATGGTGTTCGGCGCGCGGCTGCTGGACCGGATCGGCAAGGGTATCCGCGGCGCGCCGCGCGACGCGCTGGTGGCCGACCTGGCGCCGCCCGAGCAGCGCGGCGCCGCCTTCGGGCTGCGCCAATCGCTGGATACGGTGGGCGCCTTCACGGGACCGTTGCTGGCCGTCGGCCTGATGCTGCTGTGGGCCGACAACTTCCGTGCGGTGTTCGCTGTCGCCGTCATTCCCGCCGTGCTGTGTGTGCTGCTGCTGGTGCTGGGCGTGCGCGAGCCCGAACGGCCGGCCGGCGCACTGCGTGGCAACCCGATCTCGCGCGCCAACCTGCGGCGCCTGCCGCGCGCCTACTGGTGGGTGGTCGGCGTCGGCGCGGTGTTCACGCTGGCACGCTTTTCCGAGGCTTTCCTGGTGCTGCGTGCCGAGCAGGTCGGCGTCGCGGTGGCGCTGGTGCCGCTGGTGATGGTGGCGATGAACCTGACCTTCGCGCTGGGCGCGTACCCGTTCGGCAAGCTGTCCGACCGCGTTTCGCACCGGCTCATGCTCGGCTGGGGCCTGGTGGTGCTGGTGCTGGCCGACGTGGTGCTGGCGCTGGCCACGCACTGGTCGGCGCTGCTGCTCGGCGTCGGCCTGTGGGGCGTGCACATGGCGCTGACGCAGGGGCTGCTGGCGGCGATGGTGGCGGACACCGCACCGGCCGACCTGCGCGGCACCGCGTTCGGCTTCTTCAACCTGCTGAGCGGCCTGGCCATGCTGCTGGCCAGCGTGTTGGCCGGGCTGCTGTGGCAGACCTGGGGTCCGGCCTGGACCTTTGGCGCGGGCGCTGGGTTCAGCCTGCTGGCGATGCTGGGGCTGGGGCTGACGCGGGCCCAGCTGGTGCGCTGAGGGCAGGACGCCCGCGCAGCCTGGCTTCGCCCGGCTTCGCGCGGGCACAAAAAAGCCCGCCGGGCTGGCGGGCTTCGTCGTGCAGCGGCTGGGGCCGCTGGTGCGACGCTTATTGCAGCGTAACCTCGACCCGGCGTGCCTGGGCGCCGCTGCCGGCCTGGATGTCGGCCGGCTTCTGCAGTTCGATCTGGCCTTCGGGCACGCCGACCGCGACCAGCTTGTCGCGTACCGAGACGGCGCGCTGCTTGGCCACTTCGGCGTTGACGTCGGCGCTGCCGGTGCTGTCGACGTAGGCGCTGACGATGGCCTTCTTGCCGGCCTTCACGCCATCGACCACGGCGGCCAGCTTGGCATCGGCGTCGGCGGCGACCTCGGTCTTGCCGCTGGCGAAGTAGAACACCACCTTCTCGCCCTCGACCGCAACCGAGGCGGCATCAGCGGCGGCCACGGCTGCAGCGGGTGCGGCCGGCGGCGTCGCCGTCTTGCCGGCGTTGGGGTGCATGCCGACCACCAGCGGCACGATCAAGAGCGCCACGATGTTGATGATCTTGATCAGCGGGTTGACGGCCGGGCCGGCGGTGTCCTTGTAGGGATCGCCCACGGTGTCGCCGGTGACGGCGGCCTTGTGCGCCTCGCTGCCCTTGCCGCCGAAGTTGCCGTCCTCGATGTACTTCTTGGCGTTGTCCCAGGCACCGCCGCCGGTGCACATGGAGATGGCGACGAACAGGCCGGTGACGATGGTGCCCATCAGCAGGCCGCCCAGCGCCTTCGGGCCCAGCAGCAGGCCGACCAGGATCGGCACCGCCACCGGCAGCAGCGACGGGATCATCATTTCCTTGATCGCGGCGCCCGTGAGCATGTCGACCGCGCGGCCGTACTCGGGCTTGCCGGTGCCTTCCATGATGCCCTTGATGTCGCGGAACTGGCGCCGCACCTCTTCCACTACCGAACCAGCGGCACGGCCGACGGCCTCCATCGCCATGGCGCCGAACAGGTAGGGGATCAGGCCGCCGATGAACAGGCCGACGATGACCATCGGGTCGCTCAGGTCGAAGCTGATGGCCTGGCCGAAGTCCTCCAGCTTGTGCGTGTAGTCGGCGAACAGCACCAGCGCGGCCAGGCCGGCCGAGCCGATGGCGTAGCCCTTGGTGACCGCCTTGGTGGTGTTGCCGACGGCGTCCAGCGGGTCGGTGATGTCGCGCACGCTGCTGGGCATCTCGGCCATCTCGGCAATGCCGCCGGCGTTGTCGGTGATCGGGCCATAGGCGTCCAGCGCGACGATGATGCCGGCCATCGACAGCATCGACATGGCGGCCACGGCGACGCCGTACAGGCCGGCCAGCCAGAACGCCACCAGGATCGAGATGCAGACGAAGATCACCGGCCAGGCGGTCGACTTCATGCTGATGCCGATGCCGGCGATGATGTTGGTGGCGTGGCCGGTGGTGGACGCCTGCGCCACGTGCTGCACCGGCTTGTACTGGGTGCCGGTGTAGTACTCGGTGACCCACACCAGGGCGGCGGTCAGCACCAGGCCGACCACGCAGGCGCCGAACAGGCGCATCACGCTGCCGCTGGCGGCGATGGCGTTGTCCGGGATGATCCAGGCGGTGACGAAGTAGAACAGCACCAGCGACAGGATGCCGGCGATCGCCAGGCCCTTGTAGAGCGCCGGCATGACGTTCTTCATGTTCGGGCTGGCCTTGACGAAGAAGGTGCCGATGATCGAGCCGATGATCGACACCGCGCCCAGCGCCAGCGGATACATGGCGGCCTGCATCGGCGCGGTGGTGATCATCAATGCGCCCAGCACCATGGTGGCGATCAGCGTGACCGCGTAGGTCTCGAACAGGTCGGCGGCCATGCCGGCGCAGTCGCCGACGTTGTCGCCCACGTTGTCGGCGATCACGGCCGGGTTGCGCGGGTCGTCCTCGGGGATGCCGGCCTCGACCTTGCCGACGAGGTCGGCGCCGACGTCGGCACCCTTGGTGAAGATGCCGCCGCCCAGACGCGCGAAGATCGAGATCAGCGAGGAGCCGAAGGCAAAGCCGATCAGCGGGTTCA
>NZ_DAOMOQ010000057.1:0-15417 GCF_035444425.1 Ottowia sp. | reverse complement strand
TCGACAAGCCGTTCTGCCAGCTGCGGCGCTTCAAGCGCTTCTCGGACGATCCGGCCACGCTTGACAAGCTCAAGGGCCAGCCGCCGGTGCTGATCGTGGCGCCGCTGTCGGGCCACTACGCCACCCTGCTGCGCGACACCGTGCGCACCATGCTGGAAGGCCACAAGGTCTACATCACCGACTGGAAGGACGCCCGCATGGTGCCGCTGTCGGAGGGCGAGTTCCACCTGGACGACTACGTCAACTACATCCAGGACTTCATCCGCCACCTGCAGGGCAAGTACCGCAACTGCCACGTCATCAGCGTCTGCCAGCCCACCGTGCCGACGCTGGCGGCGGTGTCGCTGATGGCCAGCCGGGGCGAGAAGACGCCGGTCACCATGACCATGATGGGCGGGCCGATCGACGCCCGCAAGTCGCCCACTACCGTGAACGCGCTGGCCACGCGGCGCAGCTACGAGTGGTTCGAGAACAACGTGATCTTCCGCGTGCCGACCAACTACCCGGGCGCGGGCCGCCGCGTCTATCCGGGCTTCCTGCAGCATGCCGGCTTCATCGCCATGAACCCGGATCGCCACGCCACCAGCCACTACGACTTCTTCCGTGACCTGATCAAGGGGGACCAGTCCAGCGCCGAGACGCACCGCAAGTTCTACGACGAGTACAACGCGGTGCTCGACATGGACGCCGACTACTACCTGGAGACCATCAAGACCGTGTTCCAGGACTTCAACCTGGTGTATGGCACCTGGGACGTGCGCTCGCCCAAGGGCAAGCTCGAGCGCGTGCGCCCGCAGGACATCACGACCACGGCGCAGATGACCGTCGAAGGCCAGCTGGACGACATCTCCGGCGCCGGCCAGACCCGCGCCGCGCACGCGCTGTGCAGCGGCGTGCCACGCCGCGAAGGCGACCACCTGGAAGTCAAGGGTGCCGGCCACTACGGCATCTTCAGCGGCCGCCGCTGGCGCACCGTGGTGTATCCGCAGGTCAAGGCCTTCATCGCCGAGTTCCATGCCAGGGCCCTGGAAAGCGACGAGGTGGTGATGCCGGCTTCGCTCACCCTGCAGCCGACCACCATCACGTCCAAGGCGCAGCGCGCCGCCGCCGAGGAACTGGGCCAGTTGCGCCTGGACGACCTCGACGCCTTCATGCCCGGCGAGCCGCCGGCCCCACCCGCCCGGCAGCCCGCAGCCAGCCGCCCCAATGGTGCCACCGGCCACGTCAACGGCGCTGCCGCACCGGCTAGCAAGCGTGCCAGCCGTGGTACGGCCAGCAAGACCGCAGCCAAGAAGCCGGCTGTCAAGGCCAGCACCACGCCGGTCCGCGCCAAGCGCGGCAATGGCGCGGCGCGCACGCGCTGACCCGCTCAGCAAGTCGGTTTCCGGCGCCCGCTTCGGCGGGCGTCGCCGTTTTGGTATCGTGCCGCCATGAGTGACGACGCGCGCCGCGCCCTGGCAGCCCGCCTGCTCGACGCGCTGCCGCAGACCCAGTGCACGCGCTGCGGCTACCCCGATTGCGCCGCCTACGCGCAGGCCATCGCGGACGGCGAGGCGGCGATCAACCAATGCCCGCCCGGCGGCGCCGAAGGCATCCGGCACCTCGCCGCGATCACCGGTCAGCCCGCCCTGCCCCTGAACCCGGACCACGGCGTCGAAGCCCCGCGCGGCGTGGCCTGGATCGACGAGGACTGGTGCATCGGCTGCACGCTGTGCATCAAGGCCTGCCCGGTCGATTGCATCATTGGCGGCAACAAGCGCATGCACACCATCATTGAGTCACAGTGCACCGGCTGCGAGTTGTGCGTGCCCGCCTGCCCGGTCGATTGCATCGCGATGGAGCCGGTCACCGGCGAGCGCACCGGCTGGGATGCCTGGTCGGCGCCGGAAGCCGCCGACGCACGCGCGCGCTACGAAGCCACCACCGAACGACGCCAGCGCGCCGAGCAGGAACAGGCCGCGCGGCTGGAACAGAAGGCCGTGGAGAAACTGGCCAAGCTGCCGGAGCTGAGCAAGGGCGCCACCGATGCCGAACCGGACCGCAAGCGCAGCGTGATCGAGGAAGCGCTGGCCCGGGCACGCGCTCAGCGCGCCAAAGGTTGATCAACCAACCCCCTCCCACCCCGATACCCAGAAACACTAGCCCGAGCGCAGTAATGGCCCGTGTGGACTTCACCCCCCTCTGGCCGTGCCGAGAAGCGCAGGGCGTGGGGCGGGCGCGGCAGCACAGCATGCCGCGCTTCGTGATCTGACTCGCTGCGGATGTCCGAGCGGAGCGCCACAGGCGCGCAGCGAGTTTCGCAGCGCCGCCCCATGCCCGAGCATCGCAGGCTGCCCCGAAGCGAAGCGCAGGGGACACGGCCAGTGGGGCCGCCTTTCTTTTGCCTACTTTTCTTTGGCGGGCAAAGAAAAGTAGGTGCGCCGCCGGGCGCACATCCCGGCCAGCAGCACCACCAACACCAACACACCCAACCCCACCCGCTGCGCTGCCACCGCCCCCACCAACTACAGACCGGCTGCCTCAGCGCAGACTCGCGTTGATCTTGTCCAGCGTCGCCACCCCCGGACACAGATCAGCCACACCCAGGCTGTTCAGCGGCCGCGCGCTGGTGTTCTGCGCCGTGTGCAGATCACCCGCCTCGGCCTCGACGTAGAGCAGTCCGGTCAGCAACTCACCCTCCGCCGCCCGCGCATGCATGTAGCTCATGGCGGCAACGCGGTCGGTCGGGTCGTAGTCCGGGTGCAGCTTGCGCAAACGCAGCACGCTGCCGTCGTGCTGCTCGACGTCGAGCATCTGGCCGGGTTCGATGGTCGCGGTAATCTCGTCGCGCCGCGGAATGAAGTCGATCCGGCTCACCGCCTCATTGTGCTCGCGCACCCAGTCGTAGCTGCGCGTCGAGCCGGCGTGGTTGTTGAAGGTGACGCAGGGGCTGATGACGTCGATGAAGGACGCGCCGCCATGCCCCACGGCGGCCTTGATCAGCGGCACCAGCTGCGCCTTGTCGCCCGAGAAGCTGCGCGCCACGAAGCTGGCGCCGAGCTGCATCGCCATGCCGACCAGGTCGACCGGGCTGTCGCGGTTGACCGCGCCCTTCTTGCTCTTGCTGCCCTTGTCGGCGGTAGCCGAGAACTGGCCCTTGGTCAGGCCGTAGACGCCATTGTTCTCGACGATGTAGACCATGTTGACGTTGCGCCGCATGGCATGCGCGAACTGCCCCAGGCCGATCGAGGCCGAATCGCCGTCGCCCGAGATGCCCAGGTACAGCAGCTCGCGATTGGCCAGGTTGGCGCCGGTCAGCACACTGGGCATGCGCCCGTGCACGCTGTTGAAGCCGTGGCTGGCACCGAGGAAGTAGTCCGTGGTCTTCGACGAGCAGCCGATACCCGAGAGCTTGGCCACGCGGTGCGGCTCGATGTCCAGCTCCCAGCAGGCCTGGATGATGGCGGCCGAGATCGAGTCGTGCCCGCAGCCGGCACACAGCGTCGAGACCTTGCCCTCGTAGTCGCGCCGGGTGTAGCCGACCCGGTTCTTCTCCAGCGACGGATGGCGCAGGCGGGGTTTGGCGATGTAGGTCATGGGTTGTCCTGCGGTGCGACGACGGCGGCCACCACGTGCTCGGTGATGGCCTGGGTGATGAAGCGTGCGGTGATCGGCGTGCCGTCGAAGTGCAGCACGCGCTGCAGCTTGGCCGGGTTGATCTCCAGTTCGTTGATCAGCAGCGAGCGCAGCTGGGCGTCGCGGTTCTGCTCGACCACGAACACCAGCTCGTGCGCGTCGATGAATTCCTTGACGGTGTCGGGAAACGGGAACGCGCGCAGGCGCAGCGCATTGACGTGGATGCCGCGGCCGGCCAGCACGTCGAGCGCCTCGTGCATGGCCGGGCTGGTCGAGCCGTAGAAGATCACGCCCAGGCGGGTGCGCTTGGCGGCCGGGCGCGGCACCGGCTGCGGCACCAGGGTGGCGGCGGTGGCGAACTTCTTCAGCAGCCGTTCGACGTTGTAGATGTAGTCCGGCCCGCGCTCGGAGTAGCGCGCGTAGGCATCGCGCGTGGTGCCGCGGGTGAAGTAGCTGCCGCGCGTCGGGTGCGTGCCGGGCAGCGTGCGCCAGGGGATGCCGTCGCCGTCGACATCCTTGTAGCGGCCGAAGTCCATCTGGTCGAGCTGCGCCGCGCTCATCACCTTGCCGCGGTCGTAGTCGCGCGCTTCGTCCCACTCGAACGGCTCGCACAGGCGCTGGTTCATGCCGATGTCGAGGTCGGTCATGACGAACACCGGCGTCTGCAGGCGATCGGCCAGGTCAAGCGCGGTGGCGGTGTGCTCGAAGCATTCCTTCGGGTCTTCCGGGAACAGCAGCACGTGCTTGGTGTCGCCGTGCGAGGCGTAGGCGCAGGCCAGGATGTCGGCCTGCTGGGTGCGCGTCGGCATGCCGGTCGATGGCCCGCCGCGCTGCACGTTGACGATGGTGACCGGGATTTCGGCGAAGTAGGCCAGGCCGATGAACTCGGTCATCAGCGACACGCCGGGACCGGAAGTGGCGGTGAAGGCGCGCGCGCCGTTCCAGCCGGCGCCGACCACCATGCCGATCGAGGCCAGCTCGTCCTCGGCCTGCACGATGGCGTGGTTGTGGCGGCCCTCGGCATCGACGCGGTACCTGGCGCAGTAGCTCATGAAGGCCTCGGCCACCGAGGTCGAGGGCGTGATCGGGTACCAGGCGCACACGGTGGCGCCGCCGTACACCGCGCCCAGGCCGGCCGCCATGTTGCCGTCGACGAAGATGCGCTGGCCGACCTTGTTGGCGCGCTCGATGCGGATCGGCAGCGGCGCCGCCAGATGCTCGGTGGCGAAGTCGCGGCCCAGCTTCAGCGCCTGCACGTTGGAGGCGATCAGCTTCTCCTTGCCCTTGAACTGCTCGCCCAGCAGCTTCTCGATCACCGCCATGTCGATGCCGAGCAGCACCGACAGCGCGCCGACGTACATGATGTTCTTGAACAGCTGGCGCTGGCGCGGATCGCTGTAGACGGCGTTGCAGATCTCGGTCAGCGGCATGCCGATGACGGTGATGTCGTCGCGCAGTTCGCCGGGCGGGCGCGGCCGCGTGCTGTCGTACAGCAGGTAGCCGCCGGAGGCGATCTCCTCCAGGTCGGCGGCCCAGGTCTGCGGATTCATCGCCACCATCATGTCGACGCCGCCGCGCCGGCCCAGGTAGCCCTTCTCGCTGACGCGCACCTCGTACCAGGTCGGCAGGCCCTGGATGTTGCTGGGGAAGATGTTGCGCGGGCTGACCGGCACGCCCATGCGCAGGATCGCCTTGGCGAACAGCTCGTTGGCGCTGGCCGAGCCCGAACCGTTGACGTTGGCGAACTTGATGACAAAGTCGTTGATGCCCGTGATGCGCCTCATGCCGCCGCCCCTTCTTCCCTGGCCTGCCGCCCCACCATCGCCGCCGCGCCGCCGGCCTTGGCGGTGTGCAGCAGGAACTTCTGCATGTCCCAGGCGCCGGTCGGGCAGCGCTCGGCGCACAGGCCGCAGTGCAGGCAGACGTCCTCGTCCTTGACCATCACACGCCCGGTCTTCAGTTCGCCCGACACCAGCAGGGCCTGCTCGGCGTTTTCGGCCGGCGCATTCAGGCGACCGCGCAGGTCGGCCTCGTCGCCGTTGCCGGTGAAGGTGATGCAGTCCATCGGGCAGATGTCGACGCAGCCATCGCACTCGATGCACAGCTTGTCGGTGAACACCGTCTGCACGTCGCAGTTGAGGCAGCGCGCCGCTTCCTTGAAGGCGGTGCGGGCGTCGAAGCCCAGTTCGACCTCGACCTTGATGCTGGCCAGCGCCTTCTCGGCCTTTTCCCACGGCACCTTGTAGCGCAGGTCGTTCGAGGGATCGTGGTCGTAGCTCCACTCGTGGATGCCCATCTTCTGCGACACCAGGTTGGACCAGGGCGCTGGGCGCTTGGCGACCTCGCTCCCGCCCACGAACAGGTCGATCGACACCGCCGCCTCGTGGCCGTGCGCCACCGCGGTAATGATGTTCTTGGGCCCGTAGGCGGCGTCGCCGCCGAAGAACACCTGCGGCAGCGTGGACTGGAAGGTCGGCACCCTGCCCTCGCCCTGGCCCAGCAGGGGCAGGCCCCACTGGTCGAACTCGATACCGACGTCGCGCTCGATCCACGGGAAGGCGTTTTCCTGTCCAACAGCGATCAGCACCTCGTCACAGGGGAAGAACGGATCGGGCTCGCCGGTCGGCACCAGACGGCGCCGGCCCTTGTCGTCGTATTCAGCGCGCACGATCTCGAAGGTCATGCCGAGCAGCTTGCTGCCCTCGTGCACGAAGCTCTTGGGCACGTGCATGTTGATGATCGGAATGCCCTCGTGCTGGGTGTCTTCCTTCTCCCAGGGCGAGGCCTTCATCTCGTCGAAGCCCGAGCGCACGATGACCTTGACGTCCTCGCCGCCCAGCCGCCGCGCCGAACGGCAGCAGTCCATGGCGGTGTTGCCGCCGCCGAGCACGATGACGCGCTTGCCCGTCTGCGTGATGTGGCCGAACGACACCGAGGCCAGCCAGTCGATGCCGATGTGGATGTGCGCGGCGGCTTCCTGCCGGCCCGGAATGTCGAGGTCGCGCCCGCGCGGCGCGCCGCAGCCGACGAAGATGGCGTCATAGCCTTCATCCAGCAGCGCCTTCATCGAATCGACGCGCTGGCCGCTTCGGAACTCGGCGCCGAGCGCGAACACGTAGCCGACTTCCTCGTCGATCACGCTCTCGGGCAGGCGAAAGCGCGGGATCTGCTGGCGCATGAAGCCGCCCGCCCTGGCCTCGCCGTCGAACACCGTCACCTCGTAGCCCAGCGGCGCCAGATCGCGCGCCACCGTCAGCGAGGCCGGGCCGGCGCCGACGCAGGCGATGCGCTTGCCGTTGGACGGCGCCGAACGCGGCATGCGCGGCACCACGTCGTCCTTGAGATCGGCGGCGACGCGCTTGAGCCGGCAGATCGCCACCGGCTCGGGCTTGTCCATGTTGGCCTCCTCGACCCGGCCGCGCCGGCAGGCCGGCTCGCAGGGCCGGTCGCAGGTGCGCCCGAGCACGCCGGGAAACACGTTCGACACCCAGTTGACCATGTAGGCATCGGCGTAGCGCTGCTGCGCGATCAGCCGGATGTACTCGGGCACGGGGGTGTGGGCAGGGCACGCCCATTGGCAATCGACGACCTTGTGGTAGTAGTTCGGATCGGCGGTGTTGGTCGGCTGCAATGCTGATCTCCTGGTTCTCCGCCGGACCGCGGGGACAGTCCGGATGCCACGTGTTAACCCACAGTCTATTACGGCGCCGGGCCAATGGCGTTGATGCCCCCGCTCGGCCGGGTGTCTCGGTTCACGCGGGCGCAGGCGAAGCCGTCCTACGCCGCCGGCGAGCCGCCACGCCTAGACTGCAAGCCGCAGCCACCTGCACACGCACCCGCCCCGGCATGGCGCCATGACCCCACGACGACGCAAGATGCTCTGGACCATCGCTATCACGGCGCTCGTCACGCTGATTGGCGTGGTGCTGGCGATGAACTTCGCCACGCCCGAGAAGAAGCTCGAGCGCAAGATCGAGCACCACTACGCGCTGGCCGACCCGCAGTACCGGCGCGAGATGAGCGTGATGCTGGGCCCGGCCATCGTGCCCGGCAACCGCGTCGAAGACCTGCACAACGGCGACCAGATCTTCCCGGCCATGCTGGGCGCGATCCGCGCGGCGCGCAAGACCATCACCTTCGAGACCTACATCTACTGGTCGGGCGAGATCGGCAGGGAACTGGCCGAGGCGCTGGCCGAACGCGCGCGCGCCGGGGTCGCGGTGTCGGTGCTGCTCGACTGGGTTGGCAGCCTGAAGATGGACGAGGCGCTGATCCAGCTCATGAAGGATGCCGGTGCCCGCGTGCACCGCTACCGGCCGCTGCACTGGTACAACCTGGGCCGCATGAACAACCGCACCCACCGCAAGCTGCTGGTGGTGGACGGCCGCGTCGGCTTCACCGGCGGTGTCGGCGTGGCCGAGCAATGGACCGGCCACGCGCAGGACCCCGACCACTGGCGCGACATGCACTTCAGGCTGGAGGGGCCGGCGGTGGCGCAGTTCCAGGCCGCCTTCAACGACAACTGGATCAAGGCCACCGGCGAGGTGCTGAACGGCGCCGACTACTTTCCGCCGCTGCAGCGTGCCGGCGACATGGACGCCCACATGTTCATCGCCTCGCCGGCCGGCGGCAGCGAGAGCATGCACCTGATGTACCTGATGGGCATAGCGGCGGCCGAGCAGTCGATCGACCTGCAGGCCTCGTACTTCGTGCCCGATGCGCT
The DNA here is from genome assembly GCF_035444425.1 of Ottowia sp. GTDB lineage: Bacteria > Pseudomonadota > Gammaproteobacteria > Burkholderiales > Burkholderiaceae_C > Ottowia. Next base: position 7,079 of record NZ_DAOMOQ010000057.1, on the reverse strand, counting down.
GATCCACAAGGCGCTGATCGCGGCGCGCCAGCGCGGTGTGCGCATCCGCATCCTGGTGCCCGGCAAGCACATCGACTCCGAGACCGTGCGCCTGGCCTCCAAGGCCGAATGGGGTCCGCTGCTGCAGGCCGGCGTCGAGATCCACGAATACCTGCCGACCATGATGCACAACAAGCTGCTCATCATCGATCAGGAAATGGTCTCGGTCGGCTCGACCAACTTCGACGTGCGCTCATTCCGCCTCAACGACGAGGCCAGCCTGAACGTCTACGACCGCGGCTTCGCGCAGCGGATGACGCGGGTGTTCGAGGACGACCTGAAGCACACCAAGCGCTACACCTACGAGACCTGGGCCGCGCGGCCGCTGAAGGACAAGCTGATCGAGCGCTTCGTGCTGCCGATCAAGTCGCAGCTGTAGACCGGCCAGCGTAGTTTCGGCTCAAGTGTTTGCACCGCGGATACGCGAGTTCAAGCTGCTCAAGGGGCGGCCGGCCGACCCTTGTCGGGGGTGCGCTGCGCTCACATCGACCAGGTTGGCAGCGCTGTGGGAGCGGCGGCAGCCGCGAATGGATGTTTGCGATGGGTACCACAGCTTGATTCGCGGCTGCCGCCGCTCCCACAGCCGCTCCCGCACAGGGGACCCAAGTTGCAGCGCCTGGAACCGTATGCATCCAAGCCAAGAATGCGCTTACCCAAGCGCCGCGATCACCTCCGGCGGCGCCTGCACCAGTTCGATCAGCACCCCCTCGCCGGCAATCGGGAATTCGTCGCTGGCCTTCGGGTGCAGGAAGGTGATGTCGTAGCCGGCCGCGCCCTTGCGGATGCCGCCCGGCGCGAAGCGCACGCCCTGCGCCGTCAGCCACTCGACCGCCTTCGGCAGGTCGTCGATCCACAGGCCGACGTGGTTGAGCGGCGTGGTGTGCACGGCCGGCTTCTTGTCGGCATCCAGCGGCTGCATCAGGTCGACCTCGACCCTGAACGGGCCGCTGCCGATGGCACAGATGTCCTCGTCGACGTTCTCGCGCTCGCTCTTGAAGGTGCCGGTCTTCTCGAGGCCGAACATGTCGATCCACAGCCTCTGCAGGCGCCGCTTGTCGGGGCCGCCGATGGCGATCTGCTGGATGCCGAGGACTTTGAAGGGACGGGTCATGGGATGGGTTCCGGGGTGGTTGGAGATTCATTTATTGAACGCCGAGGACGCGAAGCTTGCAAAAAAGGCGCAGAAAGAGTGCAGTGCCTGTTCTGCGGCTTCTGCGCTGCTTCAGCGTTCTCAGCGTTCAAGGGTTTTCAGGGGTTGGACAGCGCCAGCGAATCGATCCGCCGCACCCCAGCCGCCGTCATGTCGGCCCAGGCCCTGGCCAGTGAACCGTCGAGGTCGATGGCGCGGCAGGCGTCCTCGATCACGGTGACCTCGAAGCCTTCGGCGCGCGCATCCAGCGCGCTCCAGTTGACGCAGTAGTCGGTCGCCAGGCCACACAGGTACACGCTGCTGATGCCGCGCGCCTTCAGGTAGGCAGCCAGGCCGGTGGTGGTCCGGCGATCGGCCTCGACGAAGGCCGAGTAGCTGTCGACCTCGCGGTGAAAGCCCTTGCGGATGATCAGCTGCGCGCGCGCCAGCTGCAGCTCGGCATGCAGCGCGGCGTCCGGCGTGCCCTGCACGCAGTGCTTGGGCCACAGCACCTGCTCGCCGTAGGGCAGCTGGATGGTCTCGTACGGCTGCCGCCCCGGGTGGTTGGCGGCAAACGACACATGGTCGGCCGGGTGCCAGTCCTGCGTCAGCACGATGTTGGCGAAGCGCGGCGCGATGCGGTTGATGACCGGCACGACGGCGTCGCCGCCGGCCACCGGCAGCCCGCCGCCGGGCATGAAGCCGTACTGCACATCCACCACCAGCAGGCAGCTGCGTGAATCCATGGTCGCTGTGGTCATGGCTTGAAATCGATCCTCCTGCACAAGGAATCCTGATGGTAACGACGAATCGCGGCCGCGGCGGCCCGGGCCCACAAGACATTGGCGCGCGCACCGGGATGAAAGCCGTCGCTGGCCATCAGGCTGCGCTCCATCGGGAACGGCGTGTGCAGCAGCTCGCAGCCCGGCGTGCGTGCGGCCAGTTCGCGCAGCGCCGCGTTGAGCCGCCGCGCGCCGCCGCCCATGTACCAGCGCAGTGGCTGCGGCAGCGCCGGGAACAGATGCATTGGCGGCACCGGCGTCAGCACGCACAGGCGCACGCCGCACTGCGCGCGCAGGCGCGTCAGCAGTTCGGCGTAGTCGCGCCGCCAGCGCGCCGGCGGCGTGCGGCCGGTGACGTCGTTGACGCCGACCGACAGCAGCGCGATGTCGAACTGCTCGCCCGCCAGCGCCGGCAGGCGTCGGGCCAGCTGCGCCAGGTCGTCGCCGGTGTGGGCGCACAGGCGCCGGTGCACGTTGTGGGTCGGTGCCAGTTCGGCCAGCAGCCGGCCGGTCAACGCCTCGCCCTGGCTGGCCACGCCGACGCCGGCGGCGGCCGAATCGCCCAGCACCAGCAGGCGCAGCATCGGCCCGCTGCCGCACTCGCCGGCGCGCGGGCCACCCGGTTCGGGCAGGCGCGGCGTGATGCGTCGCACCCGGCGACCCTGCCACAGCAGCAGCGGCGCCAGGGCGGCGGTGACCAGGGCGTGGCGCATCGGGTCGATCCGTCCGCGCTTCAGCGCAGCCGCTGCAGCGCCGGCAGGATGTCGCGGCGGATCAGGGTCAGTGCCTGGCCGCGCGCGGCGCTTTCCGGCGTGCGTCGCGAGGTCGCGGCCACCACCAGTTCGAGCGCCGGCACCACGTAGATCCATTGCCCGCCGTAGCCATTGGCCATGGTGGTGCGGCGCTCGGACTTGCGGCTGGGCGCGGTGGACGCGACCCACCACAGGTAGCCGTAGGCCGCATTCAGGGGCGGGCCGCCGGCGCTGCGCCGTTCGGTGGCGGCGCGCACGAACGCCGCCGGCAGCAGCGCCCGACCCTGCCACTGCCCCTGGTGCAGCACCAGCTCGCCGATGCGCGCCATCGCGCGCGTGCTGAGCGACAGGCCCAGGGCGCCCAGGTCATGGCCTTGCGCGCCCTGGCGCCAGGCGAAGTGACGGATGCCGAGCGGCTCGAACAGCCGCTGGCGCGCATAGCTCGACAGCGGCTGGCCGACAGCATTGGCCAGCGCCAGCGCCAGCAGGTTGGCGGCGCCGTTGTCATAGGCAAAGCGCGTGCCCGGATCGGCCACGAAAGGGCGGCGCACCAACTGGCGCAGGTCGTCGTCGCGGTCGCGCCGCGCGCTCTGCTCGCCCGGCCAGCCGGCCGTCATGCCCAGCAGGTGCTCGAAGCGCAGTTGCCGCACGCGCGCATCGGCGCCCAAGCGCAGCATCTCGGGCAGGCGCAGCGCCACCAGCTGATCCGGCCCGCGCACCAGCCCGCCCGCCTGCGCGATGCCGAACAGCAGCGCCAGCACGCTCTTGGTGACCGACTGGGTGTCCTGCAGGCTGTCGGCAGTCAGGCCGGCACGGTAGAACTCGAACGCCAGCTGGCCGCGGTGCAGCACCACCACGCTTTGCACGTCGGTCAGCTGGGTGCGGATGCGCTCATCGAGTCGTGCCAAGGCCCGCTGGTGCTGCGCCGCGAGTACCGGGGACGCGACCGGCCAGTGCACGCCTGACGCCGCCCGCTGCGCCCACGCCGGCGATGGCGGCGTGATCGCCAGCAGTGCGGCGGCGCCGCACAGCCGGCGCCGGTCCATCAGCAGGGCGGCATCACTGCGCGCCATCACCGGCCGCCATCCACGCATCCACCTGCGCCTGCGCCGCATCGCGCTCAACCGCGCTGCCGAAGCGCAGCTGCAGCAGCTTCTGCCGCCCCGATGCGCCGTGCAGCAGCTCGACCTGGGTTTTCGGCACGCCGAAGGCGCGCGCGGCCCAGGCGATCAGGGCCGCGTTGGCCTTGCCGTCTACCGGCGGCGCACCCAGCCGCACGCGCAGCGCGCCGCCGTGCTCGCCAGCGGCCTCGGTGCGTTTGGCGCCGGGCGTGGCATGGATCGGCAGCTTGAGCAGGTGCATGTTCAGCGCGGCTGCAGGTGGCGGCGCAGCCAGGCGGCGAAGGCGGCTCCGTCGATGTCGCCGGCGGCCAGGGACAGGGTGGTCAACACGGCGCTTTCATCGCTGGCCGTCATGACGTAGCCATTTATCAACAGGAACAATTCGGCCGCCACGTAGCCGGTGCGCTTGTTGCCATCGATGAACGGGTGATTGCGGATGAGGCCGAACGCATAGGCGGCCGCCAGATCGGCCGCATCGGGTTCGCCGTAATGCGCCAGTTGCCGCGCCCGTGCCAGCGCGGAGTCGAACAGGCCTTCGTCGCGCAGGCCGGGTGCGCCGCCGTGCTCGGCCAGTTGCTCCTCGTGCACGGCCAGCAGCACGTCGCGCGGCAGCCAGCACCACGCCTGGTTGGCGGCGCTCATTTGGCCAGTTCACGCAGCACGTTGCGGCGCTTGCGCATGATCTCGCGCGCCAGCTCCATCTGCTCGGCGAATTCGGCATCGTAGGGACGCAGCGCCACGCCGTCGGGCAGTTCGGTGACGAACAGCGAATCGCCCTTGCCGACCTTCAGCCGCGCCAGCACTTCCTTGGGCAGGATGACGCCGACCGAGTTGCCGATCTGGGTGACTTTGAGCGCGATGGAGGTGGACATGAGGTATTCCGGCAATCGATAGTTATAACAATTGTTATATGGTACGCCTGCCCCGGCCAGAAAGCAATCGACTGGCGCCGTGCAAGCTGACAGGCTCAGCCTCGGCCCGAAGCCGCCAGCCTGGCCGCCCGCGCGCGCACCGAGGCCTGCGGCGATTGCAAGGCCTCATCCAGCGACTCGGCGGCGGCACGCGCGAACGGCTCGCCGCGCGGTGCCAGTTCGTGCAGCGCCTGCAAGGCGTTGACCTGAACGATGGCGCTGGCGTCGTGCAGCGCGGCGCGGATCGCCGCCAGCACCGCCGCATGTTCCCGCGGCGCCCAGGCGGCGCGCGGCAGCATCTGCATCAGGTGCCAGCGCAGCTCCTTGGGCTGCGGTGCCTGCGCCAGTTGCAGCAGGTCGGCGCGGTGCGCATCGATGAAATCCGGCTGCCGCTGGCTGAACTTTTCCAGCGCATCGGCGCAGCGCATGCGCACGACCGGATCGGTCGCCGCCAGCAGGCCCTGCCACAAGACCTCGGCACACGCCGGATCGGCGATCGCCGCGCGCGCCGCCGCGTCGGCCTGGCCTATGGACCTGCGATCGCCGCCGCGCAGGGAACGCAGCAGCGGATGCTCGCCCACGTCCTTGCAACCGGCGTCGCGCGGCGTTTACTCGAACTCGACGATCGCCTGATCGACCGCCAGACTGTCGCCCTGCTGCGCCCGGATTTCCTTCACCACGCCGTCGGCGCTGGCAAACAGCACGTTCTCCATCTTCATGGCCTCGATCACCGCCACGCGCTCGCCGGCCTTGACCTCCTGGCCCGGCTTGACGGCCACCTGCACCAGCAGACCGGGCATCGGCGACAGCACGAACTTGCTCATGTCGGGCGGCGCCTTGTAGGGCATCAGCTGGTGCAACTCGGCGGTGCGCGGATGCATCACGATGGCGTCCATCTGCGTGCCGTTGTGGATCACGCGGATCACCAGCGGGTTCTTGGTCTTGCCGCGCTCCATCTGCGCCGTGAACGGCTTGCCGTCGACGCTGCCGGTGATGCGCGCGTCGCCGAGCGAACGGTCGACCTCGATGCGGTAGGTCTTGTCGCCTTCCGGCAGGTGCAGGGTGATGGGCGTGGCCTGGCCCGGCGCGGTTTCGGCCACCGTCACGCGGGTGTAGCTGTTGGCGCCGCCCTCGCCCAGCACGCAGACCGTGAAGTCGCGCCGCGGCAGGCGCTTGAAGCCCTCCCAGAACTGGCCCTGCAGGCCGCTGGCGCGGTTGCGGTAGAACATGTGCAGGTGCGCCGCCAGCGCCAGCAGGAAGGGCGGATCCTCGTGCGGCACGTCCTCGGCCCGGAAGCCGTGCGCGTAGTGCTCGGCGATGAAGCCGGTGTTGAAGTCGCCGGCAACGAACTTCGGGTGCGCCAGCAGCGCGGCCTGGAACGGGATGTTGCTCTGCACGCCCTTGATGACGAAGCCGTTCAGGGCTTCCCGCATGCGCGCGATGGCATCGTTGCGATCTTGGCCGTGCACGATCAGCTTGGCGATCATCGAGTCGTAGTACATCGGGATCTCGCCGCCATCGACCACGCCGGTGTCGACGCGCACACCGACATCGGTGGACGCCTGCCCCTGGAACAGGTTCTGCTCCGGCGGCTCGAAGCGCACCAGCCGGCCGGTGGAGGGCAGGAAATTGCGGAACGGATCCTCGGCGTTGATGCGGCATTCGATGGCCCAGCCGACCTTCTTGACGTCGGCTTGCGTGAACGACAGCTTCTCGCCCGCGGCCACGCGGATCATCTGCTCGACCAGATCGAGCCCGGTGATCAGCTCGGTCACCGGGTGCTCGACCTGCAGGCGCGTGTTCATCTCCAGGAAGTAGAAGTCCTGGTCCTTGCCCACCACGAACTCCACCGTACCGGCGCTCTGGTACTTCACCGCCCTGGCCAGCGCCACCGCCTGCTCGCCCATGGCGCGCCGCGTGGCGTCGCTGATGAAGGGGGAAGGCGCTTCCTCGATCACTTTCTGGTGCCGGCGCTGGATCGAGCATTCGCGTTCGTTCAGGTAGACCACGTTGCCGTGGCTGTCGCCCAGCACCTGGATCTCGATGTGGCGCGGCTGCTCGACGAACTTCTCGATGAACACGCGGTCGTCGCCGAAGGAGTTGCGCGCCTCGTTGCGGCAACTGGTGAAGCCGTTGAATGCCTCCTTGTCATTGAAGGCCACGCGCAGGCCCTTGCCGCCGCCGCCCGCCGACGCCTTGATCATCACCGGATAGCCGATGCCCTTGGCGATCTCCACCGCCTGCTCGGGCGTGTCGATGGGGTCGTTGTAGCCGGGGATGGTGCTGACCCTGGCCTCGGTCGCCAGCTTCTTGGACGCGATCTTGTCGCCCATGGCGGCGATCGA
>NZ_DAOMOQ010000056.1:0-17748 GCF_035444425.1 Ottowia sp. | reverse complement strand
GGTACGACAACGAGTGGGGCTACTCCAACCGCTGCCTGGATATCGTGCGCGTGGTTAGCAAGAAGTAAATCAGCGCGGCGCCGATTTACCGGCGACACGGCTCATGCTACAAGGCGGGCATGAGCCGTTTTCATTTCACCACCCCCGCCCTGATCCTGTGCGCCGCGCTGCTGGCCGGCGCGCCAGCCCAGGCTGCCGACCCCGCGTCCGCAGCGCGCGGGCACGACACCGCACCCGTGGCGCGCGGCCTGATCGTGCAGCTCAAGGACCCGGCCGGCGGGCGTGAAGCCCCGCAGGCGCAGCGCGAGCGCCTGGCCGGCATCGCCGCCGAGGCCGGCCTGCCACGCGGCCAGACGCCGATGCCGGTCGGCCCCAGGGCCCACCTGCTGCGCTTCGAGCGCCCGCTGTCCGGCGCCGCGCTGGAGGCGGCCGAGCGCCGCGTGCGGCTGAATCCGCAGGTGGCGCACGTCGAGCCCGACGTGCGGCTGCGGCGCCTGGCCGAGCCGAACGACCCGTACTACGCCCAGGGCGTGCAGTGGTACCTGCGCACGCCGGCCGACGGCGGCCCGGCGGCGCTGAACCTGCCGCCGGCCTGGGACCGCAGCACCGGCAGCGCCAGCCAGGTGGTGGCGGTGGTGGATTCCGGCATCGCCTACGGCCACCCCGATCTGCAGGACAAGCTGCTGCCCGGCTACGACCTGATCAGCGACCTCGACACCAGCAACGACGGCGACGGCCGCGATGCCGATGCCTGGGATCCGGGCGACTGGATCAGCCCGGGTGAGGCCAACACCGGCACCTACGCCAGCTGTCCGGCCGAGGACAGCTCCTGGCACGGCACCTTCATCGCCGGCCAGATCGCCGCCGTCACCAACAACGCGCGCGGGGTTGCCGGCGTCAGCTGGGGCGCGCGCATCCTTCCGGTGCGGGTGTCGGGCAAGTGCGGCGCCTGGCTGAGCGACGTCGTCGACGGCATCCGCTGGTCCGCCGGCCTGCCGGTGTCCGGCGTGCCGCTCAACCCGCATCCCGCCAGGGTCATCAACGTCAGTTTCGGCGGCAGCACGGCGTGCACTGGCACCTACCAGGACGCCATCGACGAAGCCGGCGCGCGCGGCAGCCTGGTGGTGGTGGCAGCCGGCAACGAGAACGGCCCGCTCACGCGTCCAGCCGACTGCGCCGGCGTGTTGGCCGTGGGCGCGGTGCGCCACGACGGCCTGAAGACCTACTACTCCAACTACGGCCCCAACACCGCCATCATGACGCCGGGCGGCCCCGGCGGCGCGGACAGCGGGCCATCGATTTACTCGACCTCGAACGCCGGCACGCGCGGCCCGGCCGAGCACATCTACGACAGCAAGCAGGGCACCAGTTTCGCGGCCCCGCTGGCGGCCGGCGTGGCCTCGCTGATGCTGTCGATCAACCCGGCGCTGACGCCGCCGGAAATCGTCTCGCGCATCCAGGCCGGTGCGCGGCCATTCCCGCACAACCCGGCCTATCCCAGCTGCAGCCTGCGCTCGCCGGTCAACTCGGCCTGCAATTGCACGGGCGACACCTGCGGACCCGGCCTGCTGGACGCCGAGCGCGCGCTGCAACTGGCTTTCAGCCCGGCGGTGGTGATCGCGCCCATCGGCGCAGTCGAGCCCGGCAGCACGGTGACGCTGGACGGCCGCGCCAGCAACGCGGTGTCCGGCGCCAGCATCGTCTCCTACCAGTGGAGCCAGGTGTCCGGCAGCCCGGTGAGCATCGTCGATGCCGGCAGCCCGCTCGCCCGCGTGACGCTGCCCAACGAGGATGGCGACTGGGTATTCCGTCTGCTGGTCACCGACTCCAAGGGCAATTCGGCCGACAACTACGTCACCGTCAGCGCCGGTGCCGGGCGTGACGAGGAAGGCGGCGGTGCCACCGGGCTGCTCTGGGGCCTGGGCCTGTGGTGGCTGGCACTGGGCGCGCTGCGCGGGCGCCGCCAGCGGCGCTGAGCCGCGTCCGCAGGGCCCGTCGACGCCGTTTTTTCCGGGGCACGAGCAGGCGCGCGCCGCCAGCGGCAGCCGACGCCTTCCTACAGCGCCGCCCGGCGGCGCTGCTCACACTGGGGTCATCGTCCACTCCGGCCGCGAGGCCCCCACACCATGCCGCTATCCCGCCGCCTGCTGCTCGCCGGCCTGGCCGCCGGCAGCACCGCCAGCCTGCCCGCCTGGGCGCGCCGCCGCAGCGCTGCAACCGCTGCCGAAACGCTCGACTTCGACGCCTTCAACGCCGCCAGCGACTCGCCCGCGCTGAAGATCGGCAGCCGCGGCCCAGCGGTGGCGCGGGCGCAGATCCTGCTCGACCGCAACTGGTTCTCGCCCGGCGAGATCGACGGCGCCTTCGGCCGCAACATGCAGCGCATGGTCAAGGCCTACCAGCGCGCCAACAACCTGAAGGAAACCGGTGGCATCGATGCCGAGACCTGGAAATCGCTGCGCGAGGCCAGCCCCGAGCCGCTGCTGACGCGCTACACCGTCACCGACAAGGACGCCGCCGGCCCGTTCGAGCCGACGCCCGCCGACATCGCCGAGCGCGCCAGGCTCAAGGCCCTGCATTACGAATCGCTCGACGAGGCGATCGCCGAGCGCTTCCACGTCAACCCGGCCTACCTCAAGCGCCTGAACGGCGGCAAGGCACCGGCTGCGGGCGCCGAGATCGTGGTGCCCAACGTGGCAGGCGGCAAGGCGCCCACGCGCGCCTCGCAGGCCATCGAGATCGACAAGGGCGAGCGCGTGCTGTTCGTGCTGGACCAGGACGGCAAGCCAGCGGCGGGCTTCCCGATCAGCATCGGCAACGAGCGCAACGACCCGCTGCCGATCGGCGAGATGGCGATCAAGAACGCGGTCGACATGCCGAGCTTCACCTACAACCCGGCAATCCTGAAGACCGCGCCCAAGGACGCGCCAAAAGTCGAGATCGCGCCCGGCCCGAACAACCCCGTCGGCACCATCTGGCTCGGCCTGAGCAAGCCGCACTGGGGCATCCACGGCACACCCGAGCCGGCCAAGGTCGGCCACTCGGAAACCAACGGCTGCATCCACCTGACCAACTGGGACGCCGAACGGCTGGCGAAGATCGTCAAGGTCGGCGCCAGGGTGGACGTCAGGGCCTGAGGCCGGGCGAGGAAAGCAGACGAGGTGGCGGCACGTCCTGCCCGCAAGTCCGGCTGGGGCCAGGCCCTCGGCTGGTTCGTGGTGCTGGCGGCGCTGCTGCTTGGCGCAAGCTGGCTCCTGCGGCAGGCCGGGCAGCCGCTGATCCAGCCGCGCGAATCGGCGCCGCCAACCGATGCTGGAGCCGTGCAGACCCCGATTTCCCAGGCACCACGGCAGCGCGATTCCGCACCACCGCCTGGCCCTGGCGACGCCGCCGCTGGAGCCGCTCCAGAGTCCGTCCTGGTCAGCCGCACCGAGGCCAAACCGCCCGCACCGATCGCCATCGACGCCGCAGGCGGCGCCGCACACGCCCCCATCACCGGATCGGCAGCCGCGCCCGCAGAGCCCACCGCAACGCCGGCGCCGCACGGCGACGACCCGCTGGCCGAAGACATCGCCCGGCTAGCGGCACGGCGCCTGACGCTGCCGGTTCGCGGCGTCGGCGCCGGCCAGTTGATCGACACCTACACCGAAGCCCGCGCCGGCGGCGCCCGCAGCCATGAGGCGATCGACATCATGGCGCCTGCCGGCACGCCGGTGCTGGCGGTGGAAGACGGCCGCGTCGCCAGGCTGTTCTTCAGCCAGGGCGGTGGCGGCATCACGCTCTACCAGTTCGACCCCGACGAGCAGTACGCCTACTATTACGCCCACCTCGAGCGCTATGCCGACGGCCTGCGGGATGGCCAGCCGCTGCGCCGCGGCCAGGTGATCGGCTACGTCGGCGCCAGCGGCAACGCCAACCCCCAGGCGCCGCACCTGCACTTCGCCATCTTCAAGCTGGGGCCGGACAAGCGGTGGTGGAAAGGCGAGGCGCTGAACCCGTACCCGGTGCTGCGCGGTCGCTGACAGCACCAGCACCCCGGCACGGCCTGCTCACAGGCCGGCGGCGTTCAGGCGCTTCAGCGCGCAACCCGGCTCGCCGCCGCAGGCCGCATCCAGCGCCTCGATCGGCTCATCGGCAAACAGCACCTCGACTTGCCGGCCGGCATGCGGCCGCCATTCAGCCTGTGTCATCAGCCATTTGGCGACGAACTCGGCCACCGTGCGGCGCGCGGCTTCGCGCTGGCGCGCCAGCATCGGCGCCGTGGCGGCCTTGCGGCCCAGCGATGCGGTGATCGACCGCTCCAGCGCCGCCAGCTGCTCGCGCCCGGTGAACAGCGACCACAGGCCGCGCGACTCCTTCTCCATCTGTCCGGTATCGATTGCCACCGGCAGCGTCGGCTGCAGGCGCGGCGCGATCACCCGCACGCTGCCGTCCGGCCGCACGCGCACGGTCCATTCGGGCGCCAGTTCGACGTGGCTGCGGTAATGCGCCGGCACGCGGATGCGCGAGAAGGTGCTGCCGACCGGCACCCCCAGCAACTGGTGGTCGCGCGAGACCTCGAAGGTCTCGACCTGCTTCAGTTCCGCCACTTCGAGCCTGCCACCAGGTATGCGCAACACCACTTCCTCGCCCACCGCCAGTGCCGCGGGTGGCGGTGTGGGTGGCTGCAGGCGCCACAGCCACCAGCCCAGCAGCAGGTTGGCCAGCAGGCTCAGCCACAGCCAGCCGCGCCAGCGGCGCGGGCGCGGGGCGGGCAGTGCAGGGTCGGGATTCATTCAGCACTCCAGGTCGCGCAGACGACCGTGCGAGGGTATGGCCATCGCACCAGCCGGGTCAATGGCCGCGCGGACACGCTGCCCTGCCTCGCAGGCGCGGCGGCAGCGGCGCACCGGCCTCCGCACCAGCAGACAAGTTCGTTCGCGGCTGCCGCCGACCCCACGTCGAACCGCCCGACGCCCTATCATCGTCCGCGCATGGACCGCATCCACATCGACGACCTCGAAGCCGCGCTGAACCACTGGCGCCAGCGTCGGCCGGCCTCCGGCAGTGCAGCGCTGGCACCCGAGGTGGCGGCGCTGGCGGAGGTCTATGGCCGCATGACGTACCGGCGCCAGCACGAGATCGATGCCGCCACCCTGCCCGCCGCCGCCCACGCGGCCTGGGTGGCCTGGTACGCGAGCACGCCCGACGCACCCTGCATCGCCATCTGCACCACCAACCAGGGCGATGCCGTGTGCAAGGGCTGCGGCCGCAGCGAGCACGAGGTGCAGCACTGGCCCTCCATGAGTCCCTACGCCAAGCGCGCCGTCTGGCGCCGCATCACGCGCGAGGGCACGGCCTGGCGCTTCAACCGCTATGCCGAACGGGCGCAGGAGCGCGCCGCGCCGGCGGCCGGGCGCGACATCGATTCTTGCCAAACGGGGCCGTCGATGGTTTAATTGCGGATTGTCCGAAGGGGAGTAGCTCCCTCAAAGCCGCGCACCGGCCTCACGGCCGGTTGAAGTTTTGGTTGCAATTGGCAGCTGCGCGGCATCGTCGGGTCGTCAATACGAAGTGCCGGGCGCAGTCTGCCCAGCAACTTCCGGCCCGCCGGGCGGTTGGCGTCGTTTCGCAACGACACGCCCAGCCGCCGAGCAAGACCTTCGATCAAGCCCCGCCCGCGCGCGGTTGGTCGAAGACAAGGTCTTGCTGCATCTCGATGGCTCAGAACGCCCGGCGCCCGCCGCGCACGCCATCCGAAACGCTCCAGGTCCCGGTCCGACGCCCCCCCCAGTGCCGGCGGACTGTGTATCGACCTTGCGACCCGGAGCTTCTCAACCATGGAATTCATGTCCGCCCCCTGGTGGTCCGCCCTGCTGGCCATCATCCTGATCGACCTGGTGCTGGCCGGCGACAACGCCATCGTCATCGCGCTGGCCGCGCGCAACCTGCCCAAGCACCTGCAGAAGAAGGCCATCGTCTGGGGCACCGTCGGCGCCATCACGGTGCGCACCGTGATGACGCTGGTGGTGGTCTGGCTGCTCAAGATCCCCGGCCTGATGCTGGTCGGCGGCCTCGGCCTGTTGTGGATTGCCTACAAGCTGATCGCCGACCAGAGCGACGGCGACGGCGAGCACGGCCCGGCCGCCACCACCTTCTGGGGCGCCATGAAGACCATCGTCATCGCCGACGCGCTGATGGGCATCGACAACGTGCTGGGCGTGGCCGGCGCCGCGCACGGCGCCATGGACCTGGTGGTGATCGGCCTGCTCATCAGCGTGCCGATCGTGGTGTTCGGCTCCACCATGGTGCTCAAGCTGGTGGACCGCTTTCCCGTCATCATTTACCTCGGCGCCGGCGTGCTGGCCTGGACTGCGGCGTCGATGATCACCAACGAGCCGGTGCTGGCCGGCTGGTTCGGCGTCCGCGAGGCGCCCGAAACGGTGCTGCGCTGGGCCGTCGCGGCGCTGTGCGTGGCCGGCGTGCTGGGCACCGCCTGGCTGGCCACGCAACGCAAGCCGGCGGCCGAGGCCAGCGCCGAAACCGGCCCCGGTCAGGCCTGATTTCCGCACCTGGGCGGCCGGCGCTGCGCTATGCTGCGGGCATGAAACTGATCCTCAAATGGCTGCTGTCGGCCGCCGCCCTGCTGCTGGTGGCCTACCTCTACAGCAGCGGCGTCACGGTGGCGAGTTTTGGTTCGGCACTGCTGGCGGCGCTGGTCATCGGCCTGCTCAACATGCTGGTGCGGCCGATCCTGGTGGTGCTGACGATCCCGATCACGCTGATCACGCTGGGGCTGTTCCTGTTCGTCATCAACGCGCTGATGTTCTGGGCCGCGTCGGGCGTGCTCAGCGGCTTCCACGTCAACGGCTTCTGGGCCGCGCTGGTCGGCTCGCTGATCTACTCGGCGCTCGGGCTGGTGATCGACGGGTTGCTGGAGCGGCTTTGACGAGCCTGAGCGTCAGGCGCTCGGCGTTGAGCGGGTCCAAGCCGCGACGCCGGAGCGCTTCGGTTCTCGCGCTCGACGCCGCACCTGCGCGGATCAGCGCCGCTTCTGCTTTTCTTCCTCCTCGCGCTGCAGCCTGAGCGCCTCCCGCGCGGTGCGCAGGCGCGTGTCGACGATGCTGGCCTCGATCAGGTCGGCATTGTCGCCCGGGTGCGTGCGCGAGTAGTCCTGCGCCGCGCGCCAGCGATCGACGGCGCCGGCGTAGTCCATGCGCGCCATCTGCACCTCGCCCTCGGCGCGCAGCGCGCGCAGCATGCGGCCCTGCGCCGCGTGCGCCTGCGCCAGCGCCTGCCAGGCGCCGGCATCCTGCGGGTGGTCGCTGACCCAGGTCTGCAGCGCGCCGGCCGCCTCGGCGGCCCGGCCGCTGCCGGTCAGCGCCTGCGCGCGCAGCAGCAGCAGGGCGCGGCCCGACTGACCGACCGGGCCATTCCTAGCGCTGTCGCCGATCGGACGCGCAGCCGCCGGCAGCAGTTCCAGCGCACGCGCCGGCTGGCCAGCCTGCAGCGCCAGTTCGGCCTGCAGCACGCGTGCCTGCTGCAGTGCGCGCGCATCGCCCGCGACCAGCGTCGCCAGATGCCCGGCCAGCGCCTGCGCCTTGGCCAGGTCGCGCAGTTCGGCCTGCGCCAGCGCCGCCGCGTACAGGGCGCCGGCACGGCGCCCCGGCGGCAGCTGACCGAAGCCGGATTGCGCCGGCTCGCCGGCCCAGGCGCGCAGCACGTCGACGCCAGGGCGGCCCAGCACGCGCGCGCGGCCCGCCAGCAGCAGGGCTTCCAGGTCGCCGCCGCCGGCCGGCGCAAGCGCGCTGCTGCCGACGCTGGCGGTTTTCGCCCCGCCAGGCAAGGGCTCATGGCCCACGGCCTGACCGCTGGCGCGCCCCAGGTTCTGCTGGCGCTGCTGCATGTCGGCGATGCGCTGCGTGGTCAGCGGGTGGCTGCGCAGGTAGGGCCAGTCGCCGTTGTCGTCGATGCGCGAGGCGGCCTGCAGCTTCTCGAACATGCCGACGAAGCCTTCCGGCGCGAAGCCGCCCTGCGTCAGGATGCCGTGGCCGATGCGGTCGGCCTCGCGCTCCATGTCGCGCGAGAAATTGAGCTGCTGCTGGATCACGGCCGCCTGCCCGCCCACCGCCAGCGCCGCGCCGGCCTGCGGACTCTGGCTGGCAGCGATCGCGCCCAGCACCATGGCGGCCAGCATCAGCGGCGCCTGCCGGTCCTGCTTGCCCAGCATGCGCGGGATGTGGCGCTGGGTGATGTGCGCCATCTCGTGCGCCAGCACCGAGGCCAGCTCGTCGCGCGACGTCACGGCGCCGACCAGCCCGGTGTGCAGGCCGAAATAGCCGCCCGGCAGCGCGAAGGCGTTGATGGTCGGCACGCGCCCCAGCAGCACCCGCCAGGCGTAGCGCTCATCGAGTTCCGGCGGCAGCTCGCCACGGGCCCGCGCGCCCGCCAGCAGCGCGCGCCAGATGCCGTCCACGTACTCGCCCAGCACCGGATCGTCCAGGTAGGCCGGGTCGCGGTACAGCTCGCGGATGATGGCGTCGCCCAGCTTGCGCTCTTCCAGCGTCGTCATGTCGCCGGCGTCGCCCAGCGAGGGCAGGCCGCGCGCGACCGGCGGCGGGCTGGTGCCGGGCGTCTGCGCGGCAACGGGCAGCGCCAGCACGGCAAGGCCGGCAACCGCCAGCAAGGCGTGCGGCAGCAAACGGGCCAGGGTTCGGTCAGCGAGGTTCAACACAGTCACCGGTGGCGCAGTGCACCCACGCAGGGCAGGCGGCGCATGAAGCCAGACGTCCCCGTATGATGCCCGCTCGCCCCTTGTGTTCCCAGCCCTGCACGCCCTGCCATGACCACGCCGACTTCGCCGCTGACCCATTTCGACGCCCAGGGCCAGGCCCACATGGTCGACGTCGGCGCCAAGCCGGCCACCCACCGCGTCGCCATCGCCGCCGGCCGCATCGAGATGCTGCCCGCCACGCTGGCGCTGATCGAATCCGGCACGGCGAAGAAGGGTGACGTGCTCGGCATCGCCCGCATCGCCGGCATCATGGCGGCCAAGAAGACCGCCGAGCTTATCCCCCTGTGCCACCCGCTGGCGCTGTCGCGGGTGGCGATCGAGTTCAGCACCACCGGCGCCCAGGGCGACGCCCCGCCCGCCGTGCACTGCACCGCCACCGTCGAGACCACCGGCCCGACCGGCGTGGAGATGGAAGCCCTCACCGCCGTGCAGGTCGCCCTGCTGACCATCTACGACATGTGCAAGGCCGCCGACCGCGGCATGGTGATGACCGGTGTGCGACTGCTGGAAAAGCATGGGGGCAAGTCGGGGAGCTATGTGGCGGCTGGGGCTGATTGAACTCTTTTCGCGTCTCGATGCGCTGACCCGCCCTCACCCCAACCCTCTCCCAGAGGGAGAGGGAGAAAAAACCCAAGGGCCGAGCGCAGCGATGGCCCGAAGGGTATTCCTTTCCTCCCCTCTGGCCGTGCCGAGAAGCACAGGGCGTGGGGCGGGCGCGGCAGCGCAGCATGCCGCGCTTCGTGATCTGACTCGCTGCGGTTGTCCGAGCGTAGCGCTGTAAGCGCGCAGTGAGTTCCGCAGCGCCGCCCCATGCCCGAGCATCGCAGGTTGCCCGTAGCGCAGCGAAGGGACACGGCCAGTGGGGTCGCCTTTTGTGTTCGCGTAACTTCGCTGCGCGAAGTGAGCGAACCCCGCTGCGCGAACTTTGCCTACTTTCTTTTGGCGAGACAAAAGAAAGTAGGTGCGCCGCCGGGCGCACATCCCGGCCCACACCCCCTCCATCCCCAGGAAAAAACCCGCTCCCAGTACGCCCGCTCCCCCACCCACGAGACAACCTCGCCGCAACAGCGTATAAGCCAAGACTGCGACCCTCGCCGTGATCCGGCGAGTCCAGCCCACCGACTGCGGCCGCCACCCGCGCCCGCCAGGAGAGGAGACAAGCGCATGACAGAGCAAGCAGCGTTGCGGCTGCACGTGCCGGAGCCGTCCGGCCGCCCCGGCGAGAGCACCGACTTCTCCTACCTGCGCCTGTCCGAGCCGGGCGCGGTGCGCAAGCCGCCGATCGACACCAGCCACTTCGACACCGCCGACCTGGCGTACTCGATGATCCGCGTGCTGAACGACGAGCACCAGGCGGTTGGCCCCTGGGCGCCCGAGGTCGACGAGACCGCGCTGCGCCGCGGCCTGCGCTCGATGATGAAGACGCGCATCTTCGATGCCCGCATGATCATCGCCCAGCGCCAGCGCAAGACTTCCTTCTACATGACCTGCCTGGGCGAGGAGGCCGTCGCCATCGCCCAGGCCATGGCGCTGCGCGACGGCGACATGTGCTTTGCCACCTACCGCCAGCCCGGTCTGTTACTCAGCCGCGACGACATCTCGATGGTCGAGATGATCTGCCAGCTGATGAGCAACGAGTGCGACCCGATGAAGGGCCGCCAGCTGCCGGTGCTGTACTCGTACAAGCGCGCCGGCTTCTTCAGCCTGTCGGGCAACCTGGCGACGCAGTACCCGCAGGCCGTGGGCTGGGCCATGGCCTCGGCGATCAAGGGCGACACCCGCATCGCCTCGGCCTGGATCGGCGACGGCTCCACCGCCGAGGCCGACTTCCACACCGCGCTCACCTTCGCCCACGTCTACCGCGCACCGGTGATCCTGAACGTGGTCAACAACCAGTGGGCCATCTCCAGCTTCCAGGCGATTGCCGGCGGCGAGCGCACCACCTTCGCGGCGCGCGGGGTCGGCTGCGGCATCGCTTCGCTACGGGTCGACGGCAACGACTTCCTGGCGGTGTATGCGGCATCGAAATGGGCCGCCGAGCGTGCCCGCAGCAACCTCGGAGCGACACTGATCGAATGGGTCACCTACCGCGCCGGCGCACACTCGACCTCGGACGACCCGTCCAAGTACCGCCCGGCCGACGACTGGAAGCGCTTTCCGCTCGGCGACCCGATCGAGCGGCTCAAGCAGCACCTGATCGCGCGCGGCTGGTGGTCGGAGCAGGAGCACCAGCAGGTGCACAAGGAGCTCGAGGCCGAGATCGCCGCGGCGCAGAAGCAGGCCGAGCGCCACGGCACCATGATCGACGGCCAGAGCGTCAGCCCCGCCACCATGTTCGAGGACGTCTACGAGACCATGCCGGCGCACCTGCGGCGCCAGCGCCAGGAGCTGGGCCTATGAGCACCGAAACGCGCAAGCCCGACACGGCGCCCGCCGAAGCCGTCGCCAGCCAGTCGATGACCATGATCCAGGCGCTGCGCTCGGCGCTCGACGTGATGATGGCGCGTGATCCCGACGTGGTGGTGTTCGGCGAGGACGTCGGCTACTTCGGCGGCGTGTTCCGCGTCACCGAGGGCCTGCAGGCCAAGTACGGCAAGACCCGCTGCTTCGACACGCCGATCAACGAGAGCGGCATCGTCGGCGCCGCCATCGGCATGGCCGCCTACGGCCTGAAGCCGGTGGCCGAGATCCAGTTCGCCGACTACTTCTACCCCGCCACCGACCAGATCGTGTCCGAGGCGGCGCGGCTGCGCTACCGCTCGGCCGGCGACTTCACCTGCCCGATGGTGGTGCGCATGCCCTGCGGCGGCGGCATCTTCGGCGGCCAGACCCACAGCCAGAGCCCGGAGGCGCTGTTCGCCCACTTCTGCGGCATCCGCACCGTGATGCCCAGCAATCCCTACGACGCCAAGGGCCTGCTCATCAGCGCCATCGAGTGCAACGACCCGGTCATCTTCCTGGAGCCCAAGCGCCTGTACAACGGTCCCTTCGACGGCCACCACGACCGCCCGCTGGTGCCCTGGTCGAAGCACGCGCTGGGCATGGTGCCGGAAGGCTACTACCGCGTGCCCTTCGACTCGGCCGCCATCTTCCGCGCCGGCACGCAGGTCACGGTGCTGACCTACGGCACCATGACCTGGGTCGCCGAGGCGGCGGCGCGCGAGACCGGCATCGACGCCGAGATCATCGACCTGCGCTCGATCTGGCCGATGGACCTGGACACCGTGGTCGATTCGGTGCGCAAGACCGGCCGCTGCGTGGTGGTGCACGAGGCCACGCGGACCAACGGCTTCGGCGCCGAGCTGTGCGCGCTGGTGCAGGAGCACTGCTTCTACCAGCTGGAGGCGCCGATCGAGCGCGTCACCGGCTGGGACACGCCCTACCCGCACGCGCACGAATGGCTGTACTTCCCCGGCCCGGCGCGCGTCGGTGCGGCGCTGCAACGGGTGATGGAGGGCTGATGGCGATGACGCACTCCTTCCTCATCCCGGCTTCAACGGCCGCGCCGCGGCGTGGCGGAGACTGACATGGGCCAGTACGCAATCAAGATGCCCGACATCGGCGAAGGCATTGCCGAGGTGGAACTGGTCGAATGGCGCGTGCAGCCGGGCGATCTGGTGCACGAGGACCAGGTCGTCGCCGACGTGATGACCGACAAGGCCACGGTGGAGATCCCGACGCCGGTGGCCGGCCGCGTGCTGACGCTCGGCGGTCATCCGGGCCAGTTCCTGGCCGTCGGCGGCGAACTGATCCGGCTCGAGGTCGATGGCCCCGGCAACGTGGCGGCGCCCGCGGACGATGCCGCTGCCGCCGGGCCCGCTGTGGCTCCGGCCGTCGCCACGCCCGCACCGGCAGCCGCCGCACCCGAACCTCCGGCACCCACGCCGGCTGCCCTCACGCCGCCGCCGCCGGCCAGCCCGCCCCCGTCACCCGCCAGCGTGCCGGCGCCGGCCGCCGTGCCGCGCGCCCCCGGCGAAAAGCCGCTGGCCTCGCCGGCCGTGCGCCAGCGCGCCTGGGATCTGGGCGTGGCGCTGCAGTTCGTGCCCGGCAGCGGCCCGGCCGGCCGCATCACGCACGCCGACCTCGATGCCTTCATCGAGCGCAGCAGCGCGCCCGCCGCCGCCGCGGGCGATCCATCGCGCTACCGCCGGCTCGAAGGCGAGGAGCAGATCCCCGTCATCGGCCTGCGCCGCAAGATCGCGCAGAAGATGCAGGACGCCAAGCGCCGCATCCCGCACTTCAGCTACGTCGAGGAGATCGACGTCACCGAGCTGGAGGCGCTGCGCGCCACGCTGAACGCCCGCCACGGCGCCGAGCGCGGCAAGCTGACGCTGCTGCCGCTGCTGGCGCGCGCCACCGTGGTGGCGCTGCGCGACTTCCCGCAGTGCAACGCGCGCTACGACGACGAAGGCGGCGTAGTGATCCGCTCGCAGCCGGTGCACCTGGGCATCGCCACCCAGACCGACGGCGGCCTGATGGTGCCGGTGCTGCGCCACGCCGAGGCCATGGACCCCTGGGCCTGCGCGCGCGAGATCGAGCGCCTGGCGCGCGCCGCGCGCGAGGGCAAGGTGGCGCGCGACGAGCTCAGCGGCTCGACCATCACCATCACCAGTTTGGGACCGCTCGGCGGCATCGCCTCGACGCCGGTCATCAACCACCCCGAGGTTGCCATCATCGGCGTCAACCGCATCGTGGAACGCCCGACCTGGCAGCACGGCGCCGTGGTGCCGCGCAAGCTGATGAACCTGTCGTCCTCGTTCGACCACCGCGTGGTCGACGGCATGGACGCCGCCCGCTTCATCCAGGCCGTGCGCGCGCTGCTGGAAACGCCGGCGCTGCTGTTCGTGGAGTGACACCGCCATGAAAACCCACACCACCCACCTGCTCGTCATCGGCGGCGGCCCCGGCGGCTACGTGGCGGCGATCCGCGCGGCGCAGCTCGGCATCGCCACCACGCTGGTCGAGGGCCAGGCGCTGGGCGGCAGCTGCCTCAACGTCGGCTGCATCCCGTCCAAGGCGCTGATCCACGCGGCCCAGCAGTTCGAGGCCGCCGTGCGCGCCGGCAGCGGCCATTCGCCGCTCGGCATCCGCGCCGGCGCTCCGGCCATGGACCTGGCCGTGATGCAGCAGTGGAAGGACGGCGTGGTCGGGCGCCTGACGGGCGGCGTCGGCGCGCTGCTGCGCAAGCACGGCGTCGAGGTGGTGTCCGGCTGGGCGAGCATCGTCGACGGCAAGACCGTCGAGGTCGCGCGCGAAGGCGCCGAGCCGGCGCGCTGGCGCTGCGAGCACCTGTTGCTGGCCACCGGCTCGGAAGCCATCGAGTTGCCCGGCCTGCCCTTCGACAAAGGGGGCGGCCCGGTGGTTTCGTCCACCGAGGCGCTGGCCTTCACCGAACTGCCGCGCCGCCTGGCGGTGGTCGGCGCCGGCTACATCGGGCTCGAGCTCGGCACCGCCTGGCGCAAGCTCGGCGCCGAGGTCACCATCATCGAGGCCACCAGCCGCGTGCTGCCGGCCTACGAGGAGGAGCTGTGCAAGCCGGTGCTGGCCTCGCTGCGGCGCCTGGGCATCACCGTGCACACCAACTACAGCGCCGAAGGCATGACGCGCAGCAGCGACGGCCTGCGCGTGCGCAGCGGCCATGCCGACGAGTTCGTGGTGCCGGCCGACAAGGTGCTGGTCGCGGTCGGGCGCCGCCCGCGCACCGGCGGCTTCAACCTGGAATCGCTGCAATTGGCGATGAACGGCCGCGCCATCAAGGTCGACGCGCGCTGCCGCACCTCGATGCAGGGCGTGTGGGCGATCGGCGACGTCACCGGCGAGCCGCTGCTGGCGCACCGCGCCATGGCGCAGGGCACCGTGGTGGCCGAGTGCATCGCCGGCCAGCGGCGCGAGTTCGCCCCGCTGGCAATCCCCGCCGTCTGCTTCACCGACCCCGAGGTCGTCGTGGTCGGCCAGACACGCCAGGCCGCGACCGAGGCCGGCATTACGCACGTGAGCGCCCACTTCCCGTTCGTGGCCAATGGGCGTGCGCTCAGCGTCGAGGCCGGCGAGGGCTTCGTGCGGGTGGTGGCGCGCCAGGACAACCACCTGATCCTGGGCTGGCAGGCGGTCGGCGCCGGCGTGTCGGAACTGGCCGCCGCCTTCACCCATTCGATCGAGATGGGTGCGCGGCTGGAGGACGTGGGCGCCATCATCCATGCGCATCCGACGCTGGGCGAGGCGATGCAGGAGGCGGCATTGAGGGCGTTGGGGCAGGCGATTCACGTCTGAATCGGGGCGTTTTTCTTGGTCTTTGCAGCGCGGGGCGGGGCGGGAATGCTGCTGGCCGGGATTGCGCCCGGCGGCGCACCTACTTTTCTTTGTCTCGCCAAAGAAAAGTAGGCAAAAGAAAGGCGACCCCGCTGGCCGTGTCCCCTGCGCTTTGCTCCGGGGCAACCTGCGATGCTCGGTCGCGGGGCGGCGCTGCGGAACTCACTTTGCGGCTACGCCGCGCCGTTCGAACAACCGCAGCGAGTCAGAGCACGAAGCATGGCTTTGCTGCGCAAGCCATGCCCGCCCCACGCCCTGCGCTTCTCGGCACGGCCAGAGGGGGTTTGGATTCCACCCGGGCCATCGCTGCGCTCGGCCGTTGGGTTGTTCTCCCCCTGGGAGAGGGTTGGGGTGAGGGCAACCCCGTTTCGAACAAACCTCGATCGGTCACCACCCTGGGCTTGCGCGGATGAGTACCTGCCCTCGAACCTGATCCCAGCGCCGGTGCAGGGCAACCCGGCGCCGCAAGCACCGATGCCGCTCTCCCTGCAAGCGAACGGGTGGCGCGCGGTTACTCCGGCTCGACACCCGCCGCCCCGGCCTGCAGGCGCCGGGCAATAGGCTCATTGGCTTGCGCCCACTCACGGTACTGGCGCGGAAACGCTGCCTCCAGACGCGCCAGGTGCGCCCGCGCCAGCTCGTCCTGGCCCAGCAGCGCGGCACTTTCGATCACGCGGGTGGCCACCCGCGCCTCGGGCGAGAAATGCAGCGTCTTCAGCGCCGCCGACAGCATCCAGGCCGCGTTGTCGGGCGTCACCGGCTGGCCGGTGACCTCGGCGAAGCGCACCAGATCGAGGTACAGCCAGGAGCGGCGCGCCTGGCCCATGGCGTCGTCACGGTAGGGCGCCGAACGCTCGGCCGGCAGCAGGTAGATCTGGCTGATGCGGTGGTAGTCCCAGCCGGCGTACAGCACCGCCGCCAGCAGCGTGCCGGCCACGGCCGGGCGCAGCCAGAGCGCGCTGGACGCCAGCCCCGATGGCGCGGTGGCAAGGTCCGCCTGGACCACCGGCACACCGGCAGACCTACGCGTCGCCCACAGCAGCCACACGCAGATCAGCGCCGCGATCTGAAACGGCGCATACCACAGCGGGTATTCCACCCCGCTGTGGATGCCGATCACCGCCAGCACACCCCAGGCCAGCTGGCGCGTCGGCGACTGCGTGCGCCAGGGCCGAGCACGCAGCAGCACTGCGAGCAGTCCGGCGCAGGCCAGCAGCGCGGCCGGCAGGCCCAGCTCCACCGCCAGGTGCAGCGGCAGGTTGTGCGCGTTGTCGAGGATGTAGCAAAAGCGCGCACCAGGGTACAGCGTCATGTAGTGCGCGTAGTCCAGCTCGCCCCAGCCCCAGCCCAGCCAGGGCTTGAGCGCGATCAGCTCGAGCACGTTGCGCCACAGCACCAGGCGGCTGCCGCAGCTCGACGACCCATCGCGCAGCCGCGCCAGCATGTCACGCCCCTCGGGCACGCCCAGCCACTGCGCCAGCTGCGGCAGCGCCAGCACCGCCAGCGCGTACAGCAGCAGCGCGGCACCGACCGTCCATGCCGCCGCCCGTCCGCCACTCCGCCCCGCCACGCGCCGCTGGCCAGCAGCCACATCGCCGTTCGCCGCCAAACGCCCCGCACGCGCCCACCACAGCGCCAGCGCGCCGCAGGCCAGCAGTTCCACCAGCCCGACACGCGAAGCCGTCGCCGCCAGCGCCGTCGTCAAGAGCGCCAGCAGTGCGATGGCGGGTGCACACCCTGGCCGGCGCCCTTGCTGCACCTGCCAGCGCAGCGCCAGCGCGCCGATCACCAGCAGCGAGGCGAGCTGGTTCGGCTGGCGCAGGTTGCCGAAGGCCTGGCGCGGCTCGGCGATGTTCAGCCAAGGAAAGAAGGGCGTTTCAAGGTCGAAATACTGCAGCAGCGCGATCACCCCACTGATCCCCGCCGCCGCCAGCCACCCCAGCGCCGCCAGCCGCGCCGCACGCTCGGGCTCGCGCACCGGCCACAGCAGCAACACCAGCGCTGCCAAGCCCATCCCCACCAAATATGGTTGCGTCGCCGCCCTCGGACCGGCCGTGAAGGGCCACAGCCAGGGCAGGGTCAGCGCGGTGAGCAGCAGCGCGGCGCGCGGGGAAAAGGGCGGCATGGGAGGCGATTGTGCCAAGGGGCAAATCGCCTATTCGCAGCAGCAAGCAAAAAAAGAGCTGCACAAGCAGCTCGAGAGAAATTGGAATCTGACTCCGATTACTCCCTGACCGTGTCCCTTCGCTGTGCTACGGGCAACCTACGATGCTCGGTCATGGGGCGGGGCTGCGGAACTCACTGCGCGCTTGCAGCGCTCCGTTCGAACAACCGCAGCGAGTCAGAGCACGAAGCGCGGCATGCTTCGCTGCCGCGCCCGCCCCACGCCCTGCGCTTCTCGGCACGGCGAGAGTGGATGGGAACCCACCACCCGGGCCGTCGCTGCGCTCGGCCTTGCTCAAAGAAAAAGGGCCGTTAGGCCCTTTTTTGAGTATTTGGATCTGACCCCAATTACCCCATCAAGCGTTACACTCGATTCAAGGAGTAGCAGCAGCTTGGCATGACGCCGGCCGATACTGTGCGTCGACAGTCCCAGCGCACGCCCAAGACAAGGCGGTTTCAAGACCGAAGTGCAACACCGAGGTCAATGAACCGAAGTTGATGGC
>NZ_DAOMOQ010000055.1:0-18009 GCF_035444425.1 Ottowia sp. | reverse complement strand
CACGAGGCTCCTATTCTCGTCGCGCGGGTTCAAGACGGGATCACCGGACGCATACAACACTCCTTGACGCCAGCGAGGAACTCCTTGAGGCTTAAGGCAATGTTCAGCGCATCCAGCCTGCGGGGTAGTTCTCCGCCGCGATCCCCGCCTTGGTCAGCGCGTTGAACAGGGTGGACTTGCCGACGTTGGGCAGGCCGACGATGCCGCATTGCAGGCTCATGGAAATTCCTTATGGATCAACCCCTTGTGCACCACCGAGCCCAACACGGGCGTCGTGGAGGTGCCCGACCCGCACCTGCCGCGAACGGCTGATCTACCGGGGGTTGTAGTCAGACTTGTCGAGGTTTTTTGTCCTCGTTTTGCCTGGGAGAGATAGATGGCGATTGTACTGATCAGCGAGTCCCTGCTTGAGCGCAGCACTGCCCGGGATGGGTGTGTTCTTCGTGACCGCGTACTGAGCGGCTTCTGTGTCCGCATGAATGCCCGCAAGCGGGCCTTCCGAGTCGCCACCAGTGTTGCAGGCAAGCAGTTCAGGATGACGCTGGGTCACTGGCCGTTGATGAGCGTCGAGGAAGCTCGGGCATTGGCCACGACGGTGCTGGTGCAGTACAGACGAAGTAGATCGCCCTGAGCGCGGTGCAACCATCAATCCAGGTCGTCGCGCAGGTCCGGATCGTCGCCTTCCCCGGCAACCGCGCGCGTCGCCACGGCCTGCTGCTCCAGCCAGTCGGCGAAGGCCTTCACCTCGGGCCGCACGGCGCCGCGCGGCGCCATCAGCAGCCAATAGGCCATCGGCGAGTGCAACCGGGTGCCGGGAAACAACTCGAGCAGTTCGCCGCGCGTCAGGCTCTCGGCCACCAGCGGCGGGCGCGCCAGCACGATGCCCTGGCCGCTGAGCGCGGCCTGCACCATCTGGTAGGCATAGTTGAAGCTGAGCCAGCGCTTCGGCTGCACGCGCTCGAGCCCTTGCGTGTCGAGCCAGCGACGCCAGGTCAGCCACTGCAGGTGCGGCGTGTAGGCGTCGCCGGCCTCGATCAGCGTGTGCTTGAGCACGTCGGCCGGCTGCCGCAGCGACGCGGTGCCCTTGAGCAGCCAGGGGCTGGCCATGGGCGTGACGTATTCGCCGAACAGCCGCCGCGCGCCCGCCGGCAGGCGCGTCGCCGGCGCGTAGCGGATCGCGATGTCGATGTCCGACAGCTCCAGATCGAAGCTGGTGTCGGAGGCGTCGATGCGGATGTCGATGTCCGGATAGGCGCGCTGGAACGCCTCCAGGCGCGGGATCAGCCACATCGATGCGAACGAGGCGAAAGTCGTCACCGACACCTGCTTGCGCCCGGCACTCTGGCGGATCTGGCGCACCGCGGCATCGATGCGCGGCAAGGCCTGGTTCACGGCCTGCAGCAGCTGCGTGCCGGCGACGGTGAGTTCGACCGCGCGCGTGTGGCGCAGGAACAGCGGCACGCCGACCTCGTCCTCCAGCGCCTGGATCTGGCGGCTGACCGCCGATTGCGTGAGCGCCATCTCCTCGGCCGCCAGGCGGAAGTTGAGGTGGCGCGCGACCGCGTCGAAGGCGCGCAAATGGCCAGCCTGGATCGGCCGGGTACGCAGATGGGTTTGCGAGTGCAACATGGCCATTGATGCGGTTTGCGAATCAATAGCATGGCGCGAATTCATTGGACTGTCAAAGTACGCCAAGGCAATATCGACGCTGAATTGATGTCGAAACAACACGAAGGAACCGATCATGTCGAAGCCCGAAAGCACCTTGTCGCAACTTGCCCTGGCCGCTGCCGCCCGCGGCGTGCAGACACTGGCGCCGGGGCGCGCCATGACGATTCGAGCCCGGCGCGATGGCGAGCTTTGCGTCGTGCGCGGCAGCATCTGGGCCACGCGCAACGGGCCGCATGCCGCCACCGCAGGCGCGGCGCAGGGCGACCTGTTCCTGACCGCCGGCACGCGGCTGGCGCTGCGCACGGGCGAAACGGTGGTACTGGAGCCGATCGGCCTGCACGGCGCTACAGCACGCGTCGCGGCCTTCGACTGGTGCGATGCACGGCTCCCATGGGCGCGATGGCTGCAACTGCCGCTCGCCTGGGCCAGCGGCCACTGGAGCACACAGGTGCCGCAGCACGGCCGCTGCGAAGCCTGAGCGCATCCGGACGGGTCCGCGGGGCCCGATCCATGCACGTTTCGAGAGCATCTGCGCGGCCACCGCCGGGCCGCGCATCGGCCCGATGCGGGACCGCTGCACGCGGCACCCGACGCGTCACCGGCCGGATTTGATGTAGTCTTTTGTCTTTACGTCGCTTTCGGCGACGCTTCAAGGGCTTTGCGGCACCGCTGGAGCGCGCGAAGCAAAAGAGCAAGTCAGGAGACCATCCATGTCCAAGCCCCTGTCGCCAGCCGAAACGGCGCTGCGCGATGCTGCCCGCGAATACCACCGCACCCCGACGCGCGGCAAGATCTCGATCACGCCGACCAAGCCGCTGGTCAACCAGCTCGACCTGTCACTGGCCTATTCGCCCGGCGTCGCCTACCCCTGCCTGGACATCCAGGCCGACCCGAGCAAGGCGGCCGAGTACACCTCGCGCGGCAACCTGGTGGGCGTCGTCACCAACGGCACCGCCGTGCTGGGCCTGGGCGACATCGGGCCGCTGGCGGGCAAGCCGGTGATGGAGGGCAAGGGCTGCCTGTTCAAGAAATTCGCCGGCATCGACGTGTTCGACATCGAACTGGCCGAGCGCGACCCCGACAAGCTGGTCGAGATCATCGCCGCGCTCGAGCCGACGCTGGGCGGCATCAACCTGGAGGACATCAAGGCGCCCGAGTGCTTCTACATCGAGACCAGGCTGCGCGAGCGCATGAACATCCCGGTGTTCCATGACGACCAGCACGGCACCGCCATCATCTCGTCGGCGGCGCTGCTGAACGGCCTGGAACTGGTGGGCAAGAAGATCGGGGACGTCAAGGTCGCCGTCAGCGGCGCCGGTGCGGCGGCGATCGCCTGCCTGGACGTGATGGTGGCGCTCGGCGTCAAGCCGGCCAACGTGTTCGCCTGCGACTCCAAGGGCCTGATCTACACCGGCCGCGCCGGCGGCTTTGACGACAGCAAGGCGCGCTTCGCCCAGCCCGACACCGGGGCGCGCACGCTGGCCGACGTGGTCGCGGGCGCCGACGTGTTCCTGGGCTGCTCGGCACCCGGTGTGCTGACACCCGAGATGGTCAAGACCATGGCCGATAAGCCGGTGATCCTGGCGCTGGCCAACCCCGAGCCGGAGATCCGCCCCGAGGACGCCAAGGCCGTGCGGCCCGACTGCATCATCGCCACCGGGCGCTCGGACTACCCGAACCAGGTCAACAACGTGCTGTGCTTCCCGTACATCTTCCGCGGCGCGCTGGATTGCGGCGCGACCAAGATCACGGAAGCCATGAAGCTGGCCTGCGTGCACCAGATCGCCGCCCTCGCCAAGGTCGAGACCAGCGCGGAAGTGGCCGCCGCCTACGCCGGCAAGGATCTGCAGTTCGGCCCCGACTACATCATCCCGACGCCCTTCGATCCGCGCCTGATCACGCGCATCGCGCCCGCGGTGGCGCAGGCGGCCATGGATTCGGGCGTGGCCGAGCGGCCGATCGTCGACATGGAAGCCTACCGCACGCACCTGGAGCGCTTCGTCTATCAGACCGGCATGGTGATGCGGCCGGTGTACGCCGCCGCCAAGGCGGTGGCGCCGGCCAACAAGCGCGTCGCCTACGCCGAGGGCGAGGACGAGCGCGTGCTGCGCGCGGCGCAGATCGCCATCGACGACCGGCTGGCGCACCCGATCCTGATCGGCCGCCCGGCGGTGATCGAGCAGCGCATCCGCAAGGCCGGCCTGCGCATGCGCCTCGGCCACGACGTGGAGAACGTCAACCCCGAGGACGATCCGCGCTTTCGCCAGTACTGGGAGGCCTATCACCGCCTGATGGGGCGCAACGGCGTCACCGTGGAAGCAGCCAAGGCGGCGGTGCGCCGCTCGACCACCACCATCGCCGCGCTGATGGTGCACCTGGGCGATGCCGACGCCATGCTGTGCGGCACGCTGGGGCGCTTCGACACCCACCTGGAGCACATCCACGACATCATCGGCCTGGAGTCCGGCGCGCCCTGCTACGCGACGCTGAACGCGCTGATGCTGTCCGACCGCACGTTGTTCGTCACCGACACCTACGTCAACGACGAGCCCAGCGCCGAACTGCTGGCGGCGATCGCCAAGATGGCCGCCGACGAGGTCAACAATTTCGGCCTGCCGCCCAAGGTGGCCTTCGTCTCGCACTCCAACTTCGGCTCCTCGCGACGCCCATCGGCGCTGAAGATGCGGCGCGCGCGCGACCTGTTCCGCGCCCAGCACCCGGCCATCGCCTGCGACGGCGAGATGCACGGCGACAGCGCGCTGTCACCGGTGCTGCGCGCACGCGCGGTATCCGAAGGCACGCTCGAGGGCGAGGCCAACCTGCTGGTGTGTCCCAGCCTGGATGCGGCCAACATCCTGTTCAACGTGCTCAAGATCACCGTCGGCCACGGCGTCACCATCGGCCCGATCCTGCTCGGCACCGCCGCCCCGGCGCACGTGCTGACCGCCTCGGCCACGGTGCGGCGGGTGGTCAACATGACCGCGCTGGCGGTCGCCGAGGCGGCCGCGCGGCACGCGTGATCGTGCGGGCATGAAGCAGGAGGCGGGCCGTGAAGCCCGCCTTTTTTCATGCGCGCGCGCCGCTACGCAAGCAGTGCACCGAACACACCGCAACACCCCGCGCCTCCGCTTGCGGCGTCAAGTATGCTGCGCCTGTCGTGCGCGGGCCGCGGCGACCGTGCCGAGCCGCCCACCCGGTGGGCGCTCCACGTCCGAGCGGATCCGTGCCACACCGTGCGCCCATGAAACGCTATTCACCCGCCGAGCCGCTCGTCATGCTCGCCACCATCGTGCTGTGGCTGCTGCTGGCGACGGCCACCGGTGCCCTGGTCGGCACCGTGTGCAGCCTGTTCCTGGGCGCGCTGTTCGCCAGCGAAGGGCGCCTGTACGGTGCGCCGCTGTGGCTGCTGGCGCTGCTGCTGCCAGGGGCCGGCCTGGTCAACGGCCTGCTTCTTCACTACGGCTACCGGGCCAGCACCAGCGGCCTGGACGACAAGCCGATCGTCGCCGTCAACGAACAACAGGGTCGCATGCCGCTGGCCACGCTGTGGATCAAGCCGATCGCGGCCTTGGTCACGCTGGGCTGCGGTGGCTCGGCCGGCAAGGAAGGGCCGTGCTCGCACATCGGTGCCGGCGTGGCGGCGGCGGTCGGGCAGGTGTTGCGGCTGGACGGGGAACTGCGCAAGCGCCTGGTGGCGTGCGGCGTCAGCGCCGGGTTCGCCAGCGTGTTCGGCACGCCGATCGCCGGCGCCATCTACGGCGTCGAGATGCTGGCGATCGGGCGCATCCGGCACGACTTCCTGTTCCCGGGCATCGTCGCCGGCGTCACCTCGTTCTTCGTCAGCCGCTGGTGGGGCCTGCCCTATCCCGACTACCACATCGTGTTCGAGGCCAACTTCACCCAGCTGCTGTTCCTGAAGACGGTGCTGATCGGCGTGCTGTGCGGCATCGTGGCATCCTGGTTCGTCGAACTGCTGCACCTGGCACGCAAGCTGTTTGACGCCCTGCGCGAGCGCCTGGCGCTGTGGCCGCCGCTGGTGCCGATGCTGGGCGGCGTGCTGCTGGTGCTGCTGGTGACCGTGCTGCCGACCGACTACCTGGGCCTGTCGCTGCCGCTGATGGAGCGCGCGCTGCACGGCGAACCGATGCCCTACCTGGGTTTTCTGTGGAAGGCGCTGCTGGTCGCCATCACGCTGGGCTCGGGCTTCTACGGCGGCATCGCCACACCGCAGTTCGTCATCGGTGCCGTCACCGGCGGCGCGTTCGCGCCCTGGCTGGGCCTGGCACCGGCGCAGGGTGCGGCGGTCGGCATGGTGGCGGTGGTGGCCGCGGCCTCGAACACGCCGATCGCCGCCCTGCTGATGGGCATCGAGCTGTTCGGCGGCGGCTCGGCCTGGTACGTGGCCGGCGCCTGCGTGGCCGCCTACCTGATGATCGGCCACCGCAGCGTGTATCCGGCGCAGCAGCTCGCCTACGCCAAGTCGGGCTGGCTGGCCACCAGGCAGGGCCTGCCGGTCGGGCACGAAAAGGCGCAGCTGTCGTTCGGCGTGCTGCGCTGGTGGCGCAACAGCCTGCGGCGTCTGCGCCGGCTGGTGCAGCGGCTGCGCAACCGGTCCTAGGGTCGCCGGTCTCGCTCGCGCAACCAGACCCGTGGCCGCGCCCGAGCCAGCATGCGCTACTGCTTGAACGCCTCGATGGTCGCCGTGATCCGCACGTTCTTCGGCATGCCCCGATCGACGAAGGCGTTCATGCCCCACTGGGTGCGGTCGATCACCGCCTCGAAGTCACCGCCGCAGGCCTCGACCTTGGCCATCGGGTTCGGGTAGCAGTTGAACTGGCTGGCCTTGAGCGTGACCGGATGCGTCTGACCCAGCAGGCTGAGTTGGCCAGGCACCTCGGTCAGCTTGTCGCCCTCGAACACCAGGCGCTCGGAGACGAAGCGCATGGTCGGGTGCTTGGCTGCGTTGAACAGGTCGGGCGCCTGCAGGTGCTCGTCGAATGGCTTCGAGCCGCTGTAGACGCTGGCGACCTGGATCGTGATGTCCACCGCGCCGGCCTTGGCGGCCTTGTCGAATCGGACACTGCCCGACACCTCGTCGAAGCGCGCCCGGTTGACCGATGCGCCGAAGTGGTCGATCGCGAAGGTGGCGTAGGTGTGGTGCGGATCGATCTTGTAGACCGCCGGCTCGGCATGGACCGTGGTGCCGAGGGCCAGGGTCGCGGCCAGTAGGCAGATGGTGGTGAATTTCATGAGCGCTCCTTGATCAATCGATGGCGAAATGGCGGCGCGACGCCGTGCTCTTCGAGCCTGCAGGTTGGTGGACGGGACCGGGGCGCCAGCCAAGGGTCTGCCCAGAATGAAATGAGCTGAGTCGTCCGTTCGCGGATCGTTCCGCGCCGCGTCATTGCAATGCAATGTCGTCTGTGCTGGATCAAGCCGGAGTCGGCTGTCACGGCGACTTCACCCACGCACGTTAAGCTGGCGCCTTTGGCGGCCGGGTCCGCCCTTCCTATTTTCCTGTTCCGCATGAGCATACGCAACCTCGATTCCCTGTTCGATCCCCGTTCCGTCGCCGTGATCGGCGCCTCGGAGCGGCCGTTTTCCGTCGGCGGCACGCTCTGGCGCAACATGCACGGCAGCGGCTTCGCCGGCCCCGTCTACCCGGTCAATCCTAAATACAAGCTGCTGTCCGGCCAGCCCTGCTACGCCCATGTCGACGATCTGCCGGAAGCGCCGGAACTGGCGGTGATCTGCACCCCGGCCGCCACCGTGGTCGATCTGGTCAGGCAGCTCGCCCGGCGCGGCACCCAGGCCGCCGTGGTGATCAGCGCCGGCCTCACGGCCGAGCAGAAGCAGGCCATGCTGGACGCCGCCAAGCCGACGCTGCTGCGCGTGCTCGGCCCCAACTGCGTCGGCCTGCTGGCGCCGCACGCGAAGCTGAACGCCAGCTTCGCCCACATCCCGGCGCGGCCGGGCGAGCTGGCCTTCGTGTCGCAGTCGGGCGCGCTGGTCACGGCCATG
The DNA here is from genome assembly GCF_035444425.1 of Ottowia sp. Classification (GTDB taxonomy): domain Bacteria; phylum Pseudomonadota; class Gammaproteobacteria; order Burkholderiales; family Burkholderiaceae_C; genus Ottowia. Next base: position 10,317 of record NZ_DAOMOQ010000055.1, on the reverse strand, counting down.
CTCGACTGGGCCGAGGCGCGGCAGATCGGCTTCTCGCACTTCGTCTCGCTGGGCGAGCACGCCGACGTCGACTTCGGCGACATGCTCGACTTCCTCGCCAGCGACCCGCGCACGCGCGCCATCCTGCTCTACATCGAATCGATCGAACAGGCGCGCAAGTTCATGTCGGCGGCACGCGCGGCGGCGCGCAACAAGCCGGTGATCGTGGTCAAGGCCGGGCGCAGCGAGCAGGGCCAGAAGGCTGCCGCCTCGCACACCGGCGCGCTGGCCGGCGCCGACAACGTGGTCGACGCCGCCATCGGCCGCGCCGGCATGCTGCGCGTCGACAGCCTGGAAGAGCTGTTCCTGGCGGCCGAGATCCTGACCCGCTTCAAGGCGCCGATCGGCGACCGGATGACCATCCTCACCAACGGTGGCGGCGTCGGCGTGATGGCGGCCGACGCGGCGGCCGCGCACGGCGTGCCGCTGGTCGAGCTGAGCCAGCCGCTGATCGAGGACCTGGATCAGGTGCTGCCGGCCAACTGGTCGCGCGGCAACCCGGTCGACATCATCGGCGATGCGCCGGCGCAGCGCTACGTCGACGCGCTGGAGGGGTTGGCCCGGCATCCACAGGACACCGGCACGCTGCTGTTCATCCACGCGCCGACCGCCATCGTGCCCTCGACCGACATCGCGCGTGCCATGGTGCCGGTGATCCAGCCGCCGAAGAAGCGCGCGCTGCCGCTGATCAGCGCCTGGGTCGGCGGCCCGGCGGTGGCCGAGGCGCGCGAGCTGTTCATGCAGGCCGGCATCGCCTGCTACGACATGCCCGAGCAGGCGGTGGCCGCGATCGGCATGCTGCAGCGCTACGCGCGCAACCAGGCCGAACTGAGCGAGGCGCCGCCGGCGACCCAGCTGCACAACGGCAGCACGCCCGACGTCGCAAGCGTACGCAAGCTGATCCAGGACGTACTCGCCAGCGGCCGCGACATGCTGACCGAGCCCGAGGCCAAGGCGGTGTGCGAGGCCTACCACATCCCGGTGGTCATCACGCGCACGGTGCCGGCCGATGCCGAGGCAGCGGCGGCCGAAGCGGCGCGCATCGGCTTTCCGGTCGTCATCAAGATCCTGTCGGAGGACATCTCGCACAAGTCCGACGTCGGCGGCGTGGTGCTCAACCTGCAGGACGCCGACGACGTGCGCGCCGCTGCCCACGCCATGCTGGGGCGCGTGCGCAAGAGCTTTCCGGACGCGCGCATCGACGGCTTCACGGTGCAGGCGATGGTGAAGCGCAAGCAGGCGCAGGAACTCATCATCGGCGCCAGCATCGACCCCACTTTCGGCCCGGTGATCCTGTTCGGCCAGGGCGGCACCGCCGTGGAGGTGATGAAGGACAGCGCCATGGCGCTGCCGCCGCTGAACGCGCCGCTGGCGCGCGCGCTGATCGACCGCACCCGCGTGGCGCGGCTGCTCAAGGGCTACCGCGACGTGCCGCCGGCCGACATCGATGCCGTGGTCGCCACGCTGATGGCGGTGTCGCAGCTGCTGGCCGACGTGCCCGAAGTCGCCGAACTCGACATCAACCCGCTGATCGTCAACCACGAGGGCGCGATCGCGCTCGACGCCCGCGTGCGCGTGAGCAGCCAGTTGCCGGCTGGCGCCGCCAGCTTCGCCATCCAGCCGTATCCGGCCGCGCTGGCCGAAACCGTCGAATGGCGCGGCCAGCCATTGACGCTGCGGCCGATCCGCCCCGAGGACGAGGAGCACCACCGCGCCTTCCTGGAGAGCCTGGATCCGGAAGACATCCGCATGCGCCTGTTCTATAGCCGCCGCACCATGGAGCGCAGCGAACTGGCGCGCCTGGTGCAGATCGACTACACGCGCGAGATGGCCTTCATCGCCACCGTGCCGGACGACGGCGGGCAGGAAAAGACGCTCGGCGTGGCACGCGCGCTGGCCGATCCGGACAACTTCGGCGCCGAGTTCGGCATCATCATCCGACCCGAGCTGAAGGGCTCGGGCCTGGGCCGCATCCTGATGGACAAGCTGATCCGCTACCAGCGCGGCATCGGCACGCAGCAGCTGACCGCCGTGGTGCTGACCGAGAACCGGCGCATGCGCAAGCTGGCCGAGGCGCTCGGTTTCCGGGAAACCGAAACGCCCAACGACGAAACCACGCTGCAACTGCTGCTGGAGCTGCAGCAGCCGGCACGCCAACCCTGAGCCAGTGAGCCGGCGCAAGCACGTAGGACGAGGCCGGGTTTGCAAACCCTTGCGGCCTGCCGGGGTCCGGCCATGCGGCGGATGCGCTATTCTTTTTGAATGACTGAATCCGACCGCATCCGCCGCCCGATCCTGGCCCTGGCCAGCGCACTGGCACTGCTGGCCGCGCCGGCCGTGCAGGCGCAGGACACGGCGCCCGCACTCGACCAAGCCGAGTTCCGCAGCTGCCTCCATGGCCTGAAAGGCACGCAGGCGTTCCGCGCCATCTCCAGCGTCACCTTCGCCGAGCACACCGACGCGCTGGAGCCTGACCCCTCGGTACTGGTGCTGCTGAACCGCCAGCCCGAGTTCACCATGCCGGTGTGGGACTACCTGGCGGTGCTGGTCGACGAGGAACGCGTGGCCGACGGTCGCGCGGCGCTGGCCAAGTGGCAGCCGGCGCTGCAGCGCATCGAGCAGCAGACCGGCGTGGCGGCCAACGTGATCGTCGGCGTCTGGGGCGTCGAGAGCAACTTCGGCCAGAACCTGGGTGGCCGGCCGCTGATGCAATCGCTCGCCACGCTGTCGTGCTTCGGTCGTCGGCAAGCCTATTTCCGCGGCGAATTCGCGGCCGCGCTGCGCATCCTGCAGGAAGGCCACGTCCCGGCCGAGAAGCTGACCGGCTCCTGGGCCGGCGCCTTCGGGCAGACGCAGTTCATGCCCAGCACCTTCTTTCGCAGCGCGGTCGATTTCGACGGCGACGGCCGGCGCGACATCGTCGACAACGTGCCCGACGCACTGGCGTCCACAGCGAAGTTCCTGCAGAACGCCGGCTACCGGCGCGGCGAACTCTGGGGCTTCGAAGTCCGGCTGCCGGCGGGCTTCGACTCGTCCGGCGCCGGCCGCAAGAACAAGCAGGCGATCGAGCAATGGCGCCGCGCCGGCCTGACCCTGGCCGATGGCTCGCCGCTGCCCGACAGCCTGCCCAGCGCCGGCCTGATGATCCCGGCGCGCGGCGGGCCAGCGTTCCTGGTCGGCCGCAATTTCGACACCCTGTACAGCTACAACGCCAGCGAGAACTATGGCCTGGCCATCGCCCACCTGTCGAACCTGGTGAGCCAGCCATCCGGCGCCATCGGCTTCGCCACCGCCTGGCCGACCGACGACCCCGGCCTGTCGCGGGCGCAGAACCGCGAGCTGCAGGTGCTGCTGCTGGCGCGCGGCCACGACATCGGCAGCGCCGACGGCATGATCGGCGCCAGGACGCGCGAGGCCATCAAGGCCGAGCAGCAGCAGCTCGGCATGAAGGCCGACGGCCGCGCCGGGCAGAAGCTGCTGGCGGCGCTGCGCGAGCGCTGACGGCCTGAGCGCCATTCGGCGCGCGGTGCCGCGCGGTCGCCGCTTTACTGACACTGGGTTCATGGTTGCTTCGCGCCACGGCGTCGGCGGCGAAACGCAGCGGTACATTGATTCATCGATGTAACCAGCCTGAAAGGTGCCGCCATGAACACTTCACACGATGCATTCCCAAGCAGACGCGACGTCCTGAAGTTCGGCCTGGCACCGCTTGCGACGGGCACGCTCGGGTTCGCGGCGCCGTCGGCGCTGGCGCAGCAGGGCCCGATCCGCCTGGGCGCAATCTACATCCTGTCGGGCGGCGCGGCGACCTACGGCCAGTTCGCCAGGCAGGGGCTGGAACTGGCGTTGTCGGAAATCAATGCCGCCGGCGGCGTGCTCGGGCGTCAACTCGAATACAGCATGGAAGACAGCCAGGGCAAGGTCGACATCGCCATCAACGCCGCGCGCAAGCTGGTGTTCCAGAATCGCGTCGATGCCTTGATGGGCCTCGACAGCTCGGGCGTCGCCAACGGCCTGGTGTCGGTGGTGCCGGAGCTGCGCAAGCCCTTCGTCATCACGCACGCGGCCTCGCCCGACGTGACCGGCAAGCTGTGCAACAGCTACACCTACCGCGTCAGCGTCAACATCAACCAGCACATGTCGGCGGCCTCGCAGATCGCCGTCGGCACCGGCGCCAGGCGCTGGACCACCATCGGCCCCGATTACGCATTCGGCCACCAGTCCTGGGAGTACTTCCAGCAGTACCTGAAGCAGCGCCAGGGCAACGCCGAGTTCATGAGCCAGGTGGCGTTCCCGAAATTCGGCGCTGAGGACTTCACGCCCTTCATCCAGAGCGTGATGCAGGCCAAGCCCGAGGGCGTGCTGGTATCGCTGTGGGGCGGCGACCTGGTCAACTTCGTGCGCCAGGCACGCAACCTCGGCTTCTTCGAGCAGAAGATGCAGATCCTGCTGACGCTCGGCGCCGCCACCGAGGTGCTGTCGGCGCTGGGCGAACAGATGCCGCAGGGCGTCTGGGCCGGTACCCGCTACTGGTTCGCCGCGCACGCCGACAACCCGATCAACCAGCGCTTCGTCAAGTCCTATGTCGAGCGCCACAAGACGCCGCCGAGCTACAACGCCGAAGGCGCGTATGCCGCTGCCTACCTGTACAAGGCGGCGTTCGAGAAGGCCGGCAGCACCGATGGCGCGGCGGTGGCCAAGGCGCTGTCGGGCCTGGCCTTCGAGGCACCGAACGGGCGCGTGGTCATGCGTCCCGGCGACCACCAGGCGGTGGTCGGGCCCACGTGGGGCAAGCTCGGCGCCTTCGACAAGAACTACGGCGTGCGCATGCTGGAATCGGTGCGCACCTTCACCGGCGAGGAAGTCACGCCACCGGTGGCCGAGACCGGCTGCAAGCTCTGATCGCGCGGCCGCGGCCGGCGCAGGCTCGAGCTTCCCATGCAAGGCGTTCTCGCCGCCCTGCTCAACAGCCTTGAGATCGGCCTGTTGCTGGCCGTGATCGCGGCCGGTCTGAACATCGTCTTCGGCGTTCTGGGCGTGATCAACTTCGCCCACGGCAGCCTGTACATGCTGGGCGCCTACTTCGCGTTTGCGCTGACGAGCTACCTGGGCCTGTCGTTCTGGCCTGCGCTGCTGCTGGCGCCGCTGGCCGTCGCCGTGGTCGCGGTGGTGATCGAGAAGCTGGCCTTGCAGCACGTGTACGGGCGCGACATCGCCGACAGCCTGCTGATCACCTTCGCGCTGCTGCTGGTGATCGACGACGCGGTGCGCATCGTCTGGGGCGCCGGCATCCACGTGGTGCCGCCGCCAGCCGCTCTGCGGGGCACGGTCGAACTGTTCGGCGCCCTGTACCCGCGCTACAGCCTGTTCGTCATCGTCGCCGCGCTGCTGGCGATGGCCGGGCTGTGGCTGTTCTTCCTGCGCACGCGCGCCGGCCGCATCGTGCGCGCGGCGGCGATCGACCGCCGCATGGCCGAGGCGGTCGGCATCAACGTGCCGCTGGTGATCACCGGCGTGTTCGCGCTGGGCGCCTGGATGGCCGGCATCGCCGGCGTGATCGCGGCGCCGATGCGCGCCATCGTGCCGGCGATGGGCGACCGCATCATCATCGACGCCTTCATCGTGGTGGTGATCGGCGGCCTGGGCAGCTTTCCGGGCACGCTGCTGGGCGCGCTGATCCTGGGCGGCATCTACGGCTTCGGCGGCCGCTACCTGCCGCAGATCAACCTGGTGCTGCCCTACCTCGGCATGGCGCTGGTGCTGCTGCTGCGCCCGCGCGGCCTGGCCGGACGGGAGGCGGCGTGACGCGCGGCAGGGTCGCCACCGGCGTGCTGGCGCTGCTGCTGGCGGCGCTGTTCTGGCTGCCCGCGTTCGCGCCCTACTTCTACCTGTTCGTCGGCACGCGCATCCTGCTGCTGGGCCTGTTCGCGGCCAGCTTCAACCTGCTGTTCGGCTACGGCGGCATGCTGTCGTTCGGCCATGCGGCCTTCTTCGGCGCCGGCGCCTACGCCGCGGCCCTGCTGCTGCTGCACTTCGGCTGGCCGCTGGCGCTGGTGCTGGTCGCCGGCATGCTGGTCAGCGCCGTGCTGGCGGCGGTGATCGGGGCGCTGAGCGTGCGGCTGGACGAGGTCTACTTCGCCATGCTGACGCTGGCCTTCGGCATGATGGTGTTCGCCATCGTGCACCAGTGGCGCAGCCTGACCAACGGCAGCGACGGCGTGGCCGGCTTTCCGCTCGGGCAGTTGCTGCCGGGCTGGGACCTGCAGCTGGCCGACCCGGCGGTGTACTACCGCGTGGTGCTGGTGATCGTGGCACTGGCCGCCGCCGTGCTGTGGCGCATCACGCGCTCGCCGTTCGGCCTGGTGCTGAGCGCGCTGCGCCAGAACAGCGAGCGCGTCGCCTTCTGCGGCGTTGCCGTGCGGCGCCACCGCCTGCTCGCCTTCATCATCGCCGGCGCCTTCGCCGGCCTGGCCGGCGCCCTGTTCGCACCCTTCAACCGGGTCGCCAACCCCGACATGGTGCACTGGACCCAATCGGCGCTGCCGGTGTTGATGACCATCCTGGGCGGCGCCGGGCAGTTCCTGGGTCCGTTCGTCGGCGCCGCCGTGTTCGTGCTGCTCGAGACCTGGATCACCAGCTACACCACGCACTGGATGCTGGTGCTCGGCCTGATCCTGACGGTGATGGTGATCTTCTTCCGCCGCGGCCTGCTGGGCACGCTGCTGGAGCGCAAGGCGAGGCAGCCATGAAGCCGCCAGTGCTCGCGGTGCGCGATCTGGCCAAGAGCTTCGACGGCTTCATGGCGGTGGACGGCGTCGACCTCGAGGTGCGTGTCGGTGAAACCGTGGCCCTGATCGGCCCCAACGGCGCCGGCAAGACCACCTTTTACAACCTGATCTCGGGCCGCATGCGGCCGACGCGCGGCTCGATCGTGTTCGAAGGCCGGGACGTGACCGGCCTGCCGCCGCACCGCATGAGCCGCCTCGGCCTGTCGCGCTCGTTCCAGATCAACAACATCTTCGAGGAGCTCACGGTGCGCGAGAACGTCGAGGTCGCGCTCACCGCACTGCACCGCAAGTCGTGGCGCCTGTTCGCCTCGCGTGATCGCGACGAGGCCTTGCACCGGGAGGCCGATGGCGTGCTGGCGCGGCTCGGTCTGGCCGAACTGGCGCCAACACGCGCCGGCGTGCTGAGCTATGGCGACAAGCGCCTGCTGGAGATCGCCATCGTGCTGGCGACGCGCCCGCAACTGGTGCTGCTGGACGAGCCCACCGCCGGCATGACGCCGGACGAGACACGCGCGGTGACGCGGCTGATCCGCGAGATCGCCGACAGCGGCGACCAGACCTTCGTGGTGACCGAGCACGACATGGAAGTGGTGTTCGAGCTGGCCGACCGCATCGTGGTGCTGCACCACGGCCGTGTGCTGGCGCAGGGCAGCGCCGACGAGATCCGCGCCAACCGCGCGGTGCGCGAGGCCTACCTGGGCGACGAGCAGGAGGCCTGATGCTAATCGTGGAAGACCTGCATACCTACTATGGCGAAAGCCATGCGCTGCAGGGCGTCAGCCTGCGCGTGGAGGCCGGCGAGGTGGTCTGCCTGCTGGGGCGCAACGGCGCCGGCAAGAGCACCACGCTGGGCAGCATCATCGGCCTGACGCCGGCGCGGCGCGGCAGCATCCGCTTCGATGGGCAGGAGATCCGCGAGCGCCGACCGCACTGGATCACGCGCCACGGCATCGCGCTGGTGCCGGAGGACCGGCGCATCTTCGCGGGCCTCAGCGTGACCGAGAACCTGGAGGTCGCCGCGCCGCGCCAGCTGGACCGCGAGCGGCGCTGGCCGATCGAGCGCCTGTTCGAGACCTTCCCGATGCTGGCCGAGGTGCGCCACCAGGACGGCGCCACGCTGTCGGGCGGACAGCGCCAGATGCTGGCGATCGCCCGGGCACTGGCCAGCGAGCCGCGGCTGCTGCTGCTCGACGAGCCCAACGAAGGGCTGGCGCCGGTGATCGTGCAGCAGATCGGCGCCCTGATCGAGCAGCTCGCGCAGACGACGACCATCCTGCTGACCGACCAGAACGTGCGCTTCGCGCTGCGCCACGCCAGGCGCGGCTACGTGCTGCAGAAAGGTCGCGTGGTGTGGGAAGGCAGTGCCCGGCAGATCGCCACCGACCCCGAAGTCCAGCGCTACCTGACGGTGGCGTGAATCGTCACCAGGATCATCCGAACCGACTGCGCGCCGGCGTGCCAGTGCAGCGCACGGTTCTCCGGCAGGAGCCGACCGGCCTGCGGGAACCAATGCCGCTTACCATTGCCGATCGCCCCACCCTTGCCGACTCGACCTTGGACCACATCATTCCAGCACCGCCACCCGCCCGCCGCCGCCGCGTGCAGTCGGCCGAGATGGGCATGAGCATCCTCAAGGCGCTGGCGCGCCTGGGCGGCGCGGCCAGCCTGACGGCGGTGGCGCAGGCCGTCCATGAAAGCACCGCCAAGGTGCACCGTTACATGGCCAGCCTGGTGGAGCAAGGCCTGGTGGCGCAGGAGCCGCCGAGCCAGCGCTACATCCTCGGCCAGGAGGCGATCCTGATCGGCCTGGCGGCGCTGCGCCAGTGCGACCCGATCCGCGCCGGCGAGCCGGCGCTGGCGCGGCTGCGGGACGAGTTGGGCGTGACCTGCTTCATCGCCGTCATGGGCAACCAGGGCCCGACCATCCTGCGCATCGAGGAGCCGGCGCTGCCGGTGGTGGTCAACGTGCGCGCCGGCTCGGTGCTGCCGCTGCTGCTGTCGGCCACCGGCCAGGTGTTCCTGGCCTGGTCGGAAGGCGACCGGCTGGAGCCGCAGGCGCGACGCGAATGGGACGAGGCCACGCCGGTGCAGCGCAGCCAGCTCGTGGGCAAGGATCCGGTGGCCGCCTTGCGCACGCGGGTGCGCAAGCTGGGCTCGGCCTCGGTGGAGGGCCTGCTGTCGGCCGGCATCAGCGCCGTGGCGGCGCCGGTCCGCGACCACGCGGGCAAGGTGGCGGCGGTGCTGACCGCCCTGGGCGCCTCGGGCGGCTTCGATGCCGCGCCGAATGGCCGCATCGCGGCGCAGGTGCGGCGGGAAGCCCTGGCTATCAGTGCCGCACTGGGATTCGGCACCGACTGAAACTCAAAGTTCCAGCACCAGCCTGTCGCCCGCGGCGCGTGAGCAGCACACCATCATGCGGTCCTGCGCGTCGCGCTCGCCGCGCGTCAGCACCACGTCGCGGTGGTCCACCGCGCCGCCGAGCACGCGCACCTCGCACGAGCCGCACAGGCCCTCGCCGCAGTCGCTCTGCACATCGATGTTGGCGCCCTTGAGCGCCGACAGGATGGTCTGGTCGGCGCGCACCTGCAGCGTGATGCCGGAGTCCTTCAGCTCGATCTCGAACGCGTGCTCCCTGCTCGGGTCGAGCGTGGGCGGCTCGGTCTGGAAGTGCTCGATGCGCAGCGCATCGTCGGGCCAGTGCGCGGTGCAGGCCTCCAGCGCGCTCAGCATGCGCTCGGGGCCACAGGCGTAGATGCGCACACCGTCCTGCGGCGTGGCCAGCAGCGCGGTCAGGTCGGCGCGCCGGCCTTCGTCCTTGGCGTAGACGTGCAGGCGTTCACCGTGCTCGGCAATCAGCGCATTCAGCAGCGGCATCAGCTGGCGAGCGCGGCCGCTGTAGTGGATCTCGTAGTCCATGCCCAGCAGGCGCGCGCGGTGCACCATGGCGGCGATGGGCGTGACGCCGATGCCGCCGGCGATGAAGATGACGCGCTGCGCCGTCTCGTCGAAGCGGAAGTGGTTGCGCGGGCCACGGATGCGCACGGTGTCGCCCTGCTTGAGCTGGTCATGCACCCAGGTCGATCCGCCGCGGCTTTCCGGGTCGCGCAGCACGGCGATCTCGTAAGCGCTCAGATCGGCCGGGTCGCTGCACAGTGAGTACTGGCGCGACAGCCCCGTGTCGCCGCACTCGATGTCGATGTGCGCGCCGGGCTGCCACTTCGGCAGGCTCTGGCCGTTGGCCGCCACCAGGCGCAGCAGCACGGTGTCGCCCGTGATGCGCGTGACGCGCTCGACCAGCATCGGCCGCGTCACCGTCTGCTTCGACGGCTCGCCCAGGCGCACCGGCAACTGCTGCTGCAGGATGGCCGGGTTGGCGCGTTCGGGATTCAGCGCCGGATCCCACTCCACCCACAGGTTCTTGGGGCCGCGGAACGAGGTGTTGGGCAGGTAGTCGAAGCGCTGCTCGGCCAGGCGCATGTGCGGCAGGCGC
>NZ_DAOMOQ010000054.1:0-18188 GCF_035444425.1 Ottowia sp. | reverse complement strand
CAGCCGAGTCGCACGAGGGCTCGTGGTGGCCGGCCTGGCAGGCCTGGCTGGCCGCACATTCGTCGGCGCCGGTGAAGGCCCGGCCGATCCCCGCCAGCCACGCGCTCAGCGACGCGCCGGGCGAATACGTGATGCAGCGCTACCCGGGCGAATGAGCGCGCCACGCTGATTCCGCGCCGGCAAAGCCTCCGACCCCGCGCGATGGGCTCTGACGGGCGCCGTGATCGCGGCGCTGCGACCGCGCCATGACCATGCCGCGGCGTCGGCACTCCCCCGGCCGCGCTATTGCAAGCCTGCGACAGGCGGTTATCCTGTCGTGGGGTGCCCACGTTCAACGCCGCTCCCGTGCGGTGCCCCGTGCCAGCAGTGCACCGTTGGAGCGCGGGCCCTTCCAAGCGCCGTCAAGAACATGGACTCTCCCGACCGCTCCAAGCGCCGCAACCAGCGCATCCGCCGCCGCACCCGCACCCCCGAAAGCGCCATCGAGGCCGCCGACCCAGCCCTGCGGGCCGAAACGCCGACGGAGAAGCTCGACCGGCTGGCGCAGACCACGGCCTCGTCGCTGTACGGCAACCTGTCGCCGATCGCCATCAGCCTGGCCTTCGCCGACTGGGCCTGGCACCTGGCGGCCTCGCCCGGCCGGCAGCTCGAACTGGCGGAGCTGGCCTTCAAGATCGGCCAGGAGAACCTGCGCGCCGCCGACGCGCACGGCGAGTTGCAGGCACACGAAGACCGGCGCTTTCACGCCGCGGAATGGAGCCAGTGGCCGTTCAGCCAGTGGCGCGCCAGCTTCCGTGGTGCCGAGGCATTCTGGCGCGAAGCCGCCAAGGTACCGGGCGTGAGCGAGCACCACACCGCCCTGGTCGATTTCTTCGCGCGCCAGTACCTGGACATGATGTCGCCGGCCAACCGGCTGTTCACCAACCCGGTGGTGCTGAAGAACGCCATCGACTCCGGCGGCCAGGCGCTGGCGCAGGGCTGGCAGAACTGGGCCGCCGACTTCACCGGTGTGCCCACGCCGGAGGACGAAGCCAACGCCAGCCGCTTCGTGGTCGGCGGCAACGTCGCCGTCACGCCCGGCAAGGTGGTATTCCGCAACCACCTGATCGAGCTGATCCGCTACACGCCGCAGACCGACAAGGTGCACCCGGAGCCGGTGCTGATGATCCCGTCGTGGATCATGAAGTTCTACATCCTCGACCTGTCGCCGCACAACTCGATGGTGCGCTACCTCATCGAGCAGGGGCACACCGTGTACATGCTGTCCTGGCGCAATCCCGACGAGTCGGACCGCGAGCTCAGCATGGACGACTACGTCGAGATGGGCGTGCTCGACGCCATCGAGGCGGTCGGCGGCGACACCGGCGGCGCGCCGATCCACGTGATGGGCTACTGCCTCGGCGGCACCTTCCTGGCCATGGCGGTGGCCGCGCTGTCGCGCCAGCAGGGCGTAGCCGGCTACGAGCACATGCCGCCGATCAAGACGCTGACGCTGCTGGCGGCGCTGGTCGACTTCACCGAGCCGGGCGAGCTCGGCCTGTTCATCGACGAGGGCCAGATCAACCTGCTCGACAACGTGACCAAGGGCCAGGGTTTCCTGAGCGGCAAGCAGATGGCCGGCTCGTTCCAGTTCCTGCATTCGCGCGACCTGATCTGGACCCGCCGCATGCGCGAATACCTGATGGGCGAGCGCGACCAGAGCAACGACCTGATGGCCTGGAACGCCGACACCACGCGCATGCCGGCGCGCATGCACCACGAGTACCTGGTGGCGCTGTACCTGAAGAACGCGCTGGCGCACGGGCGCTACCACGTCGGCGGCCAACCGGTGTCGCTCAACGACGTGCGCATGCCCACCTTCCTGGTCGGCACCCAGCGCGACCACGTCTCGCCCTGGCGTTCGGTCTACCGGTTGCACCACCTGAGCGACGCCGAGATCACCTTCGTGCTCACCAGCGGCGGCCACAACGCCGGCATCGTGTCCGAGCCCGGCCACGCCAACCGCCGCTACCAGATCGCCACCCGGCCCGAGCGCGGCAGTTGGGTCGATGCCGACGAATGGGCGCGCAACGCCGAGCGGCACGAAGGCTCCTGGTGGCTGGCCTGGCAGGCCTGGCTGGCCGCGCACTCCTCGCCGCCGGTCAAGGCCAAGGCGATTCCCGCCAGCCGCGTCCTCGGCGACGCGCCGGGCGAGTACGTGATGCAGCGCTATCCGGGCGAGTGAGCCGGCGCGGCGCCGGCTAGGCTTCGGGCTTCAGGACGGTCGGGGGCGGCTCATCCACCGGCGTGGTCAGCGCCCCCGGCACGCGCCGGCGCGCCAGCAGCGCGTACATGGTCGGCACGACGAAGATGGTCAGCAGCGTGCCCAGGCTCATGCCGCCGACGATGACCCAGCCGATCTGCTGCCGGCTTTCGGCGCCGGCACCGCTGGCCAGCGCCAGCGGCACCGCGCCCAGCACCATGGCGCCGGTGGTCATCAGGATCGGGCGCAGGCGCTGGCTGCTGGCGTGCACCAGGGCGTCCAGCATCGGCTCGCCGCGCTGGCGCAACTGGTTGGTGAACTCGACGATCAGGATGCCGTGCTTGGTCACCAGGCCGATCAGCGTGATCAGGCCGATCTGCGAGTAGACGTTGATCGAGCCGCCGGTCAGCCGCAGCGCCAGCAGCGCGCCGATCATCGACAGCGGCACCGAGAACATGATGATGAGCGGATCGACAAAGCTCTCGAACTGCGCCGCCAGCACCAGGAAGATGAACAGCAGCGCCAGCACGAACACCACCATCAGCGCACCCTGCGACGAGCGGAACTCGCGCGAGATGCCGTTCAGGTCGGTGGTGTAGCCGGGCTTGAGCACGCGCGCCGCCGTCGCATCGAGGAAGGCCAGCGCTTCGCCGAGCGAGTAGTCGGGCGCCAGGTTGGCGGTCAGCGTGGCCGAGCGGCGCTGGCCGAAGTGGTTCAGCTCGCGTGGCGACACGCTCTCGTGCACCCTGACCAGCGCCGACAGCGGCACCATCGCGTCGACACCGCCCTTGCTGGCGCGCAGCTGGATGCGCTCGATGTCCTCCGGCGTGCTGCGGCCGCTGGCGGCGGTCTGCACGATGACGTCGTACTGCTCGGCATCGCGCTTGTAGCGCGTGACGTTGCGCCCGCCCAGCATGGTCTCGATGGCGCGCGCCACCGCGTCGACGCCGACGCCCAGGTCGGCGGCGCGCTCGCGATCGACCTCGATGCGCAACTCGGGCTTGGATAGGCGCAGGTCGACGTCGACGGCGACGAAGCCGGGGTTCTTCGCCACCTCGTCGGTCAGCTCGCGCATCACGCGGTTCAGGTTCTCGTAGCTGTCCGAGGTCTGCACCACGAAGTTCACCGGCCGCGAGCGGAAGCCCTGGCCCAGCGAGGGCGGCGTGATCGGGAACGCGCTGATGCCGGCCTGCTGATCGAACTTCGGCTGCAGCTCGCGCGCGATCTCCAGCGTCGAGCGCTGGCGCTCGCTCCAATCGACTGCGCGGTACACCACGCTGCCCTGCGACACCGTCGGGTTGCCGATGTTGGCGAAGATACGGTCGAACTCGGGGTAGCGCTGGCCCAGTTCTTCCAGCTGGCGGGCGTAGCGGTCGGTGTATTCCAGCGTGGCGCCGTCGGGCGCGTTGATGTTGGCCAGGATCACGCCGCGGTCTTCCAGCGGCGACAGCTCCTGCCGCATGTTGGGATAGATCAGCGCGATGCCGACCGCGCAGCCGACCATCACCGCCAGCACCAGCCAGCGCCAGCCGAGCAGCACGCGCCGCAGCAGGCGGCCGTAGCCATGCGAGAGCGCCGTCAGCCAGCGCTCCATGCTGCGGTCGAACCAGTTGGGATTCGGGTTGTGCCTGAGCAGCTTGGAGCACAGCATGGGCGACAGCGTCAGCGCCACGAAGCCCGACACCAGCACCGCGCCGGCCAGCGCCAGCGCGAACTCGACGAACAGGCGCCCGGTGCGCCCGGGCGTGAAGGCCAGCGGCGCGAACACCGCCGCCAGCGTCAGCGTCATGGCGACGATGGCGAAGCCGATCTCGCGCGCGCCGTGGATGGCGGCGGCGAACGGCGCCATGCCTTCCTCGATGTGGCGGTAGATGTTCTCCAGCATCACGATGGCGTCGTCCACCACCAGGCCGATCGCCAGCACCAGCGCCAGCAGCGTCAGCGTGTTGATCGAGAAGCCGGCGAGCTGCATCAGCGCGAACGAGCCGATCAGGCTGACCGGGATGGTGACGATCGGGATGATCGAGGCCCGCACCGTGCGCAGGAACACGAAGATCACCAGCGCCACCAGCGCCACCGCCTCGGTGATGGTCACGTACACGCTCTGGACCGCGCGGTCGATGAACACCGAGTTGTCGTTGGCGATGTCGATCTTCACGTCGGGCGGCAGGTCCTCCTGCAGGCGCGGCAGCATCTCGCGCACGCCCTTCGACAGCTCGAGCGGGTTGGCCGTGGTCTGGCGGATCACGCCGGCCGAGATCGCCGGATTGCCGTTGAGGCGCACCGCGCTGCGCTCGTCGGCGGCGCCCTCTTCCACGCGACCCACGTCGCGCAGGCGCACCGGAAATCCGTTCACGGTGCGGATCACGATCTCGCCGAACTGCGCCGGCGTCGTCAGGTCGGTCTGCGAGACCACCGAGAACTCACGCTGCTGCGACTCGATGCGGCCGGCCGGCAGTTCCAGGTTGCTGCGCCGGATCGCGTCCTCCACGTCCTGCGTGGTCAGGCGATAGGCGGCCAGCTTGTCGGCATCGAGCCACACGCGCATGGCGAACTTGCGCTCGCCGAAGATGCGTACGTCGGCCACGCCGGTCACAGTCTGCAGGCGCGCGCGCACGATGCGGTTGACCAGGTCGTTGATCTCCAGCCGCGAGCGCGTGTCGCTCGAGAACGCCAGCCAGATGACCGGAAAGGCATCCGCCTCGACCTTGGCGATGACCGGTTCGTCGATCGCCTGCGGCAGCTTGTTGCGCACGCGCGAGACGCGGTCGCGTACCTCGGCGGCGGCGGTGTCGGCGTCCTTCTCGAGCCGGAAGCGCACGCTGATCTGCGAATCCTCCGGGCGGCTGATCGAGGTCAGCACGTCGACCGCGTCGATGCCGGCGATCGAATCCTCCAGCGGCTTGGTCACCTGCGTCTCGACCACCTCGGCCGAGGCGCCGCCGTAGTGCACGCGCACCGTCACCACCGGCTCGTCGATCTTGGGGTATTCGCGCACCGCCAGCCCCGAGTAGCTGACGGCGCCGATCAGCAGGATCAGCAGCGACAGCACGGTGGCGAACACCGGGCGGCGGATCGAGACTTCGGCCAGTTGCATGGCGTGGCCGGCTCAGCGGCGGGCCGGCGGACCGCAGGGTCCGGCGCCGGCCGCAGTCGGCGCCCAAGGCAGCGCGGCGGCGCCGGTGGGCGCGGGTGCTGGCGCCGCGCTGCTGGCGGCCGGTGGCGCACCATCCGGCGCGCCATTGGCCGGCGCCTCGGCCAGCCGTACCGCCATGCCGTCGCGCTGGATGCGCTGCTGACCGGCGGTGACGATGCGCTCGCCCGCATCCAGTCCGCGCACGATCTCGACCCGGCCGGCCAGACGCGTGCCGGTCTCGACCTCGACCCGCTGGCTGCTCCATGCCGGTGCGCCTTCGCCCGCACCGCGTTGCAGCCGGATCACGCTCTGGCGCCCGCCCTGCGAGACGATGGCTTCCTCGGGCACCATCAGCGCCTGCCGATCGTCGCCCAGGCGCGTGCTGACGCGCGCGAACATGCCGGGCCGCAGTTGCAGCAGGCGGTTGTCGATGCAGCCGCGCACGCTCAAGGACCGGCCATTGGCATCGATCTGCGGATCGACCGCCTGCACCACCGCGGCAAACACCCGGTCGGGCAGCGCCTCGACCTGCACGCGCGCACCCTGGCCTGGTCGCACGCGCGCCTGCAGGCGCTCGGGCAGGCGGAAGTCGACGTACATGGCGCTCATGTCTTCCAGGTTGACGATGTCGGCGCCCTCCTTGAGGTAGTCGCCGACGCTGATGTTGCGCAGGCCCGCCACGCCGTCGAACGGCGCCAGCACGCGCAGCCGCGCGGTGGTGGCGCGCGCCAGCTCGGCCCGCGCCTGCGCCACCTTGACCGCGGCGGCGCTCTCGTCGAGCCCGCGCTGGCTGATGAAGCCCTGCGCCACCAGTTCGCTGTTGCGCTTGTGGTTGGCCTCGGCGATCGACAGCTCGGCCCGCGCCTGCTGCAGCTGCGCCTGCTGCAGCCGATCGTCGAGCTGCACCAGCAACTGTCCCTTGCGGATGCGCTGGCCATCGCGGAAGTTGATCTGCGTGACCCGGCCAGGGACCTCGGCGCGCACCACGGTGCCCTGGCGCGAGCGCAGCGAGCCGACCGCCTCGACCTCCTCGCTCAGGGGCTGCAGGCGCACCAGCCCCGACTCGACCACCGGGCCGGCGCCACGCCCGCCGCCCGGCGCACCGCCCCGCGGCGCCGCCGCACCGACCGCCGGCGCCGCAGCGGCATCGGGCTTGGCCGGCGGCGGGCGCTGCCACCACCACGCGGCGGCCACCGCACCGGCCAGGGCGAGCACGGCAACAAGGGATGTGGTCGACGACTTCAAGCTGTTCTCAACCGGACGTCGACACCCCGACGGCGCCGACCATCACAAAATGTAGCATCGGATCAGGCATTTCGTACCCGGCATGGACCCGGAAGGTCGCCGAAGGTTTCAGGCCTTGGGCACGCCGCGGTTAGCCAGTTCGTCGGCACGCTCATTGCCCTCGTGCCCGGCGTGGCCGCGCACCCAGTGCCAGTGGATGCGGTGGCCGCTGCCCTGCACCAGCGCATCCAGCTTCTGCCACAGGTCGACGTTCTTCACCGGCTGCCGGCTGGCGGTGCGCCAGCCCTTGGCCTTCCAGCCGGCGATCCACTCGGTGATGCCCTGGCGCACGTACTGGCTGTCGAGGTACAGGTCGACCTCGCACGGCCTTTTCAGCGCCGTCAGGCCCTCGATCACCGCCGTCAGCTCCATGCGGTTGTTGGTGGTCAGCGGCTCGCCGCCGAACAGCTCCTTCTCGTGCCCCGGCGCACGCAGCAGCACGCCCCAGCCGCCGGGGCCGGGATTGCCCTTGCAGGCGCCGTCGGTGAACATCTCAACGCGGTTCATGGCCCGGCCCTTTGCCCGTGCGGGCGCCCGCGCCGGCACGGTTGGCGATCGACACCGGCGCGCCAGCCGGCACCGGCGCCTTCTTCCACACCGCGCCGACCAGCTTGGGCCCGTGCGCCCGCTTCACCGCCGTGACGAAATAGGCGGCGCCGAAGATCGGCCACCAGCGCGCGCCGACACGGTCCATCCAGCGAAAGCGCGCCAGGCTGCGCTCGCTGCGCACCGCCGGGCGCCAGCAGCCGAAGGAGATCGAATCGAGCTCGAACTCCAGCAGCCGCAGCCAGTCGCGCAGGCGCCAGTGGCCGATGAACTCGCCGGCCTCGGGCAGGTACGGACGGGCGCCGCCAAAGCGCCGCCACTGGCGTATCCGCCACTGGCGCAGGCCCCACAGGCTGGCGGGATTGAGGCCGGCGATCACCACCCGGCCCTCGTGCACCAGCACGCGCTGCACTTCACGCAGCGTGGCGTGCGGGTCGGGGCTGAGCTCCAGCGTGTGCGGCAGCACCACCAGGTCCAGGCTGGCCTCCGGAAACGGCAGCGCGGTGCTGGCGGTGACCAGGGCGGCGCGCGCCGTCGCCGGCGGCGCAGCATCGGCAGCCGTGGCGGCATCCGGCGCCAGCGCCGCGGGCAGGGCCAGCCAGCGGTGCGGCATGCGGTTGGCCGCCAGCGCATCGATGTCGGGCAGGCCGAGCTGCAGCGCGTGGTAGCCGAACACGTCGGCCAGCGCGGCATCGAACTGCCCGCGCTCCCAGTCCAGCAGGTAGCGCCCGGGCGGCGTCTGGAACCAGTCGTGCAGGCCGATCATGCACGCTCCTCGCGGTCGGGCCGGATCCACGCTGCCGCGACGGATGTAAAGATCGGTTCGAACGCCAAGCGGCTGCGCATCGCTTTCTATAATTCCTGACTCATGGAGTTGATCGCACTACCCGCCTTCGAAGACAACTACTTCTGGTTGCTGCACGATGGACAAGATGCCCTGGTGGTGGATCCCGGCGACGCCGCGCCGGTGACCGAGGCGCTGCGCCGGCTGGGCCTGCGGCTGACGCGCATTCTAGTCACGCACCACCATGGCGATCACACCGGCGGCGTGGCCGCCTTGCGCGACGCCAGTGGCGCCAGCGTCTACGGGCCGGCGCGCGAACGCATCCCGCAGCCGTACACCGCGCTGAACGGTGGCGACCGCCTCCAGGTGCTGGGCGTCGATTTCCGGGTCCTCGACGTGCCCGGCCACACGTCCGGACACATCGCCTACTTCGCCGAAGCGGTCGATGGCGCGCCGCTGCTGTTCTGCGGCGACACGCTGTTCTCGGGCGGCTGCGGCCGCATCTTCGAGGGCACGCCGGCGCAGATGCTGGCCTCGCTCGATGCGCTGGCGGCGCTGCCAGCCGACACCCGGGTCTGCTGCGCGCACGAGTACACGCTCTCCAACCTGCGCTTCGCACGCGCGGTCGAACCCGGCAACGACGCGCTGGCCGACTACCAGGCGCACTGCCAGGCGCTGCGCGATGCCGGCACGCCGACGCTGCCGACCGATATCGGCACCGAGCGCGCGATCAACCCCTTTCTCCGCAGCCGCGAAGCCGCCGTCACGCAAGCCGTGCGCGCGCACGCGGCCCTGGCAACCGACGACGAGGTGGAGGTGTTCGCCGCCTTGCGCGAATGGAAGAACGAGTTCCGATGAGATGGTTTCATGTGCTGGCGCTGGGCGCCAGCGTCTGGCTGGCCGGCTGCGCCGCACCCGGCGGCAGTTCCACGGGCGGTCCCGCCACCGACGCCGGACCGACGGCCACCCGCGCCACGCCGGCGCCCTACACCGGCGACATGCCGCCGGTCGCGGTGACCGAGCTGCGCTCCGGCGCGGTGGCGCCGCTGGACGCCCCGGCCGACCTGTGGGACCGCATCCGGCGCGGCTTCCTGATGCCCGATCTGCAGGATGACCTGGTGGCGCGCCACGAGGAGTGGTACTCGAGCCGGCCCGACTACATCGAGCGCATGGTCGACCGCTCGCGTCTGTACATCTTCCACATCGTCGAGGAGCTGGAGCTGCGCGGCATGCCGACCGAGCTGGCGCTGCTGCCCTACATCGAATCGGCCTTCAACCCGCAGGCGGTGTCCAGCGCCAAGGCGGCCGGCATGTGGCAGTTCATGCCGGGCACCGGGCGCGACTTCCGCCTGACGCAGAACATGCTGCGCGACGACCGACGCGACGTGCTGGACTCCACGCGCGCCGCGCTCGACTACCTGCAGAAGCTGCACGACATGTTCGGCGACTGGCACTTGGCGCTGGCGGCCTACAACTGGGGCCAGGGCAACGTCGGCCGGGCCATCCAGCGCAACCAGGCGGCCGGCCTGGGCACCGGCTACCTCGACCTGAACATGCCAGGCGAGACGCGCAACTACGTGCCCAAGCTGCAGGCGGTGAAGAACATCATCGCCAACCCGCAGAGCCATGGCACGGTGCTGCCGCTGATCGAGAACCACCCGTTCTTCGACAGCGTCGACATCACGCACGACATCGACATGGAGGTGGCCGCGCGCCTGGCCGAAGTGCGGCTGGAAGACCTCAAGGCGCTCAACCCCGCGCAGCGCAAGCCGGTCATCTTCGCCGCCGGCACGCCGCAGGTGCTGCTGCCCTGGAACAACGCCGACATCTTCAAGCGCAACCTGGCCAGGACGCCGCCCGCTTCGCTCAGTTCCTGGACCGCCTGGGTGGCGCCGCAGTCGATGCCCACGCGCGAGGTCGCCAGCCGCTTCGGCATGGACGAGGAGGACTTCCGCGCCATGAACAACGTGCCGCGCGGCATGGTGATCCGCAATGGCTCGACCGTGCTGGTGCGGCGTGGCGACAGCGCCGCCACCGCGGTCTCCGAGCACGTGATCAACAACGCGCAACTGGCCTACACGCCCGAGATCGTGCTGCGCCGCACCACGGTGCGTGCGCGCCGCGGCGACTCGGTCGCCAGCCTGGCGGCACGCTACGACCTGCCGGCCGCCACGGTGGCGGGCTGGAACCGCCTCGGCGCCCGCGCCGGGCTCAAGCGCGGCCAGGCGGTGGTGCTGTTCCTGCCGGTGCGCGCCGCTGCTGCGGCGGCGCGCGATGGCGTCGCTGCCGGCGCCCGCGCCCAGCGCGGTCAGCGCACGGCGACACAGGCCAGCAAGCCGGCGACACGCGGCCGCGCCGCCGCCCGCTCGGCCGGCAAGCCGGCTGCCAGATCAAGCACCAAGGCTGCGCCGGCACGCAAGAGCAGCGTCCGTGCCGCCACCGCCGCCGCCAAGCGCAGCCCGGGCAAGAAGCGGTAGGCATGCCGGTGCGCGATAGCGCGCGCCGCAGGATCAGCCGCGCGGCGCCGAGTCGCCGAACACCAAGGCCTGGTAGCGCTGCTTGGCGCGCCGTGCAAAGTCGTTGGTATAGGTCGCCCCGGGCGCCGCGGCGCGCACCAGGGCCGAATTGCCCTCGTAGCGGGCGACCACGCGGTGCGCCGTCGCCACCGCCTCCTCGCTCACCAGGCCATCGGGCGAAAACGCCTCGCGTGCCTTGTCCAGCGCCGCCAGGAAGATCGCGCGGTCGCCGTGCATGTAGGCCTCGGGCACGGCGCGCACGATGTCGCTCGGCCCGGCGGTCTGCAGCCACTTGAGCGAGCGCACCACGGCATTGGTCAGCGCCTGCACTGTCTGCGGGTAGCGCAGCACGAAATCCTGCCGCGCGTACAGGCAGCCGCCCGGCATCGGGCCACCGTAGAGCTCCTGCGTGCCGCGCAGCGAACGCGTATCCGCCAACACGCGGATCTCGCCGCCGAACTCCAGCATGCTGATCAGGGGATCGACACTGGCCAGCGCGTCGACCCGGCCCTCGCGCAGCGCCGTCACGGCCGCGGTGCTGTTGCCGACGCCGACGAACTCGACCTGCGCCGACGCCACGCCGCCGCGCTCCAGCACCCAGCGGGCGAACGAATGCGTCATTGAATTCCGCGCCGTGACGCCGACGCGCCGCCCGCGCAACTGCGCCAGTTCGCGGAAGTCGGGCAGGCTGCGGGCGCCGACCCCGAACACCAGTTGCGGCGCACGGCTGAAGAAGGCGAAGGCGCGGCAGCTCAAACCACGCTGGCGCAGCAGGATCGGGTGCTCGAAGCCGCCCGCGGCCACGTCGGCCTGGCCCTGCACCATGGCCTGCTGCGCCAGGCCGCTGCCGGCCTGGTCCTGCAGCTCCACATCCAGGCCCTCGGCCTTGAAATAGCCCAGCTGCTCGGCCAGCGCGATCGGCAGGTAGTACATGGTGGTCTTGCCACCAAGTGCCAGCCGCAGCCTGGACAGCTCAGGCGCCTGCTGCGCGCGCGCCAGACCGGCCGCCGCGATCAATGCGGGCAGGCCGACCAGCAGACGACGTCGCGAGGGCGACCGAAGCGGCACGAGCGGGGTGGACACGGGGTTTGGAGCGGACGATCAGTACCGGTCCAAAGGTAGTCGAGGCGGCGGCGCCGCGCATCGGGACGAGCCCGAATCGGGTTTGTCATTAGATGGGGATGTGCATAAGGCGCGTTTGGCAAATAATGTCGCAATCAGTTACCTTGTCTGCCCGCCAGGATGCTTGACAGCGTGCAAAGTCAGCGCCAGCCAAGCAGCAGGATCGCCACATTGACCGCGAAAGCCAGCGTCCAGATGAGGCTGCGCAGCGTCGGATATCCGGCCACATAGGCCGCGATGAAGCCGAGCCGCAGCAGCACGTAGAGCGCCGCCAGCAGATCCAGTAGCGCTTGCGGCACACCGAGCTGCAGCGCCACCAGCACCGCGCCGATGAAGAACGGCAGGCCCTCGAAGCTGTTGGCCTGGGCCGCATTGGCCCGCGCGCGCCAATCGCCCTGGCGCGCCAGCCAGCCACGCGGATCGGCGTTGTCGAAGCCGCCCTGGCTGCGCGGCGTGCGAAAGCTGCCCCACTTGGCGACGTAGGCACACAGCAAGGGCAGCAGCGCGGCCGCCAGGATGCACCAGTGGGCCAGGCTGAAGCTTGGAACGGTGGATGGGGTCATGGCAATGCGTCCTTCAGTTCGGTGGCGTCCGGCGCGCGGACGCCGGTACAGTCAACGACGCGGCCAGCGCCGCGCGCCCGTCGCGGTCAGCGCCGGTCGACCAGCGCATGGGCGATGGTGCCCAGGTCGACGTATTCGAGTTCGCTGCCCGCCGGCACGCCGCGCGCCAGCCGCGTCACCGTCAGGCCGCGGCTCTTCAGCAACTGCCCGATCACGTGCGCCGTGGTTTCACCTTCGGCGGTGAAGTTGGTCGCCAGGATCACCTCCTGCACCACGCCGTCGGTGGCACGCTCGATCAGCTTCTGCACGCCGATGTCGCGCGGGCCGATGCCGTCCAGCGGGCTGAGCTTGCCCATCAGCACGAAGTAGCGGCCCTTGAAGGCGCCGGTGCGCTCCAGCGCCGCCTGGTCGGCCGGCGTCTCGACCACGCACAGCTTGCTCGCGTCACGCCGTGGGTCGCGGCAGGTCGTGCAGATCTCGTCCTCGGTGAAGGTGTGGCACTGCGCGCAGTGGCGTACCTGCGCCACCGCATCCTGCAGCGCGCGCGCCAGCAGCTGCGCCCCCTCGCGGTCATGCTGCAGCAGATGGAAGGCCATGCGCTGCGCCGAGCGCACGCCGACACCGGGCAGGCGCCGCAGCGCCTGGATCAGGGTGTCGAGACTGTGGGTGTCGGACATCAGCGTTCGTTGCCGGCATAGATCCACATCGGCTCGGTGCGACCGGCACGGGTGAAACCCATGCGCTCATAGAAGCGGCAGGCCTCGCCGTCGGCCGTCAGCATCAGTTGATGGAAACCTGCGTAGCGATCGAGCAAGGCCTGCATCAAGCGCCGCCCGATGCCGCGACGCTGGAAATCCGGATGCACCAGCATGTGGGGAAAGTACACGACCAGATGACCATCGGACAGTGCATTGCCGAGGCCGATGAGACGCTCACCGTCGCGCGCCGTGACCAAGGCATGCGAACCGCGCAGCGCCGCCAACAATTGCCGTGGCTTGTCTGCCGCCGACCATCGATTGGCCCGATACAGCTCGAGCACCTCGTCGGCCTCGACTTCATCCGGCAGTGAGATGACGACGGACACGCCAGCGATCAGAAAGGGAACTTCATCCCCGGCGGCATCCCCGGCATGCCGGCCGGCATCAGCTTGCCCATCTTCTCGGCCGAGACTTCCTCGGCCTTGCGCACGGCGGCATTGAAGGCGGCGGCGACCAGGTCCTCCAGCATGTCCTTGTCGTCTTCCAGCAGGCTGGGATCGATGGTGACGCGCTTGACGTCGTGCTTGCAGGTCATCACCACCTTCACCAGGCCGGCGCCGGACTCGGCTTCCACCTCCATGGTGGCGAGCTCGTCTTGCGCCTTCTTCAGGTTGTCCTGCATCGCCTGGGCCTGCTTCATCAGGCCGGCGAGTTGTCCTTTGTTGAACATCGGGTTTCCTTCTTCAATAACGTCCAAGCATCAAAGCGGTTTGATGCTTCCGGGCACGATTCTCGCCCCAAAGTCGCGCATCATCTCCTGCACGAACGGATCGGCCATGAGCAAGGCCTCGGCCGCCTTCATGCGCTGCGAGGCGGCAATCGCATTGCGGCGCGCCGGGCTGTCGCTCACGCGGCCGATCTGGACGCTCAGGCGCACCGCATGGCCGGCGTCGGCCAGCGCGGCCTGCAGGCGCTCGCGCGCGCCGGACTGGCCGAGCGATTCGCTCTCGACGCGCAGTGTCCACTCGTCTGGCTGGCGCGCCATCAGCTGCGATTGCAGCGCCAGTTCGCGCACCAGCGCGGTGACCGCCTCGCGCGCCACCAGGTCCTGCACCAGCGCATGCCAGAAATCGCTGTCGGCGCCACCGGCCACCGGCACCGGCACCGGCTCGGGCGCGGCGATGGCACGCAGCGCCGGCAGTTCCTCAAGCGTATCGCCCTCGACCTTGATGGCCATGACGTCGGCCGCTGGCCGTATTTCGCGTGCCTGCCCCGGCGCCGTGGCTGCTGCCTCACCCTGCCCGCGCAGCTCGTCGCGCCAAGGCTCGCGCACCGGCAAGGCCTGCACCGGCGGGCGCGCAGGGGCGCGAGCGGGTGCGGTAGCCTGCCGCTCCTCGACGTCCCATTGCGCTGGCAACTCGTCCCCCGACAGGGCGGCTTCGGGTGGCGCGAAGCCGGGCCCGTCCATGTCCTCGTCCACCGTCACCGGCGACACCGCCGCAGCTTCATCCGCCGTCCTGGATCGTGTGCTGGCCCCGCCCGTGGAAAGCGCGCCACGCCCCAGCGCCGCACCAACGCGAGCCGGTTCCGTATCGGCTAGCGCAGCAGACGCCACAAGCGCAGGCGGCAGAGCCGAGCCGGCCTCCAGAGGCGGCGCCTCAGCCGGTTTCAGAGTTTTTTTTTCCGTCGCGGCCGCTGCCTTGCCAGTGCCGCCCTGCTTGAACGGCAGCAGCCGCAGCAGCACCATGGTCAGGCCAGCGTATTCATCCGGCGCCAGGCCCAGTTCGGCTCGGCCGTGGATGCACAGGCTGTACAGCAGCTGGGTCTCGTCGGCCGGCAGCACGGCGGCCAGGCGCGCGGTCTCCTGCGCCTCGGGGTCGGTATCGTCGACCGCCATGTCGGGCACCGCCTGATGCACCGCCATGCGCTGCAGTACGCTGGCCATGTCCTCCAGCGTGGTGGCCGCTGACAGACCGGCCGCGCGCAACTGCTCGCAGAGTTCGACCACCGCCTTGCCGTCACCCGCGGCCAGCGCGCCGATCAGGCTGAACACCACGCTGCGGTCGACGCTGCCCAGCATCTGGCGCACCGCGGCTTCCTGCAGCCGGCCCGAACCGAAGGCGATCGCCTGATCGGTCAGGCTGAGCGCGTCGCGCATCGAGCCGCGCGCGGCGCGCGCCAGCAGGCGCAGCGCCTGCTGCTCCGCCGCCACGTCCTCGGCCGCCAGCACGTGCGCCAGGTGCTCCATCACCACCTCGGGCGCCATCGGACGCAGGTTGAACTGCAGGCAGCGGCTCAGCACCGTCACCGGCACCTTCTGCGGATCGGTGGTGGCGAGCACGAACTTCAGGTACTCGGGCGGCTCCTCCAGCGTCTTCAGCATGGCGTTGAAGGCGTGGCCGGTGAGCATGTGCACCTCGTCGATCATGAAGACCTTGAAGCGCCCCTGCACCGGCTTGTAGACGGCCTGCTCGAGCAGGCCCTGCACCTCGTCGACGCCCCGGTTGCTGGCGGCGTCGAGCTCGGTGTAATCGACAAAGCGGCCGGCGTCGATCTCGGTACAGGCCGCGCAGACGCCACAGGGTGTCGCCGTGATGCCGCCCTGCCCATCCGGTCCGGTGCAGTTGAGCGACTTGGCCAGGATGCGCGACACCGTGGTCTTGCCGACCCCGCGCGTGCCGGTGAACAGGTAGGCGTGGTGCAGGCGCTGCTGGTCGAGCGCGTTGGTGAGCGCCTGCACCACGTGCTCCTGCCCCACCATTTCCGTGAAGTTGCGCGGTCGGTATTTGCGTGCCAGCACCAAGTAGGACATGCGCTGGATTCTACGAGGCGCAATCGGTGCCGCCGGAATTAGAGCGCGCTCTCGGAAACCGACGCATTCACGCGATCCAAGCCCCACCGTGCCGCGAAAAGGGTTATGCTGCACTGCAATATAAGCCGATGCAGCCGTGTGATGCCCGTGGCACGGCCCACGTGCAACTGGTCGCCGCGGCTCAGCCCTCACCAGCCATGCTCCAGCACTTCGAAAACCCGGATCTGATCGCGTCGGACGCCGCCACGGCCGACGCGGATCCGCTGATCGTGGCGCTGATCGCCACCCTGGCGGACTGCTGCCACCCGCGCGCCGAGCGCCTCAAGGTGCGCCTGCTCGACTGCCGCGACGCCGACCAGCTGGCGCTGCTCAAGGGTGAGGTGTTGAACCTGCTGGCGCTAAGTTTTGGCCCCGCCGAAGCGATGCGCCGCCTGCAGTCACTACAATAGAGCCCGACGGGCCTTCCCGCATGGTGAAGGAGCCAACCGGGTCAGGTGGGGAACCAAGCAGCCCTAACTTTGGAGCCAGTGCCGGGGTCAAGGCTCGTCACCTTATCTTTTTTCTCCTTGTGAATCAAGAAGTTAAGCCTTGTTAGGGCTTACGCGCAAGACCTGTACCACTTTTCTGTATCACTTCCTCGGCATGAGTCGGCCCCGCGCCTCCCCCCGGAAGATCGAACAGATGGCAAGGCCAGATGGTCTGCACAAGCGCCCGACGTTCACATTGGTCCCTGCGCGTAGTCATCTCCGCTGACCTGGAAGCGGCCTACGGGGAGGCAGCCACGGAAAGTCCAGACACGCTGAAGCACAGATTACAACGAAGCCCTGAAGAGGGTCACGCCCTGCTTGCACGCTGGCTAGAAGAGTTAGCGACAAAACGATAGCAAACCGGCCGCACGGCCTCGCAAGCGCATATCAGCCCATCGCTGGCGTCGGCAACGCACCCGAAGTCGATCCTGCGCCCAGCCAGCCATCGAGTTTCTCGCCGTCGCGCAGCAGTTCCTCGCTGTCGCCCGAATACACGACCCGCCCCCGCTCGAGCACCAGGGCGTTGCGCGTGATGGGCAGAATCTGGCGCGCGTGCTGCTCCACCAGAATGACCGCCATGCTGCCCGCCGACACCATTTTCTGAATGATCTGAAGCAATTCCTGCACGATCAGCGGAGCCAGGCCTTCCAGCGGTTCGTCAAGCAACAGAACCTTCGGATTCAGCATCAGTGCGCGGCCAATGGCCAGCATCTGGCGTTCGCCGCCGGAAAGCTGGTTACCCATGTTGGCGTGGCGCTCGCGCAGGCGCGGAAACATGCCGTAGACGCCTTCCAGCGTCCACTCGCCGGGCTGAGCGACCACCGTGAGGTTCTCCTCCACCGTCAGCGACGCAAACACGTCGCGCTGCTGCGGCACCCAGCCCAAGCCCAGCCGGGCACGGCGATGGCTTGGGGTCTTGGTGATGTCCTGGCCACCGAAGAAGATCTGGCCACGCCGCAGGCGCGTCGCCCCCATCAGGGTGGCGAGCAAGGTCGTCTTGCCCATACCGTTGCGCCCCAGCAGCGCCAGGCTGCTGCCGGCATCGAGCGAGAACGACAGGTCCTCCAGCACGACGGCATCGCCGTAGCCCGCCCAGACGTTCTCGGCCCGAAGCAGCTCAGCCATCGGATTCCCCCAGGTAGACCTGCCGCACGAGCGGATGGGTCGCGATGACCTCCGGCGTGTCCTCGAGCAGCAGCGCACCCGAGACCAGCACCGAGATCCGCTCGGCAAAGCGGAACACCAGATCCATGTCGTGCTCGATCAGCAGGATCGTGACCTCGCGCGGCAGTTGCGCGATCACCTCGAACAACTCCCGGCTCTCGCTGGTCGGCACGCCGGCCGCCGGCTCGTCGAGCAGCAGCACCTTCGGGCGCAGCGCCAGCGCCAGGGCAATCTCGATCAGCCGCTGGCGCCCGTAGGCCAGATGGCGCGTCAGCTCGTAGGCATCCGGCAGCAGCCCGAGCTGCTCCAGAATGGCCGCCGCCTCTTCCACCGTGTCTGTCTGCGCAGCCAGCGGCTTCCACCAGCGGTCGCCCTGGCCGTGGCGCTCGCTGACCGCCAGTGCCACCGATTCCAGCACCGTCATGTCGTCGAACAGTTGGTTGATCTGAAACGTCCGCACCAGCCCGCGGCGGCAGCGCTCGTGTTGCGACATCCGGGTGACATCCTGACCCAGCAGGCCGATGCGGCCGGCGGTCGGTGCCAGGTAGCCGGTCAGGAGGTTGATCAGGGTCGTCTTGCCGGCACCATTGGGGCCGATCAGTGCATGCCGCGCACCGGCCTCGATCGACAAATCAACGTGGTCGGTGGCGACAAAGCCGCCGAACCTGCGCACCAGATCCTGGGTTTGCAGGACGATGCTCATGGCGTGCGCGCCCGCGCCCGCTGACGCCTGGACTGCAGCCATTGGGCTGCCGTGCCGAGGATGCCGCCGCGGGCGAACATCACCAGCAGCA
>NZ_DAOMOQ010000053.1:0-19151 GCF_035444425.1 Ottowia sp. | reverse complement strand
GAAATACCATGCGCCCGATGCGACCGAAGCCGTTGATGCCGATCTTGATGCTCATTGCGTTTTCCTCTTTGCTAGTTTCCTAAACCGCTGCGGCGCCAGCGCATGGGCCGGCGCCGCGAAATCCGGGTGCTCAGCGCGCCAGCACGGCGCGCACGGTGTCGGCGACGTTTTCGGGGGTGAAGCCGAAGAACTCGAACAGTTTCGCCGCGGGCGCCGATTCGCCGTAGCGGTCGATGCCGACCACGGCGGCTGCGCCGTATTTCCACCAGCCATCCGTGACGCCCATCTCGACCGCGATGCGCGGCACGCCGTCCGGCAGCACCGACTGCTTGTATTGGACGCTCTGGCGGTCGAACGCGCTGGTGCTGGGCATCGAGACCACACGCACCGCAATCCTTTGCTGCGCCAGCAGCTGCTGCGCCTTCAGCGCCAGCTGCACCTCGGAGCCGGTGGCGATGATGACGGCGCGCATCTTGCCGCGCAGCCCGACGTCGCTGGGTTCGGCCAAAACATAGGCGCCACGGCCGATGTCGCCCAGCGCGCGCTTGGGCAGGTAGGGCAGATTCTGCCGGCTCAGCAACAGCGCGGTCGGGCGATTGCGGTTTTCCAGTGCCGCGGCCCAGGCGACGGCGGTCTCGGCGGTGTCGGCCGGGCGCCAGACGTCCAGGCCCGGAATCAGGCGCAGGCTGGCGGCGTGCTCGATGCTCTGGTGCGTCGGTCCGTCCTCGCCCAGACCGATCGAGTCGTGGGTGAAGACGTGGATCACGCGCTGGCGCATCAGCGCCGCCATGCGCACCGCGTTGCGGCTGTAGTCGCTGAAGGTCAGGAAGGTGCCGCCGTAGGGGATGTAGCCGCCGTGCAGCGCGATGCCGTTCATGACGGTGGCCATGCCGAACTCGCGCACGCCGTAGTTGACGTGGAAGCGCGCCGCCAGTGCGCTCGGCGCCTCGGGCGGCGACGGCGGCAGCGGCTCGGGCGAATTGCGGGTGGCCTCGTCCTCCTTGCCGACGCCGGCGATGTTCTGCGCCACCTGCTGGCGGCGCGACAGCTCTTCCGGCAGCACCACCGCGCCTTCCGCGGCGAAGCGCAGCGCGGTGGTGTGGCTGGTGTTGGTCAGGTTGGAGCCGGTCAGGTCGGCGCTGCCGCCGATCAGCTCGGGCAGCTGTGCGGTGAAGGCCTCCAGCGCGATCTGGCTGGCCTTGCGGCTGGCCACGGTCTCGGCGCGCTCATGCGCGGCGGCAACGGCATCGGCGGCGATCCGGGCGAAGTCGGGCGGCAGCTCGCCGGCCATGCGGCGCTGGAAGCTGGCCGCCAGCTGCGGATGCGCCTGGGCATAGGCGGTGAAGCGCGCGTTCCAATCGGCCTCGGCCGCGCTGCCGGCCGGGCGGGCGTCCCAGTCGGCGTAGATCGCCTGCGGGATCTCGAACGGGCCGTGCTCCCAGCCGATGGTCTGGCGCGTCAGCGCGATCTCGGTGGCGCCGAGCGGCTCGCCGTGCGCCTTGGCGGTATCCTGGCGGTTCGGCGAGCCCTTGCCGATCTGGGTGCGGCAGATGATCAGCGTCGGCCGGTCGGCGCCCTGCTGCGCCTCGGTGATGGCGCGGTCGACGGCATCGACGTCGTGGCCGTCGACCGGGCCGATCACGTTCCACTGGTAGGCCTCGAAGCGCTGGGCCACGTTGTCGACGAACCAGGGCGCGACCTGGCCGTCGATGCTGATGCCGTTGTCGTCGTACAGCGCGATCAGCTTGTTCAGTTTCCAGGCACCGGCCAGCGCGCAGGCCTCGTGGCTGATGCCCTCCATCAGGCAGCCGTCGCCCAGGAACACGTAGGTGTGGTGGTCGACGATCGCGTGACCGGGCCGGTTGAACTCGGCCGCCAGCAGTTTCTCGGCCAGCGCCATGCCGACCGCGTTGCCCAGGCCCTGGCCGAGCGGGCCGGTGGTGGTCTCGACGCCCGGCGTCACGCCGACCTCCGGATGCCCGGCGGTCTTGCTGTGCAGCTGGCGGAAGTCCTTCAGCTCCTGCAGCGGCAGGTCGTAGCCGGTCAGGTGCAGCAGCGCGTAGATCAGCATCGACGCGTGGCCGTTGGAGAGAATGAAGCGGTCGCGGTCGGCCCAGTGCGGATTGGCCGGGTTGTGCTTCAGGTGCCGGCTCCACAGCGCCACCGCCATGTCGGCCATGCCCATCGGGGCGCCGGGGTGACCGGAATTGGCTTGCTGGACGGCGTCCATGGCCAGGGCGCGGATGGCGTTGGCCATCGAGTTCTTGTCTGCCATCGGGAAGGAGCTCCGGGGAGGGGAAGAGGCGGCGAGCAACCACTGATTTTACAAGCCGTGACGCGCCGGCTTGATCTACAGTACGCCGTCATGCGGTTTTGGCTCCCGTTCCCCCGGCACCCCGGCGCAGCCGATGCGGGAGTGCGCCGGTGAGGCTGGGTCAGCGTGCGGCGCCCGG
The DNA here is from genome assembly GCF_035444425.1 of Ottowia sp. GTDB lineage: Bacteria > Pseudomonadota > Gammaproteobacteria > Burkholderiales > Burkholderiaceae_C > Ottowia. The sequence goes on along the minus strand of NZ_DAOMOQ010000053.1, from coordinate 16,698 downwards.
CGATGCGCGCGTGCGGGCGCTGATCCTGGCGGCCGGCCGCGGCGAGCGCATGCGGCCGCTGACCGACCACGTGCCCAAGCCGCTGCTGCCGGTGCACGGCAAGCCGCTGCTGCAATGGTGGCTGGAGGCGCTGGCGCGCGGCGGCGTCGGCGAGGTGGTGGTCAACACCGCCTGGCTGGGCGAGCAGATCGAGGACTTTTGCGGGCGCCAGCCGGGGGCGCCGATCCGCTGCTCGTCCGAGGGCCGTGACTTCGGCTACGCGCTAGAGACCGCCGGCGGCATCGCGCGCGCGCTGCCGCTGCTGGCGCCTTCGCCCGAGGATGCGTTCTGGGTGCTGGCCGGCGATATCCACGCGCCGGACTTCGAATTCCGGCCGCAGGCGGTGCAGGAGTTCGTGCGGGGCGGGCGGCTGGCGCACCTGTGGCTGGTGCCCAACCCGCCGCACAACCCGAACGGCGATTTCGCCATCGGCGCCGATGGCCTGGCGCTCAACCAGGCGCCGCCGGGCGGCGCGCGCCACACCTTCAGCACCGTGGCGCTGTACCGGCGTGCGCTGTTCGAGCCGCCCTGGTGCGACATCCTGCCCGGCAACCCGCAGGGCACGGCGGCGCCGCTCGCGCCGCTGCTGCGCCGCGCCATCGACGCCGGCCGGGTCAGCGCCGAGTTGTACGAGGGTGCCTGGACCGACGTCGGCACGCCCGAACGGCTGGCGCGGCTGAATGCCGACGCGCCGCCGATGCACCGATAACCTAAGCTTGCGTTCCATGACCACTGCACCCTATGCCGCCCGCCGCGCCCGCGTCGCCGCCCAGCTGGGCGAAGGCGCCATCGCCATCCTGCCGACGGCGCCCGAGCGGCCGCGCAACCGCGACACCGACTTTCCGTACCGCCACGACAGCTATTTCTATTACCTGACGGGCTTTTCCGAGCCCAACGCCTGGCTGGTGCTCGACGGCTCGGGGCGCAGCACGCTGTTCTGCCAGCCCAAGGACCTGGAGCGCGAGATCTGGGACGGCATCCGGCTCGGCCCCGAGGCCGCGCCGGCGGAGCTGGGCGTGGACGAGGCGTTCGCGGTCGATGAACTCGACGCGCGCCTGCCCAGGTTGCTCGAGAACCGGACGGTGGTCTGGTATCCCTTCGCCATCCATGGCGGGCTGGCGCCGCGCATCGACGGCTGGCTGCAGAAGGTGCGTGCCCGGGTGCGCCACGGGGCGCTGGCGCCCGACGCGCAGCGCGATCTGTGCGCGATCCTGGACGAGATGCGCCTGGTCAAGGACGCGCACGAACTGGACATCATGCGCCGCGCCTCACACATCAGCGCCGGTGCCCACGTGCGCGCCATGCAGCGCTGCAGCGCCATGCTGCGCGCCGGCGAGCAGGTGCGCGAATACCACCTCGAAGCCGAGCTGCTGCACGAGTTCCGCCGCCACGGCTCGCAGTTCCCGGCCTACGGCAGCATCGTCGCCGCCGGCGCCAACGCCTGCGTGCTGCACTACCGCGCCGACCAGGCGCCGATCCGCGATGGCGAGCTGGTGCTGATCGACGCCGGCTGCGAGCTGGACGGCTATGCGTCCGACATCACGCGCACCTTCCCCGCCAACGGCCGGTTCAGCGGCCCGCAGCGCGCGCTGTACGAGCTGGTGCTGGCCAGCCAGCAGGCGGCCGTCGAGGCGACCCGGCCCGGCGCGCGCTTCACCGAGCCGCACGAGGCCGCGGTGAAGGTGCTGACGCAGGGCATGCTCGATCTGGGCCTGATCGACCGCGACCGGCACGGCACGCTGGACGACGCCATCGCCGATCGCGCCTACTTCGCCCACTACATGCACCGCACCGGCCACTGGCTCGGCATGGACGTGCACGACTGCGGCAGCTACGTCGAGCCGGGCGAGGTCGGCCAGGTGAGCGAGCGCACCGACCCGCTCTCGGGCGAGCTGATCAAGGACCGGCCGGCGCGCATCCTGCGGCCCGGCATGGTGCTGACCATCGAGCCGGGCATCTACGTGCGGCCGGCCGAGCAGGTGCCGGAGCCCTTCTGGAAAATCGGCATCCGCATCGAGGACGATGCGGTGATCACCGACAGCGGCTGCGAGCTGATCACGCGCGGGGTGCCGGTGGATCCGGATGCAATCGAAACCCTGATGCGGAATTGATCCAAGTCATGATTTTGTATCGGGGTAACCCTAGGATGGAGTCTTGATCTACTTCAAGGAACGCCATCATGATCCGGTATCGTCTTCCCCGCTCCTGGGCGCTCGCGGGTGCCGCCGTGCTGCTGGCGGGCTGGCTTCCGGCCGCGGCACAGCAGGCCGCTGACACGGTCAAGCTGGCCGGTCGCCCGGTGCCCCAGATCGACCAGTTGCCGGCCGGCAAGCAGCGCGAGCTGGTGCAGTACGGCCACGACCTCACCGTGCGCACCTTCGCGCTCATCGGTCCCGAGGTCAAGGACCGGAAGATGCGCTACGCCGGCAACAACCTGGCCTGTGCCTCCTGCCACCAGCAGGCCGCCGCCAAGCCGTTCGCCATGCCGTGGTCGGGCGTCAGCGCCACCTTCCCGCAATACCGGGCGCGCGAGGACGACATCAGCACGGTGGAGGAGCGCGTCAACGGCTGCATGGAGCGCAGCATGAACGGCAAGGCGCTGCCGCTGGACTCGCGCGAGATGAAGGCCTTCGTCGCCTACACGGCCTTTCTGTCCAGGGGCATCCCGGTCGGCGCCACGGTCGAGGGCGCCGGCATGGTGCAGAGCAAGATGCCGAACCGGCGCGCCGACCTGGAGGCCGGTGCCAAGGTCTACGCCGACAAGTGCGCGGTCTGCCACGGCGCCGACGGCCAGGGTATCCGAGCCGGCAAGCCGGGCGACGCGCAGGGCTACACCTTCCCGCCGCTGTGGGGCAAGGACAGCTTCAACAACGGCGCCGGCATGAACCGCCTGGCCATGGCGACGCGCTTCGTCAAGCACAACATGCCGCAGGGCACCAGCTTCGACGCGCCGCAGCTGAGCGACGACGAGGCCTACGACGTATCGGCCTTCATGCTGTCGAAGGAGCGCCCGGTCAAGGCCAACCTGGAGCGCGACTTCCCGGCGCGCTGGAACAAGCCGGTCGATTCGGCCTTCCCGCCCTACATGCTGGGCGCGCCGGCCGATCAGCACCGCTTCGGGCCGTTCCCACCGCTGGCCGAGAAGCAGAAGCAGATGGCCGAGGAGATCAAGGCCAAGGTGGCGGCCGAGCGCGCCGCCGGTAAGAAGAAACCGTAAGGTACCGGGCCGATGCGCGGTTGATCAGGCGGAGTCTCTGCGCCCGGCCAGCAGGCGCTCGATCTCGGCGTCCTTCTCGGCCCACAGCTCGGCTAGCCAGTGGTGCACGCGGGCGCGGAAGGCCGCGTCGCCGCTGTAGTCGCCATGGCAGAACTCGGGCGGGATCGGCCGCCGGTGCGCGCGCATCACGATCTCGGGCACGCCGCCGCAGGCGAACTGCCAGAACGTCGGCCGCCCGTGCGGGTAGACGATGGTGACGTCGATCATCGAATCGAACTTCCCCCCCATGGCGTGCAGCGACAGCGCCATGGCGCCCGCCTTGGGCCTGAGCAGGTGCCGGTAGGGCGATGCCTGGGCGGCGTGCTTGGCCGGCGTGAAGCGCGTGCCCTCGGGAAAGTTCATCACGCTGGTCGGCACCAGTGCGAACTTCTCGCAGGCGCGGCGCGTGGTTTCCCGGTCCTCGTCGCGCAAGGCCGGGTTGGCGCGCAGCGCGGCCGGCGAGTGCCGCTTCATGAACGGAAACTCCAGCGCCCACCAGGCCAGCCCGATCACCGGCACCCAGATCAGTTGCTGCTTGAGAAAGAACTTCAGGAACGGGATGCGGCGGTTCAGCGTGTGCTGCAGCACGAAGATGTCGACCCAGGACTGGTGGTTGGCCTGCACCAGGTACCAGCCGGCGTAGGGCAGGCCATCGACGCCCGCCACGTCCCAGCGGGTGCGCTGCGTCAGCCGCATCCAGGCGCTGTTGCCGCTGATCCAGTGGGTGGCGATGCCGTTAATGGCCGGGTCGAGCACCAGCCGCACCTTCTGGAAAGGCAAGGCCAGCTTGAGCAGCGCCAGCACGAACAGCGGCGTGCACCAGAACAAGGTGTTGAGCACCAGCAGCGTGACGGCGACGACGCCGCGCAGGGTGGACGGACGGGTTGTCATGGAGGGTTTCCTGAGCTTGCAGCTTGGCCTGGGGATGCGCTGCGGCATCATGTCAGCATCATGGCTGATCCTGATGCAACCCCTGGCGCAATTGAACCGGCGCCGCCACGCGCGGGCGACCGGCAAGGCGGCGTGCGCGTGCGTACGGTCAGCGTCGGCCTGGCCGCGCCGTTGCCGATCGGCGGAGGCCGCACGCTGCTGAGCGGCATCCGCAAGGCGCCGGTCGATGGTCCGGTGATGGCCGCCGCGCTGGGTCTGGCGGGTGACGAGCAGGCCGACCTGAGTGTGCACGGTGGCCTGCGCAAGGCGGTCTACGCCTATCCCAGCGAGCACCTGCCGTTCTGGATCGAGCAGCGGCACGTGCATGGCGCGGCACCGCAGGATGAAGCGCTGCCGTCCGGCTTCATGGGCGAGAACCTGCTGCTCGAGGGCCTGCTGGAACACCAGGTGTGGGTCGGCGACACGCTGCACTTCGAGGGCTCGGACTGCGTGCTGCGCGTGACCGGTCCCCGCGAGCCCTGCGGCAAGCTGGGGGTGGTGATGGGCTTTGCCGCTGCCGGCCGGGTGATGGTGCGCACGGGCCGCTGCGGCTTCTACCTGGCGGTCGACATGCCCGGCATGCTGGCGGCCGGCATGCGGCTGCGGCTGGTGCCGGGCACCCGCGCGTTGTCGATCCCGGAGGCGATCCGGGCCAAATGGGCCAAGCACCGGAACTGAGCCATTTTTCTCGTGAAGGCGGCGGTCGCCGTGAACGGGTGTCCATGATGCGGGAGGCGCCCATTCGCGGCTGTCGCCGCGCCTACCGCAGGGTTGCGGGATCGGCGCGCAGCCGGGCCAGCGCCTCCAGCAGCAGCGCCAGCGTGGCGCCCGCCAATGCGCCGGTGAGGTGAGCGGCGTACACCACGTTGAAGCCCCAGCGGCTGTCGAAGCCGATCGGCACCGCCCAGCCGCGCTCCAGCACCAGCTTCAGCACCAGCCCGCCGGCCAGCAGCCCGCCGAGCAGGCGCGTCGGCCGCATCAAGAGCGCCCGCAGCGCCAGCACGGCAGCGGCGATGTGGACCAGCCCGGACAGGCCGTAGTAGCCGCCGATCCTGGGCCAGGCCAGCAGCGCCAGGGTGCCTAGCGGCCAGGCCAGCAGCAGCGCCAGGGTGTCGCGCGGCTGCGCCGGCAGCGCGGCGCCCAGGATCGCCAGCGCGGCCAGCGCCAGCGCGTTGGCGAGCCCGTGCGTGGGCAGGAAATGCATCAGTGGTGCGGTCCACAGCGTCCACGGCTGCGCTTGCCAGTGCTCGGCGTGCCAGATCCAGAACTGGGGCCGCAACTGGCCGGTGCTGCCGGCCAGCCACGCCGCGACGCAGGCGGCGATCAACAGCGCGCAGACGACGGGCCAGAGGAGCAGGCGCATGGGCAACAGGCCGGGCGCGGCAGCGCGCACGCGACCACGAACGGGTTGGCTCCGGAGTTTAGGGCTTGCCGCTGACCGGGCGTGCGCCGGGCCGGCGCGTCAGCCGAACACCGCCTGCCACAGCGCGATGATGGCGGCGCGCTCGGCGCCCATGGCTTCGGGCGCCAGCTGTGTCGGCTCCTCGTTCAGCCGCGCCTGGTGCTGCACGCGGCGCAGTTCGCGGTAGGCGTCGGCGGCCGCCTGGCCGATGCCGGCGGGCAGCAGGCCGGCCTGCTCGGCCCGCTGCAGCAGGGCGATGTTGCCGAGGTTGGGCGCCAGTTCGGGGTGCCGGGCGGTGTGCGCCAGCACCAGGTACTGGGTCGTGAATTCGGCATCCACCATGCCGCCCGGACTGTGCTTGACGTCGAACAGGCCGGACCTGACGGTGTGCGCTGCGCGCATCTTCTCGCGCATGGCGATGATCTCGCCGCGCAGCGCGGCGTGGTCGCGCGGGGCGGTGATGACGGCGTGGCGCACGGTGTTGAAGCGGGTGATCAGGGCGTCTTCCGCGCTCGCGTCGGGAGTTGAGCCGGGCGCCACCGGCGGGATCATCCTGGCTCTTGTCATGGCCTGGTGTTCCCAGGTCCAGGCGGTGTTGCTGCCGCGGTTTTCCTGGTAGTCGGCGTAGGCATCGAAGCTGGTCACCAGCAGGCCCGAGCTGCCGTTGGGGCGCAGCGCGGTGTCGATCTCGAACAGGTCGCCCTCGCCGGTCTTCACCGTCAGCCAGGTGATCAGCTTACGCACGAAGGCGGCGTAGATGTCCTGCGCGTCCTCGTGCTCGTCGTCGAACACGAACACGATGTCCAGGTCGCTGCCGTAGCCGAGCTCCTTGCCGCCCAGCTTGCCGTAGCCGATGATGCCGAAGCGGGGGTGTTCCCGGTGCTTCTGGCGCAGCCGCGGCCAGCACCAGCGGGTGGTCAGGCGCAGGATCGCGTCGGCCAGTGCCGACAGGTCGTCGGCCACCTGCTCGACCGTGATGCTGCCCTCGACGTCGCGCACCAGGGTGCGGAACACCTCGGCGTGGTGGGCGCGGCGCAGCAGGTTGAGCAGGTTTTCCTCGTCGTCCTCGCGCGTCGTGGCGAGCGCCAGGCGCCGCTGCTCGAGCTCCTGCTCGAAGGCGGCGGCGTCGAAGCGGTCGGCCAGCAGGCTGGGGCCGGCCAGTTCGTCGATCACGCCTGGGTGCTGCATCACGTAGCGCGCCGGCCAGCGCGCGGCGCCGAGCACGCGCAGCAGCCGCTCGTGCACCGCCGGGCGCTCCAGCAGCAGCGCGATGTAGCTCTCGCGCCGCAGCAGCGGCTCGACCCAGTCGGCCAGGCGCAGCACGCCATCCTCGTTGACGCGGCCCTCGTCCAGCCACTGCGCGGTGCGCTGCAGCAGGCGCACCAGGCGCCCGCGCGCTTCGTCGCGCAGTGCCAGCACGCGCGGATGCTCGGGCCATTCGGCGAGGCGCTCGCGCACCCGCTCGGGAAAGCCCGTCAGCACGCCATCGATCTCGGCCGGCAGCGCGCGACCGGCGCCGTTGCCATTGCCGTTCCTGCCACAGGCCTTGCAGGGCGCGTCGCCGCCCAGCAGGCGATCGAACTCCTCGGCCACGAACTCGCGGTGCGTGTCGAGTTCGGCCAGGAACGGACAGGCGCCGGCGTAGCCGAGCGTGTGCGCGATCCAGTCGAGGTCGGCGTCGTCGGTCGGCACGATGTGGGTCTGCTGGTCGTCCAGGTACTGGATGCGGTGCTCGACCCGGCGCAGGAACACGTAGGCGGCGGCCAGCTGGTCGGCGGTGTCCGGCGGCATCAGGCCGGCGTGCGCCATGCGCTGCAGGGCCTGCACGGTCGGGCGCGTGCGCAGCTCGGGGAACTGGCCGCCGCGCACCACCTGCAGCAGCTGCACGATGAACTCGATCTCGCGGATGCCGCCGCGCGACAGCTTGACGTCGTTGGCGCGCTCGGGCCGGCCGGCCGAGCGCTTGCTGGCGTGCTCGCGGATCTGCCGGTGCAGGTTGCGCAGCGACTCGAACACCGCGTAGTCGAGGTACTTGCGGAACACGAACGGCAGCACCACGCCGCGCAGTGCCCGCGCCGAGCCGTTGGCGATGGCCGCGCGCGGCGCCACGGCGCGGCTCTTCATCCAGGCGAAGCGCTCCCATTCGCGCCCCTGCACCAGCATGTATTCCTCCAGCGCGTCGAGCGAGCACACGGCGGGGCCGGAGTTGCCGTTGGGCCGCAGCGCCAGGTCGATGCGGAACACCAGCCCGTGCTCGGTGGTGTCGCCGATCAGCGCCTGGATCAGCTTGACCGCGCGCGTGAAGTACTCCTGCACGCTGATGCGCCCGCGCCCATCGTCGCGGCCGGCGGTCTCGCCGTCGTCGTCGTAGACGTAGATCAGGTCGATGTCGCTGGACACGTTCAGCTCGCGCGCGCCCAGCTTGCCCATGCCGACCACCCACAGCTCGGCGCGCGTGCCGGCCTCGGTCAGCGGCGCGCCGTGGCGCTCGTCGAGCTCGGCGAAGGCCTGCCGGCAGGCGGTGTCGAGCGCCAGCTCGGCCAGTTCGGTGACGGCGCTGGTGACGATGTCCAGCGGCGCGGCCTGCTCGCAGTCCAGCACCACCAGGCGTTCGATCACCAGCTGGCGCAGGATGCGCAGGCGCGCGCCGGTGTCGTGACCGCGTGCGGCCAGCGCCGCCAGGCAGGTCTGCATCGACTCGAGCGTGGGTGCGCCGGCCGGCAGCAGCGCCAGCTCGCCTTCGTAGCGGCGCCGCAGGCGCTGCACCAGGCGCGAATGCGCGGCGCCCGCGGGCGCCTGCGGGCTGGGCTGACTGAGGCGTGTCATGGCCGTGGCCGCCGGCTGCGGGCCAGAACCTTCGAGGTCACCGGGGGTCATAATTTCTCTCGTTGCCTGTCAAGCCGGCGCCGGGCGGTCATGCCGCCCGATGGCCGGCCCCAACGCATTCACCCGTACGCCATTGATCGCGCGCTCCATCCGATTCGCCGCCACGCTGATGCGCTGGACCCTGCGTGCCTTGGCGGGCCTGCTGATGGTGCTGGTGCTGGCCGGGATCGTCCTCCATTGGTTTATTGTGCCGCGCGCCGACGAGTTTCGCCCGCGGCTCGAAAGCTGGGCCTCGCGCGCGCTGGCGGCGCCGGTCAGCATCGGCGCGCTGCGGGCCGAATCGAATGGTCTCGTGCCCACGCTGTCGCTGCACGACGTGCAGGTGCATGACCCCGCGGGACGCCCAGGCTTGCGCGTGCCGCGTGCGCTGGTGGCGCTATCCGTGCTATCGCTGGCCACCGGCGGGCTGGAGCAGCTGGTGATCGACGAGCCCGAGCTGGAAGTGCGCCGCAGCGCCGACGGCCGCCTGCTGGTGGCCGGCATCGACCTGTCGGGCGATGCCGCGGGTGATACCGGCGTGGCCGACTGGTTCTTCTCGCAGCCCGAGTTCCTGGTGCGCGGCGGCCGCGTCGACTGGGTCGACGAGCGGCGCGGTGCGGCGCCGGTCGGCCTGCATGACGTGCAACTGGTGGTGCGCAATGGCCGCCGGCGCCACCAGCTGCGGCTCGACGCTACGCCGCCGGCGGGCTGGGGTCGGCGCTTCACCCTGATCGGGCAGTTCCGGCAGCCGGTGTTCTCGCGCCATGCCGGCCATTGGCGCGAGTGGGACGGCCAGCTGTTCGCCGATCTGCCCTGGGTCGACGTGTCGCGGCTGCGCGAGCACGTCGATCTGAAGTCCGATTGGGACATCGACCTGCACGCCGGCCAGGGCGCGCTGCGCGGCTGGGCCGAGGTGCGCAAGGGCGCGCTGGTCAGCGCCACCGCCGACCTGGCGCTGGACCAGGTGGCGGCGCGCTTCGGGTCCGAGCTGGCGCCGCTGGCCTTCGGCGCCGTCAGCGGCCGGCTCGGCTGGCGCCACCAGGCCGGCGCGATGCAGCTCGACACCCGCAACCTGCAGTTCGTCGATGCCGACGGCCTGGTCTGGCCGGGCGGCAATTTCACGCTGAACTACCGTGACGGCGAGGGCGGCGGCGAGTTGCGCGGCGACCGGCTCGACCTGGCGGCGCTGGCCAAGATCGCCAGCCGGCTGCCGCTGCCACCCAGGCTGCACGAGCAACTGCGCGCGCACCCGGTCAAGGGCCGGGTCGACAGCATCATGGCGCGCTGGGACGGCGCGCTGGACGCGCCGCGCGACTGGCGCGTGCAGGCGCGGCTGGCCGGCCTGTCGGTCGGCGCCCGGCCGGCGCCGCCACGCCGGGACGGCAGTCCGGTCGAAGGCATTCCCGGCATCGAGGGCGCGGCGCTGGAGTTCGAGGCCATGCCCGGCGGCGGCCACGCCAGCCTGACGATCAAGGATGGCGCGCTGGAGTTTCCCGGCGTGTTCGAGGAGCCGCGCATCCCGCTCGCGCAGCTGTCGGCGCAGGCGCGCTGGCGCGTGCAGGGCGAGCACATCGAGCTCGACGTCGACGAACTCAAGCTGCAGAACCCCGACGCCACCGGCAGCTTCAAGGCGCGCTGGCAGACCGACGAGGTGAAGCGTGCCGGTGACGCGCGCTTTCCGGGCGTGCTGGATCTGCAGGGCACGTTCAGCCGCGCCAACGGTGCGCGCGTGCACCGCTACCTGCCGCTCGGCATTCCGCTTGACGCGCGGCGCTACGTACGCGAGGCGATCCTGAAGGGCGAGGCGCGCGACGTTGCGGTGCGGGTCAAGGGCAGGCTGCTTGACGTCCCGTTCGAGAAAAGCACCGCGGCGGGCGAGTTCCGCTTTGCCGGCCAGGTGCGCGGCGTCACCATGGCCTATGTGCCCCGGTATCTGCAACCCGAGGGACAGCCGCCCTGGCCTCAGCTGGAGGATCTGGCGGGCGAGCTGGTGTTCGAGCGCAACAGCATGCGTGTCAACAACGCCCGGGCGCGCGTGCAGGGCCATCCCGGCTGGCGCTTTCCGCGCGTGCAGGCCGGTATCGCCGACCTCGGCCGCACCCGGGTGCTGGTCGAGGCCGAGGGCCAGGGCGCGCTGGCCTCGGCGCTGGACATCGTCCGGGCTTCGCCAGTGGCGGGTTTCACCCAGCACGCGCTGGACCGCGCCACGGCCAGCGGCGATGCCGGCCTGCGGCTCAAGCTCGACCTGCCGGTCGCGCACATCGACGACGCCAGGGTCGAGGGCCGGGTCGCGCTGCAGGGCAACGCGCTGCGCATCACGCCCGCCGCGCCGCAACTGGACGGCGCGCAGGGCGAAGTCAGCTTTTCCGAGACCGGCTTCGCGGTGCACGAGGTGCGCGTCGGCCTGCTCGGCGGCGAGGCGCAGGTCAGCGGCGGGCTGCAGCCGGCCGCCGGCGAGGCGGCCGTGGTGCGGCTGCGCGCCAGCGGCACCGCCAGCGCCGACGGCCTGCGCCAGATGCAGGACTGGGGTCCGGTGCCGGCCATCGCCCGCCAGGCCAGCGGCCAGGCGGCGTACGAGGCTGTGATCGGCTTCCACGCCGGCGAGCCGGAGCTGCTGGTGACGAGCGATCTGCGCGGCATGGCGTTCGACTTGCCGGCGCCGCTGGCCAAGCCGGCCGACGCTGCGTGGCCGCTGCGCTACGAGTCGCGCCCGCTGGCCGCCGAAGGCGGCGTCGTGCGCGAGCAGATGCGGTTGACGGTGTCCGACCGGCTGGCGCTGCTGCTGGAGCAGGACGCTGGCGCGGTGCCGACGCGCGCGCTGCGCGGCGCCATCGGCGTCGGCGCGCAGGCGCAGGCCGAGCTGGCGCTGCCGGCCAGCGGCGTGCTGGCGCGGGTGCAACTGCCGCGCCTCGACGTGCCGGCCTGGGACGCGATGGCCGACCGGCTGTTTGCCGGCGACGGCACGGGCGCTGGCGCCGGCTGGTCGGCCGCCGCCAGCGCCGGCGGCAACGCGCGCGCCTACCTGCCTAACGCCTGGTCGCTGCGCGTCGGCGAACTGCTGCTGGACGAGCGCGTGCTGCATGACGTGGTCAGTACCGGCACGCGCGAGGGTGGTACCTGGCGCGCCGACGTGCAGGCGCGCGAACTGGCCGGCCGCGTCCAGTTCAGCGAGGGTGCCGACGGCCGGGCCGGCAAGGTGCATGCGCGCCTGTCGCGCCTGAGCATCCCGGCCAGCACGGTCGACGAGAGCGCCGCGCGGCTGGCCGAACCGCCGGCGCACATCCCGGCGCTGGACATCGTGGCCGAGCAGTTCGAGCTGCGCGGCAAGAAGCTGGGCCGGCTGGAGATCGAGGCCGTCAACCAGGACCTGGCGCCGTCGCGCCAAGGTGCCCGCGGCGTGCAGGACTGGCAGCTGACGCGGCTGCAGCTCAGCACCCCGGAGGCGAGCTTCAGCGCCAACGGCCACTGGGCGGTGCAGGCGCGTGCATCGGCGCTGCCGTCCGACCCGCGCGCGCCGCGCCCGGCGGACGATCCGCGCCGCACGCTGCTGCACTTCAAGCTCGACATCCGCGATGCCGGCGCGCTGCTGGCGCGCTTCGACATGCCGGGCGTGCTGGCGCGCGGCCAGGGACACCTGGACGGCAGCCTGGGCTGGACCGGCTCGCCGTTCTCGCCGCACTACCCCAGCATGCAGGGCCAGCTGAAGCTCGACGTCGGCGCGGGCCAGTTCCTCAAGGCCGACCCGGGCGTGGCCAAGCTGCTCGGCGTGCTCAGCCTGCAGTCGCTGCCGCGGCGGCTGACGCTGGATTTCCGCGACGTCTTCTCCAGCGGTTTCGCGTTCGACCACGTGCGTGGCGACGTCGTCGTGCAGCGGGGCATCGCCAGTACCAACAACCTGCAGATGAAGGGCGTCAACGCCGGCGTGCTGATGGAAGGCAGCGCCGACCTCGATCAGGAAACGCAGGACCTGCGCGTGCTGGTGGTGCCCGAGATCGACGCCGGCACCGCCGCGCTGGCCGCGACCGTGATCAGCCCGGCGATCGGCATCGGCGCCTTCATCGCCCAACTGGTGCTCAAGCAGCCGCTCATCAAGGCGGCGACGCGCGAATTCCACATCGGTGGCAGCTGGGACAATCCGCAGGTCAGGCGTGTCGGCCAGGCCGACCGCGGTGCCGGACAGGACACCGGCGCCGCGGTGCCATCGACGGCGCCCGCCGCCGTCAACCAGGAGGACAAGCCGTGAAGGTCGCCGCGATCCAGATGGTCTCGTGCACGCAGGTGGAACACAACCTGCGCGCCGCGCACGCGCTACTCAGCGAAGCCGCGCAAGGCGGCGCCGAACTGGCCGTGCTGCCGGAATACTTCTGCGTCATGGGCCAGCACGACACCGACAAGCTGGCGCTGCAGGAGCCGCTGGGCGCTGGCCCGATCCAGGACTGGCTGGCCGCCACGGCGCGCGAACTGGGCCTGTGGATCGTCGGCGGCACGCTGCCGCTGGCCTGCGAGCCGCGCGACGCGCGCGCCCGCCGCAGCGCCGGGCCGCCCCAAGCGGAGGCGGTGGCCCCCTCGGGGGGCAGCGCAGCACGCGCAGCGGCGGAGCTAGGGGGCAAGAGCAACAGCGCCGGGCCGCCCCAAGCGGAGGCGGCGGCCCCCTCGGGGGGCAGCGCAGTACGCGCAGCGGCGGAGCGTGGGGGCAAGTGCCGCAATGCGTCCCTGGCGTTCAATCCGCACGGGGAGCGGGTGGCCTGCTACGACAAGATCCACCTGTTCAAGTTCGACGACGGCAGCCGCCTGTACGACGAGGCGGCGGTGCTGGCGCGCGGCAGCCAGCCGACCCTGTTCGACCTGCCGTCGCGCGACGGTCACCGCTGGCGCATCGGCATGAGCGTGTGCTACGACCTGCGCTTTCCCGAGCTGTACCGCCACTACGCGGCCGAGGGCGCCGAACTGCTGCTGGTGCCCAGCGCCTTCACCCACGTCACCGGCCAGGCGCACTGGGAAGTGCTGCTGCGCGCGCGGGCGATCGAGAACCTGTGCGGCGTCATCGCCGCCGCACAGGGCGGTCTGCACGAGAACGGCCGCCGCACCTGGGGTCAGAGCATGGTGGTCAACAGCTGGGGCACGGTGCTGGCCGAGCGCGCCGAAGGCGCCGGCGTGGTGCTGGCCGAGCTTGATCCGGCGGCACTGGCGGCGCGGCGCGGACAGTTGCCGGCCTTGCAGCATCGGGTGCTGTGACGCTTCGGAGTACCGAATACCAACAGCCAACAGCCGGACGCAGAGGTCGCGAAGGATTCGCGAAGGATGCAAGGAGCACCACGAAGGGTTTTCTTTGGGCTGCTGGCGTCGTGCGGGATCAGGCGCCGGGTGTCGTGTGCGCCGCCAGCAAGGCCTGGTGGAAGGCCAGCGCCGCCCGCGATGGCCGTGGTGAGCGGCGCAGCACGCTGAGGAAGTCGCAGGCGTAGTGCAGCACCTGGGGCGCTACCGCCCCCATCTGGCCGCGCTGCACGAAGGCGTCGGCGTAGTGGTCGGGCAGGAAGCCGACGAAGCGGCCCGACAGGATCAGCGTGGCGATGGCCTCCTGCTCGAACGCCGTGGCCTTGCGCTTGAGCTGGCGGCCGTGCGCCAGTTCCATGTTGGGCGAGTGGTAGCCGAGGCCGGCGAAGTCGCCGCGGCGGCGCAGTGCCGGCCAGTCAAGCGCCGCATGATCGGCGCCGAACAGCTCGTGCGCGGCGCCGCAGTACAGGTACATGGTTTCGCCGAACAGGCGGTCGTAGCGCAGGCTGGCCGAGGCGCGGTGCGCCGGGATCACGCCGACGGCGAAGCTGCCGTCCATCACGCCGCGCTCGATGTCCTGGATGCTGCCCACGTGCAGGTGCAGGCTGACGTCGGGCGCCAGCCGCGCGAAATCGGCAATCGCCGCGTGGATGCGTGCCTGCGGGTTGCTGGCGGTCTTGTCGAACAGCGCCACGTGCAGGGCGCCACCCATGCGGTCATGAATGTCGTCGATGCTGGCGCGGAAGCTGCCCACCGCGGCCAGCAGCCGCAGCGTCTCGTCGTACACGCGCTGGCCCTCGGCCGTCAGCGCGAAGCCGGCCCGGCCGCGCCGGCACAGTACTAGGCCCAGGCGCGTTTCCAGGTCCTTGACGTGGCGGCTGACGGTGCTGGTGCCGATGTTCAGCTCCAGCTCGGCCGCCGACAGGCCACCGCATTCGACCACCGCCTTGAACACCTGCAGCAGGCGCAAATCCATGTCGCTGACCTGGCCGAGTGCGGGGCGGGCGCGGGCGGGACGGGGTGTTACTTGCATAAATCAGCAATTGAACATGGACATTTGCCTATTCAAGAGATTAACAGGACGGGACAGAATGCGTCCGGTATTCAAGACTGTTCCTGAAGGAGACAAGCCCATGACCACCGCCACCTTCGCCCAATCCGCCGACAAGACGCGCCACGATGCCGCCTGGCTCGACGCGCACTGGATGCCCTTCACCGCCAACCGCGAGTTCAAGCGCGACCCGCGCATGATCGTCGGCGCGCAGGGCGCCTACTACACCGATGCCGACGGCCGCCAGGTGTTCGACGGCCTGTCGGGGCTGTGGTGCACCGGCCTGGGCCACGGCCGGCGCGAGATCGCCGAGGCGGTGGGCAGGCAGGCGGCCCAGCTCGACTATTCACCGGCCTTCCAGTTCGGCCACCCGCTGTCGTTCGAACTGGCCAACAAGCTGAAAAGCCTGGCGCCCGCCGGTTTGGATCATGTGTTCTTCACTTCGTCCGGTTCGGAGGCCGCCGACACCGCGCTGAAGATGGCGCGTGCCTACTGGCGCCTGAAGGGCCAGGGCGGCAAGACGCGCCTGGTCGGGCGCGAGAAGGGCTACCACGGCGTCAACTTCGGCGGCATCTCGGTCGGTGGCATGGTCGGCAACCGCAAGGTCTATGGCCAGGGCATCGAGGCCGACCACCTGCCGCACATCCAGCCGCCGGCTGGCACCTTCGCCAAGGGCCAGCCGCTTGACGGCGGCAAGGCATTGGCCGACCGGCTGCTCGACCTGATCGCGCTGCACGACGCCAGCAACATCGCCGCTGTCATCGTCGAGCCCTTCAGCGGCTCGGCCGGCGTGCTGATCCCGCCGGTGGGCTACCTGCAGCGCCTGCGCGAGATCTGCACCCAGCACGACATCCTGCTGATCTTCGACGAGGTCATCACCGCCTTTGGCCGCTGCGGCACCATGACGGGCTCGGACGCCTTCGGCGTGGTGCCCGACATCATGACCTTCGCCAAGCAGGTCACCAACGGCGTGCAGCCGCTCGGCGGCGTGATCGCCAGCACCGAGATCTACGACACCTTCATGGCCGCCGGCGGGCCCGACTACATGCTGGAGTTTGCGCACGGCTACACCTACAGCGCGCACCCGGTCGCCTGCGCCGCCGGCATCGCCGCGCTGGACCTGCTGGAGCGCGAGGACGGCGTCGGCCGCGTCAAGGCGCTAAGCGCCCACTTCGAGAAGGCCGTGCATGGCCTGAAGGGTGCGAAACACGTGCTCGACATCCGCAACTACGGCCTGGCCGCCGGCTTCACCATCGAGGCGCTGCCCGGCGAGCCGGCCAGACGGCCCTACGAGATCGCCATGCACTGCTGGAAGAACGGCTTCTATGTGCGCTACGGCGGCGACACCGTGCAACTGGCGCCGCCCTTCATCAGCACGCCGGCGGAGCTGGACCGACTGGTGAGTGCAGTGGGTGATGCGTTGGCGGCCACCGCTTGATCTTCACCCTCGCATCGATCGTTATCCGGCCCGGCGACCGTGCCGGAACAGGCGCTCCTTCTTCAAACCCATCATGAACAACGACAAATCCGTCACCCACACCATCGGCCACCTCATCGACGGCCAGATCGTCAACGACACGGTGCGCACGCAGCCCGTGTTCAACCCCGCCACCGGGCAGGTCAGCGGCCATGTGGCGCTGGCCAGCAAGGCCACGGTGGAGCAGGCCATCGCCTCGGCCGAGAAGGCGTTTCCCGACTGGCGCAACACGCCGCCGCTCAAGCGAGCCCGCGTGATGAGCAGGCTGAAAGTGCTGCTGGAAGAGCACGCCGACGAGATCGCGCAGCTGATCACCGCCGAGCACGGCAAGGTGCTCAGCGACGCGCACGGCGAGATCCAGCGCGGCATCGAGAACGTCGAGTACGCCAGCTACGTGCCCGAGC
>NZ_DAOMOQ010000052.1:0-19309 GCF_035444425.1 Ottowia sp. | reverse complement strand
GGCGACAGCAGCACCGCGAAGTAGTAGGTGAAGAAGTCGTAGCCCTGGGCCTTGGCGTTGAACACCAGCGCCATGCTGGCAAACGTCACGCCGGCCACCAGCAGGATCGGCGGCACCAGGATCAGCTTCGGGGACAGGCTGATCTTCAGCGCCATCATCACGCCGAGGATGGCGATCACCGCGAACAGCGCCTTGAAGCCGGCCCACAGCATCTCGGCCAGCACCACGTCGTCGAGCTGCACCGGCGTGTTCATGATGCCGTCCCAGGTCTTCTGCACGTGCATGCGCGAGAACGCCGAGTACAGCGCCTCGAAGCTGGCCGCGTTCATGGCGCTCATGCAGATGCTGCCGCTGGCCAGGAACAGGATGTAGGGCACCTCCTGGCCGTGCGTCGGCACGCGGCCCACCATGGCGCCCAGGCCGTAGCCGAATGCCACCAGCCACAGCAGCGGCTCGCCGATGTTGGCCAGCAGGCTGGGCAGCGCCAGCTTGCGCCAGACCAGGAGGTTGCGCTGGAACACCGGCCACCAGCGCATCGACAGGCGCGGCGGCGCCCAGACCGAGGCGGGCGGCGTGGCGGGTGTCGGCGCGGATTCGATGGTGGCGGTGCTCATAGACGGTGCAGGTGCGACAGACCGATCATCCATCTTCGCGGATCTGCCGGCCGGTCAGCTTGAGGAACAGGTCTTCCAGGTTGGCCGGGCGGTGCAGGGTGCGCAGCTGCGGGTAGGCCACCAGCGCGCGGATGATCGGCCGGGCCTCGCGCGTGTAGAAGAACACGGTTTCGCCGCTTTTCTCCACCCGGTCGGCGTACGTGGCCAGGTCGTCGGCCAGGGCCAGCGCGTGCTGGCCGTAGACCTCGATCACTTCCGGCTCCAGGTGCTCGGCGATCAGCTCACGTGGGCGGCCCTCGGCGATCTTGCGGCCGTGGTCGAGCACCAGCAGGCGGTGGCACAGGCGCTCGGCCTCGTCCATGAAGTGGGTCGTCAGCAGGATGGCCTTGCCTTCGGCCAGCAGCTTCTGCAGCCGCTCCCACATCAGGTGGCGCGCCTGCGGGTCGAGGCCGGTGGTCGGCTCGTCGAGCAGCAGCAGGTCGGGGTTGTTGATCAGCGCGCGCGCCAGCGACAGGCGCCGCTTCATGCCGCCCGACAGCTCGGCCGGCCTGGCGCCGGCCTTGTGCGCCAGCGCGGCGAAGTCGAGCAGCTGCGGCACGCGCCCGGCCATGTCGGCGCGCGTGAGGCCGAAGTAGCGGCCGAAGACGTAGAGGTTCTCGGCGCAGTCGAAGTCCGGGTCGAGCGAGTCGAACTGCGCCACCACGCCCAGCCGCGCCTTGATGGCGAGCGCGT
Source organism: Ottowia sp. (assembly GCF_035444425.1). Taxonomy (GTDB): domain Bacteria; phylum Pseudomonadota; class Gammaproteobacteria; order Burkholderiales; family Burkholderiaceae_C; genus Ottowia. Next base: position 17,963 of record NZ_DAOMOQ010000052.1, on the reverse strand, counting down.
CGCGCGGCATCTCCAGCGCGCTGCCGTCGGCGCGGGTGAAGTAGCGGATGGTGCCGGCGTCCGACCCGGTGAGGCCCAGGCACATGCGGATGGTGGTCGTCTTGCCGGCGCCGTTGGGACCGATCACCCCCAGGCATTCCCCCGGCGAAATGGTGAACGACACGCCATCGACCACGCGCTCGCCGCCGTAGGACTTGGCGAGCTCGCGCACGTCGAGCAGGAGCGGGGCGCTGGCGTTCATGCGGCCGTCATTGTGCCCGGCGGCTGGCGCTGGTTCGATCCGGGTGTGGGAGCGGCGGCAGCCGCGAAAGATCATCTGCCCGTCATGCCAGTCCCGCTATTCGCGGCTGCCACCGCACACAGACATACACTGCGGCTTTTCCTTTGGCCAAGGATTTCGCGATGGACCACTATGTTCTCCCGCCTGCCCCGCAGGCCGCCGTGCCGGTGCGCGGCAGCACGCAGCGCTATGCCGTCAGCCGCATCTTCTGCGTCGGCCGCAACTACGCGGCGCACGCGCGCGAGATGGGCGCCGACCCCGAGCGCGAGCCGCCGTTCTACTTCAACAAGACGCCCGCGCACCTGGTGCCGAGCGGCGCCACCGTGCCCTATGCGCTGGGCACCAGCAACCTGCACCACGAGATGGAGCTGGTGCTGGCGATCGGCCAGCCGGCGTTCCGCGTCGCGCCCGGGCAGGCGCTCGACTGCGTGTGGGGCTACGCCTGCGGGCTCGACATGACGCGGCGCGATCTGCAGAACAGCGCCAAGCAGATGGGCCGGCCCTGGGACTTCGGCAAGGACTTCGAGGATGCCGCCGTCATCTCCGAGCTGGTACCGGCCAGCGCCATCGGCCATCCGGCGCAGGGCCGCATCCACCTGGCGGTCAACGGCCAGCCCAGGCAGGACAGCGACATCAAGGAACTGATCTGGAGCGTGCCGGAAATCGTCGCCAACCTGTCGCACTACTACCACCTGCGGCCGGGCGACCTGATCTACACCGGCACGCCCGAGGGCGTCGGTGCGGTGCAGCCGGGCGACGTGCTCACGGGTGGCATCGATGGCATTGGCGAGATTGCGCTGACGGTGGGGCAGCCCGAGTAGGCGCTGCCGGATCGCGGCACAGCCCGACAACCGGCGGCAAAGAGCGAACGAAGCGCGTGCAGCAAGCAATGGCTTGACGTCCGGGAGTGCCGCGCTCGTGCGAACGGCCGTCGTCCCTAGAATCGCCGCATGCCCTCCGATCGCCTGGCCGTCCTGCCGCAGTACCTGCTGCCCAAGAAGCTCGTCACCCAGCTGGCGGGCCGCTTCGCCGGCGCGCGGCTGGGCGACGTCACGCACGCGGCCATCCGCCGCTTCGTGGCGCGCTACGGCGTCGACATGAGCGAGGCCGCCAACCCCGACATCGCCAGCTACGCCAGCTTCAACGACTTCTTCACCCGCCCGCTGCGCGAAGGTGCGCGCCCGTTGGCGCCGGCCGACTACGTCTGTCCGGTGGATGGCGCCATCAGCCAGTTCGGCGCCATCGAGCGCGGGCAGATCTTCCAGGCCAAGGGCCACTCGTACTCCACACGGGCGCTGCTGGCCGGCGACGCCGCGCTGGCGGCCGGGTTCGAGCACGGCCAGTTCGCCACCCTGTACCTGAGCCCGAAGGACTACCACCGCATCCACATGCCCTGCGCCGGCCGCCTGCTGCGCATGGTCTATGTGCCGGGCGAACTGTTCAGCGTGAACCCGACCACCGCGCGCGGCGTGCCCGGCCTGTTCGCGCGCAACGAGCGCGTGGTGTGCGAGTTCGATACCGCGCGCGGGCCCTTCGTGCTGGTGCTGGTCGGCGCCACCATCGTCGGCAGCATGGCGACCGTGTGGCATGGCGTGGTCAACCCGCCGCGCAGCGGCGAGATCAGGCGCTGGAGCTACGAGAACCAGGGTGTCGAGCTGAAGCAGGGCGACGAGATGGGCCGCTTCCTGCTCGGCTCCACCGTGGTGCTGCTGTGGCCCAGGGGCACGCTCCGGTTCAACCCGGACTGGGCTCCGGGCGGCGTGGTGAGGATGGGCACCGCCATGGGCAAGGGCCTGGACTGAGCCGCTCGTGCGCTGGTTCGGCGCACCGCGCCGGGCGGGCGTGCTGCCCGGCCAGACCGCTTACGATCAGGCCTGATCCCGTACTTGCTCGCTGACCTGCAACTCGAGGCCTTCATGCACCATCTGAACCCCCTGGCCGCGCGCCGGTCCTACGACGCCGACCTGCGTGCCCTCATGAACATCGAGGCCGCGCAGCAGGCCCGCGCCTGGCTGGCGACGTGGTCGCGTCTCGCGCCCGGCCCGACGCCGGTCTGGTCGCTGCCGGCGCTGGCCCGCCAGTGGCGCCTCGGCCAGATCCTGGTCAAGGACGAGTCGAAGCGTTCTGCGCTGGCGAGCTTCAAGGTGCTGGGGGCGCCGCTGGCGCTGGCGCGGCTGGTGCTGCGCCGCCATCCCGATCGGACCTGGAGCGCCGCCGAGCTGTTCGCCGGCCGGCACGCCGATGCGCTGCGCGATTTCGTCGTCATCGCCGCCACCGACGGCAACCACGGCCGGGCCCTGGCCGCGGCGGCGCAGAGCATGGGCTGCCGCTGCGTGATCGTGCTGCACGCCCACGTGAGCCAGGAGCGCGAGGACGCGATCGCCGCCTTCGACGCCGAGATCGTCCGCATCGCCGGCAACTACGACGATTCGGTGCTGGAGGCGGCGCGTCTGGCCGAGCAGCACGGCTGGCACGTGGTGTCCGACACCTCCTACGACGGCTACGAGGACATCCCGCGCGACGTCATGCAGGGCTACGCCATCCTGGTGGACGAACTGCTGGACGGGGTCGCGGCCGGCGCCCCTTGCCCCTGCAGCCACGTCATCCTGCAAGGCGGCGTGGGTGGGCTGGTGGCGGGTGTCGTCAGCTATTTCTGGCAGCGCTACGGTGCCGAGCGGCCGCGCTTCATCGTGGTCGAGCCCGAGCAGGCCGACTGCCTGTACCAGAGTGCGCTGGCGGACCGGCCAGCCGCGGCGACCGGCGGGGTCGATTCGGTGATGGCGGGGCTGGCGTGCGGCGCCACCTCACCGCTGGCCTGGCGCTTCATGGCGCCGGTGGTGGACCTGTTCATGACCGTGACCGACGCCCAGGCGATCGGGGCCATGCGCGTGCTGGCCGAGGGCCGGGCTGGCGACATGCCGATCGTCAGCGGTGAGTCGGGTGCGGCGGGCATGGCGGCGCTGCAGCAGCTGGTGGACGATGAGGCGCTGCGCCAGGCGATCGGGCTGGACGCCTCATCCAGCGTGCTTCTGATCAGCACCGAAGGGGCGACGGCGCCGCAGGTCTATGCGGACCTGGTAGGCCGCAGCGCCGAGGACGTGCTGGGTGCGCAGCGGGCCTGGCTGCGACAGAACCCATAGGCGCGAGCTCGGCGCCTGCGTGCCATCGATCGGAGAAGCTCAGGCTTCGGCCAGGCGCGCGGCCACCTCGCGCTTGCCGAGCTTGCGGACGGCGGCGATGCGCTCGAGTTGCGCGGCGCGCGGATGCACCTTGCCGGTTTCCCACTTGTAGACCGACAGCGCGGAAGCACCCAGCAAGCGGGCCATTTGCACCTGGGTCAGGCCCAGCCGCGCGCGCTGCGCGGCGAAGGCCTCGGCGCTGAAGCGCAGCTTGCGCTCCGCCGGCTCGTCCGACGCTGGCGCTGGCGCCGATGCGGGCAACTTGTCCAGGGTTCGCCGGTTCGCCTTCAGTTGCGACTGCAGCGCCCTGATCTCGCGCTTGAGCGCCGCGATCTCCGAGCGATGGGCGGTGGCCGTCTTCCGCAGCGCAAGCAACTCGCCCTTGAGCTCCTTGCGAGCCACGCGGGCGATCTCGGACTTGAGGGCGGTGGTCAGTGAGTTCATGGTGCGGATGCTACGTCGTTTGCGCCGATGTCCCATGAGGGTCATCACCGACCTGCCGGGAGTCCTCGCGCAGCAGTCCATGCGGACATTCCAGGCCAAGGTGTGACGTGGCGCCCCTATTGCCGACCTTGCCCTGGGACCCGCGCAAGTCCCCTGAGGACGCCAAGGAGGCACCGATGAGCCGCAACGAAGTCACCGAGAAGATCGTCAGCACCAAGGTGGCCAAGGCAATCGAGCGATCCGAGGTCGCGCTGATGGCCGAGTTCGCAGCGGGCACCAATCGCCCCTGTTGCGTTGATGGCAACACAATGCCCAAAATGGACGCCTGATTCCGGAGCACCTCATCCATGAATGTCCAGTTCGACTTCCACGACCGCCATGTCTTCGTCTTCGGTGGCACCACCGGCATCAACCTGGGCATCGCGCAGGCCTTCGCCGGTGCCGGCGCCCGCATCAGTGTCGCCAGCCGCAAGCAGGAGAACGTGGATTTCGCCCTGGCCACGCTGGGTGCCCGGGCGCTGGGCCTGGTGGCCGACGTGCGCGACGATGCCGCCGTGGCGGCGGCATTGGCCACGTCACGCGCGCGCCACGGCGAGATCGACGTGCTGGTGTCCGGCGCTGCGGGCAACTTCCTGGCCGAGGTCAACAGCATGTCGTCCAACGCCTTCAAGGTGGTGGTCGACATCGACCTGCAGGGCAGCTTCCACGTCGCACGCCACGCCTACGAGCATTTGCGCAAGCCCGGCGCCAGCCTGATCTTCATCAGCGCGCCGCAGTCCACGGTGCCGATGCCCTACCAGGCCCATGTGTGCGCGGCCAAGGCCGGTGTCGATCATTTCGCCCGCGTGCTGGCGCTCGAATGGGGCGCCGCCGGCGTGCGCGTGAACGCGATCTCGCCCGGCCCGATCGCCGGCACCGAGGGCATGCGGCGGCTGGCGCCGCAGGGCAAGCAGGGCGACGAACTGGTGCGCGCCATGGTGCCGCTGGGCCGCATGGGCACGCCGGAGGAGATCGCGCAGCTGGCGATGTTCCTCGGCTCGGACGCGGCCAGCTACATCTCGGGCGCGGTGATCGCCTGCGATGGCGGCGCCCAGGGCCATCTGACGCCGATGATCGCCGCCGCGGCCCAGGCCGGCATGGCGCGCTGAGGTCGGCTGATCCCGCCGCTGCCGCGGCATGAAAAAGGCCGCCCGCCGGCGGCCTTTCGGATCATGCGCAGGGCGCTCACTTCAGGTACTCGGACACCACCTTCCACTTGCCGTCCTGGATCTGCGACATGCGCGAGGAGTTGTTGCCCAGGCGCTTGGTCGGGCTGAAGGTCATCTCGGCGCTGCCGAACATGTCGGGCGGGAAGGTCATGCTGTCCATGGTCTTGACGAAGCTGTCGGTGCTCAGGTTGGCGCCGGCCTTCTGCGCCACCTGGATGAAGGCGTCGATGGCGCCGTAGCCGTAGACCGAGAACACCGCCGGATCCTCGTTGTACTTGGTCTTGTACTTGTTGGCCCAGAAGCGGATCGGCTGCGAGGCCTCGTCGAGGTAGGGGTTCTGCACCGTCATCATGGCGTACAGGCCGTCCATGGCCTTGCCGCCGAGCTTGTGGATCAGGTCGGTGTAGGCGGCGCTGGAGCCCAGGAAGGTCGGGTTGAAGCCGGTCTTGCGCGACTCGCCGATGGTGCCGATGGTCTCGCGGATGACGGTGCCCAGCACCACGAAGTCGCAGTTGGCGGCCTTCATGCGCGCCACCTGCGACGAGAAGTCGGTGGCGCCGCGCTTGAAGCTGGTCTTCTCGGCCAGCTCGACGCCGATGGTCTTCAGGCCGGTCTCGGCGCCGCGCAGCACCTCCAGGCCGAACTCGTCATCCTGGTAGATCGCGCAGGCCTTCTTGGCGCCTTTTTCCTTGAACAGCTTGGGCGCGCCGAGCCGGATCTGGTCGTAGTAGGTGGCGGCGAAGGCGAATTTCAGCCGGTGCAGTGGCTCGTACATCTCGCGCGCGGCCGTCACCGGGTAGAAGTTGATCACGTTCTTGTCGAACAGCACCGGGAAGGTGGCGACGTTCTGCGCCGTGCCGATGTGGCCGACCATGGCGAAGATCTTGTCCTGGTTGACCAGCTTCTGCGCCGCCAGCACGGCGCGCTTGGGGTCGTAGCCCGAGTCCTCGACCTTCAGCACCAGCTTGCGGCCGTTGATGCCGCCCTGCTCGTTGATCTCGTCAACGCGCAGCTGCATGCCCATGCGCAGCTGCTTGCCGAAGCCGGCCAGCGGACCCGACAGGTCCTGGATGGTGCCGATGGTGAGCGTGTCCTTGCCCACGCCCTGGGATTGCGCGAGTGCCGGACTGCTGGCGGCCAGGGTGCAGGCCAGGGCGGCGAGAGCGTGCTTCAGTTGCATGAGGTCTCCTTCAAATGAACCGTTGGGATGGGGCGGATGCCGGACAGGGGTTCGAAATCGATTGTGGGCAAAGGGTTCGGCCATCGGCCGCAGTGATTACCCTGACAACTGGTGACTTAGCCACGGTACATGGCCTCGATCTGCGGCGCGTACTTGGTCTGCACCAGCTTGCGCTTGAGCTTCATGGTGGGGGTCAGCTCCTCGTCCTCGGCCGTGAGTTGGGTGTCGAGCAGGAAGAACTTCTTGATCTGCTCGACGCGCGCAAACTTCTGGTTGACTTCGTCGATCACGCCCTGGATCAGCGCCTGCACCTCTGGCGCGCGCGTCAGGCTGGCGTAGTTGGAGAACGGCACGTCGTGGTCCTGCGCGTACTTCTCGACGTTCTCCTGATCGATCATGATGATCACCACCAGGTAGGGTTTCTGGTCGCCGATCACCACCGCATCGGTGATGTACGGGCTGAACTTCAGCTCGTTCTCGATCTCGCTCGGCGTCACGTTCTTGCCGCCGGCCGTGATGATGATGTCCTTCATGCGGTCGGTGATGCGGTAGAAGCCGTCGGCGTCCACGGTGCCGACGTCGCCGGTGCGCAGCCAGCCGTCGGCGGTGAAGGTCTCGGCGGTCTTCTCCGGCAGGTTCAGGTAGCCGGCGAACAGGTTCGGGCCCTTGACCTGCAACTCGCCGGTCGTGGGGTCGAGCCGCATCTGGTTGAAGCTGGCCGCCGGGCCGATCGAGCCGGGCTTGATGCGGTCGATCGGCACGCCGGTGGAGGCACCGCAGGTCTCGGTCATGCCCCAGACCTCCAGCATCGGCACGCCCAGCGACAGGTACCACTTGACCAGTTCGGGCGAGATCGGCGCCGCGCCGGTGACCAGGAAGCGCGCCCGGTGGATGCCGATCAGCTTGCGCACGTTGTCCAGCGCCAGCCAGCGCGCCAGCCGGAACTTCAGCTTCAGCGCGCCCGGCACCGGCTGGCCGGCCATCACCAGCTCGGCGATGCGGTGGCCGACGCCGATGCCCCAGCCGTACACCGCCTGCTGCAGCCTGGTGCCTTCCTTCAGCGCGATCATCACGCCCGAATAGAACTTCTCCCACACGCGCGGCACCGCGGTGAACACCGTGGGCGCGATCTCGCGCACGTTCTCGGGCACGGTGTCGGGGTTCTCGACGAAGTTGAGCCGGGCGCCGGTGTAGAGCGAGAAGTACTCGCCGCCCATGCGCTCGGCGATGTGGCACAGCGGCAGGAAGCACATGCCTTCGTCGTTCTCGTCGCGGGCGATCAGCGTGTTGAAGCCGCGCACGGTGTAGGTCAGGCCGGCATGCGTGTGCATGGCGCCCTTGGGCTTGCCGGTGGTGCCCGAGGTGTAGACCAGGATTGCCACATCTTCTGGCCGGCAGGCGGCCACGCGCCGGTGCACGGCATCGGGGTGCCGGGCGTTGTGCTCGCGGCCGAGCGCGCGCAAGGCATCGAGGCCGATCACGTCCGGATCCTGAAGATCGCGCAGGCCCTTCATGTCGAATACCACGATCTTGCGCAGCAGCGGCAGCTGCTCGCGCACTTCCAGCGCCTTGTCGAGCTGCTCGTCGTTCTCGACGAACAGCACGCTGCTGCCCGAGTCCTCGCACAGGTAGTGCACCTGGCTGGCGGCGTCGGTCGGGTAGATGCCGTTGGACACGCCGCCGGCCGACAGCACGGCGAGGTCGGCCAGCACCCATTCGAGCACCGTGTTGGACAGGATCGAGGCGGTGTCGCCGGCGGCAAAGCCCAGGCTCATCAGCCCGCCGGCGATCTCGCGCACGGCCTCGCCGACCTCGGCCCAGTTCCAGCTGCGCCAGATGCCCAGGTGCTTCTCGCGCAGCCAGACCGCGCTGCCGCGCTGGGCGACGGCGTTCCAGAACATCGCCGGGATGGTGTCGCCGTCGAGTACGCTGCCCGACTTGGGCTGGATGTGAGAAAGATCCCAAAGATTGGACATCAAGCCCCCACGCTCGCCACTTCGTGCGCTTCGCTGCCCCCCGAGGGGGCCCTCGCGCCTTGGGACGGCCCGGCGGCGCTCAAGCAGTGACGGATAAATTCGTTCATCGCCAGGTCTTCTTCTTCTTCCAGCGCCGCTCGCCGCGCACGCCCTCGTCCTTCATGCCCAGGTAGAACTCCTTGATGTCGTCCTTCTCGCGCAGCCTGGCGCAGCTGTCTTCCATCACGATGCGGCCGTTTTCCAGCACGTAGCCGTAGTCGGCCGCGTTCAGCGCCATGTTGGCGTTCTGCTCCACCAGCAGGATGGTGGTGCCGCGCTCGCGGTTGATGCGCACCACGATCTCGAAGATCTCCTTGGTCAGCTTCGGTGACAGGCCGAGGCTGGGTTCGTCGAGCAGGATCAGCTCGGGCTTGGCCATCAGCGCGCGGCTGATTGCCAGCATCTGCTGCTGGCCGCCCGACAGCAGGCCGGCATCCTGCGCGGCGCGCTCCTTCAGGATCGGGAAGTAGGCGTACACCTGCTCCATGTCGTGCGCCACGCCGTCGCGGTCGGAGCGCGTGTAGGCGCCCATCAGCAGGTTGTCGCGCACCGAGAGCAGCGGGAACACCTCGCGCCCCTCGGGCACGTGCGACAGGCCCTGCTGCACGATGAACGCCGGGTCGCGCGCGGTGATGGGCTGGCCCTTGAACTCGATCGAGCCCTTGCGCGGGTCGATGATGCCGGAGATGGTCTTCAGGATGGTGCTCTTGCCGGCGCCGTTGCTGCCCAGCACCGTGGCGATCTGGCCTCGCTCGACCTGCAGGCTGACGCCGCGGATGGCCTTGATCGGCCCGTAGGCGCTCTCGACGTTGAGCAGCTTGAGCATCACCTCCGGCGCCTTGGCGTCGAGGGGGGCGATCCGGGTGTCGGCCGTGGTCGTCATGCCGGCTGCCTCCGCAGCGACGCCACGTCGTCGACCGAGCCGAGGTAGGCCTCGACCACCGCCGGGTCGGTCTGCACCTCGCGCGGCGCGCCCATGGCCAGCACCTCGCCCTGGTTCATGGCCAGCACGCGGTCGGACACGCGCGACACCAGGCTCATGTCGTGCTCGACCATCAGCACCGTGACGCCCAGCTCCTGCACGATGTCCTGGATCCAGAACGCCATGTCCTCGGTCTCTTCCACGTTGAGACCGGACGAGGGCTCGTCCAGCAGCAGCAGCCTGGGCTCGGCGCACAGCGCGCGCGCCAGCTCGACCACCTTGCGTACGCCGTACGGCAGGCCGGCGACCATCAGGTCGCGCGCGTGCTGCAGGTCGAGCAGCTCGATCACGCGCTCGACCCGCTCGCGCGCCCGCAGCTCGGCCGCGCGCGTGGCGGGGGTGAAGAACAGCTCGCTCCAGAAGCCGGTCTGGCGGTGCGTGTGGCGGCCGATCAGCAGGTTGTGCAGCACGGTGGCGTGCTCGAACAGCTCGATGTTCTGGAACGTGCGCGCGATCCCCAGGCTGGCGACGCGGTGCGCTGGCTGGGCTGTCAGCTTGATCATCCCGTCGGGGCCGGCGTAGTCGATATGGCCGGTGGTGGGGGTGTAGATGCGGCTGATGAGGTTGAACACCGTGGTCTTGCCGGCGCCGTTGGGGCCGATCAGGGTGAACACCTCGCCCTTGTGGACATCGAAGCTGATATTGCTGACGGCCAGTACGCCGCCGAAGCGGACGCTCAGGTTGCTGGCGGACAGGAGGATGTCGGGGGTCACTTCTTTACCGTCCATCCTTGTGTTTTCTGATGTGCGCGGTGGTGTTGGGGGCGCTGCTGGCCGGGATGTGCGCCCGGCGGCGCACCTACTCTTCTTTGTCTCGCCAAAGAAAAATAGGCAAAAGAAAGGCGACCCCGCTGGCCGTGTCCCCTGCGCTGCGCTCCGGGGCAACCTGCGATGCTCGGGCGTGGGGCGGCGCTGCGGAACTCGCTTTGTTCGCTTCGCTCACGCCGCTCGGACAACCGCAGCGAGTCAGAGGACGAAGCGCGGCATGCTTCGCTGCCGCGCCCGCCCCACGCCCTGCGCTTCTCGGCACGGCCAGAGGGGACTGGAAATCCGCTCGGGCCATCGCTTCGCTCGGCCCTGGATTTTTCTCCCTCTGCCGCGCGCGGAAGCAGGCAAGGGTGAGGGGCTATCGTTTCGTTTGATCCAAAAGTCCCAGTTGCCCAAGGGTCCACCCTTCGAACGGCCGCGGAGCAGGCCACGCCAGCGAACGCCGTGGCCGGGCTTGCACCGGCCACTGGCGTTGTCCCCCCTGCGAAGCAAAGGGGGGAAGGCGCGAAGCAACTCAGGGGGGTCATCTCAGTCTGTCCGACTTCTGGAATGACTTCTGCCGCTTGAACATGCCCTTGCGGTAGAACGGGAACAGCTGCAGCCAGGTTCGGACCTTGAGCCAGCGCCCGTACAGGCCGAGCGGCTCGAACAGCACGAAGGCGATCAGCACCACGCCGTAGACGAAGCCCTGCAGGCCGGGCGCGTAGCCGATGGCGGCCGGCAGGTAGTCCTTGACCGTGGCGATCAGCTGCGGCATGGCGATCAGGAACGCCGCGCCCAGGAAGGCGCCGTGCACCGAGCCGAGCCCGCCGATGACCACCATCAGCAGCAGATCGATCGACTGCAGGATGCTGAACTGGTCCGGCGACAGGAATTGGATCTGGTGCGCGTACAGCGCGCCGCCCAGCCCGGCCAGCGCCGCCGACAGCGCGAACGACAGTGTCTTGTAGCGCGCCAGGTGGATGCCCATGCTCTGCGCCGAGATCTCGGAATCGCGGATGGCGACGAAGGCGCGCCCGGTCGATGTGCGCAGCAGGTTCAGCACGCCCAGCGTCACCAGCACCACCGTGACCAGGCAGAGGAAGTAGAAACCGGCGCCCGAATCGATCTTCCAGCCGAACATGGCCGGCGACTTGATGTGCATGCCGGCGTTGCCGCCGGTGAGACTCTCCCAGCGTGCGAATACCTCCTCGACGATGAAGCCGAAGGCCAGCGTGGCGATGCCGAGGTAGATGCCCTTGACGCGCAGCGCCGGCAGGCCGACCACCACGCCGACCGCGGCCGCCACCAGCGCCGCGCACAGCATGGCGAGCGGGAACGGCAGCCCCAGGTTGGTCAGCGCCCCCTGCACATAGGCGCCGACGCCCAGGAAGGCCGCGTGCCCGAGCGAGAACTGCCCGGTGTAGCCGGCCAGCAGCATCAGCCCGAGGCCGACCACGCCGTAGATCAGCACGAAGGTCAGCTGCGCCAGCCAGTACTCCGGCAGCAGCCAGGGCGCCGCCAGCATGAACAGCAGCAGCACCGAATACCAGAACACGTGCCCGCCATGCCTGGCCAGGCGGATGTCCTGCTCGTAGCTGGTCTTGAAGATGAAGCGCATCTCAGCAGCTCCCGGTGGCGCGCATGGCCGGCCACATCGTCAACGCCAGGGGCCAGACCGCCGCGGAGCCGGCGATGCCAGTGCACCCATGGCCGGGGTTTCCCCGGCCATGGGGTACGTCCCCCCTCAGGGGGGAAGACGCGAAGCGGCTCAGGGGGGTCATACCTTCTTCGTCAGCTTGTCGCCGAACAGGCCGTTCGGTTTGACCATCAGCATGATCAGCACCACGATGTAGGCGGCGATGTCCTTGAAGCCCTCGGGCAGGTAGAAGCCCGACAGCGACTCGACGATGCCGATGATCAGGCCGCCGACGATGGCACCCGGCAGGCTGCCGAAGCCGCCCACCACCGCGGCCGGGAACGCCTTCAGCCCGATGAAGCCCATGTTGGCGTGCACGAAGGTGATCGGCGCCAGCAGCAGGCCGGCGACGGCTGCCACCGCCGAGGCCAGGCCCCACACCAGGCCGTTCAGCCGCTTGACCGGGATACCCATGTAGTAGGCCGCCAGCTGGTTCTGCGACGCCGCCTGCATGGCGACGCCGAGCTTGCTGAAGCGGAACATCGCGTACAGCCCGGCGCACAGCACGGCAGTGGCGGCGATCACCACCATCTGCTCGGCGCTGAGGATCAACTCGCCCAGCTTCCAGGTGAGGTTCTTGTAGGGCACCGGCAGGGTGTGCGTCTCGGTGCCGATGCCGGGCAGCATGGTGATCAGGCCACGTGCCACGTAGCCGATGCCGATAGTCAGCATGACGATGGAGAACGCCGGCTGGCCGAGGATCGGGCGGATCACCAGGCGCTCGGCCACCACGCCGAACACGGCCATCGCCGCGATCGCCGCCAGCACCGCCAGCCAGAACGGAAAGCCCAGCATGGTCATGCCGGCCAGGCCGCCGAACGCGCCCAGCATCATCAGATCGCCCTGGGCGAAGCTGACGGTCTCGGTGGCCTTGTAGATCAGCACGAAGCCGAGCGCGATCAGGCCGTAGATACAGCCTTGCGCGACACCGCTGATCACCAACTGCAGAAACTGCAAGTTCTCATCCTGTCTTCATGCCGGGCCGACTGCCGGCAAAACGCGCCACTCTAGCCAGAGCGCGGCGCCGGCGCAGCCCCGAAAAACCCTAAGCTTGTCACCTAGGCAACTCGGATCGGCGCCGCGCGGATGCGAGCGTCGGCAGTTGGAACGAAAGGAAATGCCGATGAACGTGAGTACCGAGCAGCACGGTCCGGTCACCGTGGTCACGCTGGCGCGGCCCGGGCTGCGCAACGCCGTCGACAGCGCCACCGCGCAGGCCTTGCATCAGGCGTTTCTGGCCTTCGAACGCGATGCTGGGGCCAGCGTCGCCGTGCTGCACGGCGCCCACAGCCATTTCTGCGCCGGCTGGGATCTGAAGGCGGGCGCCGTGCTGGCCGGCGACCCGGCGCAGAGCCTGCCGCAACTGCTGGCGCAGCTCGATTACCCGCCGCACGCGCCGCAGCCACTGGCGCCAATGGGCCCGACGCGGCTGCGGCTGTCCAAGCCGGTGATCGCGGCGATCGAGGGCGCGGCCGTGGCCGGCGGCCTGGAACTGGCGCTGTGGTGCGACCTGCGCGTGATGGCCCAGGATGCCTACTTCGGCGTCTATTGCCGGCGCTTCGGCGTGCCGCTCATCGACGGCGGCACGGTGCGCCTGCCGCGGCTGATCGGCCAGAGCCGCGCACTGGACCTGATCCTCACCGGCCGCCAGGTCCTGGCCGACGAGGCGCTGGCGATCGGCCTGGCCAACCGCGTGGTGCCGGCCGGGCAGGCGCTGGCGGCGGCGCTCGAACTGGCCGAGCAGATCGCCGCCTTCCCGCAGGCCACCTTGCGCGCCGATCGTTGGAGCGCGCTCGTGCAGTGGGACTGGCCCGAACCCGAGGCGATGCAGCGCGAATGGCAGGGCGGCCGTGAGCGCCTGGCCGATGCACTGGCGGGCGCCGTGCGCTTTGCCGCCGGCGAAGGGCGGCACGGCAGCTTCTGAGCTGTCGCTGCCCGGACAGCCCGGGTGCTTTTCACGCCGCGTCCGCCCGGTGGCAAACCTATACTGCACCGCAACCGAAGCAGCACGCGGCCACGCCGCAGCAAGGAGATCGTTCGATGACCGAAGCCTATGTGTTCGACGCCGTGCGCACGCCGCGCGGCAAGGGCAAGCAGGATGGCAGCCTGCACGAAGTCAAGCCGGTCGATCTGCTGGCCGGCACGCTCGACGCGCTGCGCGCGCGGCACGACCTCGACACCGCCGCCGTCGACGACGTGGTGATGGGCGTGGTCTCGCCGATCGGCGAGCAGGGCTCGGTGATCGCCAAGGTGGCGGCGCTCAAGGCCGGCTGGGACTGGCAATGCGCGGGTGTCCAGTTGAACCGCTTCTGCGCCTCGGGTCTGGAGGCGGTGAACCTGGCCGCAGCCAAGGTGAAGAGCGGTTGGGAAGACCTGGTGGTGGCCGGCGGCGTCGAGAGCATGAGCCGGGTGCCGATCGGCTCCGACGGCGGCGCCTGGGCGCAGGACCCGGCCACCAACTCGGCGACCGACTTCGTGCCGCAGGGCGTGGGCGCCGACCTGATCGCCACGCTGGAGGGCTTTTCGCGCGAGGATGTCGACCGCTTCGCCGTCGAGTCGCAGCAGCGCGCGGCGCGGGCGCGCGAGGCCGGCTGGTTCAGGGATTCGATCGTGCCGGTGCTCGACATGCTGGGTCAGACGATCCTGGATCAGGACGAGTTCATCAAGCCGCGCACCACGGTGGAGGCGCTGGCGGGCCTGCGGCCCTCGTTCGAGCAGCTCGGCGCCATGGGCTTCGACTCGGTGGCCATCAGCCGCTACCCGCAGGTCGAGCGCATCGACCACGTGCACCATGCCGGCAATTCCTCGGGCATCGTCGACGGCGCGGCGGCGGTGCTGGTTGGCAACGAGGCCGCTGCCCGGGCGCACGGCTTCACGCCGCGCGCGCGCATCGTCGCGGCGGCGGTCTCGGGGGCCGACCCGACCATCATGCTCACCGGCCCGATGCCGGCCACGCGCAAGGCGCTGGCGAAGGCGGGCCTCGCGATCGAGGACATCGACCTGTTCGAGGTCAACGAGGCCTTCGCCGCCGTGCCGATGAAGTTCATGAAGGAATTCAAGGTGCCGCACGAGAAGGTCAACGTCAACGGCGGTGCCATCGCCATGGGCCATCCGCTCGGTGCCACAGGCGCCATGATCCTCGGCACGCTGATCGACGAACTGCACCGCCGCCAGCTGCGCTACGGCCTGGCCACGCTGTGCGTAGGCGGCGGCATGGGCATCGCCACTATCGTCGAGCGCGTCTGAGCACGGCCTGCGCCAACCGCCACTCTCATCCATGACCAGCATGCAACTCAAGACCCTGCACTACGCGCTGACCGACGGCATCGCCACCATCACCTTCGATGAGCAGGGCTCGCCCGTCAATACCATGGGCCTGCAATGGCAGGATGACTTCAGTGCCGCGGTCGAGCAGGTGGTCAAGGACCAGGACGCCATCAAGGGCATCGTGCTGGCCTCGACCAAGAAGACCTTCTTCGCCGGCGCCGACCTGAAGGGCGTGATGCGGATGACGGACGCCGATGCGCCCAAGGTGTTCGCCGAGATCGAGCGCATAAAGAAGAACTTCCGCACGCTCGAGACGCTCGGCAAGCCGGTGGTGAGCTGCCTCAACGGCTCGGCGCTCGGCGGCGGCTGGGAGCTGGCGCTGGTTGGCCACCACCGCATCGCCGTGAATGATCCGAAGATCCGGTTCGGCCTGCCCGAGGTGACGATCGGCCTGCTGCCGGGCGGCGGTGGCATCGTCAAGATGACGCGCCTGCTGGGCCTGATGGGCGCGCAGCCCTACGTGCTGGAAAGCAAGCTGTTCAACCCCGCCGAGGCGCGTGAGCTGGGGCTGGTGCATGAGTTGGTGGGCAGCGCCGACGGGCTGCTGCCTGCAGCGCACGCCTGGATCGAATTGGTGCAGGGCCAGCCGGATGCGGCCAAGCACCCGTGGGACCGCAAGGGCTACCGGATGCCCGGCGGCACGCCGAGCAGCCCCGCGATCGCCAACGCCCTGGTGGTGGCGCCTGCCATGCTCAAACAGAAGACGCGCGGCCTGTACCCGGCGCCGCACGCCACGCTGGCCGCCATGGTCGAGGGCGCGCAGGTGGATTTCGACACCGCGATGCGCATCGAGAGCCGCTACCTCGCCAGCCTGATGGTGAATCCGGTGGCGAAGAACATGATCAACACGTTCTTCTTCAACCTGAACGCGATCAAGAGCGGGCAGTCGCGGCCCGGCTCTTCGGCTGGCCCGGGGCGAACGGAGCGGTACCGGCCGCAGCAGGTCGGCATCCTCGGTGCCGGCATGATGGGCGCCGGCATTGCCTGGGCGCAGGCCAGCCGCGGCATCGCCACGGTGCTGAAGGACGTGGCGCTGGACAAGGCCGAGCACGGCAAGGCCTACAGTCGCAAGCTGACGCAGGCGCGTGTCGACAAGGGCCGCATGACCCTGCACGAGCAGCAGGCGCTGCTGCAGCGCATCACGCCGACCGCCGACGTGGCCGACCTCCAGGGCTGCGATCTCATCATCGAGGCGGTGTTCGAGAACCGCGAGCTGAAAGCGCAGGTGACGAAGGAGGCGGAAGGCATGCTGGCTGCCGGCGGCTTCTTCGCCAGCAATACCAGCACCTTGCCGATCAGCGGCCTGGCGCAGGCCAGCAGCCGGCCCGGGAAGTTCGTCGGCATCCACTTCTTCAGCCCGGTCGACAAGATGAAGCTGGTCGAGATCATCCGCGGCCGCCAGACCGACGACGAGACCGTGGCGCGCGCCTTCGACTACGTGCTGGCGCTGGGCAAGCTGCCCATCGTGGTGAACGATTCGCGCGGCTTCTACACCAGCCGCACCTTCGGTACCTACGTGATGGAAGGCGCGGCGATGCTGGGCGAGGGCATTCCCGCCGCCGTGATCGAGAACGCCGCCGTGCAGGCCGGCATGCCGGTCGGCCCGCTGGCGGTGCTGGACGAAACCGCGCTGTCGCTGTCGGTGCACGTGCTCGACCAGACCCGCGCCGACTTCGCGGCCGAGGGCAAGACTTATGAAGCGACCGCCGGCGAACTGCTGGTCGAGCGCATGGTGAAGGAAATGAAGCGGCACGGCCGCGCGGCCGGCGCCGGCTTCTACGACTATCCCAAAGGCGAGAGGAAGCGTCTGTGGCCCGAGCTGAAAACGCTGTTTGAAAAGCGGGGCGTCGAGTGGAACGTGCAGGACATCCAGGATCGCCTGCTCTACCGCCAGTCGGTCGAGACCGCGCGCTGCCTGGCCGAAGGTGTGCTGAGCTCGGTGCACGACGCCAACATCGGCAGCATCTTCGGCATCGGCTTTCCCGGCTGGACCGGCGGCGCCATGCAGTTCATCTACGGGCAGGGCATCGACGCCTTCGAGCAGCGCTGCGCCGAACTGGCGGCGAAGTACGGCAAGGGCTTTGGGCTGGGCGGCGATACGAAGGCAGCGATTCGAAGATTCACGCCGACGTATTGAGCGCTTGCTGCGCGAACGCTGTCAGTTCGGCTCCAAGCATCTCATCCCATGAGAGATCAAATTGACGATCGACTATTGATAGTTTTCCCGAGTTGCTGAGCACACGAAATGCAGCTTCGACCATAGCCGCCATTTCTGCTGTGACATGGGGGCTACCGGGATTCCCGGCAATCTGAGCCATTCCTGCCAGATGGTCCGCCATAAGAAGAAGAGGCTCTCGCATGTCGTCGGAATAAGTAGGGGCGCAATGGAGAAAGCGAACCCCGAGCGACTCCGTTTTCTGAGGCGTCGTTGACTGCTTTGCCAGCACATTCGCAAACAGGGTTTGCATTTCCCGGCCGTCAACCTCTGCGTCGAGAACGGGGCGATGCGTTACCTCGGCAAGAAACGGATCTGTTTTGATCAGGCGATCGCAGTGCGCTCGGACTGCCGTTGCGACGCCTATAGCAATGGAGCCAAAGAACAAGTACGACTTCAGGGCGTTAGGAGGCTTAGCCCACGAAGCGTGCCCCCTGCCGTCGCTGCGGCCAAACGCACCCTGAAGCAAGGCTGTTTGCTCTTGGAAGGCGTCAAGCCTAGCCCCCTCTTTTCTTATCCGATGAATGCCGATCGCACCCTGGTGTCGCTGAATGACATTGATCATCTGGCGTACATGATCGGGCGCGCAATCAATCCATTTAGGAAGACCGAACGGAATATCGGCGCGCACTCCATTACTCATAAGTCAGTAATATAGGCGACACTTGGATGCTTGAAGAACGAGCGA
>NZ_DAOMOQ010000051.1:0-20130 GCF_035444425.1 Ottowia sp. | reverse complement strand
CTGCTTGCGGATGCCGTAGGGCATCCAGCCCGGCACGTCCGGGTTCTGGCGCATCTTCTCCAGGATCTGGCCGGAGAGCTGCCAGAAGTTGCCGACCGCGTGCGCCACCGCCACCTGTTCCTCGGGCCTGGGGCGGCCCCAGGTGTTGACGGTGTGCGCGATCGAGTAGCGGCGCAGCTGGTCCATGTCCTCCTCGGGCACGCCGAGGAAATGCAGGCCGATGGTCAGCGGCGCCTCCCACAGCATCTGGCCGACCAGGTCGGCGCGGCCCGAGTCGATGAAACGGTCGACGTACTCGCGCGCCACGCGGCGCACCATGGGTTCGTGCTCGGCCAGTGCCTCGGGCGTGAAGGGCTGAATCAGCACGCGGCGGCGCGCCATGTGGGCCGGCTCCTCCTCGTTCACCAGCGTGCGGTTCATGGCGTAGTCGTAGCTCGCCAGCACGGCGCTGGCCTCGTCGCCGGTGGGGGTGATCTTCTCCAGCGCGATCGAGGCGCTGAAGGTCTGGTGGTCGCGGAACACCGCCTTGACGTCGTCGTAGCGCGTGACCACCCAGTAGCCCAGCTTCGGGCTGTAGAACACCGGCTCCTGCTCGCGCGACCAGCGCAGGTACTCGGGCGGATCCTGCTGGTAGCCGTCCTCGAACGGATCGAACGCAGCCGCCTGCGCACTGACGGGACCACCGGTGGGGTTCAGCAGGGCGGCATGGTCGATGGGGCAGCGGGAGGCGGCTTCGGTGGGCATGGTGTGGACGGCTTGATGGCGATCAAATTGCGTAATTTAACTACGCAAAGCGAAATTCGCAAGCGGCAGGCGACGCGCTGCCGCCCAGCTTCAGCGCCGCACCGCCTGGGCGTTGACCTGATCGTGGTGACGCCGCACGTCGGCCGGCCACTGTGCCTTGATCCAGGACAGCACGGCAGCGATCTCCTCGTCGCTCAGCGTGCCCTCGTAGATCGGCATGGTGGTGCGGTAGTCGGGCTGCTGGATCACGCGTGCCATGCCATGCTTGACGATGGCAAACAGCTGCGCGTCGGCGTGGTGCCAAGTGTGGCCGCTGGCGTCGTGCGGCGGTGCCGGCAGCAGGCCGTCGGGGCCGCGCTCGCGCCAGTTCGGCTGTCCTTCGCCCTGCGCACCATGACAGGCGGCGCAGTGGGCGGTGTAGACGCGCTGGCCGATAGCGACCAGCGCGTCGTCGTCAGGTCGCAGCACCTGGGAGGTCGCCTGCGCGACCAGCGCCGAACCCCAGCGCATCCAGACCGCAGCGGCCAGCAAGACCAGCACCAGCAGGGCGCCGACGGCGAGTCGGCGGCTGGCGCTCACGAATGGCGCTTGAACACGCGGGTGCTGCCGTCACGCATGACCAGCAGGGTGTCGTAGCGGTCGCGTCGGCCGCCGTAGACCGGGCCGTCCATGCCGGGCGAGCCGACCGGCATGCCCGGCACCGTCAGGCCCAGCGCCTGCGGCTTCTCGCGCAGCAGGCGGTGCACCTCGTCGGCATGCACATGGCCCTCGACCAGGTAGCCGCCGACCAGCGCCGTGTGGCAGGAGCCCAGTCGGGTCGGCAGGCCGAGGCGCGCACGCACCGCGTTGTTGCCGGTGTTGTGCGCCGTCACCTTGAAGCCGTGCTGCTCCATGTGCACGATCCAGTCGCCGCAGCAGCCGCAGCTGGCGTCCTTCCAGATCTCGAGCGCGATCGGCTCGCGCTTTTGCGCCGCCAGCGGCAGCGCGCCCGCACCGGCGGCACCGGCCAGCCATTGCAGGACTTGACGACGGACGATGTTCATGACGTATTCCTCGCTAAGGCCGCGCATCTGGCCGCATCGGCCTCGCACGGCGAAAAATGCAACGCAACGCAGGCACACTGCGCGCTGGAACCTGTCATTGTCCGCCAGCCCGCCCGATCCCGCAGCCGTGCCCCAGAATGCCCCATCCATCAAGCCATCCACCGCGCGTACGCGCGCTGGCGGCGGCCGCCTGGGCCTGTGGCTCACCATCGTGGCCGGTGTGCTGCTGGCGCTGCTGGCCACGGTGACGCTGATGGCGGTGCAGCTGCACTTCGAGGCGCACGACCGCGCGTTGCTGCACAGCCACCTGGAGCGCGCCCGCGTCCTGCTGGCGCGGGTCGACGACACGGCGGCGCTGTCGCAGCTGCCGGGCGAACTGGCGGCGGCCTTCGGCGACGAGCACGAACTGGCCGTGCGCGTGCAGGGTCCGCTGGGTCAGGCGCTGTACGAGCAGGCGCCGGCCGCCGCCATGCCGGCCCGGCTGCTGCAGCGCCCGGCGGTGGCGCCGCCGGTACCGCTCATCGACTGGACCGAAGCCGGCCATTTCTGGCGCGGCAGCGCGCTGCTGATGCGCCTGTCGATGGACGGTTCGGCCCCGCTGACGGTGGCGATGGCGCTCGACGTCGGGCGCGACCAGGCCTTCGTGATCCGCCTCCGGCTGGTGCTGGCCGGCTATGTGCTGCTGGCCACGCTGGGGTTCGCGCTGCTGGCCTGGTGGGCCGCTCGCCGCGCGCGGCAGTAGCCCTCAGGGCGCGGCGAAACCCAGCACCACGCGCCGCGTGCTGGCGCTCTTCTTCTCGATCTTGGTCACCACCACGGCACCGATCTCGGCCGTGTTGGCCACGTGCGTGCCACCGCAGGGCTGCAGGTCGACCGGCTGGCCGGCGTCTCCGATGCGGATGGTGCGCACGGTGCCGGCACCGCGCGGCGGTTGCACGCTCATGCTCCTGACCAGTTGCGGGTTGGCATCGAGCTCGGCGTCGGTCACGCTGCCGATCGCCACCGGCAGCGCGGCGGCCACCAGGTGCGCAATGCCGGCGCTGAGCTGCTCCTTGTCGAGCGGCTCGGTCATGTGGAAGTCCAGCCGCGCGTAGTCGGGCGTGATCGAGCAGCCGTTGACCGGCTTGCCGACCAGGTGGCACAGCAGGTGGGTGGTGGTGTGAAAGCGCATCAGGCGGCGCCGGCGTTCGGCGTCGATGCGCGCCAGCACCGCGTCGCCCGGCCGCAGCCCGGACAGGCGCTCGCGCGCGTCCTCGGCCACCAGGTGGCAGATGCGGCCCGTCGGCAGACCGTCCTCGCCGGTTTCCTTGCGGGTGTCGATGATGGGCAGCTGGCTGCCGTCTTCCAGCAGCAGGCAGCCGGCGTCGCCGGCCTGGCCGCCGCCGAGCGGATAGAACACCGTGCGGTCGAGCACCACGCTGGTCTCGCCCACGGCCAGCACCAGGGCCTTGCACTCGACCAAGGTAGCGTCCTGGCGGAACAGTTCTTCGGTCATGGGGCGCATGGTAACTGCGTATGCGATCACGCGCAGACCGCCGCGGGTGGCGCGTAAGATCGCCGTCATGAGCCCACGCCCAACGCAGCCGCCGCGCACGCGCCACTGGTCCGAGCTGGCGACCACCGACTTCGCCGCGCTCGAGCTGGCACGCGCGATCGCCGTGCTGCCGCTGGGCGCGACCGAGCAGCACGGCCCGCACCTGCCGCTGTCGGTCGACAGCGACCTGGCGCGCGGCATCGTCGACGCCTGCGCGCCGCTGCTGCCTTTGGACCTGCCGGCGCTGTTCCTGCCGCTGCAGCCGGTCGGCTACAGCCCCGAGCACGCGGCCTTCGCCGGCACCCTGAGCCTGAAGGCCGAGACCGTGATCCGCCTGTGGACCGACATCGCCGACAGCGTGGCCGCCAGCGGCGTGCGCAAGCTGGTGCTGTTCAACACCCACGGCGGCAATCTCGGCCTGCTCGACGTGGTGGCGCGCGACTGGCGCCAGCGGCTCGGCCTGCTGGTGTATGGCGTGAGCTGGTTCAATCTGCCCCTGCGCACAGCCGACGGCAGCGACGTGATGGCGCGCTTTGGCGCCGAGGAACTGCGCTTCGGCGTGCACGGCGGGCAGCTCGAGACGGCGATGATGCTGGCGCTGAAACCCGACGCGGTACGCCAGGCCGAGGCACGGCACTTCGCGTCGAGCTCGCAGTCGCGCGCGCGCGACTTCCCCATCCTAGGCAACGGCCGCAGCGCCAAGCTGGCCTGGATGGCGCAGGACCTGAACCCGGCCGGCGTCGCCGGCAACGCCACCGCTGCCACCGCGGACGACGGCGCGGCCCTGCTGCAGGCCGCCGGCCGCGCGCTGGCCGAGCTGCTGATCGAGATCGACCGCCTGCCGGGCGACACCCTGCGGCCCGCGTGAGGGTTTGCTCGCGGCGGGCCGCGCCGGGGCCGGGTCGATAATGTCGGCCGTCGTTTTCGATCTGATGGAGTCGCCATGCTGAACCGCCGCCGTTTCTCCTCCGCCCTGCTGTCCGCCAGCGCGCTCTGCGCGCTGGGGCAAGGCGCTGCCTGGGCACAGGCCGAGGCGCCGATCCATATCCTGGTCGGCTTTCCGGCCGGCGGCGGCTCCGACGTCATCGCGCGCCTGCTGGCCGACAAGCTGCAGGCCGAGCTGGGCCGCAGCGTGGTGGTCGACAACCGCCCCGGCGCCGGCGGCCAGATCGCCGCCCAGCAGCTCAAGGCCGCGCGCGCCGACGGCACCACGCTGTTCCTCTCGCACGACCACAGCATCTCGATCCTGCCGCAGGTGGTGGCCAAGCCCGGCTACGCCCCGCAGGAGGACTTCATGCCGCTGGGTGGCTTCGCCACCTTCGTCAACGGCCTGGCGGTGTCGCCCGGCACGCCGGCCAGGACCGTGCCGGAGTACGTGGCCTGGGTCAAGTCGCAGGGCGGCAAGGGCGCCATCGGCATTCCGGCGCCGGCCTCGACGCCCGAATTCCTGGTGCAGCTGCTGGGCAAGAACTACGGGCTCGACCTGACCCCGGTGCCCTACAAGGGCAGCGCCCCGATGATCGCCGACATGCTGGGCAACCAGATCGCCGCCGGCATTGGCTCGGTGCAGGACTTCATCGAGTACCAGCGCAGCGGCAAGCTGCGCATGATCGGCGTGCTGGGCGGCCAGCGCCAGGCCGCGCTGCCCGACGTCGCCACCTTCAGCGAACTGGGCTTCAAGGGCCTGGAAGACACGCCCTTCTACGGCATCTGGGCGCCCAGGGGCACGCCGATCGTGTTCGTCAACAGCTTTTCCAGCGCGCTGGAGAAAGTGCTTGCCCTGCCCGAGGTGCGCGCCAAGCTGACCGACCTGGGTCTCACCGTCGGCTACATGAGCCCGGGCCAGCTCGACGCGCGCGAGCGCGCCTACACCAGGGTGTGGTCGAAGATCATTGCCGACAGTGGCTTCCAGCCACGGTGAGCGGCTCCCCCCTGAGCCGCTCACGCGGCTTCCCCCCTGAGGGGGGACGCACCCAGCGGCTTGGCAAAGCCAGCTCCGCGGGTGCTCTGGACTGGCCTGCTCCGCGGCCGCCTGGGCGAGCCTGCTTCGCGGCTCTTTTCCTGGAGTTGCACGCTGGGCGCGTGGCCAGCGGTACTTCCATGCACTGCCGCCGCGCGGCTACGCGTAGGTCACCCAGTCGCTGAACTCGGGCGCGTCCAGGTGCGGCAGCGTGTTGTAGGTCAGCAGCTGGTGGCGCCTGGGGCTGAAGGCGAATTCGGTCAGCGCGGTGTTGCGGATGCGCAGGTTCAGTTCGATGCTGGTGGCGGCGGGCGCATCGAGGATGTGCGCCACCGCGGTGGCGATCGGGCCGCCGCTGGAGACGATCAGCACGTCGCCCGCGTACTGCCGCACATGGTCCAGCGCGCCGACCACGCCGGCCCGGAACTCGGCATGGCTGGGCATGCCCGCCGGTTGCACGCGCCCCGCCATCCAGGCCATCAGGCCATCGCGCAGCAGGCGGAAATGCTGCCGGTACAGCTCGGGCGTGTCCGGCTTGGGCAGCGGCTCCGGGTGGACGGCCTGGATCACCGCGTGGCTGTCGTATTCGTTCAAACCAGGCCAGAGGATGTGGGCCCCCACGCTCCGCACTGGCGTGTCTGCGCTGCCCCCCGAGCGGGCGCTCGCCGCTTGGGGCGGCCCGGCGCGGCTCGGTGGCGGCGCATCGACGCCGCCACCTTCGGCAATGCCCTGCCAGGTGCCGATCTGGCGCCGCAGCGTGCCGGTCAGCACGGCGTCGAAGCGCAGCGCGTCACCCAGGTGCTGGCGCAGGTACTGGCCCAGGCGCAGGCTCTGGCGCCGGCCCAGCTCGCTCAGCTGGTCGTAGTCGTCGGCGCCGAAGCTGGCCTGGCCATGGCGCACCAGGTAAAGGGTTCCCATGGGTCGGCATTGTGTCGCCTGGGCCGCGCCAGCGTCCCGCCGCCCGGTCGCCGGGGCGACTGCGGCCGCCCTCAGGCGCCCTGCAGGACCTTAGCGAACACTGCCGCATCGACGTTGGCGCCGCTCAGGCTGACCCCCACGCGCAGCCCGCGCAGCGCCTCGCGCTCCTGCATGGCGGCGGCGAACGCGGCGGCGCCGGCGCCTTCGGCCAGGTTGTGGGTGTCGGCGAACAGCGCGCGCATGGCCGCCGCCACTTCGTCGTCGCCGACCTGCACCACATGGTCGAGGTGGCGCGCCAGCAGCGCCAACGCGTCGGCGTTGGCACGGCGCACCGCCATGCCGTCGGCGAGCAGCGTGGTCACCGGCGCCTCGACCACGTGGCCGGCCGCCAGCGAATCGGCGTAGGTGGTGGCGCCGCGGCTGACCACGCCGACGATACGCGCCCGGTGCCCGAGCGCCAGCTTGGCCGCGATGGCGCCGCAGGCGCCCGAGCCAAGGCCGATCGGCACGTAGGCGACATCGAGCTGCGGCAGTGCGCGCAGCAGTTCCCACCAGTAGGTGGCGACGCCGCGCACCAGGTCCATGTGAAAGCTCGGCACCATCAGCGCGCCGCGCTGCGCGGCCAGCGCCTGCGCGTGATCGACGCTGGCGGTGAAGTCGTCGCCGTGCTCGATCAGTTCGACCCCGAGTGCGCGCATGGCGGCGTTCTTCTCGGCCGAGTTGCCGCGTGGCACCACGATGGTGCAGCGCACGCCGTGCGCCCGCGCGGCCCAGCCGATGCTCTGGCCGTGATTGCCGCGCGTGGCACTGATCACCGCGCGCGGCAGCTCGTTGCTGGCCTTCAGCGCCTCGAAGAAGGTCAGGCCGCCGCGGATCTTGAACGCGCCCACCGGCGTGTGGTTCTCGTGCTTGACCCAGCAGTCGGCGCCCAGCCGTTCGCTCAGCAGCGCCCAGCGGTATTGCGGCGTCGGCGGCAGCTCACGGTAGACGATCTGCGCGGCGGCTTCGATGTCGGCCAGCGTCGGCAGCGGTGGTGGATTCATGCGGACGTCCTCGTGTTCATGATGCACTGCGCCGGCGGTTCGTGCGGCGCCGTTCAGCCTAGAAACGGCAGTTGGATGCGCCCGAGCGTGCCGTGATGGGCGTGCCAGGCAAGGGCGAGTGCCGCGGCTCCAAAGCTGCCTGCGCAGCTTTGGACGGCACGAGCGGCATCGGGCTCTGACCGATGCGCGCCCTGCAAGGGTGAGGCGACGCAGGCTCGTGCCTGCGAGCACGAACAACGCCGCATGGCGCGGACCGAAAGCGGTGCGATCGGGTGCATAGCGCTCTCACCCGACAGGTGGGCGTGATCGAAGCCGTGGAATTCAGCGTGCATGCGGGCTAGTCGAAGATGGCGAGCGGTCAACTGCCGTTTCTAGGCTCAGCCATCCCGTGCCGACGACAGCACGACCTGGCCGCGCGGCGTTGCCAGCACCGCCTCGATGGCCGGCTGCGGCGCCTGCTGCACGCCGAGATCGGCGACGTCGAGCGCGGCGCAGGCCTGGGCCAGCGGCGTGATGCGCGGGTGCTTGAGGGTCAGCGAGCGCAGCACCAGGCCGCTGTCCGGCAGCTCGGTGGCCGGGTGCATGCCGCCCCACTCGATCAGCGTCGGCAGGCAGCCATCGAACAGGCGCCGGCCGTCCGGCCGCACGGTGATCTGCCATTCCAGCAGGCCGTGCGGCGTCTTGCGGCTGGCGCGCAGCACCTCGCCGCGGTCGATCTCCAGCGTCGCCAGGCGCGCCGTGGCCTCGTGCACGTCGGGCACGCGCGCCACCCAGTGGATCAACTGCGGGCCATGCAGGCGCACCTGCTTGCGCAGGTCCTCGTCGTCCATGTCGAACCAGCGCTTCTGGTCGATGGCGGCCGTCGCCCGCGCGCAGGCGACGGCGGGATTGATGGCGATGATCTCCAGGTAGGCGAGCGGAAACGCCGCCGATGCCACCGCCAGCACCCGGTTGTGGGTGCCGAACAGCGTGTGTTCACCGCCCGGCCCGGGCGTCATGCCCAGCGTGGCCTCGCACCAGGCAACGCCGGCGTCGAGCGTGTCGGCCATCACCACCAGGTGGTCGACACGCGGGCGATCGTGCAGCGGCGGGCTCACAAGACCACCTCGCCCTGGATTACGCACACGCAGTCGCCGCCGATCCAGACCTGTCCTGAGCCGGTCGAAGCGGCCTGTCCTGAGCTGGTCGAAGGTGCCGCACCGCCGGTGTCGCACTCGACGTGCACGCGGCCGGCGCGGCCCAGCGCCGTGCCCTGCGCGGCGACGTACGCCGCCGGCAGTTCACCCGCCTCGATCAGCCACTGCGCCAGGCTGGCGTTGAGGCTGCCGGTCACCGGGTCCTCGTCGACGCCGATGGGCGCCGCAAAGGCGCGCACCTCGATCAGCGCCGGCGCCGGCTGCGCTTGATGCATTCCGACCACGCCCACCTTGTACCCCAGTCGGGCCAGTGCGGCATGGTCCGGCCGCAATGCCAGCACGGTTTCTGCACGGTCCAGTTGCAGGGTCAGCCAGACCGGTCCGTTGTCGAGCAGCCGGGCGCGCCGCAGCCGCGCGGCCGGCAAGCCCAGCGCCCGCAAGACCTGGGCCAGCAGTTCCGGCGCCGGCGCGCTGCGCACGCTGGGCGGCGCGGCGAAGGCCAGGCGCTGGCCCGCTGCGGTCTGCTGGCGCCGGATCGGTATCAAGCCCTGCGCGCATTGCTGCACGATCAGCGCGCCGGAGCGCGGCCGGCCGCCCGCCGCCAGCCAGGCGAAGCACGAACCCAGCGTGGGGTGGCCGGCGAACGGCAGCTCGCCGCCCGGCGTGAAGATGCGCAGACGGTAGTCGGCCGCGCCATCGGTGGGCGGCAGCACGAAGGTGGTCTCCGACAGATTGGTCCAGCGCGCGAAGCGCTGCATGGCCGCCTCGTCCAGGCCATCGCCGTCCAGCACCACGGCGACCGGGTTGCCGTAGCCGGCCACGGCGGTGAAGACATCGATCTGGGCAAAGCGGCGAACCATGGTCGTGCATCCTCCAATGCGCTGGCGCCTGCCCGGTGATCACGACCTCGGTGGCGACGAGGCCTGGCGCAGCACCCGCGCCAGCATCGCCATGCCGCGGTCGATCTGCCCGGGCGTCTGAGTGACGAAGGACAGCCGCAACACATTGCGTTGCGGCGCCTGGGCGTGGAACGGCGCACCCGGCACGAAGGCCATGCCGGCTTCGACCGCCCGGGGCAGCAAGTCCTGCGCGTCCAGTTCCTGGGGCAGGCGCAGCCAGACGAACATACCGCCCATCGGTTGCGTCCAACTGACGTCCATGCCGGCCATGTGCTCTTGCAGCGCCGCCATCATGGCGTCGCGCTGCAAGCGGTAGCGCGCCCGGATGGTCGGCACGTGGCGCTCGAGGAAGCCGTCCCTGATCACCTCCAGCACCACGCGCTGGTTGAAGCCCGGCGTGTGCAGATCGGCTGCCTGCTTGGCCTGCAGCAGCTTCGGGTACAGCGCCGGCGGCGCCACGACGTAGCCCAGCCGCAGTCCGGGCGCCAGGATCTTGGAGAACGAGCCCAGGTAGACCACGCCCTCGGGCCAGCGCGCCAGCAGTGGCGCCGGTGGCGGCTGGTCGAACCACAGTTCGCCGTAGGGGTTGTCCTCGACGAGGGGTACGCCGCGCTCGCGGCACAGCGCCAGCACCGCCTCGCGCCGCGCCTCGGGCATGGTGCGGCCGGTCGGGTTCTGGAAGTTGGGCAGCAGGTACATGAAGCGCGGCGGCTCACGCATATCGCCGAGCTGCGTGCGCAGCGCCTCGGGCAGCACGCCGGCGTCGTCGCTGGCCACGTCCTCGATGCGCGGCTGCATCGGCGCGAAGGCCTGCAGCGCGCCCAGGTAGGTCGGCGTCTCGACCAGCACCGGCGCATCGCGGTCGATCAGCACCTTGGCCACCAGGTCCAGCCCCTGCTGGCTGCCGGTGGTGATCAGCACCTGCTCGGGCGCGACCCGCGCGCCCTGCCGGCCCAGCTCGGCCGCGACCCAGGCGCGCAGTTCCGGCAGGCCCTCGCTGGCGGCGTACTGCAGCGACGGCCTGGCGACCGCGCTGCCCTCGCCGAGCACGGCCGCACAGGCGGCGCGCATGGCCTCGACCGGAAAGGTCTCGGGCGCCGGCAGGCCGCCGGCGAAGTTGAGAATGCCGGGGCGCTCGGTGACTTTCAGGATCTCGCGGATCGCCGACGGGTTCATGGCGGCGGCGCGCTCGGCCAGGCGCCAGGGTGACGCGGTGAGCAGGTCGTTCGGATTCATGCGGGGCGCTTCCTCATCGATCGGATGACAGCAGGACCCTGGGCCGCGCCGGCATCGACAGCCGCCGGCTCAGGAACACCGTCGCCACCACCGCCAGCGCGAAGCCGATCGCCACCGCGTCCAGGCGCTCGCCGAGCAGCGGCATGGCGAACAGCATCGACAGGAACGGCTGCAGCAGCTGCACCTGGCTGACGCGCAGCGCGCCGCCCCAGTCGAGCCCGCGGTACCAGGCGAAGAAGCCGGCCCACATCGAGAACATGCCGACATAGACGAAACCGGCCCAGGCGCTGCTGCGGATGCCGACAGTGCTTTCCGGCCACAGCCACCACGCCGCCGGCAGGCTGACCGGCAGCGCCACCGCGCAGATCCAGCAGATGGTGCGCTCGGCACCCAGCACCGGGCTGACCTGGGCGCCGGCCACGTAGCCGATCGAGCCGGCGACGACGGCGCCGATCAGCAGCAGATCGGCCCAGGCCAGGCCGAAGCCGCCGGCATCCTGCGCCCGCAGCCAGGCGAACAGCATCACCAGGGCGCTGCCGACCACGGCGCAGACCCAGAACGCCGGGCGCGCGCGCTGGCCCATCATCAGCGCCACCGCCACCGCGGTGGCCAGCGGCCCCAGCGCCATGATCACCGCCGCGTGCGTCGCCGTGACGCTGCGCATGGCCAGCGCCAGCAGCACCGGAAAGCCCAGCACGTTGCCGGCCACCGCGATCAGCAGCGAGCGCCAGTGGCGGCGCGCCGGCCAGGGCGAGCGCGTCGCCAGCAGGAAGGCCGCCGACAGCAACCCCGCCAGCGCGGCGCGGCCGGCGGTGACGAAGGCCGGCGTGAGCTGCGGGTCGGCATCGCTGCCGGTGGCCATGCGCGTGGCCGGCAGCGTGATGGCGAAGATCGCCACCCCCAGCACGCCGAGCCAGTAGCCGGCCAGCAGGCGCGCGTCGCTGCCGGAAGGCGTCATGACGGAGCGGCGGCTGAGAACGGCGCCAGCGCGCTCCAGACCATCCAGGCCGCCGTCAGCGTCAGCGCCGCCGCCATCACGCGGTTGAACCACAGCAGCCGCTCACCCTGCGCCAGCCAGCCGCGCAGCAGCGAGCCGATCAGCGCGTAGGTGAAGTTGCTGGCGAAGCCGAAAGCCAGCATCACCGGCAGCACCAGCGCCAGCCGCGCCAGCCAGTCGGGCCGGCCGGCGATCCAGCCGGCCACGATGGCCAGCGCCAGCATCCAGGCCTTGATGTTGACGAACTGCAGCGCCACGCCTTCCATGAAGCTGACCTGCATGCGGCGCGCGTCGGCCTGCCCGAGCGAGCGGCTGCCGGCCAGCCGCCAGGCCAGCCACAGCATGTAGCCCACGCCCACCAGCAGCACGCCCCAGCGCAGCGCCGGCAGCGCCAGCACCAGGCCGCCGACGCCCAGCGCGCACAGCACGAACAGCCCGGCCCAGCCGGTGGGCACGGCGCAGACGAAGCGCATCGCGCCGCGCAGGCCGCGGTTGGCGGCGATCGCGGTCGACAAGGTGGTGTTCGGCCCGGGCGTAAAGCTGGTGGCGGTGGCCAGCAGCAGCAGGGCCGAGAACTCGGCAGCGGTCATGCCGCCAATGTAGCCGCCCCAGCAGTACACAGACCATACAGTTGACGAGCGCAGTTGAACAACTGTATTGTTGGCCGCATCCATACAGTTGGAACCGTTCCGGCCATCGCCATGCTGCTGCGCAGTTCATCCCGCTCGCTGACCGAGCAGCTCGCCGAGCGCTTCGCCCACCGCATCCGCGACCGCCTGCTGGCGCCCGGCTCGCGCCTGCCGAGCGTGCGCCAGTGCGCGGCGCAGCACGGGCTCAGCCCGTCCACCGTGGTCGCCGCCTACGACCTGCTGCAGGCGCAGGGCCTGGTCGAGGCGCGGCGCAACCGCGGTTTCTTCGTGCGCGACGGCACGGCGCGGCCACGCGCCAGCGCGCCCGAGCGCGCACCGCCAGTGCTGGA
Organism: Ottowia sp.; assembly: GCF_035444425.1. Taxonomy (GTDB): domain Bacteria; phylum Pseudomonadota; class Gammaproteobacteria; order Burkholderiales; family Burkholderiaceae_C; genus Ottowia. Next base: position 7,641 of record NZ_DAOMOQ010000051.1, on the reverse strand, counting down.
TGCCGGGGACGCGCGCCGGCGCAACGCACCGATCAGCGCCGCCACGCTGATGCGCAGCATGTTCCAGCCGATCAGCAGCAAGCCGCAGCCCGGCATGGGCGTGCTGCCGGCCGACTGGATCGCCACCGAGCCGATCGCCGCCAGCCTGCGCAAGGTCAGCAGCGCCGCCAGCGTGCGCGACACCAGCGTGCGCTATGGCGAGCCGGCCGGCGACGGCCAACTGCGCCGGGTGCTGGCGGCGCGCCTGCAGGCCATGGGCGTGGCCGCGCAGCCGGGCCAGCTCATCACCACCGTGGGCGCCACCCAGGCGCTCGACATCGTCAGCCGCACGCTGCTCAAGGCCGGCGACAGCGTGATGGTCGAGGAGCCCGGCTGGGCGGTCGAGTTCGCGCGCCTGGCCTCGCTGGGGCTGCGCATGCTGCCGGTGCCGCGCGGCCCCGACGGGCCCGACCTGGACGTCGTGGCGCGCTACTGCGAGGCGCATGCCGGCACGCCGCTGGCGCCGCGCCTGTTCGTCAGCGTCAGCGTGCTGCACAACCCCACCGGCGCCAGCCTGTCGCCGGCCAGCGCGCACCGGCTGCTGCAGCTGGCGCAGCAGCACGGCTTCTGGATCGCCGAGGACGACAGCTACTGCCACCTGGCGCCCACGCACGCGACGCGGCTGTCGATGCTCGACGGCCTGGCGCGCACCATCTACATCGGCGGCTTCGCCAAGATCCTGTCGCCCGGCTGGCGCGTCGGCTTCCTGGCGGCGCCGGAGCCGCTGGTCGAGCCGCTGCTCGACACCAAGCTGCTGGCCACCCTGACCACGCCGGCCCTGCTGGAACGCGCGCTGGCGCAGTGCATCGAGCTGGGCCAGCTGCACCGCCACGCCGAGCGCGTGCGCCGTCGCCTCGACGCCGCACGCAGCCGCAGTGTGCGCCTGGCCAGCGCCGCCGGCTGCCGCTTCGCCGCCGAGCCGGCCGGCCTGTTCGGCTGGGTCGACACCGGCGTCGACACCGACCAGCTGGCGCTGCGCCTGCTTGACGAGGGCTACCTGCTGGCGCCGGGCGCGCTGTTCCACGCCGAGCGCCAGCCGAGCGCGCTGATGCGCATCAACTTCGCGACCACGCAGGACGCCGCCTTCTGGCGCGCCTTCGAACGCGCGCGCGACGGCATGACCGGCGACTGAACCGGAGAACCGCGTGGCAGCCGATGCCGACGCACGACATTCCTGGCTTCGATGCATGCAGTTTCAAGCACTGCCGCTCGGATATCGGCCCTTCACCTGCGGGAGCGGCGGCAGCCGCGAACAGGCGTCTGCTGTGCATGCAAGCTTGATTCGCGGCTGCCGCCGCTCCAACATCATGCCCCCGAGCTCCCATATGCCCTCGAGCTGTCCACGCGACCCCGCGCTCTTTCGATTCACGGATCCATGGCGTGAGCACTTGAGCCGAACTTGCTCTATCGAGATTCTCGAATTACATGACAAGGCGCACCCTTCCAAAGAGACTCCCTCTCCCTCTGGGAGAGGACAGGGGTGAGGGCCGGCAGCGTGTCGTGAGTTACGGAATTCTCAATAGCTGACTCAGGCGTCCGGCAGCACCGCCGTGACCTCGATCTCGACCTTGGCGCGCGCCTCCATCAGCGCCGACACCTCGACGCAGGTCATGGCCGGGAAGTTCTTGCCGATCACCTCACGGTAGACGCCGCCGAGTTCCTTCAGGCGCGCGTTGTACTCGACGCGGTCGATCACGTACCAGGTCATGCGCACCATGTGCTCGGGGCCGGCGCCGGCTTCCTTCAGTACGGCGACGACGTTCTCCAGGGCCTGGCGTGTCTGCGCGATGAAGTCGTCGGTCTCGAACTGCTGCTGGTCGTTCCAGCCGATCTGGCCGCCGACGAACACGTGGGTGCCGCGCGCGGCGATGCCGTTGGCGTAGCCCTTGGCCGGCGCCCAGCCGGGTGGCTGCAATAGTTTCCTCATGCCTGTTGTCTCAGCTTGAAGCGCTGCAGCTTGCCGGTCTCGGTGCGCGGCAGCGCGGTGACGAATTCGACCTCGCGCGGGTACTTGTAGGGCGCGATGTGGCTCTTCACATGGTCCTGCAGCAGCTTGACCATGGCGGCATCCGCCGCGTGGCCGTCCTTCAGGACCACGAAGGCCTTGATGATCATGCCGCGGTCCTCGTCGGGCTTGCCGATGACGCCGCATTCGGCCACCGCCGGGTGCGTCAGCAGGGCGTCCTCCACGTCCGGACCGCCGACGTTGTAGCCGGCGGTGATGATCATGTCGTCATCGCGCGCCTGGTAGTGGAAGTAGCCGTCCTCGTCCTGGATGAAGGCGTCGCCGGGGTGGTTCCAGCCGCCCCGCACATAGACGGTCTGGCGCGGGTCGCTCATGTAGCGGCAGCCCGTGGGGCCGATCACCGCCAGCTTGCCGATCTGGCCGCGCGGCAGTTCCTGCTCGTTCTCGTCGACCACCCGGGCCTGATAACCCGGCACCACCTTGCCGATGGCGCCGGCGCGCACCTCGTCGCCGGCCGAGGAGATGAAGATGTGGAACATCTCGGTCGAGCCGATGCCGTCCAGCATCTCGATGCCGGTGGCCTGTTTCCAGAGCTGGCGCGTGGCGTCGGGCAGCGCTTCGCCGGCGCTGACGCAGATGCGCAGGCTGGGAATGCCGATCGCCTGGGCATGCGGCGCCATCTGGCGGTAGAAGGTGGGCGCGGTGTAGCAGATGCTGACGCCGTGCTCGCGCATCAGCCGCACCATCACCTCGGGCGTGTAGGGCACGTCGGCGAAGTAGATCGAGGCCCCGGCCCCCATCGGGAACAGCAGCAGCCCGCCGAGGCCGAAGGTGAAGGCCAGCGGCGGCGAACCGGTGACCACGTCCAGCTCGGTGGCGCGCAGCACGTGGCGCGGCCAGGCCTGGCAGGCGGCCAGCACGTCGCGGTGGCTGTGCACCACCACCTTGGGCTCGCCTGTGGTGCCGGAGGTGAAGGCCAGCAGCGCGATGTCGTCGGCCGCGGTCGGGCAGGCATCGAACCGGTCCGGCTGCGCCGCCGCCCGCGCCTCCAGCGAACCGGCGTCATCGGGCTGGTTGAAGGCCAGCACGTTCCGCACGAACGGGCGGCTGGCTGCGGCGTCCTGCAGCTCGGCCAGCAGCTTGCCCTCGCACAGCGCGGCGGCCGGCTGCGACTTGTCCATCACCACGCCGAGCTCGCGGGCGCGGAACAGCGGCATCGTGCCCACCGCGATCAGGCCGGCCTTGACCACCGCCAGCCAGGCCAGCGCCATCGAGATCGAGTTGCCGCCGCGCAGCAGCACGCGGTTGCCGGGCTGCAGCTTCAACTCGTGCGTCAGCATGCGCGCCATCCGGTCGACCTCGCGCTCGGCCTCGGCGTAGCTGAGCGTACGCGCGGCGGTGCGAAACAGCGGCCGGTCGATCCAGCCCCGGGCGCGCACCTGGTCGAACAACTGCTGCACCAGGTTGACCTGCGGCGCGATCCGCAGCTCGGGCAGGTCGTAGCGCAGCTCGGGCCATTGCGCGCGCGGCGGCAGGCGGTCGTGGACGAAGCGGTCGGTTTGGGCGCTGGGCGCGGTGGTGTGGTTCATGGCTTGTCTCTTGAATGCGTGTTCTTGGTCAGGGCTGCAGCACGGCCTTGCCGATGATGAGCTGCTGCACCTCGGTGGCGCCTTCGTAGATGCGCAGCGCGCGGATGTCGCGGTACAGCGATTCGACCTTGCTGCCGACCTTCACGCCCAGGCCGCCGTGCAGCTGCAGCGCCATGTCGATCACGCGCTGCGCGTTCTCGGTCGCAACCATCTTCGCCATGGCCGCAGCCACGCTGCGCTCCTTCATCGAGCCCTGTCCGGTATCGCGCATCCAGGCCGCGCGGTAGGTCAGCAACGCGCCGGCGTCGATCAGCGCCGCCATCTCGCCTAGCCGCGCTTGCGTCAGCTGGAAATCGGCCAGCACCTGGCCGAACATGCGGCGCCGGCCGGCGTGGCGCACGGCCTCGGCCAGTGCGCGCCGCGCCATGCCGAGCGCGGCGCCGGCGACGCTGGCGCGGAAGATGTCGAGCGTCTGCATCGCCAGCTTGAAGCCGGCATTGAGTTCACCAAGCTGCTGCTCGGCCGCCACGCGGCAGCGCGTGAACACCAGCTCGGCCAGCGGGTGCGGCGCCATCACCTCGATGTGCCCGGACGCATCCAGCCCCGGCGCATCGGCATCGACGATGAAGGCGCTGATGCCGCGGCTGCCGGCCTGCGGTTCGGTCTTGGCGAATACGCAGTAGAAATCGGCCATGCCGCCGTTGCTGATCCAGGTCTTGCGGCCATCGAGCATGAAGGCGCCGTCGGGCTCCTGAGCCACGCAGTCGGCGCGCGCCGGCGTGGCCTGCAACTGCATGGCGGCGACGTCGGAGCCGGCGCCGGGCTCAGACAGCGCGAAGGCGGCGATCTTGTCGCCGCGCGCGACCGCCGGCAGGTAGGCCGCCTGCTGCGCCGGCGAGCCGGCGATCGAGATCGCGCCGCTGCCCAGCCCTTGCATGGCGAAGGCGAAGTCGGCCAGCGGCGAATGGAAGGCCAGCGTCTCGCGCAGCACCACCAGCGCGCGCGAATCCAGCGCCGGCAGCGCGCCGCCGTGCGCGCCTGGCACGCAGTAGCGCAGCCAGCCGCCTTCGCCGAGTCGCCGCACCCACTCGCGGCAGGCGGCGCGGTCGTCGCGTTCATCCACGTCTTGCGCGTTCACCCACTCGGGCAGGCGCGCACCGATGTCACGGTGGGCGTCATCGAAGAACGGCAGCACGAGGTGTTCGGTGGAAGGGCTCATGTTCTGCCAAGGCCAGATTGAATACCGGACGCGAAGAACGCGAAGGGTCCGCGAGGAACGCAAAAAACCGGTATTGAACTCTTCGTGTCCTTCGCGTGTTCCTTGCGCCCTTCGCGTCCGGCTGTTCCGGTGTTCATGCTCAAACCTCCGCCAGGAAATGCTGCTTGACCTTGCCCAGCAGGCCGTGCAGGGTCTGGATCTCGCGTGCGCTCAGGCCGGCGAAGGCATTGACGATCCAGGCTTCGTGCGCCTGCGCCATGGCGTTGAACTGCTTGCGGCCCTTGGCCGTCAGCCGCACCTGGAACGCGCGCCGGTCGCCCTCGACGCCGGTGCGCTCGACCAGGCCTTCGGCCTCGAGCTGGTCGGTGATGCCGGTGATGTTGCCACCGGTCACCATCATGCGGCGCGACAGCTGGTTCATGCGCAGGCCGTCGGGCGCGCGCTCAAGTTGCGCCATCAGGTCGAAGCGCGGCAAGGTGGTGCCCCATTGCTCGCGCAGGTCACTGCGGATCTCGCGCTCGATCAGCTGCGTGCAGGTCAGCAGGCGCAGCCACAGGCGCAGCTCGTCGGGGTGCTCGGCGTGCGCGCGGGCTTCCAGATCCATGGCGTTCAGCTCGCGGCGGCCTGCGGCTCCACGCTAGGCGCGGCCTGAATCTGGGCATGGGCCAAGGCATCGGCCTGCTGCGCCTGCTGGCGCCCGACCTCGCGGTACAGCTGGTCGCGCCCGTTCAGGTAGGGCAGGGGCCAGCTCACGGCCTGGCTTTGCAGCTTGGCGGCTTCGTGCAGCGTCCAGGCCGGATCGGCCAGGTGCGGGCGCCCGATCGCGCACAGGTCGGCGCGGCCGGCGGCGATGATGCTGTTGGCGTGGTCGGCCTCGGAGATCGCACCCACCGCCATGGTGGCGATGCCGCCCTCGTTGCGGATGCGGTCGGCGAACGGCGTCTGGTACATGCGGCCGTAGATCGGCCTGGCCTCGCGCGTGGTCTGGCCCGAGGAGACGTCGATCATGTCGCAGCCGGCCGCCTTGAACAGCCTGGCGATCGCCAGCGCGTCGGCCGGTGTGTTGCCGCCCGGTGCCCAGTCGTGCGCCGAGATGCGCACGCTCATCGGCTTGCGCTCGGGCCAGGCCGCGCGCATGGCGGCGAATACCTCCAGCGGATAGCGGCAGCGGTTCTCGACCGAGCCGCCGTACTCGTCGTCGCGCCGGTTGGTCAACGGACTGATGAAGGACGACAGCAGGTAGCCGTGCGCGCAGTGCAGCTCCAGCCAGTCGAAGCCGGCCGCCTCGGCGCGCCGGGTGGCGGCGACGAAGGCGTCGCGGATCGTGTCCATGTCGGCGCGCGTCAGCGCCTGCGGGGTCTGGTTCTGCTCGCCATAAGGCACGGCGCTGGCTGCCGCGAGCGGCCAGTTGCCGGCCGGCAGCGGTTCGTCGATCTGCTCCCAGCCCAACTGCGTCGAGCCCTTGGGGCCGCTGTGGCCGAGCTGCAGGCCGATGCGGGCGTCGCTGTGGGTGTGCACGAAGTCGACGATGCGCTTGAAGGCGGCCTGCTGCGCATCGTTTTCCAGTGCCGGGCAGCCGGGCGTGATGCGGCCGTCGTAGCCCTTCGCCATGGTCGGCGAGGTCATCTCGACCATCACCAGCGCGGCGCCGCCGACGGCGCGCGCGCCCAGGTGCATCAGGTGCCAGTCGCCCACCACGCCATCGACCGCCTTGTACTGCGCCATCGGCGAGACGACGATGCGGTTCTTCAGCGTCAGGCCGCGCACGCGGTACGGCGTCAGCATGGGCGGAACCGGTACGGCGTCAGCCGTGCCGGCTGGCACCGGCGTACGGTCGGCCAGCCAGCGCTCGTAGCCTTCCAGCCAGCCGGCGTCGCGCAGCCGCAGGTTCTCGTGGCTGATGCGCTGGCTGCGCGTCAGCATGCTGTACATGAACTGCGGCGGCTCCAGCGTGTCGCAGTAGCGCTCGCCGCAGACCTCGAACCATTCCATGGCGTTCCAGGCCGCGTTCTGCAGCCGCAGCGCCTCGACGCTGCGCAGCTCCTGGTAGCGCGTCAGCACCTCACCGATGGTCTCGGGCGCGTCGCCCATTTCCTGGAACAATCGCGTCAGCTCGATGGCATCCTCGATCGCCAGCTTGGTGCCGGAGCCGATGGCGAAGTGCGCCGTGTGCACGGCGTCGCCCATCAACACCACGTGGCTGCCCTGCGCGTTCTTCAGCCACCACTGCGCGCACTTGACGCGGGTGAAGTTGAGCCAGGCCGAGCCGCGCAGATGGCGCGCGTTGGACAGCAGCCTGGCGCCCTGCAGGTTGGACGCGAACAGCTTCTCGCAGAAGGCGATCGATTCATCCTGCGTCGCCTTGTCGAGGCCGTGCGCCAGCCAGACGTGTTCGGGACACTCGACGATGAAGGTGGTGGTGTTCTCATCGAACTTGTAGATGTGGGCCTGGAACCAGCCGTGCTCGGTCTTCTCGAACAGGAAGGTGAAGGCGTCGTACAGCTTGTGCGTGCCGAGCCAGATGTAGCGGTTGGGCCGCACCACCAGCTCGGGCTGGAACACGTCCTCGTAGCGCGTGCGGATCTTGGAGTTGATGCCGTCGCTGGCGATGATCAGGTCGGCGTCCGGAAACTCCAGGTCCGAATCGACCTCGGTCTCGAACACCAGCTTCACGCCGAGCTGCTCGCAGCGCGCCTGCAGGATGTTGAGCAGCTTCTTGCGCCCGATGCCGACGAAGCCGTGGCCGCCCGAGCGGATCACCTCGCCCTTGAAATGCAGCTCGATGTCGTCCCAGTGGTTGAAGGCCTGCTGGATTTCGTCGGCGGTCA
>NZ_DAOMOQ010000050.1:0-20191 GCF_035444425.1 Ottowia sp. | reverse complement strand
GCCTCGGCGTAGTGCTTGAACTCCATCGTGTAGGTGGCGCGGCCCTGCGACATCGAGCGCAGCGTGGTGGCGTAGCCGAACATCTCGGACAGCGGCACCTCGGCCTTGATGGTCTTGCCGCCACCGACCATGTCGTCCATGCCCTGCACCATGCCGCGACGGCTCGACAGGTCGCCCATCACGTTGCCGGCGTACTCTTCCGGGGTCTCGACCTCGACCGCCATCATGGGCTCGAGGATGACCGGGTTGGCCTTGCGAGCGGCTTCCTTGAAGCCGAAGATGGCCGCCATCTTGAAAGCCTGCTCGGACGAGTCGACGTCGTGGTAGGAGCCGAAAGTGAGGCGCACCAGCACGTCGACCACCGGGTAGCCGGCCAGCACGCCGCTGGTCAGCGCCTCTTCGACGCCCTTCTGCACCGCCGGGATGTACTCGCGCGGCACCACGCCGCCCTTGATCTCGTCGACGAACTCGAAGCCCTTGCCGGCTTCCTGCGGCTCCAGCGTGAAGACAACGTGGCCGTACTGGCCCTTGCCGCCCGACTGGCGCACGAACTTGCCCTCGACGTCGGTGACGGTCTTGCGCACCGTCTCGCGGTAGGCCACCTGCGGCTTGCCGACGTTGGCCTCGACGTTGAACTCGCGCTTCATGCGGTCGACCAGGATCTCCAGGTGCAACTCGCCCATGCCGGAGATGATGGTCTGGCCCGACTCCTCGTCGGTGCGCACGCGGAAGGACGGGTCTTCCGAGGCCAGGCGCGACAGGGCGATGCCCATCTTCTCCTGGTCGGCCTTGGTCTTGGGCTCCACCGCCTGCGAAATCACGGGCTCGGGGAACACCATGCGCTCCAGCGTGATGATGGCGCTCGGATCGCACAGGGTTTCACCGGTGGTCACGTCCTTCAGGCCGACGCAGGCGGCGATGTCGCCGGCGCGGATTTCCTCGATCTCCTGACGCTCGTTGGCGTGCATCTGCACGATGCGGCCGATGCGCTCCTTCTTGCCCTTGACCGGGTTGTAGACCGTGTCGCCCTTGGTCAGCACGCCCGAATAGACACGCACGAAGGTCAGCTGGCCGACGAAGGGGTCGGTCATCAGCTTGAACGCCAGCGCCGAGAACTTCTCGTTGTCGTCGGCCTGGCGCGTCACCGGCTGCTCGTTGTCGTCCTCGCCGGCCACCGGCGGGATGTCCTTGGGCGAGGGCAGGAAGTCGAGCACCGCGTCCAGCATGCGCTGCACGCCCTTGTTCTTGAACGCCGAGCCGCACAGCATGGGCTGGATCTCGGTGGCGATGGTGCGCTGGCGGATGCCGGCGATGATGTCTTCCTCGGAGAGGTCACCCTCTTCGAGGTACTTGTTCATCAGCTCTTCGCTGGCCTCGGCGGCGGACTCGACCATCTTCTCGCGCCACTCCTGGGCCACGTCGACGAGGTCGGCCGGGATGTCCTGATATTCGAACTTCATGCCCTGGGACGCCTCGTCCCAGATGATGGCCTTCATCTTGATCAGGTCGACCACGCCCTGGAACTTGTCCTCGGCACCGATCGGCACCACCACCGGCACCGGGTTGGCCTGCAGGCGCAGCTTCATCTGGTCGTAGACCTTGAAGAAGTTGGCGCCAGTGCGGTCCATCTTGTTGACGAAGGCCAGGCGCGGCACCTTGTGCTTGTTGGCCTGACGCCACACGGTCTCCGACTGCGGCTGCACGCCGCCGACCGCGCAGTACACCATGCAAGCGCCGTCGAGCACGCGCATCGAGCGCTCGACCTCGATGGTGAAGTCGACGTGGCCCGGGGTGTCGATGATGTTGATGCGGTGCTCGGGGCGCGACAGGTCCATGCCCTTCCAGAAGCAGGTCACCGCCGACGAGGTGATGGTGATGCCGCGCTCCTGCTCCTGCTCCATCCAGTCGGTCGTGGCCGCGCCATCGTGCACCTCGCCCAGCTTGTGGGTCACGCCGGTGTAGAACAGAATGCGCTCCGACGTGGTGGTCTTGCCAGCGTCGATGTGCGCCGAGATGCCGATGTTGCGATAGCGCTCGATGGGGGTTTTGCGAGCCATGATGAATCCTTGTGGGCAGGTTGGGCGTTGAGCGCCCGGCGTTCAGCGAGAAACCGGCGGGCCGACCGACCCGCCCTTTTCGCACGCTCAACGCCGAAAGCGCCGAACGCCGAACTGTGTGGTTAGAAGCGGAAGTGGCTGAACGCCTTGTTGGCTTCGGCCATGCGGTGCACCTCGTCGCGGCGCTTCATGGCGCCGCCGCGGCCTTCGTTGGCCTCCAGCAGCTCGTTGGCCAGGCGCAGCGACATCGACTTCTCGCCGCGCTTGCGGGCGGCCTCCTTGATCCAGCGCATCGACAGCGCCAGCCGGCGCACCGGACGCACTTCCACTGGCACCTGGTAGTTGGCGCCACCGACGCGGCGGCTCTTGACCTCGACCATCGGCTTGACGTTGTTGATGGCGGTGATGAAGAGCTCGAGCGGATCCTTGCCGCTCTTCTTCTCCATGGTCTCGAACGCGCCGTAGATGATGCGCTCGGCGACCGCCTTCTTGCCGCCCTCCATGATCACGTTCATGAACTTAGACAGCTCGACGTTGCCGTACTTGGGATCCGGCAGGATTTCACGCTTAGGGACTTCGCGACGACGTGGCATGTTTCACCTCACTTGCTTCAGTTGGCGGGCGGAGTAGTCCTGTTTGCTCCGAACGCCCCGCAGACCCATCGGGAGCCTGCACTTACTTGATCTTTGTTCAAGACCACTACGCCTGGACCGGGGCCGTCTGCCACCCGATTCAAGCACCAAAAAATGACAATCCGACCTTTGCGGCTTCTTCCCTGCTTGCGCAGAACGCCGATCAGGCCTTCTTCGGCCGCTTGGCGCCGTACTTGGAGCGCGCCTGCTTGCGGTCTTTCACGCCTTGCAGGTCGAGCGAGCCGCGCACGATGTGGTAGCGCACACCCGGCAAGTCCTTGACCCGGCCGCCGCGCACCAGCACCACGCTGTGCTCCTGCAGGTTGTGGCCCTCACCACCGATGTACGAGATGACCTCGAAACCGTTGGTCAGGCGCACCTTGGCGACCTTGCGAAGCGCCGAGTTGGGCTTCTTGGGCGTCGTTGTGTACACGCGCGTGCACACGCCGCGACGCTGCGGCGAGTTCTGCATCGCCGGGCTCTTGGATTTGATCTTCTCGACCGTCCGCCCGTGACGCACCAGCTGACTGATGGTTGGCATTGAAAAACGTCCCTAAACGCTTGGATGATTCAGCGCGTCGACACCAGGCCGGTCGCCCGGCAGCGGATGCCGGTCAGGACCTCGGTGTGACGCGCAGGCAGATTCCCCGCCCCAATCGCGGGAAAGCCTTCAAGTATAACGCGACGCCGCTTGGCCCGCAATGGCGGCGCCAGCGCCGCTGCGCATCACCTGATCCACAGGCGCATGGCATCCCAAGCGCGGCCCAGGAAACCGGCTTCCTCCACCGACTCCAGCGCCACCAGCGGCAGCTCGACCAGCTGCTGATCGCCGCGCTTGACCTTCAGCGTAGCCACCGCCTGACCCTTCTGGAACGGCGCGACCAGCGGCTCCGGCCGCGCAACCTCGGTCTTGACCTCGGCCGCGGTGCCGGTTGGCACCGCCACCACCACCGGTTCGGTACGGCCGAGCTTGAGCTCTGCGCTCTTGCCTTTCCACACCTTCGGACTCGCCACCGCCTGGCCGGCGTCGAACAGCTTAACGCCTTCGTAGGCGGTGTAGCCCCAGTTGAGCAGCTTCTGCGACTCGTTGGCACGCGCCGCCTCGCTGCTGGCGCCCAGCACCACCGACAGCAGCCGTCGCCCCTTCACGTTCGGGAAATCACGCTTGGCGGTGGCCACCAGGCAGTAGCCGGCAGCCTTGGTGTGGCCGGTCTTGAGGCCGTCGACCGTCGGATCGCGGTGCAGCAGCAGGTTGCGGTTGGTGTCGTTGCTGGCCGGCGTGCCCGGGTAGCGGTACTTCTTGATGGTGTAGTAGTGCACGTACTCCGGAAAGTCGTGCAGCAGCCGTGTCGACAGCGTCGCCAGATCGCGCGCCGTGGTGGTGTGGCCGGCCTCGGTCAGGCCTTCCGGGTTGCGGTACGAGGTGTTGCTCAGGCCCAACGCCTTGGCCTGGTCGTTCATCAGCTGCACGAAGCGTTCGACCGAGCCGGCCACGCCCTCGGCCAGCGCCACCGTGGCATCGTTGCCGGACTGCACGATCATGCCCTTGAGCAGATCCTCCACCGGCACCTGCATCTTGGGATCGATGAACATGCGCGAGCCCGGCATCTTCCAGGCGCGCTCGGACACCGGCAGCGTCTGGTTGAGCGTGAGCTTCTTGGCCTTCAGGGCGTCGAACACCAGGTAGGCAGTCATCAGCTTGGTCAGCGAAGCCGGCTCGACCGGCGTGTCGACCTCCTGCGCCGCCAGCACCTGGCCGGCGGTCACGTCCATCAGCAGATAGGCCTTGGCCGCCACCTCGGGCGGTTGCGGCGCCTGGGCATGGCTGGCAAGGGCCGCGGCGGACAGCGCCAGCGCGGCAAGTGTCTTGAGGAAACGGTTCATGGATGTAGGTGTGGAATCAGGATGGAAGGGCCGCTGGCGCTCATGGCCTCAGGCGCGCACATGGCGCGTGACCAGCATCTTGAGCAGCGACAGTTGGCCATGGAAAAAATGTTCGCCGCCGGGCACCACCGTGACCGGCAGCAGCTGCGGACGCGCCCAGTCCATGACGGCGGCCAGCGGCACGGTGTCGTCGTGCTCGCCGTGCACCACCAGGGTCTGCGGGTGCAGTTCGGTGGGGACCGGGGCGACCTCGAAGCGCGAGGCGGCGGTGCCCACCAGCACCGCCTTGGTGATCGCCCGCTGCGGGTGCAGCGCATCAATCACCTGGCAGGCGACGAAAGCACCGAAGGAGAAGCCACCGATCGCCAGCGCGCCATCGGCGGGCGCGCCTTGCGCCACCACGGCCAGCATGTCGTCGACTTCGCCGCGGCCTTCGTCGTAGCTGCCGGCGCTGGCGCCGACACCGCGGAAATTGAAGCGCAGCGCGCGCCAGCCGCATTGCACCCAGGCGCGCGCCAGGGTCTGCACCACCTTGTTGGTCATGGTGCCGCCGAACTGCGGATGCGGATGCGCCAGCACCACGGTGCCCAGCGGTACATCGAACAGGTCGGGCTCCGGCAGGTCGAGCAGCGCCTCAATGGCACCGGCCGGACCGTGCAGCGTCAGGGATTGGGTCTGGGCATTCATGCAGCTACGTTAATTATAGCGGCCGGGCTTGTGATTCGAATCGACAGCGGTGCCGGATCACCGGCCACGCGGCGCCGTCACTCGCGGAGCCCGGCTTTCAGCGTCCCAGATGCGGCGGCGTCAGCAGGCGCTCGACCACCTCGCCGTTCTTCAGGTGCGATTCGACGATCTCGTCGATGTCCTCGAGGTCGACATAGGTGTACCAGACCGCTTCCGGATATACCACCGCCACCGGCCCGGCGGCGCAGCGATCGAGGCAGCCCGACTTGTTCACGCGCACCTTGCCCGGGCCCGCCAGCCCCTCGGCCTTGACGCGCGCCTTGCAGTGGTCGAACGCCGCCTGCGCGCCGTGATCGGCGCAGCAGGCCTCGCCATTGGTGCGCTGATTCAGGCAGAAGAAGATGTGGCGCTGGAAGTAGGGCGCGACGGGAGCACTCATGCGCCGATTCTAGGCTCGGCCCCGGCGGGCGGTGCCGGCGGCATAGGGGTGTCCATGGGTGGCGACGCGGGATTGGGTGTCGAGTTGGGCGCCTGCGCACCCTCCAGCGCCACGAATTCGGCCACCGCCAGCACCGGCGAGCGCCGGGCCGGCTCAGCCGGCGGCTGACCGCCATCGGGCCGGCCCAGGCGCGTGAGCAGGTAGATGAAGGCCGCATAGGGCCAGAGCCAGCCTACCCATTGCGCTAGGCCGTGGAAATGGATGAAGCGGCCCTGCTCCCAGCCTTGCAGCGTGACCGCAAAGTAGGGGTTTTGCGGCGCCGCGTTCAGCAGCAGCACCTGCACCACCAGCACCAGCATCAGCGCCAGCACACAGACCCGGCCCGGCATCGGCAGCAGCAGCAGCGCCGCCAGCGCCGCCAGCAGCAGGCCGAGCTGCACCGGCTGGTTGAGCCAGGCCCAGGCGTGCACTGGCCCGTAGCTCAGGCCGGCCGAGAGCGCCGACACGCCGATGCCCACCAGCAGCGCCGACAGCGCAAACAGCACGCGCCGGCCGCGGTGCCGCACCACGGTGTAGCCGAGCAGGCAGGGCACCAGCGCGCCCAGGGCCACGCACACCAGTTCAGCGCCCGGCAGCAGCGGCTGCAGTTCCAGTTCGCGCAACGGCAGCCATTCGATGAAGGGCGTGTCTTGCAGCAGTTCGGCCACGCCTTCCTCCAGCCGCTCCCACACCTGGCCGAGCCCGAACGCGACCGGCGCCGGAAACAGCAGGCCGACCGGCCACAGCGCCAGCAGTACCAGCGCCCCACGCGAGTTGCGCACGAACCAGCGGGCACGAAAGCGGCGCCAGCGGTCGATCGCGCCCAGCCGTTCGAGCACGAAGGCCAGCAACGCGCCCAGCATGCCGCCGGCCGCGTTCAGGCCCAGGTCGAGGTTGGAGGCCACGCGCAGCGGCAGGTAGGACTGCAGGCTCTCCATGGTGAACGACAGCAGCGCCGCCGCCGTGCTGGCCAGCGTCACCGCCGGCCAGGCGCGCCGCATGCGCATCAGCGCCAGCGCCAGCAGAAAGCCCAGCGGCGCATAGCCGGCCAGGTTGGCGACCAGGTCGAAGCGGGTCCAGTACTGCGGCCACGGTGCCCACAGAAAGGCCCAGGGCGCCAGCCCCTGGTCGCGCCAGCCGGTGAACGGAAACAGGCTGGCGTAGACGATCAGGGCTGCATAGAACAGGCCCAGCGGCAGCGCGGCGGACTTGTAGCGGTTCACCTGCTGGCCTGCCGGCGCGCCGTCAGAACGGCTTCAGCACCACCAGCAGCACAACCGCCAGCAGCATCAGCACCGGCGCCTCGTTGAACCAGCGGAACCAGACATGACCGCGCAGTTCCTGCTGGCGCTCGAAGCGCGCCAGCAGCCGCCCGCAATACAGATGGTAGGCGATCAGCAGCACCACGATCGCCAGCTTCACGTGCATCCAACCGCTGCCCGGCCCGAGGCCGATGCCGTAGCCCAGCCACAGCCACAGGCCGAAGATCACGGCCGGCCAGGCCAGCAACGTCATGAAGCGGTACAGCTTGCGTGACATCAGCAGCAGGCGCGCACGCTCGGCCACCGATTCGGGCGGCACCATGGCCAAGTTGACGAAGATGCGCGGCAGGTAGAACAGGCCAGCAAACCAGCTGGTGATGAACACGATGTGCAAGGACTTGACCCAGAGCATGATGAATTATGTCCCCGGGGTCGGCGCGCAGCCGCCGGCCGATGGCAATAAAAAACCCCGGCCCAAGGGGCCGGGGTTGAAAAGCCTGTCTGCTGTCACACATCAAGGCTCCCGCTCAGGGAGGAAAAGCGGGGGACGGCAAGCCGCCCAAAATAACTATAACATTTGATTTCATATCTGAACAATAGTGCGCGGTGGTGCGCGGTGCCGGCCGTCGCGAAAAGGTGACGCCAGCCATCGCGCGCGACACGCGTTTGTTCAGGCACAATTTTCACCATGCATACACCTCTTGCCCCCTTCCCGGCCAATCGCCCGCGCCGCCTGCGCCGCGACGACTTCTCACGCCGCCTGGTGCGCGAGCACGCACTGTCGGCCAACGACCTGATCTACCCGGTGTTCGTGCTGGACGGCAAGAACCAGCGCGAGGCGGTGGCTTCGATGCCCGGGGTCGAGCGCCTGTCGCTCGACCTGCTGCTGCCGGTGGCCGAGGACTGCGTGAAGCTGGGCATTCCCGTGATGGCGCTGTTCCCGGTGGTCGATGCCAAGCTGAAGGACGAGAAAGGCAGCGAGGCCGCCAACGCGCGCGGCCTGGTCCCGCGCGTGGTCAAGGAGCTGAAGAAGCGCTTCCCCGAACTCGGCATCATGACCGACGTCGCGCTCGATCCCTACACCAGTCACGGCCAGGATGGCTGGCTCGACAAGACCGGCTACATCCTGAACGACGAGACCGTCGGCCAGCTGGTCAAGCAGGCGCTGACCCAGGCGGCGGCCGGCGTCGACATCGTGGCGCCGAGCGACATGATGGACGGGCGCATCGGCGCCATCCGCCAGGCACTGGAGGCCAAGGGCCACATCCACACCCGCATCATGGCCTACAGTGCCAAGTACGCCAGCGCCTTCTACGGCCCGTTCCGCGACGCCGTCGGCTCGGCCGCCAACCTGGGCAAGAGCAACAAGAAGGTCTACCAGATGGACCCCGGCAACTCGGACGAGGCGCTGCGCGAGGTTGCCATCGACATCGCCGAAGGCGCCGACATGGTGATGGTCAAGCCCGGCATGCCCTACCTGGACGTGGTGCGGCGCGTCAAGGACGAATTCCGTATGCCGACCTTCGCCTACCAGGTCAGCGGCGAATACGCCATGCTCAAGGCGGCAGCGCAGAATAGCTGGCTCGACCACGACCTGGTGATGATGGAGGCGCTGCTGGCCTTCAAGCGCGCCGGCGCCGACGGCATCCTGACCTACTTCGCGCGCGACGCCGCGCGCCTGCTGGCCAAGGGCTGAGCACGCCGCCGGCCTAGGACACGCACCCGTGCAGATCGTCGAGTTCACCGCCGGCAGCCTGCGCTTTCTCGAGCAGTTTCCGGACGCAGCACCGGCCGACGGCTTCGTCTGGGTTTATCTCGACCGCACCGAGTTCATCCGCCACCAGGCGGAGCTGCAGGCCGCCGCGCAGCGCCTGGGTGGCTCGGCCGTGCTCGACGTGCACCTGATCGACCTGGCCAGCGACCAGCATCCCTCGCACTACGACGGCACCTCGGTCTACGACCTGGTGATCTTCCGCCGCCTGGCGACCCTGGCCGAGGTGCAGCACGACGCCGATCGCAGCAACGCCATCGCCAGCTACCACAGCCGCGGCGCCGGCGCCTACGAGCCTGGCACGGCGCCGCTGCCGGAAGCGTTCTCGCGCATCGAGTCACGCGCGGTCGGCTTCGTCGTCTTCGACCGGCTGCTGATCAGCGTGCACCCGAGCGGCTGCTACACCGCGACCAGCTTCATCCAGCGCCAGCTGGCCGACGCCAAACTCAGCCTGGATGCGGCCAGCGCCCGCACGCGCCTGCCGCAGGGGCCGGCGGACGTGGTGCTGCGCATGATCAACACCATGGTCGACAGCTACCTCGAGTTGCGCAAGGACCTCACGACCGAGCTGGAGCAGTCGCAGAACGAGCTGCTCAAGCCCGATCCGCACCACTCGACCTGGAACGCCATCATGTACGCGCGCCGCCGCCTGCATCTGCTGGAAGACCTGTGCGAGGAGCAGCAGGACGCGATGCAGGAATGGCTCGACACGCTGCGCGAGTTGCCGCTGTCGGCCTTCGGCACCGACCCCGCGCTGGCGCAGGCGCGCAGCGACCAGCTGGTCGCGCGCGCCCGCGACGTCATGGAGCACATCGACCGCGTGCTGCACCACGCGCGCCGGCTCGAGCAATCGGCCGAGAACGCGGTGCAGATCCACTTCAGCGCCCAGGGCCACCGCACCAACGACATCATGCGCACGCTGACGGCGGTGACCGCCATCTTCCTGCCGCTGAACCTGTTCACCGGCTTCTTCGGCATGAACTTCCAGCACCTGCCGCTGATCCACAGCACCGAGGGCATGTGGGCGGCGCTGGCGCTGCTGGTGCTGCTGGCCGTCGCCATCGTGGTCATCTTCTGGCGCCGACGCTACATCACGCGTTCGCGGCGCTGACGCGGCAAGCTGGCCGAGGCGTCGGACGGGGACTACGCGCGGATTCCCCTGGCGCCCATGCGTGACTTCACGCCGAGCCGGTACCATCGTCTCCCAGGATGAAGCTGCCGCACCGGCGCCGCGCTTCAGCCATCGTTGCAAGCGCATGCCCGAATCCACCCCCCGACTCGAGACCCAGCCCAGCGACCAGGGCCTGCGCGCCGTGCCGCGCGGCGAGTGGACCGCAGCCCAGCTGACGGCCGGGCGCGGCTGGCGCACGGTGAGCGCGGCGCTGGCACAGGCGCGCTCGGCCGCAGCCTGGGACCTGCGCGCGCTGGACGGACTCGACCACCTGGGTGCGCTGGCGCTGTGGAACCACTGGGGCCGCCAGTGGCCGGCGCAACTGGAGCTGCACCCCGAGCAGCGCACCCTGCTGGAGCGCGTGGCCGCGCACCCGCCGGCCGAGCCGGCCGGACGCCGCGGCACGCTGGCCCAGCGCATCGACCGGCTCGGCCTGGGCGTGGTCCAGACCGCCGCCCAGGTGCGCGACTTCGTCACCCTGATGGGCCAGCTGCTGCTGGACTTCCTGCGCCTGCTCGGCGCGCCGCGCTGGGGGCCCTGGCGCGACTTCTCGGGCCACCTGTACCGCATCGGCGCGCAGGCGCTGCCGATCACGGCGCTGGTGGGCTTCCTGATCGGCGTCGTGCTGGCCTACCTGATGAGTCAGGTGCTGCGCCAGTTCGGCGCCGAGATCTTCATCGTCAACATCCTCGGGCTGGCACTGATCCGCGAGCTGGGACCGCTGCTGGGCGCGGTGCTGATCGCCGGCCGCTCGGGTTCGGCCATCACGGCGCAGATCGGCGTCATGCGCGTCACCGAGGAGCTCGACGCGATGCGCGTGCTCGGCATCCCGGCCGGCTTCCGGCTGGTGCTGCCGCGCGCGCTGGCGCTGGCCATCGCCATGCCGCTGATCGCAGTCTGGACCACGCTGGCGGCGCTGGTCGGCGGCATGCTGGCGGCCGACATCACGCTCGGCATCACGCCGAGCTACTTCCTGGAGATGCTGCCCAAGGTGGTGCGGGTGTCGAACCTGTGGCTGGCCTGCGCCAAGTCGGTGGTGTTCGGCGTCTCGATCGCGCTGATCGGCTGCCACTACGGCCTGCGCGTCAAGCCGAACACCGAGAGCCTGGGCCAGGGCACCACGGCTTCGGTGGTGGCCTCGATCACGGCGGTGATCCTGATCGACGCGCTGTTCGCGGTGCTGTTCAAGAAAGTCGGCATGTAGAGATGACGCTCCCCCCTGAGCCAGTTCGCGCCACGTGCTCGTCGCCAGACGCGACGGCCCTTCGGTCCGTCCAGACCTGCACTGGCAGGTCCGGAGCCGCGGACCTCAGCCCCCCAGAGGGGCGCCGCCGATGGCCGGGCCAAGCCCGCTCCATGGCGGCCGCTGGCGTGGCCTGCTCCGCGGCCATCGGTCATTTCGGAGGGCAGGTTGCATGAGCGCCGAAGCCGAAGCAGTCACGCCGGCTCCGGTCGCCGAGCAGCACGACGAGGCGCCGCCGCCGCTGCCCGAGCAGGGCGAGCCGATGATCGAGGTGCGCGGGCTGTGGAGCGTGTTCCCGGTGCCCGGCGGCGGCCAGGTGGTGGTGCACAAGGATCTGGACCTCACCGTCTACCGCGGCGAGGTGCTGACCCTGGTCGGCGGCTCGGGTACCGGCAAAACGGTGCTGCTGCGCCAGATGCTGGGCCTGAACCGGCCGCACCAGGGCAGCGTGGAAGTGCTGGGCCAGCCGGTGCGCGAACTGTCGCGCGCCGGTGCCGCCGCGCGCGTCGGCATGCTGTTCCAGCAAGGCGCGCTGTTCTCGGCCTTCAGCGTGCTCGACAACATCGCGTTTCCGCTGCGCGAAACGCGCGCCCTGCCGGACGAGCTGGCGCGCGAGGCGGCGCTGCTGAAGCTGCAGATGGTCGGCCTGAAGGCGAGCGACGCGCACAAGATGCCGTCCGAGCTGTCGGGCGGCATGATCAAGCGCGTGGCGCTGGCGCGCGCGCTGATCATGGACCCACCGCTGCTGATGCTCGACGAGCCGACCGCCGGGCTCGATCCCGACAGCTCGGACGCCTTCGTCACCCTGCTGCGCTCGCTGCACCAGGACCTGGGCCTGACGGTGGTGATGGTCACGCACGATCTCGACACGCTGTTCGAGCTGTCGACCCGCGTCGCCGTGCTGGCCGACCAGCATGTGGTCATCGCCGCACCGGTGCCCGAGGTGCTGGCCTTCGACCACCCCTTCATCCGCCACTTCTTCCTCGGCGAACGCGGCCAGCGCGCCATGGAACTGCTGCGCCAGCGGCGTGCCGACCCACCGGCCAAAGGACAATAGAACCACCATGGAAAACAAAGCCCATGCCCTGGCTGCCGGCGCCTTCGTGCTGGCGGTCACGGCGCTGCTCATCGGCCTGGCCATGTGGCTGCTGCGCGACGAGGTCAACACCGTCGCCTACGAACTGGTCAGCAAGGAAGCCGTCAGCGGCCTGCAGCCGCAGGCGGCGGTGCGCTACAAGGGCGTGGCGGTCGGCAAGGTGACCGACATCGGCTTCGACCCGGCCGACCGCGCCCAGGTACTGGTGCGGCTGGCGGTGTCACCGGACGCGCCGGTCAGCCAGTCGACCTTCGCCACGCTGGCGTTCCAGGGCGTCACCGGCCTGTCATTCATACAGCTAGACGATCAGGGCGGTTCGGCCGAACCGCTGCCGCCCGGCCCCAACGGGCCACCGCGCATCCCGCTCAAGCCCAGCGCATTGGGCCAGCTGACCGACATGGCCAACGACCTGGCCGACAAGGTCGGGCAGATCACCGAGCGCGTCAACCAGGTGCTGAGCGACGACAACCAGGTCGCCTTCAGCACCGCACTGAAGGAAATCGGCGAGGCCGCCCGGAGCACCCGCCAGCTGGCCGAAACCACCGACAAGACCATCAAGGCGCAGCTCGACCCGGCGCGCACCGACATCCCGGGCCTGGTGCGCCAGGCCGGCAGCGCGCTGAAGTCGATCGAGACCGCGGCCCGGCAGACCCAGCAGACCGTGGCCAGCTTCGACAGCGTGGCTGGCGACGTCAAGCGTGCCGTCGACCAGGTCGCCGGCAAGGGAGGCGTGGTCGATCAGCTGAGCGAAAGCGCCAACACCGTCACCGCCACCACGCTGCCGCGCATCCAGAGCCTGACCGAGGATGCCAGCCGCACCATCCGCCGGCTCGACCGCATCGCCAACACGCTGGGCGAGAACCCGCAGTCCTTCATCTACGGCAGCGGTGCCATCCCGCCCGGACCAGGCGAGCCCGGTTTCGGAGAAACCCCCGCCGGCACGCCCGCGCCGGCCGCGCCCGCCGCACCACGTTGAGGACACGCACATGACATCGATCTCCGATCGCGCCCGCGCCGCCGGCATCAGGATCGCCGCGGCCGCCCTGATGCTGGCGCTGACCGGCTGCGCACTGCCGCTGCCCGACAAGCCGGTACGCCCGCAGCCCTACGACCTCGGCCCGCCGCTGCCGGTGGCCGCCGACGCTGCCCCCGACGGACCGGCGCTGGCGCTCGACCGGGTCGAATCCAGCGCCGCCATCGACGGCACCGCCATCATCTACCGCCTGGCGCACAGCGACGGCGGCCAGCAGCCGCGCCCCTATGCGCAGGCGCGCTGGACCATGTCGCCGCCGCAGCTCATCACCCAGCGCCTGCGCGAGGCCTTCTCGGCCACGCGTCCGGTGGTCGAGGCCGGCGCCGGACTGGCGCAGATCGAGTTGCGCGCCGAGCTGGACGAGTTCGCGCAGATCTTCTCGTCGCCCGAGGCGAGCGAGGGCGTGGTGCGCCTGCGCGTGACCGCGATCGCGCCCACCGCCAAGACCAGCCGCCTGCTCGGCCAGCGCACCTTCAGCGTGCGCCAGCCGGCGGCCACGGCCGATGCGGTCGGCGGTGTGACGGCGCTGCGCGCCGCCACCGACGAAGCGGTGCGGCAAGTCGTCGCCTGGGTCAACGCGCTGCCGCCGCCACGCTGAAGGAGCCATTCGCCATGGACACCGTTGCCGCCAAACCCCGGCTCGACTTCGACGCCCCGTCCGTGCGCCGCCTGCGCGCCGACCTGGCGCTGGCGCTGCGCGCCGCCGCGCACCACGGCCTGGCCGAGGGCGTGTGCAACCACTTCAGCATCGAATTACCGGACGGTTCCGAGCGCTTCCTGCTGAATCCGCGCGGCCTGCTGTGGAGCGAGATCCGCACCGAGGACATCGTGCTGGTCGATTTCGACGGCAACAAGCTGGCCGGCCGTCACGAGGTCGAGCCGACCGCCATGTACATCCACGCCGCCGTGCACCGCCTCACCGGCCAGGCCTGCGTGTTGCACACCCACATGCCGCACGCCACCGCGCTGACACTGACCGAGGAGCGCGCGCTCGACACGCGCCTGTCGCAGAACGCCATGCGCTACCACGGCCGGCTGGCGATCGACGCGCATTACAACGGCTTGGCGCTCGACCACGGCGAGGGCGAGCGCATCGCGCGCGCCATCGGCCAGGCGGACGTGGCCTTTCTCGGCAACCACGGCGTCATCGTCTGCGGCGCCCGTATCGACCACGCCTACGACGACCTGTACTACCTCGAGCGCGCCTGCCAGGCGCAGCTGCTGGCGCAGTCAAGCGGCAGGCCACTGGTGCCGGTGGCCGAGGAACTGGCCGCCAGTGTGGCGGCGCAGATGCAGGGCGAGCGCCTGCAGTCCGAACTGTTCTTCGAGGCGCTGCGGCGCACGGTCTAACCCTGCTCAACCGCGGCGTCGCTCGGGCGGCAGCCACCACCAGGCGGCCAGCACCGCCAGCCCGAACAGCGTGTAGGCAGCCGTGAACACCCAGCCCGGCGCATCCCAGTACAGCAGGCGCCCGAGCCAGTGCGCCACGAAGCTCTCGCCATAGCTCGCCTGCCCCGCACGCTGGCGCAGCGCCATTTCCCACACGGTCAGCGGGCACAACCGCCCCAGCCAGGCCTGTGCGGCGACGATGCCGATCGCCAGCAGGTGCGCCAGCCGAAACATCAGCGAACGCGCGCCGCGCCAGCCACGCCGATAACCGAGCAGCACGTACGGCAGCCCCCCGACCACGAACAGCACGACGCCCAGGTGCAGCGCCAGCATGGCGTCGGCAAGCAGGGCGGCGGTGGTGACGGACATGGCGATGGCTCAGGCAAGATGGCGCTGGAAGCGGACCCGCTTCCAGTCCGATCCCTTGCAGCCGGAGTGTTCCATGTTCGATCTCAGCGTGCCCTGGTGGGAATTCGTCGTCCGTGGCGTGGTGGTGTACCTGTTCCTGCTGGTGTTCCTGCGCCTGACCGGGCGCCGCCAGATCGGTCAGTACGACCCGTTCGACCTGGTCCTGCTCCTGATCCTGTCGAACGCGGTGCAGAACTCGATGAACGCCGGCGACAACTCGCTCGTGGGCGGGCTGGTCAGCGCCCTGACGCTGATCGGCTGCCACATGATCGTCTCGCAGTTGGCCTGGCGCAGCCCGCGGCTGGCACGCTGGATCGACGGCGCGCCCAAGCGCCTGATCGAGGCCGGCCAGGTCGACGCCGAAACCCTGCGCAGCGAGCGCCTGACCGACGACGACGTGCTGGCCGCGCTGCGCGCCGCCGGCTGCCTGCACACGCACGAGGTCGAGCGTGCCACCATCGAGACCAACGGCCAGATCACCGTGGTGCTGCGCAACCGCGATTCGGCGCGCGGCGTGGCGCTGGATGGCTGAACGCCGGCGACGCGAGCTATCTGCTCAGGCGCCGTTGCCCGGTGTGCGGCGCCGGAACATGCCGTAGCCGTCCATCAGCAGCACCTGCTCACCGTGCTGGTTGAACATCTCCCACAGCGTGCGCGTCAGGCCGACGTCGGGGCGCGAATTCATCGGGCGCGATTCGGTGATGGTCTGCTTCAGCGTCAGCGTGTCGCCCGGATAGACGGGTTTCAACCACTTGATCTTCTCCAGGCCGGGCGAGCCGAGGCTCGACGACTCATGCAGGAAGTTGCGCACCATCAGGCCCATCGCCATGGCGCAGGTGTGCCAGCCGCTGGCCGAGAGCTTGCCGAACATCGAGCGAGCGGCAGCCTCCTCGTTCAGGTGAAACGGCTGCGGGTCGTACTTGCCGGCGAAATCGATCACCTCGTCGCGGTCGACGGTGATGCTGCCGATGTCCAGCGTGGTGCCGACGGGCAGGTCTTCCCAGTAGTACCTGATGTTCTTTTGCGTATAGGCGGGCGATGCGGCGTCGGTCAAGATGATTCCTCTTCGGGTAGGGCTTTACGCTGGTCGACGGCCGCGCTCAACGCGCGCCGGACACGTCAATCAGGCTCATGGTGGTGTAGCTTGCCGCATCCGACAGCAGCCACACAATCAACTGCGCGACTTCGTCGGCAGTGCCGCCGCGCTGCATCGGCACCCCGCCCTTGAGCTGCTCCACGCGGTCGGGCCGGCCGCCGCTCGCGTGGATCTCGGTGTCGATCAGGCCTGGCCGCACGGCGTTGACGCGGATGCCCTGGCCGCCGACCTCCTTGGCCAGGCCGATGGTGAAGGCATCGATGGCCGCCTTGGCGGCCGCGTAGTCGACGTATTCATTGGGCGAACCGAGCCGCGCCGCCGCGCTCGACACGTTGACGATGCTGCCGCCGGCGCCGCCATGGACCATGCTCATGCGCCGCACCGCCTCGCGCGCGCAGATCAGCGAACCGATCACGTTGATGTCGAACATGCGGCGCCAGCGCGCCACGCTCTGCTCGGCCACCTGCTGCGCCACATCGACCACGCCGGCGTTGTTGACCAGGCCCGTGAGGCGCCCCAGCTTCGCATCGACATGCTCGAACATGCGCAGCACCTGCGCCTCCTCGGCCACGTCGGCCCGCACGCTGATCGCGGTACCGCCGCCGGCGCGGATCGCGCGCACCACCTCGTCGGCCGCCAGCGAGTTGGCGGCGTAGTTGACCGCCACCGACCAGCCCTGGGCCGCCGCCAGCCGTGCCGTTGCCGCGCCGATGCCCCGGCTGCCGCCGGTGACCAGCAATACCTTGTCTGCCGCCAAGTTCCACCTCCTGCAAGAATCGTCCAGCGCGTATAACCGCGTCTGACCGCACGCATTATTCAGGAGACACGCATGAGCCGTACCGTGCTGTACTACTTCACGCCGCAAAGCCCCTGGACCTATCTCGGCCACGCACGCTTCACTGACCTGCTGCGCGCCAGCCGGCGCGAGGTGGCGGTGCTGCCGGTGGACTACGGGCGCATCTTCCCGCTCTCGGGCGGCCTGCCCTTGCCCAAGCGCGCGCCGCAGCGCCAGGCCTACCGGCTGGTCGAACTGCAGCGCTTCGCCGAGCACCTGGACCTGCCCTTGCGACCGCAGCCGAAGCATTTCCCGGTCGATGGCAACCCGGCCGCGCTGCTGATCACGGCCGTGGCCCAGCTCGACGGCATGGCGGCCGCGATGCAGCTGGCCGGCGCCGTGTTCGCCGCCTGCTGGCGCGAGGAGCGCGACATCGCCAGCGACGGCACGCTGGCTGAACTGCTGGAGGAAACCGACCTGCCGGCCGAGCGCCTGGCGCGCTCGCGCGAGGCCGACATCCGGGCACGCTACGATGCCCACACCCAGGCCGCCATCGACGCCGGCGTGTTCGGCGCGCCGACCTACGTCATCGACGGCGAGCTGTTCTGGGGCCAGGACCGGCTGGATTTCGTCGCCCGCAAGCTGGGCATGTAGCGTCGGTCAGCCCGATCAACCACGCCGCGGGGGCCGCGCCAGCGGTGCCCGCACCCATCCGCAAGCAAGGAGCACACCAGACATGGGACAGTTCACCGACCTCACGGCCGCCGACGGCCAGAAGATTCCCGCCTACGTGGCCACGCCGGCCGGCAAGCCGAAAGGCGCCGTGGTGGTGCTGCAGGAGATCTTCGGCGTCAACTCGCACATCCGCGCGGTGGCCGACGGCTACGCGGCCGACGGCTGGCTGGCGGTGGCGCCCAGCACCTTCCAGCGCGTCAAGCCCGGCGTCGAACTCGGCTACACCGAAGCCGACATCGGCGAGGGCTTCCGTCTCAAGCAGGCGGTGGAGCACCTGCGCGCGCCCGGCGTGATGCAGGACATCCAGGCCGCCATCGACCACGCGGCGCAGGCCAGCGGCGGCAAGGTCGGCATCGTCGGCTACTGCTGGGGCGGCCTGCTGACCTGGCGCGCCGCCTGCACGCTGGACGGCCTCTCGGCCGCCGCGCCCTACTACGGCGGCGGCATGACGCAGCCGGACGAGATCGCGCGCACGCCCAGGGTGCCGGTGATGGCGCACCTGTCGGATCGCGACCAGTGGGTACCGATGGATGGTGTCGAGGCGTTCAGGCAGGCCCATCCGGAGGTCGAGGTGCACATCTACCCGGCCCAGCACGGCTTCAACTGCGACCAGCGCGGTTCCTGGGACGAAGCCGCGGCCAAGCTGGCACGCGAGCGCACGCTGGCCTTCTTCGACAAGCACCTGGGCTGAAATCTGTAAGCTTGAATCGGGTTCGAATACCGGACGCCGAGGACGCAGGAATCACGCAGCCAACGCAGAAGATGCAGGGAAGACCTTGGATGGTCTTGTTTTGCCACCCCGCCCATCAACACTTCGGCGTGAGCTGGAACGCGCTGTCCGGCCGCGACAGCTCGTTCTCCAGATGCTGCAGCAGTGCCATCAGCGCGGCGCTGTTGTGGCGCCGCTGCATGTAGGCGGCGAAGACCCAGAAATCCTGCGGCACGAAGGGTTCCAGCACCTTCACCAGCTTGCCGCTTTCGAGGTGCGGGCGCGCCAGCGGCAGCGCCATGTAGGCGATGCCCACGTCCATCAGCGCCAGCGTCAGCAGCGGTGAGACGTCGTTGACGTCGACATGCGGCTGCAGCGCCACTTCGAACGGCTTGCCGCGCTCGACGAAGGCCCAGCGCGCCGGCTCCCCGGCACGGTTGACGTTCAGCGCGCGGTGCTCGACCAGATCGCGCGGATGCTCCGGCACGCCGTGCTGGTGCAGGTAGGCCGGAGAGGCCACCAGCACCCGTTCCAGCGGCGCCAGCCGCCGCACGATCAGGTTCTGGTCGCGGATCGGCCCCACGCGCAAGGCCAGGTCGACGCCGTCCTCCACCAGGTCGACCTGGCGGTTGGACAGCCGCAAATTCAGCGACACCTCGGGATACAGCGTCAGGTAGCGCCCCATCAGCGCCGGCAGGCCGGCGTGCGCCAGCGCGTGCGGCGCGGTCACGGTGAGCCGGCCGCTCGGCCGCGTGGCGCGCTCCTGCAGTTCGCTGGCGGTCATCTGCACCAGTTCCAGCACCGGGCCGCTGCGCTCGTACAGCAGCTCGCCGGCGTCGGTCAGCGAGACCTTGCGCGTGGTGCGGTTGAACAGGCGCACATCGAAGCGCTTTTCCAGCGCGGCGACGTACTTGCTGACGTTGGCCGGCGACATGTCGAGCGCGCGTGCCGCCGCCGAGAAGCTGCCGCGACGCGCCACTTCGCGGAAGGTCTGGATTAGATCGAGTGAGTCCATGCCTCGATTATTTCCTGAGCGGAAATTGTCTGTTCACTTGCAGGTGGTTTTCTCAACGACCCCGCAGCCCCAAACTTCATGCCATCGGACGCGCTGCACACCAGCCACCGACCCCAAGCCCGGCGGCGACGCCGGTTGTCCAGAGTTCATTCACCCGTATTTCTTCAGGAGTTTCACCATGACCAAGTTCACCGCCACCATCGCTTCCGCCGCCGCCCTGCTGCTGGCCAGCAACGCCTTCGCCCAGACGCCCGCTGCCGGCGAAGGCCCGCTGTTCCTCAACGAAGCCGCCGTGGCCGTCAGCACCGAGCGCGCGCCAGCGTCGATCCAGCAGGTCGCCGCGGGCGAGCAGTCCGGCGTCGTGGCCGTCGCCAGCGACTCGGCCGTCACCCGCGCCGAAGTGCGCGCCCAGACCCGTGAAGCCTTCGCCAAGGGCTTCCGTCCGGCAGTCGGCAACCGCAGCTGATCGCGGCCGGCGCCCGGCAGGGCGCCGCCATCGCAGCCTGGTTTGCAGCCAGTGCAGCACGGCGCCTGACCAGGTCATGGTCAGGCGCCGTTTTTCCTTGCGGCAGTCATCCCATGACTACGCAGCAGAAACACACCGGGCAGCCCCTCAACCAAAGTGCCGTAAGGTCGTTACGCAGCGATCCTGGCAATCACTCCAACGTGCTCACGCAATAGGTAAAGCAGGCCGCCTGAACCGCCCCGGGTTTAGGGGAGTCTCCGTTCTTTGAGAGGATGGAGCCATGA
>NZ_DAOMOQ010000049.1:0-20401 GCF_035444425.1 Ottowia sp. | reverse complement strand
CAAGTATAGCAGATTCCCTTCCGCGCTCAGGTGTTAATCGTCGCGCCGATTGACGTCGGTGCCGAAATCCCGCTGCCCTACGCGAGCAACGATGCGCAACCACGCGTCTCCGTGCTCACCATAGGCGAAAAATGCTTGCATCCGTGGTCACATCAGCACCAAAGAAAAAAAGCACGCTACAGTTCATGTAGCGTGCTTTCCTGCTGTAGCCTGGAGGCGCGTTCCGGAGTCGAACCGGACTGGACGGATTTGCAATCCGTTGCATAACCGCTTTGCTAACGCGCCGGAAAGAAGGAATCCAGCAAGCCCGATAAAAAAGGGAAGCGGCTGCTTCCCTTTTCTGGCGGCAACCGCTGGCTTGGTGGACCAGCGATCATATGTTGGAGCGGGAAACGAGGCTCGAACTCGCGACCTCAACCTTGGCAAGGTTGCGCTCTACCAACTGAGCTATTCCCGCGTTGTGAGCCTTGCATTATAGCCTGAAATTTCGCATCAACCATTGGTTCACGCGAATTTTTTTCACGGCCTCGCAGACCCCAATGACTCAGTGCTTGACCGCCCGTCGCTCCGTGGTCTTCTTGGCGGCAGCGGGCGCGGGCGGCGGTGCTTCCGCCGTGGCCTCGTCGTCGGTCAGCGGCACCGGCTGACGCTCAAGGGCGAACTCCAGCACCTTGTCGATCCACTTGACCGGGATGATCTTCAGGCCGTCCTTGACGTTGGCCGGGATCTCCTGCAGATCCTTGACGTTCTCTTCCGGGATCAGCACGGTCTTGATGCCGCCCCGCAGGGCCGCCAGCAGCTTCTCCTTCAGGCCGCCGATGGCGGTGACTTCGCCACGCAAGGTGATCTCGCCGGTCATCGCCACGTCGCCGCGCACCGGGATGCCGGTCAGCGCCGAGACGATCGCCGTGGTCATGGCGATGCCGGCGCTGGGGCCGTCCTTGGGCGTGGCGCCGTCGGGCACGTGGATGTGGAAGTCACGCTTCTCGAACACCTCGTCGCGGATGCCGAGCCCGCGGGCGCGCGAGCGCACCACGGTGCGCGCCGCCTCGACCGATTCCTTCATCACCTCGCCCAACTGGCCGGTGCGCTGCACGTTGCCCTTGCCCGGCATGGTGGCGGCCTCGATCGTCAGCAGGTCGCCGCCGACTTCGGTCCAGGCCAGGCCGACCACCTGGCCGACCTGGTTCTGCTCCTCGGCGCGGCCGTAGTTGAACTTGCGCACACCGAGGAAATCGTTCAGGTTCTCGGCGGTGACCTGGACCTGTGGCTCCATCTGCTTGAGTTGCAGCGCCTTGACCACCTTGCGGCAGATCTTGGACAGCTCGCGCTCGAGCGAACGCACGCCGGCCTCGCGCGTGTAGTAACGCACGATGTCGCGCACCGCGTCCTCGGACACCGACAGTTCCTCGTCCTTGACGCCGTTGTTCCGCATCTGCTTGGGCAGCAGGTACTTGATGGCGATGTTGGTCTTCTCGTCCTCGGTGTAGCCCGACAGGCGGATCACCTCCATCCGGTCCAGCAGCGCCGGCGGGATGTTCATCGAGTTGCTGGTGGCCACGAACATCACGTCGGAAAGGTCGAAATCGACCTCGACGTAGTGGTCGCTGAAGGTGTGGTTCTGCTCCGGGTCCAGCACCTCCAGCAGCGCGCTCGATGGGTCGCCGCGGAAGTCCATGCCCAGCTTGTCGATCTCGTCGAGCAGGAACAGCGGGTTGCGCGTTCCGACCTTGTTCAGGCTCTGCAGCACCTTGCCCGGCATGGCGCCGATGTAGGTGCGGCGGTGGCCGCGGATCTCGGCCTCGTCGCGCATGCCGCCCAGCGCCATGCGCACGTACTTGCGGCCGGTGGCCTTGGCCACCGATTGGCCGAGCGAGGTCTTGCCGACGCCGGGCGGGCCGACCAGGCACAGGATCGGCGCCTTGACCTTGTCCACGCGCTGCTGCACCGCCAGGTATTCGAGGATGCGGTCCTTGACCTTCTCGAGCCCGTAGTGATCTTCGTTGAGCACGTTCTCGGCAAACGCCAGGTCGTGCTTGATCTTGGTCTTCTTGGCCCAGGGCAGGCCGACCAGCACGTCGATGTAGTTGCGCACCACGGTGGCCTCGGCCGACATGGGCGACATCAGCTTGAGTTTCTTCAGCTCGCCGTCGGCCTTCTTGCGTGCCTCGCGCGGCATGCGGGCGGCCTTGATCTTGCGCTCGATCTCCTCGATGTCGGCGCCCTCCTCGCCCTCGCCGAGCTCCTTCTGGATCGCCTTGACCTGCTCGTTGAGGTAGAAGTCGCGCTGGTTCTTCTCCATCTGGCGCTTGACGCGGCCGCGGATCTTCTTGTCGACGTTGAGGATGTCGACCTCGCGCTCGAGCTGCTCGAACAGGTTCTCGAGCCGCTCCTTGACGCTTGACAGATCGAGCACCGCCTGCTTGTTCTCGAGCTTGAGCGGCAGGTGCGCCGCGATGGTGTCGGCCAGGCGGCCGGGCTCGTCGATGCTGGCGATCGAGGTCAGGATCTCGGGTGGGATCTTCTTGTTCAGCTTGACGTACTGGTCGAACTGCTGCATCACGGCGCGGCGCAGCGCCTCGACCTCGGCGTTGTCCTTGTCGGCGTCGGACACCTCCAGCGGCGTCACGGTGGCGGTGAAGTGCGTCTCGCCGTCGTCGATGTGCGTCACCGTGGCGCGCTGCTGGCCCTCGACCAGCACCTTCACGGTGCCGTCGGGCAGCTTGAGCATCTGCAGGATGGTGGAGACGCAGCCGACCTCGAACATGTCGCCGACGACGGGCTCGTCCTTGGCGGCGGTCTTCTGCGCCACCAGCATGATGCGGCGCTCGGCGGCCATGGCGGTCTCGAGCGCCTTGATGCTCTTCGGCCGGCCCACGAACAGCGGAATGACCATGTGGGGGAAAACCACCACATCGCGCAGCGGCAGCAGCGGCAGATCGATGGGGTCGGCAGGCAGGGGGGTGGTTCCGGACATGAAGAATCCTCGGGATGATCAAGCTGAATGTGGCTGCTCAGGCCCCATTTTCAACCCAGTCGGAGGGTGGCGGCGCGCAGTGGGCGCAATTCACGCCGAGCTGGCACCGTCATCGCGGTGAAATATCCGCTTCGCTGAAGTGGTGGGCGCGCCCCGGCTTGGCCACACGCCAGATGGGCCGGATCAGGCCTTCTTGGCAGCTTCCCGGTACACCAGCAGCGGCGGCTGGTTGTCCTCGATGGTGTTCTCGTCGACCACCACCTTGGCCACGCCGGCGGTGTGCGGCAGGTCGAACATGACATCGATCAGCGCGCCTTCGAGGATCGAGCGCAGGCCGCGCGCACCGGTCTTGCGCGCCAGCGCCTTGCGCGCGATGGCTTTGAGCGCGCTGGTGCGGATTTCCAGCTCGACGCCTTCCATCTGCAGCAGGCGGCTGAACTGCTTGACCAGCGCATTCTTGGGCTCGGTCAGGATCTGCACCAGCGCATCCTCGGTCAGCTCGGCCAGTGTCGCCACCACGGGCATGCGGCCGACCAGTTCGGGGATGATGCCGTACTTGATCAGATCTTCCGGCTCGACGTCCTGGAACGCCTCGCTGATCGAGCGCTGCTGCTTGCTGCGCACGGTGGCGCCAAAACCGATGCCGCTGGCCTCGGTGCGCGCCTCGATCACCTTCTCCAGCCCCGCGAACGCGCCGCCGCAGATGAACAGGATGTTGGTCGTGTCGATCTGCAGGAAGTCCTGGTTCGGGTGCTTGCGCCCGCCCTGCGGCGGGATGCTGGCCATGGTGCCCTCGATCAGCTTCAGCAGCGCCTGCTGCACGCCCTCGCCCGAGACGTCGCGCGTGATGCTGGGGTTGTCGGCCTTGCGGCTGATCTTGTCGATCTCGTCGATGTAGATGATGCCGCGCTGCGCGCGCTCGACGTCGTAGTTGCAGCTTTGCAGCAGCTTGCTGATGATGTTCTCGACGTCCTCGCCGACGTAGCCGGCTTCGGTCAGCGTGGTGGCGTCGGCCATGATGAAGGGCACGTCGAGCTGGCGCGCCAGCGTCTGCGCCAGCAGCGTCTTGCCGGAGCCGGTGGGACCGATCAGCAGGATGTTGCTCTTGGCCAGTTCGACGTCGCTGCCCTTGGCCTCTTCCTTGTGCTTCAGGCGCTTGTAGTGGTTGTACACCGCCACCGACAGCGTGCGCTTGGCGCGCTCCTGTCCGATGACGTAGTTGTCGAGGTTGGTCTTGATGTCGGCTGGCGTCGGAAGATCCGTCCTGGGCTCGCCCGCAGCACCCTCCGCGGGCACTTCCTCGCGGATGATGTCGTTGCACAGTTCGATGCACTCGTCGCAGATGAACACCGACGGGCCGGCGATCAGCTTCTTGACCTCGTGCTGGCTCTTGCCGCAGAACGAGCAGTACAGCGTCTTTTCGCTGGAAGAGCCTTTTTTATCGGCCATTGGGTGACAGTTTCATGATGGTTCGGCGCATGATAACCAAATCATGCCACTCGCTGCGCCGGGCATCGGCGTTGTCCCCCTTGCGAAGCAGAAGGGGGAAGCGCCGTCAGGCGCTCAGGGGGTTCAAGGCCTGTTCGCGATCACCTGATCGACGATGCCGTAGTCCCTGGCCTCGGTGGCCGTCATGAAGTAGTCGCGCTCGGTGTCGTGCTGGATCTTCTCCAGCGTCTGGCCGGTGCGCTCGGCCAGGATGCGGTTCATCTGCTCCTTGGTGCGCAGGATGTCGCGCGCATGGATCTCGATGTCGGTGGCCTGGCCGCGTGCGCCGCCCAGCACCTGGTGGATCATCACCTTGCTGTTGGGCAGGCTGTAGCGCTTGCCCTTGGCACCGGCCGCCAGCAGGAACGCGCCCATGCTGGCCGCGAAACCCAGGCACATGGTCGACACGTCGGGCTTGATGAACTGCATGGTGTCGTAGATCGACATGCCAGCCGTCACGCTGCCGCCGGGTGAGTTGATGTACAGCGAGATGTCCTTGTCGGGGTTCTCGCTTTCCAGGAACAGCAGCTGCGCCACCACCAGGTTGGCGGTCTGGTCGTTGACCTCGCCGACCAGGAAGATCACGCGCTCCTTCAGCAGGCGCGAATAGATGTCGTAGGAGCGCTCGCCGCGGCCGGACTGCTCGACCACCATCGGGATCAGTCCCAGGTTGCGCTGGGTTTCGTAAGTGCTCATCAAGGCTCCGTCTGTGTTGTCCGTGTTCTCGATAAAAAGGCAAATGGGGCCGGAACCGGCCGATTCCAAGCCCCATTGTCACCGACCGCCGGGGCCACCACGGGCGGCCCGGCGGAACCAGCCGATCAGCCCGGCTGCTGGCCCATCAGCTCGTCGAAGCCGAGCTTCTTGTCGGTCACCTTGGCCTGGCCGAGCACGTAATCGGTCACGTTGCTCTCGATCACCATGGCCTCGACGTCGGCCAGGCGGCGGTTGTCGGCGTAGTAGTAGCGCACCACCTCGTCCGGCTTCTCGTAGCTGGCGGCCAGTTCCTCGACCTGCGCCTTGATCTGCTCGGGCTTGGCCTGCAGCTCGTGCGCCTTCACCAGTTCCGCCACCACCAGGCCAAGGCGCACGCGCTGCTCGGCCTGCGGGCGGAAGCTGTCCTCGGGGATCGGCAGCTTTTCGACGTCCTTGATGCCGCGCGCCTTCAGGTCGGCGCGGGCGCTCTCGACCATGCGGTCCAGCTCGGCCTGCACGCTGGACTTGGGCAGGTCCAGCTCGGACTTGGCCACCAGCGCGTCCATCACCGCTTGCTTGTTGCGCTGGTTGAGGCGGAACCTGACCTCGCGCTCCAGGTTCTGGCGGATGTCGGCACGCAGGCCCTCGACGCTGCCGTCCTTCACGCCCAGCGACTTGGCCAGCTGCTCGTTGACTTCAGGCAGGTGCGCCGCCTCGATCTTGTTCACCGTGACCATGAAGTCGGCCGTCTTGCCGGCCACGTCCTTGCCGTGGTAGTCCTCGGGGAAGGCCAGCGGGAAGGTCTTGCTCTCGCCCGCCTTCATGCCGCGCACGGCGTCCTCGAACTCCTTCAGCATCTGGCCTTCGCCGATCACGAACTGGAAGTCCTCGGCCTTGCCGCCCTCGAACGGCTCGCCGTCGATCTTGCCGACGAAGTCCACCGTCACGCGGTCGTCATCCGCAGCAGCGGCATCCTTGGCACGCTGGGCGAAGCTGCGGCGCTGCTTGCGCAGGATCTCGATGGTGCGGTCGATGGCCTCGTCGCCGACGTCGGCGCTGAGCCGCTCGATCTCGGCCGTGGCCAGGTCGCCGATCTTGACATCCGGGAACACCTCGAACACGGCGTCGAAGCTCACCTGGCCCTCGGGCGCGCCCTCGGCCTCGGTGATGGTGGGCTGGCCGGCCACGCGCAAATTGGCCTCGTTGGCGGCGCTGAAGAAGGCCTCGCCTACCTTGTCGTTCATCACCTCGTACTGCACCGAGTAGCCGTACTGCTGCGTCACGATGCTGATCGGCACCTTGCCAGGACGGAAACCGTCCATGCGCACGGTACGGGCCAGCTTGCGCAGGCGCGCGTCGACCTCGTTCTTGATGGTTTCGACGGGCAGCGTCAGCGTGATCTTGCGCTCGAGCTTCTCAAGTGTTTCGACATTCACGGCCATGGTGTGTTCTCTCAAGTTGGATATCGTGGTGCGCGGGGGCGAGTCGAACGCCTATGGGTGGCAACCACTTGGATGGCTTAGCAGGAAATCAGCGGGCGACTATGCGCGACAGAACCGGGTATTGTAATGGCCGCGGATCCTCCAGGCATCCGCCGCGCACCGCTGGGAACGAGGGCTTCCCCATGAGCAGGGGCCCCAGTCCCGCAATGTCATTGCCGTCGGCGCCGTGCCGGCAGCAATCCGCGCGATACGCTCAGATCTGCCGGGTTTGCACGTCTCCATGGGATCTGGGTGCACGCGGGTGCTAGCGGGTCATTTTGTGGCACCCATGCCGGCTCATCCAGGTTCCGTGCGATGCTGTCACGTCGCAACACCCTGATGACCGTGTCACGACCACGAAGGTCGCTGAGCTGATCGCCACGCGACCGTCGCCACACTGTTCGGATCGACGGTGTCGGGCAGTTCCACCGCTGAAGCATGCAGGCCAGCAATCCCCGCTTGCAATGCAGGCGACCATTCCACCAGTGGCTGTCGCGCACACTTCAAGCGCGCCTCCTGTCGGGTCCAGCTCTCGAGAAAGGCGCGCGCCGATGCTGCTGGCGATGCGCAGCCGGGCATGACGGAAACTTCGTTCGGTGGCAAGTAGAGGGCCGCCATCCGCAGCAGCTCATCTGAAAGATGCGTTGCGTCGATGGTTGCGATATCGACGCCGACCTCGCCGCCCGCGAAGAGCGCCAGCAGGACAATGCCTGCCTCGTAGCTGATGGACAAACCAGAATGCGGTCAGCCCAACCGCAGCCCACCTTACAGGGAAGATCCGCCGATCGCCAGCGGGCAGATACCATTGCCACTCACCGATCACCCGCGGCCGCTCGAACGAGCAACTGATCCAGGTAGGCACGGAACAGGTCTTGCGAGGCCTGCTTGAACATCCGGATGCGTCCCGTGTGACTGAGCACCAGCAAGCCCACGGTGTGTGCAAACAGTGCCGTGGTTTCCGCCAGCGCGGTATCGGGCGCAAGGCCGAGCGCTTCAAGCGCGTCCTGGACCGGCCGCAGCGCATCGCGCAGGCGCGCGTTCAGCGCCTCGTTCAAAGCCGGCGTCAGGCCACGCGGCTTCATGCCCTGGAACAGGTAGAAGCCCAAGTCGAGGTCACGCGGATTCTCGCGGTAGAAGTCGAAGAATGCCGTGGCCGAAACCTGCAACCGCGCCCGGTCATCGCCTGCCCGCCCAAGAGCCTTCTGCACCTCAGCATTCAGCCGCTCCAGCGACTCGGCCAGCAGGGCGCCGTAGACCTCTTCCTTGCTGGCGAAGTAACTGTAGATCGCGCCTGGCGTGTAACCGGCGCGGTGCGCAATCTCCCGGATGCTGGCTTTCTCCATGCCAAGCTCGAAGAACGCCGAGCGGGCCGCGTCGAGCACGAGTTCGCGCCTGACCTCCGCCAGCGCCTGATGCCGGCGTCGACGTGGGTCGTCGGCCGTCCTGGCCACCTTGACAGGGGAACGGCGGGAGCGCTTGGGCACGGCAGGCAGGTCCATGCGAGGCAGTATAAACATTGACTAACAAATTGAACACTGTTCAAATAGTAGCCGTATTGTTCGACGGAGACGGTCATGGATGCATCCACCCAAGCAGCGCCAGCCAGCCGGGTCAAGCTGATGTCGGGCGAGGAGTACCGCGAATCGCTGCGCCAGTACAAGCCCAGGGTCTTCGTCGATGGGCGCGAGGTGGCCAGCGTCGCCGACGAGCCGGCGTTCCGGCCGGGCGTCAACGCACTCGCCTTCACCTACGACTACGCCCTGCACGCGGAACTGGCGCCGATCGCGCTGGCGACGCAGCACAGCCGCAACCGCGTTGTCAGCCGCATGCTGCACGTCAACGAGTCAGCTGGCGACCTGCTAAACAAGCTCGAGGCAGTGCGCGTGCTGTGTCAGGAAACCGGTTGTGCGCAGCGCTACCTCGCGCACGATGCGCTCAACGGCATCGGCCAGGCGGTGGCACACATCGACGACGCCAAGGGTTCAACCGAGCACCGCGCACGCTTCGATGCCTACCTGGCGCGCGTACAGGATGAGGACCTGTCGCTCGGCATCGCGATGACCGACGCCAAGGGCGATCGCAGCAGAAAGCCGCACCAGCAGGCCAATCCCGATAGCTACATCCATGTGGTCGAAAGCAACGGCAAGGGCATCGTGATCAGCGGCACCAAGGCGATCGTCACTGGCGCGCCCTACATGCACGAGTTGCTGGTCATGCCGAGCCGCAACATGGGGCGCGAGGACGAGGCCTTCTCGGTCTGCTGCGCGGTGCCGGTCGACGCCGACGGCATCACCATCGTCTCGCGCCCGGCGGGCCGGCCGGGCGAGAAGCTGGAGCACGGCGACGCGCTGTTCTCGCGCAAGTACGGCCAGGCCACCGCGGTGGTCCTGTTCGATAAGGTCTTCGTGCCTTGGGAGCGTGTGTTCTACGCCGGCGACTGGGAGCACAGCCATGTGCTGACCTACAGCTACGCGACCCACCATCGGCATAGCTGCATTGGCGCGCGCGCCGGCTTCGGCGACCTGCTGATCGGTGCCGGCGCGCTGATGTGCGAGGCCAATGGTCTCGACCCTGATCGCAAGAGCAGCCTTCGCGAGCCGATGGTGGAGTTGATCAAGATCACCGAGGGTTTCTTCGCCTGCGGTGTCGCGGCCAGCGTCTATGCCACGCAGGACCCGCACAGCGGCTCGTTCATGCCGGAACCAGTGTTCGCCAACATCGGCAAGTTGCTGCTGGCCACGCAGATCTACGACATGCACCGGCTGGCGCACGAGGTCAGCGGCGGGCTGATCGTCGCACTGCCCGGTCCGGACGAGGACCACAACCCGGCCACTGCCGCCAGCCTGGCCGAGGTGCTGCGTGCCAACCCCGACATCCCCTATGACAAGCGTATCCAGACTGCGCGCTTCATCGAGGATCTGACGGCGTCGTACCAGGGCGGCTGGTACTCGCTCATCAGCCTGCATGGCGGCGGCTCACCGGCGGCGATGAAGCAGGAGATCTGGCGCAACTACCCCCTGGGCAACAAGGTGGAATTGGTCGAACGCCTGCTGGAGCGCGGCGTGGTGCACGATCCGCGCCGCGCGATCACCAGGAACCGCCAGCCTGGGCGCTGCTGCGACGCCGGCTGTTCGGTGCCGGGGCAGCCGGTGATGGTGCCAATGCCTGCGAGCCGTAAGGCCGATGATCACGGCCCATCGATGAACTGAACAGCCAACTCAGCCGCTCTGGCGGCCGATACACGGACACCTTGACATTCAACCTCGGCTCCCCGGCTGCGCTTCACTTTCCCCAAATACATCCAGCTCGAATCCGACGCGGGATCACGCGCGGGATCGACGTGCTGGATGCAGCAGGACTCGGCTGGATTCGACCGTGGTGCGCGGGGGGGGACTCGAACCCCCACACCATTGCTGGCGTCAGGACCTAAACCTGGTGCGTCTACCAATTTCGCCACCCGCGCTGACCTAAGCTGAAACGAAGCGGGCGGTTTGCAAGGACTGCAACCGCCCCACCGAGTTTGGCGAACTAAGCATTTTACCTTGGCTGATGACGCGTGCTAACCAGCGCCCCGCTCATCGCCGCGCAGCAGGTTGGTGGCGAGCGCAGAGAACCCCAACAAGAGGGCGGTGGGGTAGGCGCGCCCCTGTTGGGCTTCGCTGGGCCCTACCCAAGCTACCGTGCTCACCCCACCGTGGGCGCCGGCGGCCGGACCCGGAACCAGGCGGCGTACATCGCCGGCAGCGCCAGCAGGGTCAGTGCCGTGGCGACAATCAGGCCGCCCATGATGGCCACCGCCATCGGGCCCCAGAACACGCTGCGCGACAGCGGGATCATCGCCAGCACGGCCGCGGCGGCGGTCAGCACGATCGGGCGCAGGCGGCGCACGGCAGCTTCGACGATGGCGTCCCAGGTCGGGACCCCGCGCGCGCGGTCCTGCTCGATCTGGTCGATCAGAATCACCGAGTTGCGCTGGATCATGCCCATCAGCGCGATCACGCCCAACAGCGCGACGAAGCCGAACGGCCGGTTCAGCACCAGCAGCGCCGCCGCCACGCCGGCAATGCCGAGCGGGCCGGTCAGGAACACCAGCAAGGCACGACTGAAAGAGTGCAGCTGCAGCATCAGCAGCGTGAAGACGATGAACAGCATGATCGGCACGCCAGCCGCGATCGAGGCCGAACCCTTGCTGCTTTCCTCGACCGCGCCGGCCACCTCGATGCGGTAGCCGGCGTCGCCCGCGCGCGCCCATCCGGCCTCCAGCGCGCGCAGACCGGGCAGCAGCTGGTTCGTCACCGTGGCACCCTGCAACCCCTCGACCACGTCGGCGTTGACGGTGATGGCGTAGTCGCGGTTCTCGCGCCACAGCACGCCGGGCTCCCAGCCGAACACGGGGCGAGCGACCTGTGCCAAAGGGATCGATCGGCCGCTGGCCGTCGGCACGTAGGCGTTGGCGATGGCGCTGATGGCGTCGCGCTCTTCCAGTGGCTGACGCAGCACGATGTCGATCAACAGGTCCTCTTCACGGTACTGCCCCACCGTGCTGCCGGCGAGCAGCACGCGGCCGGCCT
Organism: Ottowia sp.; assembly: GCF_035444425.1. GTDB lineage: Bacteria > Pseudomonadota > Gammaproteobacteria > Burkholderiales > Burkholderiaceae_C > Ottowia. The sequence continues at coordinate 9,188 of NZ_DAOMOQ010000049.1, read as the reverse complement.
GCGCGATCGACTGGCTGCTGACGCCGAGCGCACGCGCCTTGGCCTGGTCGACCTCCAGCCGCATCACCTTGACCGACTCGTTCCAGTTGTCGTTGACGCCGCGCGTGTTGGGGCTGGCGCGCAACGCCGCCACCACCTCGTCGGCGTGCGCGCGCAGCCGCTGCGGCTCGGGCCCGATGACGCGGAACTGCACCGGGTACGCCACCGGCGGCCCGTTCGGCAGCAGCTTGACGCGGCCACGCACCTCGGGAAATTCCTGCGCCAGCACGGTGGGGATGCGCTTGAGCAACAGCGCGCGCGTGGCCGTGTCACGCGGCATCACGATCAGTTGCGAAACGTTGGTCTGCGGAAAGATCTGGTCCAGCGGCAGGTAGAAGCGCGGTACGCCGGCGCCGATCCACTGCGTGACGCCGGCCACCTCCGGCTCGGCCAGCAACCTCGCCTCGACGCGTTTCGCGACCTCCTCGTTGGCAGCGAAGGACGTGCCCTCGGGCGACCACAGGTCGACCAGGATCTCGGGCCGCACCGAGTCCGGGAAGAACTGCTGCTGCACCCTAGTCATGCCGAATACGCCCAGGCCGAACAGCAGCGCCGTGGCACCGATGGTCAGCCAGCGGTGCACCACGCACCAGCGCACCAGGCGCCGGAAGCTGTTGTAGAACGGTGTGTCGAACACCTCGTGCGGCTCGTCATGCGCCGACGCGCTGTTGTTCAGCGCCGCCGCGCGCGCCGCGGCCACGTGCGGCGGCACGCGCAGCAGCCAGGCACCCAGCAGCGGCACGAACATCACCGAGGCGACCCAGCTCACCAGCAGCGCGATCACCGTGACGGCGAAGATGGCGAAGGTGTATTCGCCCGTCATCGACTTGGCCAACCCGATCGGCAGAAAGCCCACCGCCGTGATCAGCGTGCCCGTCAGCATCGGGATGGCGGTGATCTCGTAGGCGAAGGTGGCGGCGCGGAACCTGTCGTAGCCCTCCTCCATCTTGCGCACCATCATCTCGATGGCGATGATGGCGTCGTCGACCAGCAGGCCGAGCGCGATGATGAGCGAGCCGAGCGAGATCTTGTGCAGCCCGATGCCCCAGTACTGCATGGCCAGGAAGGTCACCGCCAGCACCAGCGGAATCGTGATGCCGACCACCAGGCCGGGGCGCATGTCCAGCGTCCAGCGGCGCCAGAAAAGCATCGGATTGCTCGGGTTCCGGCCGGGCCGCTTGTGCAGGCCGAGCGAGAGAAAGCTCACCGCCAGCACGATCACCACCGCCTCGATCAGTACCTTGACGAACTCGTTCACCGAATCGGCCACCGCCTTGGGCTGGTCCTGCACCTGCGCCAGCTGCACGCCCAGCGGCAGCGATTGCCCGATGCGCGCGCTGGCCTCCTCCAGCGCCTGGCCGAGCGCGATCACGTCGCCGCCCTTGGCCATCGACACGCCCAGCGCGATCACCTCGCGGCCGTCGTGGCGCACCTTGACCTGCGGCGGATCGACGTAGCCACGGCTGATCTCGGCGATGTCGCCGAGCCTGAGCAGCGCGCCCGAGGCACCACTAATCGGCATCGCCCGCAGGGCCTCGACGTCGTTGAACTGCCCGCCGACACGGACCTGCACCACGTCCAGCGGCGTCTGCACCGCCCCGGCCGATTCGACCGCGTTCTGCGCGCCGAGCTGTCCGATCACCTGGTTCATGTCCAGGCCCAACTGCGCCAGGCGCTTCTGCGGGATTTCGACGTAGATCTTCTCGTCCTGCACGCCGAACAGCTCGACCTTGGCCACGTCCTTGACGCGCAGCAGGCGCTGGCGCGCGTCGTCAGCGAAGCGCTTGAGTTCGGCCGGCGAGAAGCCGTCGCCCGACAACGCGTAGATCACGCCGTAGACGTCGCCGAAGTCGTCGTTGAAGAACGGCCCCTGCACGCTCTGCGGCAGGGCGTGCCGCATGTCGCCGACCTTCTTGCGTGCCGTATACCAGATCTGGGGCACCTCGCGCGGCGGCGAGTTGTCCTTGAGCTGGAAGATGATCAGCGACTCGCCCGGCTTCGAATAGCTGCGGATCTTGTCGGCGTAGGGCACCTCCTGCAGCGTGCGCTCGATCTTGTCGGTGACCTGCTCGGCCATCTGCGCGGCGGTGGCACCGGGCCAGAAGGTGCGCACCACCATGACGCGAAAGGTGAACGGCGGATCCTCGTCCTGGCCGAGCTGGAAGTACGCCGCCGCGCCCAGCAGCATCAGCACCAGCATCAGGTAGCGCATCAGCGGCGCGTGCTGCAGCGCCCAGCGCGACAGGTTGAAGCCCGGCCTGGGATCGCGCAGCCGGCTGACGCCGGCGGTGGGCGGTGCGGATTCGCTCATGCGGACTTTCAGCGCGCCGACTCGGTGGATGGCACTTCGTAGCGGGGCCGGTACACCGTCACCTGCTGGCCCGGCGCCAGCACGTGGACGCCACTGGCGACCACGCGCATGCCGGGCGCCACGCCTGCGCTGATCACGGCCTCGTTGCCGTCGGCACCCGCCACCTGCACCGCCTGCGCGCGCACCGTGCCGCTGGCCTCGTCGAACACCCACACCGCGCTGCCCTGGCCCTGCTGCCACAGCGCGCTGGTCGGCAGCTTGATCGCAGGCTGGTCCGGCGCGCCGCCGTCACGCGGCGTCACGTAGGCGGTCGCACCCAGCGGCGGCGCCGCGCCCGCCAGCGCCACCTTGACGGCGTAGGTGCGCGTCCCCGGGTCTGCCGCGGCGGCGACTTCGCGCACGCTGCCGGCCAGACGCGCATCGCCGGCCCACACGCGCACATCCACCGGCTGGCCGACGCGCACGGCGCCGACGCGGTCTTCCGGCACCGCGAACACGACGTCACGCGCGCCGTCCTGGGCGATGCGCACCACCGGCGTGCCGGCACCGATCACCTGGCCGACCTCGGCCTCGACACCGGTCACGATGCCAGCCGCATCGGCGACCAAGTTCGTGTATCCCGTCTGGTTGCCCTGCGCCGCCAGCTGCGCCTGCGCCTGGTCGAGCGTGGCCTGCGCGGCCTTCAGCTGCGCGCTGCGGCGCTCCATCTCGGCGCCGCTGATGAAGCCGTCGTCCCTCAATGACTGGTAGCGCTTCAGGTCGGCCGCCGCCAGGTCGCGCTGCGTGGTGGCGGCGCGCAGTTGCGCCCGCGCGGCGTCGGCGGCGAGCTGGTAGTCGCGTGCATCCAGCTGCGCCAGCAGCTGGCCGGCACGCACGCGCTGGCCGGGCTCGACCGCACGCCGCACGATCTTGCCGCCGACGCGAAAGCCCAGCCGCGACTCGACCCGGGCGCGCACTTCGCCGGCGTATTCGTGCTGGGCTTCAAGCCGGCTCTCGCCCACGGTGACCAGCTTGACCGCGCGCACCGGCTCCTCGGGCGGCGGCGCCTTGGAGCACGCCGCCAGCATCAGCACAGCCGCCACCCCGGCCGCCGCGAGTCGAAAAAGGCCGACCCAAGGGCCGGCCGACGGTGGCGCTTCGCTCGACTTGTTCACGGAGACTGTGACGATTTAATGACTGACTGGTTAGTAATCTATTTTATCCGTCATGTGCTGTCAAGATCTGCGCAGGCACAATCGCCGACGCCCATGCCCGCCGACGCCCGCCCGCCCGCCATCGACCATTACGAGAACTTTCCCGTGGCGTCCTGGCTGTGCCCGCCGCGCCTGCGCGCGCCCATCGCCGCCATCTACCACTTCGCGCGCACCGCCGACGACATCGCCGACGAGGGCGACGCACCAGCCGAACCGCGCCTGGCCGATCTGGCCGACTACCGCGCCGATCTGCATGCCGTCTTCGCCAGCGACGCACCGTCCGGACGCTGGCCGCAGGTGTTCACGCCGCTGGCGGCACAGGCACGGGCCTTCGCCCTGCCCCTGCAACCACTGGACGACCTGCTTTCTGCCTTCGCGCAGGACGTGCTCAAGACACGCGACGGCGCCGCCTACGCCGACATGGCCGAACTGCTCGACTACTGCGGCCGCTCGGCCAGTCCGGTCGGCCGCCTGCTGCTGCACCTGTACGGCGTGCGCGACGCCGCCTCGCTGCGGCAGAGCGACGCCATCTGCACCGCGCTGCAGCTGATCAACTTCTGGCAGGACCTGAGCCGCGACATCCCACGCGGCCGCTATTACCTGCCGCTGGCCGACTGCGCCGCGCATGGCATCGGCATCACCGATCCGGCGCGCGACTTCCAGGCGCTGCGCGATGACGAACGGAGCGCCGCCCTGATCGCCTCACTGGTCGAATACGCACGCCGGACCATGCTGCGCGGCGCGCCCCTGGTGCACCGCGTTCCCGGCCGCGCCGGCTGGGAGCTGCGCGCCGTGGTGCAAGGCGGCCTGCGCATCCTCGACAAGATCACGGCGCTGCATCACCGCACGCTCGCGCAGCGCCCCACCGTCGGCAAGCGCGATGCGCCCGTCATCGCCTGGCGCATGCTGCGGATGCGGCAACCGGCAATGGGACAATCGCCTGCGTGACCCAAGCCGCCCACCCGCCAGCACCCACGCCGCAAGCCTACGTCCAGCAGAAGGCCGCCGCGTCCGGCAGCAGCTTCTACTACGCCTTCCGCTTCCTGCCGCCGCCGCGTCGCGCGGCCATCACTGCGTTCTACGCCTTCTGCCGCGAGGTCGACGACGTGGTTGACGAGGTCAGCGACCCGGGCGTCGCCGCCACCAAGCTGGCCTGGTGGCAGGCCGAGATCGGCCGCGCCTTCGGCGGTAAGCCGACGCACCCGGTCACACAGGCACTGCTGCCCTACACCGCCGAATTCGGCATCGAACCGCGCCATCTGCTGGCGGTGGTCGAAGGCTGCGAGATGGACTTGTCGCAGTTCCGCTACCCGGACTTCGTCGCACTGCAGCGCTACTGCCACCTGGTCGCCGGCGTGGTCGGCGAGGCATCGGCGCGCATCTTCGGCCAGCAGGTGCCGGAAACCACCGCCTACGCGCACCGGCTCGGCCTGGCGTTCCAGCTCACCAACATCATCCGCGACGTCGGCGACGACGCGCGGCGCAACCGCATCTACCTGCCGCAGGACGAACTGCAGCGCTTCGGCGTCGAGGCGCAGGAACTGCTGACGCGGCAGTATTCCGACCGCTTCACGGCGCTGATGAAGTTCCAGGCCGAGCGCGCCCACCGGCTGTACGACGAGGCGCTGGCCCTGCTGCCCGCCGCCGACCGCCAGAGCCAGAAACCCGGCCTGATGATGGCCAGCATCTACCGCACGCTGCTGCGCGAGATCGAGGCCGACAACTTCCAGGTGCTGCACCAGCACATCGCCCTGACGCCGCTGCGCAAGCTGTGGCTCGCGTGGAAGATGCAGGCGCTGGGGAGATTTTGAACATCCCCCTGAGCCGCTTCGCGTCTTCCCCCCTCTGCCACGCGAGGGGGGACAACGCCAGTGGCCGGCGCAGGTCCGGCCACGGCGTTCGCTGGCCCGGCCTGCTCCGCGGCCACTTGCATGGTTGCCTTGGACAACCCTAGTTTGCGCGTCGCCATCGTCGGCGCCGGCTGGGCCGGCATGGCGGCGGCCGTGCGCGCGGTGCAACTGGGGCACCAGGTCACCGTATTCGAAGCCGCACGCCAGCTCGGCGGCCGCGCGCGCGGCCTGCCGTTGACGCTGCCGGACGGCCGGCAGGTGCAGGTCGACAACGGCCAGCACATCCTTATCGGCGCCTACACCGACTGCCTGCAACTGATGCGCACGGTGGGAATCGACCCCGACGAGGCGCTGCTGCGCCTGCCGCTGACGCTGCGCTTCGCCGACGGCAGCGGGCTGCAACTGCCCAGGCTGCCGGCACCGATCGACGCCGCAGCCGGCATCCTGGCAGCGCGCGGCTGGTCCTGGGGCGAGCGCATCGCCCTGCTGCGTGAAGCCATGCGCTGGCGCCGCGCCGGCTTCAGCTGCGACGCACGGCTCAGCGTCGCCGAACTGTGCACCCGGCTGCCGCCCCGCCTGATCCGCGAGTTCATCGAGCCGCTGTGCATCTCGGCGCTCAACACGCCGCTGCCACAGGCCAGCGCGCGCATGTTCCTGCGCGTGCTGCACGACGGCCTGTTCGCCGCCAGCGGCGGCTCCAACATGCTGCTGCCGCGCACCGACCTGAGCGCCCTGTTCCCCCAAGCCGCGGCGCGCTGGACCGAGGCGCGCGGCGGCGTGGTCCACCTCGGTACGCGCATCGACACGCTGCATCGCCAGATGGCGCACTGGCGGCTGAATGGGCGGCTGAATGGGCAACTGTTCGACCAGGTCATCATCGCCACTGCGGCGCCGGCGGCCGTGCAACTGCTCAGGCGCAGCCTGCCGGCGGATGACGCGCCGATGACCGAGCACCTGCAGACCTGGTGCGACCATGCGACCCGTTTGCAGCACCACGCCATCAGCACCGTCTACGCGCAGGTCGATGCGCCGCACGCACCCTTGCGGCCACCGGCGCTGGCATTGCACTCCAGCGCGGCCGAACCGGCGCAGTTCGTGTTCGAGCGCGATGCCATTGCGTTGCCGGAACGGGAGGCCACGCGCCTGCTGGCTTTCGTCGTCAGCACCAGCCGCGGCGAACGCAGCGCGCTGGAAGCCGCCGTCGTGGCGCAGGCCCGGCGCCAGCTTGGCCTGACCGTCACGCCGCTGCTCACCGTGATCGAGAAGCGCGCCACCTTCGCCTGCACGCCCGGCCTGCACCGCCCTGCCGGCGCCATCGCGCCCGGCCTGTGGGCGTGCGGCGACTACGTCGACGGCGCCTACCCCGCCACCCTCGAAGGCGCGGTGCGCAGCGGACTGCAGGCCGCACAGGCGCTGCAGTAGCGCTCCAGTAGAATTCGCTGGCCGCGCGGGCGTCGTTCAATGGCAGGACCTGAGCTTCCCAAGCTCAAGACGTGGGTTCGATTCCCATCGCCCGCTCCAGGCCCCCGAATCACGCCGTGCCGCACGGCGGTTCACCGAGCGTGATCACCGGCCATCCTCCATCACTGGAGTCGCTTTTCCATGTCCGTTTACAGCATGACCGGCTACGCCAGCGGTCAGCAGGCGATCGCCAAGGCCGCGTCCGGCCAGGGCGCGAAGTCGGCGGCGCAGGCGCGGCTCGGTATCGAGCTGCGCTCGGTCAACAGCCGTTTCCTGGACCTCGGCTTCCGGCTGCCCGACGAGTTGCGCCAGCATGAGCCCGCCTTGCGCGAACTGCTCGGCAAGCGCCTGCGGCGCGGCAAGGTCGAGTTGCGCGTGCACGTCGAATACCACGATGCCGCCGCCGTGGCGGAACCCTCGGCGGCCCTGCTGCGCCGGCTGGCCGGCCTGCAGGAGCAGGTGCGGGTGTGGCTGCCGGACGCGGCGCCGATGACCGTCAGCGACGTGCTGCGGCTGGCGATCGGCGGCACCCACCCGGCGGCCACCGATCTGGCCGAAGCGCTGCTGCCGCTGACTGACCAGGTGCTGGACGATTTCATCGCGGCGCGCGGGCGTGAAGGCGCGCGCCTGGCGCAATTGCTGCGCGACCGGATCACGCAGCTGCGCGAACTGGCCCGCCGCGCCGAGCCGCTGGTGCCGGAAGCGGTCGAGGCGCAGAAGCAGCGTTTTCTGGCGCGCTGGAACGACGCCCTGGCCGGCAGCGAGGGCGGTGCACCCGCCGAAGCAGCGCAGGAGCGCGCGCTGGCCGAGGCCACGGCGTTCGCGATCCGCATCGACATCGCCGAGGAGCTGGGACGCCTGATCACCCATCTCGACGAGATCGAGGGCGTGCTGAGCAAGGGCGGCGAGATCGGCAAGCGGCTGGACTTCCTGATCCAGGAACTGCACCGCGAAGCCAATACGCTGGGCTCGAAGTCCTCGACGCTCGAGCTGACGCGCATCGCGGTCGACATGAAGGTGCTGATCGAGCAGATGCGCGAGCAGGTGCAGAACATCGAGTAGGGCGCCGAGATCACGGCCATCCACGCGGCGGCAGGCCAGACGCGGTCGGCACCGCGTCATTGCCAGCCGATAGGCACGCAGAGCGTGGCCTGCGTCCTGGCCTGAACGGCATCGCCAGCGTGCAAGAAAAGCTGCCGGCTTTCACGGCATCGCATAAAGATGCATAATGAATGCATCTATGAATTCGGTCCGTTTTCTTGCGCCTGCGCCAGGAACCCACCACGCGGCGTCGGCGCATGCGGTTGGCGTGTGCGCGTCGGTCGCCGTGCGCGATTCGCGCGCGGGCGCGCGTCGCGTGCGAATTCCGGACGGCTTTGCTACCCTTCCGCCTACGGCCGCAATGACGCGGCGCTTCTAACGGAGACAGCGCATGTCTGTGCTTGAATCTACACCAACCCCCACGGTCGAGACCGAGGACGCGCTCGAGCGCTCATTGCAGCGCCCCTACGAGCACGGCTTCGTCACCGACATCGAGTCGGTTTCGCTACCGCCTGGACTCGACGAGGGCACCATCCGATCGATCTCGCGCATCAAGAAGGAGCCCGAGTTCCTGCTCAAGTGGCGCCTGGCCGCGCTGGAGCGCTGGTTCGCCATGCCCAAGCCCGACTGGGCGCGTCTGCGCATCGAGCCGATCGACTTCCAGGCGCTGTCCTACTACTCGGCGCCGAAGTCGCACAAGGAAGGCCCCAAGAGTATGGACGAGGTCGACCCCAAGCTGCTCGAGACCTACGAGAAGCTGGGCGTACCGCTGCACGAACGCGCCAAGCTGGCCGGTGTCGCGGTCGACGCGGTGTTCGACTCGGTCTCGGTCGGCACCACCTTCCGCGAGGAGCTGGCCAAGGTCGGCGTGATCTTCTGCTCGTTCTCGCATGCGGTGCAGAACCATCCGGAGCTGATCGAGAAATACCTCGGCATGGTGGTGCCGCAGGGCGACAACTTCTACGCCGCGCTGAACTCGGCGGTGTTCTCCGACGGCTCCTTCGTCTACATCCCGGAGGGTGTGCGCTGCCCGATGGAGCTGTCGTCCTACTTCCGCATCAATGCGCAGAACACCGGCCAGTTCGAGCGCACCCTGATCGTCGCCGAGCCGGGCAGCCATGTCAGTTACCTGGAAGGCTGCACCGCGCCGCAGCGCGACGAGAACCAGCTGCACGCCGCGGTGGTCGAGCTGATCGCCCACGACGACGCGCACATCAAGTACTCGACGGTGCAGAACTGGTACCCGGGCGACGAGAACGGCGTCGGCGGCATCTACAACTTCGTCACCAAGCG
>NZ_DAOMOQ010000048.1:0-20521 GCF_035444425.1 Ottowia sp. | reverse complement strand
CGTGAACGCTTGAGCATCAAGCCAATACCTGTCCGTGGGATGGGGTCAAGACCAAGGTGATCCACCGCAGAGGGCCCTGGAAGACGAAAGACGCGGTGGAGATGGCCACGCTCGAGTGGGTGGCATGGTTCAACAACCACCGGCTGATGGCAGCGCTCAACTACGTGCCGCCAGCCGAGTTCGAAGCCAACTACTATCGGGATCTTGAGCAGCAGACCATACCGGTCTGACTCAAGCCAAGGAGCCTCCACGAAAACCGGGGCGGTTCATTCCGCGCCGACGGCATGGCCTTGGGTCGTGAATCCGTCGGCGCCACGAACCTCCTGTGCTCGTGTCGCGATCTCCTGTCACAAACAGTCCGTGGGTTGCATCTAACGGTTGTCGAGGGAATCAAGCCAAACCCATCGATGTCGAACCGGGGCGGGGCACCACCGACTTGCGGCTCATACGTCAAGGAGCAACATCATGACCAAGTTCAATTCTGTTATCGCCATCGCTGCAGTCGCGCTGCTGTCAGGCCCTGCACTTGCAGCATCGCTGCAGCCCGCGGCCGGAGAGGCGCCGCTGTTCGTGCGTGCAGAGCCTGTCGCCAGCACCATGACACATCAGAGAGTCCACGCCGACGCGGCGCAGCACATGCCGGCGGCGGGTGAGATGAGTGCTCAAGCCGCGCCGTCGCGTGCCAGCAGTCTGACGCGCGCGCAGGTGCGTGAAGCCTTGCGGCAGGCTACCGCGCATGGCTTTCATGTCGGTGCAGGTGAGCTCTCCTGATGCGCGGTGGCGCGCTTGCTGTTGCGCCATCTGAACCGTCCGTGGGACACCCCCCTGGCGCAGCCCGTGCGTCAGGGGATCCTGTGTTCAGGCTGTGTTTTCCGTGATGGGCCTGCCGTTGAAACAGTTTGCGGCCGGTCTGCATCCAATGCATGAGGCGTGGCAATTCCTGCCGCGCATTGATGGAGGTGACCATGACACGCTTTTCTGTAATCGCGGTGGCGGCAGCGACCGCCTGGATGTTCTCTGCCAACCCTGCTTTGGGGGCGGACAGCTCAATCGAGACCGCACCACCCGCAGCGCCCTACAAGGCCGTCAGCTCATTGGTCAAGCTGCCGGATTTCATTCCGGGACTGGGCCAGTTGTTCGTCGATCCAGCCACTCTGCCAGCAGGCCCCTTCCTGGGCTACGACCGCCAGGGCAAGCTGGTCACGACGACCTACATGATTCCACTGTCGATGATGAAGCCGAACATGAACCTCGATGACCTGAAGGTGCCGGCCGGCGCCATTGATCACGTCGACATCCAGTACAACGCCGGCCATCCGGGCGTTGCCGAGCCCCACGTCCACATCGTGCTGTGGAACGTGCCGGCCGTGCAGGAAGCACGTGTGGCGAAATGAGTGCGCGCACGCTTGACATGCCACGCCGCCGCATGCTGTGGGCGGGAGGCGGTCTGCTGCTGTTGCCGGCGTGGCTGCCATCGGCGCGCGCGCATGCGGCCTCCGAGATCGAGATCGCCATGTCCGGCGCCGTCAACGGCGCCGAAGTGTGGTTCCGCCCCCGCGGATTGCTGATCCAGCCGGGGCAGGCCGTGCGCTGGGTCAACCGCGACCAGGGCAATGTGCACACCGCTACGGCTTATCACCCCGAGTACGGTAAGCCGCTGCGCATTCCGCATGGCGCCAAGCCCTGGGATTCGGACTATTTGATGCCCGGGCAGTCGTTCGCTGTGGTGTTCGACGTCCCCGGTGTCTACGATTATTTCTGCATCCCGCATGAGCAGGCCGGTATGGTGGCGCGCATCGTGGTGGGCAAGGCGGACACGGCTGTGCGCCCGTATGCGGATACCGACTCCGAGTTGCCGCCCGCCGCACTGGTGAACCTGGTCGATGTGGAAAAAATTCTGAAACAAGCGCCGAGAGGCACACGGGCCACCAGCGCCGCCGCAGGGGACACAAGATAGAACAGGGTGCCGACGTTCGTCGCTGGGTCGCGCTGGATCAGCGGGTACGGCAGCGAGTTTTCGCCCGGCGTCAGTCCTACTGCAGGTCGGGCAGAGTTAGCAGATCCCGATCTGCTCGGCCGATGGAACCAGTGAAATCGCCATCCTGGGCCGAACTGCTTCGGCGTACCGAATTGGACAGTGCCGTCCAGAGGCATGACAATGACCGCGCGAGTTGCGTCGACTCTCGCGGTAGGGAGTGACCGTATGCGTGAACTGACGACCGATCTGACATCCAGCGATGATCTGACGCTGATGCAGCGGAGTGCGGCCGGCGATATGCACGCATTCGATGTGCTGATGCAGCGCCACAACCAGCGCCTTTACCGGGCCGCCAGGGGCATTCTGCGCAATGAGGCGGACGCTGAAGAAGCCGTGCAGGAAGCCTGGCTGAAAGCCTACAAGCATCTCCATGATTTTCAGGGCAGAGCGGCGCCACTCACCTGGCTGACACGCATCACCATCAACGAAGCGTTGATGTGCCAACGCAAGAACAAATCCCGTGATGCGATGATCCAACCCATCGAGTCCGACGACCATGTGGATCGTCTCATGGCGACACAAGGTGACCTCATGAACCTGCTCAACCCCGCTCAAACCGACCAACTTGTTTGGCGCAAGGAAGTGCGCCAGTTGATTGAGATGCGCATCGATGAACTGCCTGTTCACTACCGTGCGGTTTTCATGCTGCGCGGGGTCGAAGGCCTGTCGTTCGGCGAAGTTGCGGTCTCGCTGGGCTTGTCGCAAGCCACCGTGCGCGTGCGCTATATGCGAGCGCGTCGGCTGTTGAAAAAGGCGCTGCAGCGGGACATCGATCAGTCTGCCGGTCAAGCGTTTTCGTTTGCAGGCGAGCGTTGCGACCGCATCGTCGCCGGGGTCCGCGCGCGCCTGCGTGCATCAGGCGTGCCGGGGGCTTGAACAGCGCGCGGCCTACTTCAGCGCCACCGACCCAACCCGCCGTTTCGGGCGAAGACGGAGGTTCTTGATGATGCACGGAAGCCTCGATCGAAAGGTGACGCGATCACGCTGCCCGTCGTCCTTGGCGTCGTGCTTGCGCCGATTACCACGAGCGTGATCGGCGGATGACACGCATACTGGACGCTGCTCCGGCAGGTGCGGCCGAAGAGATCACGGGAACCGAAATATGACCCAGCACTTTGACTTCGTCGTCGTCGGCGGCGGGCTGGCCGGCGCCACGGCGGCGGAAACCTTGCGCACCGAGGGCGCCGAGGGAAGCATTGTCCTGCTCGGCGCCGAATCGCATCTCCCCTACCACCGGCCACCGCTGTCGAAGATCGCGATCACGGCCGATCAGCTGCCGCCTCCGCAGCAGGTGCTCGGCAAGGACCGATACCGCGAATTGGCGGTGGAACTGCTTCTCGGCACGCCGGTTGCGGCCATCGATCCGGTGCGCAAACTCGTCCACACCCGCCCTGGCGCCGACATTCACTACGAGCGCCTGCTCATCGCCACCGGAGCATCGCCGAGGCGCCTGGCACTGCCCGGCGCGGCGTTGCCGCAGGTGTTCTATCTTCGCTCGCTGGAAGACGCCGAAGCGATCCGCGCGCGTGCGCGAGATGCGCGGCGGGCCGTGGTGATCGGCGGCAGCTTCATCGGTCTGGAGGTCGCCGCTTCGCTGCGGCAGATCGGTGTCAAAGTCACCGTGCTCGAACGCAACGAACTGCTCGGAAAACTCCACATGTCGGGCGTGTCGACCTTTGTCCGGCGCGGCTTCGAAAAGCATGGTGTAGAGATCATCGTCGGCGACAGTCCGACGGCCATCCGGGGCAGGGCGGCGGTCGAGGCGGTGCAGACGCAAGGCGGCCGGACCCTCGCCTGCGACATGGTAGTGGTCGGTGTGGGCGTGGTTCCGGAAACCAGTTTCCTGCAGGGCAGCGGCATCGAGGTGGACGATGGCATCGTCGTCGATCGCTTCCTGCAGACGAGTCAGCCCGGTGTCTTCGCTGCCGGTGACGTGGCCAGGTTTTTCGATCCCGTCTTTCGCAGCCAACGCCGCGTCGAGCATTGGGACAACGCCATCCGGCAGGGCCACACTGCGGCCCGCAATATGCTTGGCCAGCGCGTGTCCTATGACGAGGTTACCTATTTCTACAGCGAGATGTTCGATCTGAACTTCAACCTGCTCGGTCACTTCGACCCAGGTGATGAAAGGATCGAGCGCGGATCACTGCAATCGAAGTCCTTTGCCGCCTTCTATCTGCAGGGGGACGTGCCGCGCGCGCTGTTCTCGTCGGGGCGGCCGACGGAAGAGACCAAGGTGGTCGAGCTGCTCATCAAGCACCGCGTGAACCTCAAGTCGAGCAAGGCGCACCTGCCCGACCCGGACTACACGCTGCGCGACATCCCCAACCAGACCATCTACATCCTGCAGGGCGGGGGTGCGCTCGGTGCCTTTGAGTGCGGCGCAGCCCGGGCGCTGCAGGAATCTGGTGTCCGGCCGGACGTGGTCGCCGGCGTGTCGATCGGTGCGTTCAATGGCGCCATCATCGCCGGCAATCCCGACCGTGCCGCGGAAGCGCTGACCGCCTTCTGGAACGACCTGGCCATCGCCTCGCCGTTCTTTCCGGACGAGGGACTGCGCAGGGAGTTCGCCTCGGGGCAGGTCGCCCTGTTCGGCGTGCCCCGGTTCTTCCAGCCGCGCTGGCTTCAGCCGATGTTCGGCCCGCAGCAGTGGCCGAACCGCTGGTCCAGCCTTTACGACACCGCGCCCGCCCTCGAACTGCTTGAGAAATACGTCGACTTCAGCAAGCTGAGCGCCAGTCCGATCCGGCTCCTGGCGAGTGCGGTCGATGTGCAGACCAGCGAACTCGTCGTCTTCGACAGCTACGTGGACGACCTGACCCCCGCGCACATCATCGCCAGCGGCAGCCTGCCACCCGGCTTCCCATGGACGACGATCGACGGCAGGCACTACTGGGACGGCGGCATCGTCAGCAATTCGCCGCTGGACCTGGTCGTGCAGCGCTGCGGATCGGCCGGCAAGCGCGTCTTCATCATCGACCTGTTCCCCGGCAGGCGGAACGTCATGCCTGCCAACCTAGCCGAAACCATGGCCAGGCAGAGCGAGATCCTCTACTCGGAACGCATTCACAACGACTTGAGAGCGCGCACCATGGCGCGCGATTTCCGCAGACTGGTGGACGAGATCGTCGCCGACCTGCCAGCCGCAGCCGCCGAGCGCGTCCGCCATCGCCCACGCTTCATCACCATGATGGGCGAGGATGCGCCAATGACGATCATCCGCATCATCCGCGAGAACTGTGAGGATGAGCCGTCATCGAGGGATTACGACTTCTCACGCCAGACCATTGACCAACTGATCGAGTCGGGCTACCGCATGACCCGCCATGCACTGCAGCCTGGAGTCCGGGCACCGGAGTCGTGACCGGAGTCCAGAACGCGGGTACCGCGGAGTGGCCTTCCGTATCGTGCAGAGTTCGTCCGACAGCCGCCCTTCTGGTCACCGAGCTTGTGCTGGCAGTCTGCCGCAGAAGCTCAACGCGAGGAAACTTCGATGGTGAAGCGACTTCGGGTGGCACGATGGCCGTGATTGTGACCCTGTCCCCGATTCAGTACCGCTCGGAAGTAGAGATTTCCGGCGACTTCCTGGCGGCAGACGAGGATGACGTGGAGGGGATGGCGTTCAAGACCAATGGAACGCATCGCGCACCGACGGCGTTCGAGGCAGCCTTTGAGGAGCTGGCGCTGCGAGTTCACGCCAGCCTGGGATTACCGGCTGGCCAGCGCTTTGCCTGCGTGCTGTTCTGATTGCTGGCAAGTCCTACGTCTTCACTTGCGCCCGTCCGGGGCCAGCAACTCGGAACGGCCAATGGTCTCCCGCTGAGATTCGGCCTTCTCGGGAGGTGAGGAGGCCGGCAAATACTCGGTGGAATTGTCCGTCTTGAACAGTTGCGCGATGTCCAGCGGCGCCAGATCCTGGCCGGGTGTGGCGCCTTCGGGCGTGACCGTGGCGCGGCCGATCCCGCGGGCGGACGGAACGCCGCCATGGTCGGCAACCAGGAACACGCCTACTGCGCACGTCTCACTGTCACCCAGGCCAGGGACGTCAATGACGTATTCGGTGCGTGCTTCGCGGTGGATTCTCTGGCTACCGCTAGGCCTTTGGCTGCGTTGAGCTGGCCCACGGGTTGATGATCCGCACGCCGAAGGGCTCGAAGTGCCTGACGTTTCGTGTGGCCACGGCTGCGCCGCGCATCATGGCCGTGGCGGCGATCAACGCATCGCGGTAATCCCTCGAATCGGGCCACGGAAACAAGGCCGCTTGCCTTGCTATCTCGTGATCGATGGACAGGATGCGGCCGGAGAAGGCGGGCAACACCATGGTTTCGAGCCATCGTGTGAAGATCGTCGCTTGCCCTGAGTCGCCGCGCTGGGCCAGCTGGCTGATCCCGCGCTGGATCTCCAGCACGGTGATCGCTGAAATGCACAGCTCGCTAGCTGATTGACTGGTCATCCAGGCTGCCACGTTCGAATCGCAGGCGCTCTTGCGCACCTCGGAAACCACGTTGGTGTCGAGCAGGATCATCAAGCTTGCTCGTCGCTGATCTCAACCGGCTGTGCTTCAAGGCGAATGGGTGCCGGATCGAACTCGTAGGCGTCGGCTTCGGGCATGCGCAGCAACTCGACCATGCTTTTCTCGCGGCTGGTCAGACGCCGGTACTCGTCTATCGACATGAGCGCCAACGCCGGCTGGCCACGGTCGGTGATGATGACCGTGTTACCTGCGGCCGCCGCACGCTTGGACGCGCTCACGTTGTGCACAAACTCTCGACTGGTGACGGTGTGAATCATGTTGCTCTCCTTGGCTGGACACTCACAGAGCAGATTGGTGGGATGTTAGTCACGTTGCCTACAATTGTCAAATAGACACGGTTGATCGCCCATCTCCCGCGAGCCGGAAGCGCCCTCATGCAAGCAGCGACTTGCCGTTGACGCCGACCGAGATCTGAGCCACCAGGGCGTCAAGATTCAATCGGCGCGGACATTTTGGTCCTGTGGCCAACCTTCACACCGCATTCTGTGCGCGCCCATCCGTGCACTTGGCGTAAGCATCCGACTTCCAGTTAGTTAGCCAGAAATGGCACGAAAGTTTGATCTAGGTTGGTGCAAACACGAATGGGTCGCATTATCATTGATGCCAGATCTGGCTGCAGATAGATGCAGAGCATCAGCAGTGACCCCGATGGGCGGTGACGCTGTAGATCGGTCTTGATAACAAGCACAAAGCCTATGTCTCGAAACCATTCACGCCGACGCTGGCAGACGCTGCTGCTCACCACCAGTGCCACGGTATGCCTTTCGCAGGCGCTCGCGCAGCCGACTTCAGACGAGTCGAAGGCCGAGCCGGCAACGCTGCCGACCGTCAACGTCACAGCCAAGGGCTACAGCACCGACAGCGCTGAGACGCCAGCTTCGGTCGAGGTGCTGGATCGCACGACGCTGGAGCGCAAGCAGGCGGCCAACCTCGGCGAGGCGCTGCGCGGCGAGCCTGGGTTGTCGGTATCGAGCGATGGCGCGCAGGGTCAGAACCCGGTGATCCGGGGGCTCAAGAAGGAATCGACCGTGCTCATGGTCGATGGGTTGCGCCTCAATTCAGCGCAGCCGGCCGGTGCCATCGCTTCCTTCGTGTCGATGGGACTCGCCGAGCGGGTCGAGGTGGTCAAGGGACCGGCTTCGGTGCTTTACGGGACCGGCGCGCTGGGTGGTGCCGTCAATGTGCAACTGCCGCAGGCGCGCTTCGAGCCTGGCCTTGGCCTGCGCACCGATCTCGGCTACGAGTCAGCCAACAAGGGCTGGCGTGGTGCCGGCGTCGCCAATTTCAGCCATGGCGACCACGCGCTGATGCTCGGCGCCTCGCTGGCGCGGCTGGACGACTATCGAGAGCCAGCCGGCCGGGTGCCGCGCACCGGCTACGACTCGGACGCGTTCATCGGCCAGTACCGCTACCGCATCGATGGCCAGCAGCAACTGCGCCTGTCGTGGCAGCGGCACCGGGACGACGATGTCTGGTATCCAGGCTCCGCCAAGCCGCATCCGATGCCGCGGATGGGTTCCCTGACGGTCCATTCGCCCAGGCAGACGCGCAGCCTGTACGAACTGGGCTACAGCCGTCGCGGCGGCGGAGCGCAGCCATTGAACCTGGACTTGCGCCTGTATCGCCAGCAGATGGAGCGCACCATCCATGCCTGGTCGAGCGGCCTGGCGCGCGACCTGTCGGCCACCAGCGTGAATTTCTCGACGGACGGTTTCGACGCCAAGGCCGATTGGCTGCTGCATCCGCAACATCTGTTGTCTTTCGGGCTGAACGCCTGGCGGATGACGGCCGATCCCGACAGCCGCATGGCCGCGCCACCTGACTTCACCGCGCTGCGGCGCAGCCAGCCGTTCACCGACGGACGCATGGACGCCGTTGGCCTGTACCTGCAGGACGACATGCAGTTTGGTGCCCTGAAGGTACTGGCAGGGCTGCGCCATGACATCGTGCGGGGCAGTGCCGCCACCATGAACAACGGCAGTATCAGCAGCGGCCTGAACCGGCGTGACAGCGCCACCTCGGGCAGCCTGGGGGTGCTGTACGAGGTATCTCCGCTGCTGCGCCCTTACGCCAACGTGGCACGGGGCTTCCGTGCTCCCGACCTGCGTGAGCGCTATCAGAGCGGACCACGCCAGGATGGTTTCTTCTGGGCCGGCAGCCCGCAGATCAGGCCCGAGACGGCAACCCAGTTCGAGCTCGGCGTCAAGGGTGATTCCGGCGCGCTCAACTATGCGGTGGCGCTGTGGCGCAACCGGATCGACAACTACATCACCGGCACCCAGCTCAGCGGGCCGGCGGCGATCACGGCCTGCGGCGCGCCCAACGCCCGGGCCTGCAAGCAGACCGTCAACCTAGGCCACGCCACCTTGAGCGGCCTGGACGCCAGCCTGCGCTGGCGAGTGCATCGGGACCACTGGGTCAGCCTTGCGTATTCCCGCGTGCGCGGCACCAACCAGGATCTGGGTGAACCGCTGTTCCAGATGCCGGCCGACTTCCTGGCGCTGGGTTGGGAAGGGCGCGTGGCACCGAACTGGACGCTCGATGCGCGCGCGCTGCTGGTGCGCCGTCAGAACCGGGTTGCCAGCACGTTCACGCGCGGCACCGAGAACGCCACGGCCGGCTACGGCGTCGTCGATCTGGGTGCCACCTGGCGCGTGCACAAGAACCACACGCTGCGCTTCGCCATCAGGAACGTGGGCGACAAGCGCTACCACGAACACCTAGCGGAAGGCTTGTCGGGTCAGGAGATCAAGGCGCCTGGACGCAGTGTCCAAGTGTCCTGGCAAGGCCGTTTCTGAAGGAGTACACCATGGACCACCGCATCAACCTGCCACGCCGGCGCATGCTGGCGCTTGCTGCCGCCAGTGCGTTGCCCGTGCTGTGGCCGGGCCGAAGCCAAGCCAAGGTCCCCAAGCTGGTCCTGGCAGGACCGTTCGCGGGCGTGTCCAACGCGTTGATCCGGATCGTCGATGGCGGCGCCCTCGGCGACGTGGCCGATCAGGTGGATTTCCGCGTCTGGAAGGACCCTGACCAGTTGCGTGCGCTGGCGCTGGAAGGCGCCGCCGACTTCGTCGCCATGCCGAGCAACGTGGCGGCCAACCTGTACAACCGCGGCGTCAAGCTGCGGCTGCTGAACATCAGCGCCTGGGGCATGCTGTTCGTGGTCTCGCGCGACGAGAAATTGCGAACACTGGACGACCTCAGGGGCCAGGAGTTGCTGATGCCGTTTCGTGGCGACATGCCGGACATCGTGTTCCAGACGCTGGCAGTCAAGCTGGGCATCAAGGTCGGCAAGGACCTGGCGCTGCGCTACGTGGCGACCCCACTGGATGCGCTGCAAATGCTGCTGACCCGCCGCGCCGACCACGCCCTGCTGGCGGAGCCGGCGGTGTCGATGGGGGTGCGCAAGTCGCAGACCTTGCCGATCAGCGTGGTGGCGCCGGACCTGCATCGGGGCCTCGACATCCAGCGTGAATGGGGCCGCGCGTTCCAGCGTGCACCGCGCATCCCGCAGGCCGGCATCGTGGTGATGGGCAACCGCATGGCAGACACGGCGTTGATTGAGCGCTTCCAGCAAGCCTATGCGCAGGCGATGCAGTGGTGCCGTGCCAACGCTGACGAGTGTGGCCGCGCGGTTGCCAAGCGCATCGACATGCTCACGCCCGAGGGCGTGGCGGATGCGGTGCGCGCGGATGGTGCGACGCTCAAGACCGCGGCCGAGGCGCGCGAAGAGCTGGAGTTCTTCTTCAAGTTGCTGCACGCGCGCCAGCCGGGCCTGGTCGGCGGCAAGCTGCCGCCCGACGATTTCTACCAGCGCGGTTAAGCTGATCCACCATGCGCTGGCTGACTCGATGGCTTGCCGAGCTACCTGCCTACCTGTGGAGCGGGTGGGGCGCCATTGCCAGCCTGTTGCTCGGCATCGGGCTGTGGGAGTTGATCGCCGGCATCTACGGCCCTTTGATATTGCCGACGCCGCTGGAAGCAGGGCAGACACTGCGTGACCTGGCAGCGCCTGGCGGGCCGCTGCTGGCGCAATTGGCAATCACGGCGTGGCGCGCGTTCCTGGGCCTGGCGCTGGCGGTGGGTGTTGGCAGCTTGCTCGGTGTCGCTGCCGGCGTCTCGGTCACGGCCTCGGTGCTGGCCCGCCCCTGGGTTACGGTACTGCTGGGTACACCGCCGATAGCCTGGCTGGTGCTGGCCATGCTGTGGTTTGGCATGGGTGACGGCACGCCGGTGTTCACGGTCTTCATCGCCTGCTTTCCGGTGGTGTTCGCCAGTGCGTTGCAGGGTGCCCGCACGCTGGATCAGCACTGGCGTGAACTGGCCCAGGCCTATGGCCTGCGCTGGCGTGACCGTGTCTGGGACGTGTATCTGCCGCACGTGCTGTCCTACCTGTTCCCAGGCTGGATCGTGGCCCTGGGCAGCGCCTGGAAAGTGGTGGTGATGGCCGAGTTGCTGTCATCCAGTGATGGGGTTGGCGCCGCGCTGGCGGCCAGCCGCTCGCAGCTTGACATGCCGGGCACGCTGGCCTGGATCGGGGTTGTCGTGCTGCTGTTGCTGGTGCTGGAGTACCTGGTGCTGGAGCCCTTCAAGCGCGAGGTCGAACGCTGGAGGGACCCGGCATGAGCCAGGCCGGCCTGATGCTGCGCGGCGTTGAGCACGCCTACGGTCCGCGCGTGGTGGTCACGGGCATCTCGCTGCAGGTGCGGCCCGGTCGCACGGTGGCGCTGGTTGGCCCATCTGGCTGCGGCAAGACCACCTTGCTGCGCCTGTGTGCCGGCCTGCTGCCGGTGCAGGCGGGTGCCCTGTGCAATCAATTCACACACACGGTGATGCTGTTCCAGCAGCCGCGGCTACTGCCCTGGAAGACCATCGAGGACAACATTGCACTGGGGCTGAAGGCGCGTGGCGTCGCGGCGACAACGCGCCTGCGATCAGCGCGTGACATGGGCGCGGCGCTGGGCCTGGATGCATTGTCGATGGCCCAGTATCCGCACCAGTTGTCGGGCGGCATGCAGAGCCGCGCGGCGCTGGCGCGGGCGCTGGTGCTGGCGCCCGATCTGCTGCTGCTCGACGAACCGTTCTCGGCGCTCGACGTCGGCCTCAAGGCCAGCATGCACCAACTCGTCATCGAGCAGCAGCGCACCCGTTCGCTTGGCGTGCTGCTGATCACGCACGACCTGATGGAGGCCATGACGCTGGCCGATACCGTGCTGGTGATGGCGACCGATCCGGGGCGGCTGGTGTATCGGGTCGAACTGACCGTGCCCGCGGCACGGCGCGGCGTGGGCTGGGCGCACCAGCAGACCGCCACGCTGCTGTCGCAGCCGGTGGTGCGCCAGGCGTTCGGCCTGCCGGCCTTGGTCAGTGAGGCATCGATGCCCGCCGATCAGGTGGCCGGTGGCAGCGTGGGTGCGGCGCTGGCCAGCACGCCGGCCAGCCAGGAGCCGCGCAAGTGTTGATGCGCACCGAGCATCCGCTGTGGCAGTGTGCATTCCGGCCGCTCTTCTCGCTGACGGTACTTTCGGCGCTGGGCCTGATGCTGGGCTGGGTACTGTTTCTGGGACTGGGCTGGCCCTTGCCGGCGGTCGCCGGCGGGCCATTCGTCTGGCATGCGCATGAGTTGCTGCTGGGCTTCACGCTGGCGGCGGTGGCCGGCTTCACGCTCACGGCGGTGCCGGAATTCACCCGCACGCCGGCATTCGATGCCGCTATCGTGCGGCGGCTGGTCGTGCTCTGGCTGGTCGGGCGAGTGGGGTTCTGGGTTTCGGGCGCTGCCGGCATCGCGGCGCTGGAGCTGGCCGCCGTGGCGCACCTGCTGTTCATCGGTCTGCTCGGTGCGACGGTGGCGCCACGCCTGTGGCGCGATCCCGAACGCAAGCACCTCGGCTTCCTGTGGGCGCTGGCCGGCCTGGGTGTGTGCGTCGCCGGTTTCTACGCGGCCGCGCTGGTGCCGGGCGGCGATCCGATGCGCTGGCTGCGCGCGCTGCTGGGCATGGTGCAGATGCTGATCGTGGTGGCCATGAGCCGCATCTCGATGCGCATCGTCAACGCCGCGCTGGACGAGCAGGCCGCGTGGGAGCCGGCCGACCAGCTGCCGCTGACGCCCTACCTGGCGCGCCCGCCGCGGCGCAACATGGCGATGCTGTGCATCGGCCTGTTCACGCTGGCACAGTGGGCCACACCGCTGTGGCCGCTGCTGGCGCCCGTGAGCGGCTGGCTGGCGCTGGCGGCTTCGGCAGCGATGCTGGCGCTGATGGGCGACTGGCATGTCGGGCGCGCGCTGGGGCGGCGCTGGCCGCTCGTGCTGTATGCGGTGTACGTGTTCATGGCCGCGGGCTATGCGCTGACCGCGCTCGCGATCCTGTCGGGGCGGCTGGCGCTCGGCGCGGGCACCCATTTGCTCACCGTGGGCGCCATCGGCCTGGCCATCTACATGGTGCTGGTGATCGCCGGTTACGCGCACAGCGGTTTGTCGAAGGAAGGGCGACCGTGGGTGTTCGTCGGCGTGGCATGCCTGATGCTGGCAGTGCTTGTCCGTACCGTGGCCTATTGGGCCGGTGGAGCGGCCTGGCTGCACGGCGCCGCGCTGCTGTGGTGCGCGGCATTCGGCCTGATGGCCTGGCAGATGCTGCCGGTGTGGTGGTCGCCCCGGACCGATGGCAAGCTGGGTTGTGAAGACTAAGGCCTGCAGCGTGGGTTTCGCAGCGGGCAGGGCGGGCGCGCCATCGAGCCAGCCGTGCCGCGGGTTTCCTTCAGGGATGCGGAGGCACATCTGCCCAGTAGGCGCCGGTACCATTCATCGACCCTAGAATGGCCTCAGCACAACAAGGAGATCGACATGAAAGGCGACCAGGATGTCATCAAGCACCTGCAGGCGCAGCTGAAGAACGAGCTGACCGCGACCAACCAGTACTTCCTGCATTACCGCATGCTCAGGCACTGGGGCCTGGACAAGCTGGCGAAGAAGGAATACGAGGAATCCATCGGCGAGATGAAGCACGCCGACATGCTGATGGACCGCATCCTGATGCTCGATGGCCTGCCCAACCTGCAGGACCTGGGCAAGCTGATGGTGGGTGAGGACGTGCCCGAGATGCTGGCCTGTGACCTGAAGCTGGAGCAGGGCGCGCAGGCCACCGTCAAGGACGGCATCGCGCACTGCGAGAGCGTGCGCGACTACGTCTCGCGCGACCTGCTGCGCCAGATCCTCGACGACACCGAGGAGCACATCGACTTCCTGGAAACGCAGATCGAGCTGCTCGAGAAAGTGGGCCTGCAGAACTACCTGCAAAGCCAGATGGGCGAGCTCGGCGACTGACGGATCGGGCACCACCGCACTGCTAAGGGAGGAGCCGACTGGCTCCTTTTTTCATGCCTGCCTGCCCGGCATGATGCGCGATAGCAACAGGCAATGAGAATCATTCTTAACAAGGTATAGAATTACCAGCATTCATCGCCAGCCAGCAAACCGCGCGATGCGGCGTTCCAGCGCCTCATGTCCGCGCCAAGGTAGCCAGCCGAAGTTCTTCCAAACCACTGCTGGGTCCTGCCATGTCCGTCAACCGTGTCTTTAGGCGCAACTGCGCTTCCGAGCTTGCTGCGCAAGCGCCGTCCGCTGCGCATGTAAACGCTGAACATCCCGCGTCAACACCCTTGTTGCCGCTGGGCGCCATGCTGCTGGCCGGCTCGCTGGGCACCGCCGCACTGGCGCAGCCCGCAATGCCGGCCACGGGTGCATCGGCACCAGCGGCGCAGGAGAGCACGGCCGCACAGGCCAGCAGCGACACTCCGGTGGCCGGTACGCTGTCTACCGTCACGGTGCGCGATTCGGCCGTGACCGATGGCGCTACCAACAGCAAGGCCCAGTTGCGTGCCACCCGTACCGAGATCGGCAAGGGCGACCAGGCGCTGCGCGACATCCCGCAGAGCGTGACGGTGATGACCGAAAAGCTCATGAACGACCGCAACCTGGACGACTTCCGCGAGGTGCTGCGCACGACCGCCGGAGTCACTTTCCAGGCTGGCGAGACGGGCGAGGAAGATGTGCGCCTGCGCGGCTTCTCGCTCGGCACCGCGGGCGACATCTACCGCGACGGCATGCGCGACGCGGCCCTGATTGAGCGCGACACCTTCAACGACGACCGCGTGGAGGTCATCAAGGGCTCGGCCTCGATGCTGTTCGGCAAGGGCTCCACGGGCGGCGTGATCAACCAGGTCAGCAAGCAGCCCTTTCTGATGACGCAGCACGAAGCCAGCGTGAGCCTGGGCAGCGGCAAGGAAAAGCGCGTGCACGGCGACTTCAACTGGCACACCGGCCAGGACGCCGCGCTGCGCCTGAACGTGATGGGCCACGACGCCGACAACTGGGGCGCGCAGCAGCGCAAGATCGGCGTCGCGCCCACGTTCCGCTGGGGCATCGGCACGCGCAACGAGTTCTCGGTGGGCCTGTACCACCTCGATGTGGACGGCCGCGGCAACTACAACCACCCCTGGTTCATCCGCGACGGCAAGATCGTGCCTACGCTGCCGGCGAAGAATTTCTACGGCCTCGACAGCGACAAGCAGGACAGCTCGTCCACCTACGTCACACTTGGGCATACACACCGCTTTGCCGACGGCGGCCAGCTGAAGACGCAGTTGCGCCACGGCCGCTACGAGCGCGACCTGTGGGCCAGCGTGATCCGCTTCGGCCAGACCAACGGCGCGCCCACCACCATCGACAACTGGGGGCCTGACACGGTCATCACGCGCACGCCCAAGGGCCGCATCGGCCGCAGCGACCTGACGCAGTTGCAAAGCGACTACAGCAACACCTTCGACTGGGGCGGGCGCAAGCACCAATTGCTGGCCGGCGTGGACTTCTACGTCGATGACGCGCGCCGCGTGAACAACTTCGCCGGCCCCGCCAGCGGCCTGACCACTACCGTCGGGCAGCCCAACAACGGCGACTGGCGTGCCGACACGCGCGGCGCGCCCGACTACAACTCCTTCGACGCGCGCAACATCGGCGTGTACGTGCAGGACACCGTGGCCATGACCGACACGCTGAAGCTGGTGGCCGGCCTGCGCTTCGACCATTTCAAGGGCAGCTACGACACCGTGACCACCACCGCTGCCAACGGCACGGTCACGCCCGGCTACAGCTTCAGCAAGACCGAAAACCTGTGGAGCCCACGCATCGGCCTGCTGTACCAGCCCAGCGACACGCAGTCCTACTACGTGTCCTACGGCAGCTCGTACAACACCTCGGGCGATGCCTACCAGTTCACCCCCAGCAGCCCCAACCAGACGCTGGCCAACACCCCGGCCGAGAAAAGCCGCAACATCGAGATCGGCGGCAAGTGGGAGCTGCTCGACCGGCGCCTGTCGTTCGGCACCGCGCTGTTCTACTCCGAGAAGTACAACGAACGCAACCAGGATCCGGACAGCGTGGCCCAGCAGTTCCTGCTGTCGGGCAAACGCTACGCCGCGGGCATGGAGTTCAACGCCGCCGGCCGCATCACGCCGGCGTGGGAAGTGTTCTGGAACCACACCTGGATTCCCGCCGCCAAGATCAGCCGCAGCAACCAGCAGCTGGCTGCCAGCGGCGGCGGCGCCCAGGTGCAGGGCGATCGTCCGGGCCTGACGCCACGCCACAGCGGCAGCCTCTGGACCGCCTACCGCGTGCTGCCGAAGCTGCGCCTCGGCCTGGGCGCCAACTACCGCAGCAGCCAGAACCCCGAAGGCAGCCGCGCCGTTAAGGCGGGCGGTTTCGTCACCTTCGACGCCATGGCGGAATATTCGTTTACCGAGGCGACCACGCTCAAGCTCAACGTCACCAACCTGACCGACAAGCTGTACGCCGACACGCTGTACCGCGGCTTCTACGGTCCCGGCCAGCCGCGCCGCGTACAGCTCACGCTCAAGCACCTGTTCTGAGCATGACGAGCGCGCCGCGCCCGCGGCACGGTCACACACCTATCGATCAACCATGCTGCTGCACCTGAAGAACCTGCTCACAGCCGACGAACTGGCCCAGGGCCGCGCGCTGCTGATGGCGGCCGACGCGCCCTGGATCGACGGCCGCCGCAGCGCCGGCGAACAGGCCGTTCACGTCAAGAACAACCAGCAACTGGTGCAGGACAGCGCCAGTGCGGCGACGCTGCGCGAACTGGTGCTGGGCGCGCTCAAACGCGATCCGCTGCTGTTTTCCGCCGCACTGCCGAAGAAGATCTTCAACCCGCTGTTCAACCGCTACGGCGACGCGGCCAACTACTACGGTGCCCACGTCGACGGCGCCGTGCTGCATTCGCGCGCCAGCAACCAGTGGGTGCGTACCGACGTCTCGTGCACGCTGTTCTTCAGCCATCCGGACGAATACGACGGTGGCGAGCTGCTGGTGCACGATACCTACGGCGAGCAGCGCGTGAAGCTGGCTGCCGGTGACGCAGTGCTGTACCCGGGCACCAGCGTGCACGAAGTGCGGCCGGTGACGCGCGGCGCGCGCCTAGGCAGCTTTCTGTGGATCGAGAGCATGGTGCGCTCGGATGAGCGGCGGCGCCTGCTGTTCGAGATGGACATGGCCTTGCTGGCACTGCGCCAGCGGCACGGCGAAAGCGCGGAAGCCACCCGGCTGACCGGCGTCTACCACAACCTGCTGCGGCAGTGGGCCGATACCTGAGGCCATGCCGCCCAAGCAGGACGACGGGGTCTTGGCCGCGGTCTCGTTGGCCGACTACGCCGATGCGGCCCGAGCCAGGCTGGAGCCGGCCATCTGGGCCTATTTCAGCGGAGGCGCCGGCGATGAGCGTACGCTGCGCGCCAACGTCGAAGCCTGGCAGCGACTCGCGCTGTGGCCGCGGGTGCTGCGGCCGCTGGCGGGCGGCCACACCCGGGTTCGGCTGGGCGCGCAGGTGCTGGCGCACCCGATCATGCTGGCGCCGGTGGCACATCAGCAGCTGGCGCATCCCGACGGTGAATGGGCCAGCGCGCTCGCCGCCGCGACGCAGGGCGCCGGTTACGTGCTGAGCACCCAGTCGAACGTGCCGATGGAGCAGGTCGCGCACGCCGTGCTGGCCGAGCAGGGGCGCGGCCCGCTGTGGTTCCAGCTCTACTGGCAGGCCGATCGCGGTTTCAACGGCGCGCTGGTGCAGCGCGCCGAGGATGCCGGCTTCGAGGCGATCGTGCTCACCGTCGACGCGCCGGTACAAGGTGTGCGCGATCGCGAGCTGCGCAGCCGTTTTTCCCTACCGGCCGGCGTGCGCGCCGTGCATCTCCAGGATGCACCCGCACCAGCCGCCGCGCCAGACACCTACTGCGCCGGGCTGCCCGCCCACGCGCCCGACTGGGACGACGTGGCCTGGCTTCGCGCACAGACGCGGCTGCCGGTATGGCTCAAGGGCGTGCTGCATCCGGCCGATGCGCGCCAGGTGCAGTCGCTCGATGTGGCAGGCCTGATCATCAGCAACCACGGCGGCCGCACGCTCGATACCGCGCCGCCCACGGCGCAGGCGCTGCCGCTGATCCGTGCTGCCGTCGGCGGCGAGTGGCCGCTGATCGTCGATGGCGGCATCCGCCGTGGCACCGACGTGCTGAAGGCGATCGCCCTTGGCGCCGATGCCGTGATGATCGGCCGTCCGATGGTGCATGCTCTGGCCACCGGCGGCGCGCTGGCGGTGGCCCGCATGCTGCGCCTGCTGCGTGACGAGCTCGAGATGGCGATGGCGCTGACGGGTTGCCGCACACTCGCCGATGCCGGGCGGCAACTGCTCGATCCGGCCGTCGAAGCCCGACCTGACACGTTTTCTGCGCCCGACCGAATGTGATCCGGTTGCAGTTTCTGATTGACAACGAGAATCGTTCTCATTTAAGATCGACTGTCGTTTATTCATCCGCCAAGGGGTGGTTCACATGATCGTCTGCGTCTGCAACCGGATTTCCGATCGGGAGATCACCAGGCACGCTCGTGCCGGTCTGAGCTTCGACGATATCCAGCTTGAGTTGGGCGTGGCCACCTGCTGCGGTCGCTGTGAGGGCTACGCGCGTGAGATCGTGGCGCAACTCGCGCCCGGTCGTCCAGTGGCGGCATTGCACAACACGGCGTCGTGCCCCGATGCGCAGGGGGTGCGCGCATGATGGCTGCGGGTACCGTGATCTGGGCTGTGCTCGGCAGTCTTGCGCTGACCGTTGCGGCTTTGGCGTGGGTATTTGGCGGTCCTTCGGGTCGCCCGCGTTCCTGATCTGATCCAGCCTGCCCGATGACGCTGCGCTGATGGGCGGCGTCAGCGGTTGTCGCGCCACCTTGATCCACGATGTCGTCGATTCCGCTTTCGAGTCCCGCTGCAATGCGCCGTCTGCGTAATGCATCGATCGTCAGCAGCGTGGTGCTGATGCACGCCGTTGGCCTGTGGGCGCTCAACCAGGGTTTGTTGCGGCCGCCGCTGGAGTTGATCGTACCGGCGCAACTTCTGGCCGAATTCGTCCCGCCGCCACCTCCGCCGCCACCGGCACCGGCGCCGATACCAGCCCCGGCTCCGGCACCGGTTCCACCGCCGGCGCCACCACCGCCAGAGCCCGCGCCGCCCAAGCCTCAACCGGTGAAGCCGCGCCCGGCGCCCAAGCCGGCCCCGCGTCCGCGTCCTACGCCCAAGCCAACGCCGCAACCGGTCGCCGTGGAGCAGGCCGCGCCGACGGCGCCAGTGTCGCCCGCCGATCCCCCGGCGCCGCCGCCGGCGGTGACACCTGCGCCTGCGCCGCCGGCGGCAGCGGTGGCGCCAGTGCCGCCCGCACCGCCCGCACCGCCGGTGGTGATTCAACCGTCTTCGCGCGCCGCCTACCTGAACAACCCGCCGCCGCCGTATCCGCCCATGAGCCGGCGCCTGGGCGAGGCCGGTCGCGTCGTGGTGCGCGTGCTGATCGGTGTCGACGGCCGCGCCCAGGATGCGCACATCGAGCGTTCCAGCGGCTTTGAGCGGCTCGACCGGGTGGCATTGGAAACCGCGCGCGAGCGCTGGCGTTACGTACCGGGCACCCGCGGTGGCGTGCCCGAGGCCATGTGGTTCAACGTTCCGATCAATTTCGTGCTGGAGTGAAAAACTAATGAATGCTCAATTCGGTCTGTTGCATGTGTGGAGTCAGGGTGACTGGGTCACGCGCAGCGTTTTCGGCGCGCTGGTGCTGATGTCGCTGGCGTCCTGGGTGGTGATCCTGATCAAGGCGCTGGGCGTGGTGGCAGCCAAGCGCCAGGCCGCACGGGTCGAGGGCTTCTGGCGCTCGGCCGACATGGCTGAGGGCCTGGCCCGGCTGCGGCCCCGGCAGACCAACCCGTTCCACGAGCTCGCCACCGAGGGGCGCGAGGCCGCCGCCCACCACCGCGCCACCCGGGTGCAGCTGCACGACAGCCTGGACGCCAGCGACTGGATCTCGCGTGCGCTGCAAGACAGCATCGATGGCACGGCAGCGCGGCTGCAATCGGGCCTGGCCATCCTCGCCTCGGTCGGCTCCACCGCGCCCTTCGTCGGTCTGTTCGGCACCGTCTGGGGCATCTACCATGCGCTGATGCGGATCGGCGCCGCCGGCCAGGCCAGCATCGACCAGGTGGCCGGCCCGATCGGCGAGGCGCTGATCATGACCGCGCTCGGCCTGGCCGTGGCCATCCCCGCCGTGCTCGGCTACAACGCGCTGGTGCGCGGCAACAAGCACATCCTGGCCAAGCTGCGGCGCTTCGCGCATGACCTGCATGCGCTGCACGTCACCGGCGCCCGGGTGCGCGCGGCCAGTGCCGAGGGCAAGGTCGTGGCCATGAAGAAGGCTTGAGCAGCCATGGCCGGGTTCATCGACGACGACCACGACGAGGTGATGAGCGAGATCAACATGATCCCGTTCATCGACGTGATGCTGGTGCTGCTCATCATCTTCATCATCACAGTGCCGGTGATGAAGCACGCGGTGAACGTGCAGCTGCCGCG
>NZ_DAOMOQ010000047.1:0-21652 GCF_035444425.1 Ottowia sp. | reverse complement strand
TTGATCTTGTCGTTGATCCAGGCGTACTTGCCGTCGTAGTCGCCGTCGGTGTAGGAGGCGTGGGTGTGGTGCGTGTCGCCCACCGTGTAGCGCAGCGAGCCGTCGGGCTTGGTGCCCATGATGGCCTTCGATTCGTTGGTCTGGCCCCAGCCGACGAGCGCGTCGGGCACGAAGCAGGGCACGCGATGGATCTCGCGGCCGGAGGGAAAGCCCAGGATGCGCATGTCGCCGGTATGGCCGCCGCTCCAGATGCCGTAGTAGGAATCGAGCTCGCCCGGCTTGAGGTGCGTCTGCCCGCCTGCCGGCGCGGCGGCAGCGGCCGGTGCCGCCGCGGAAGCGGGCGCCGGAGCCGGTGCCGTCGCGGGCTTCTCGGTACAGGCCGCCACGCCGGCCGTCAGACCGACCAGTGCGGCGCTGCCGACGAAGCGTCGACGCCCCATTTCAACCGACGTGGTGAGTTCCTCTTTGTCCTGGTTCATGCTTGTTACCTCCGGGTTAAGAAATCAAGAGTGAGGGTGGCCCCGTTGCCGGCGGCAACACCACAGTGGCCGCCAACGGAAGCGCGGTACGAAAAACGACAACAGGAGTGGCGTGCGGCCACACGGGCGGCAACTTCAGCGCCGCGGCACTTGGAGGCGCGCTGAAAGGGACGCACAAGGGGCAATCGAGCGCGGTCGCGCCAAGCTCGACCAGACCATCATCGGCCGACACCATCAGACGCACCATGCCGGTGCTGGAGCAGATCAGTTCGATGCGCTGCGGATGAACCAGCGGAGACGCCACCGAGGCCAGCATCGACAGCAGGAACCATGCCGTGACGACCCATCGCACGCGGTGGTCGAGCCAAGGTCCCAACGAAGCCATGGCGCGAATGTAGTGGTACTAGCATAAGTACTAATTGATTTTGGTCATACTTTCACTTCACCAGCAATGCGATCATCCGACCCATCATGTTCGCGCAGTTCACCGCCCGGCACACGGGTTTGCATGCTGCCTTCATGGTGGCCCGCCGCATCGGCGGGATCGCTCTTGTACCCACTGACTGGATCGTTGAGACTCATGCCCCACAAGAAACTCCTGCTTGCCACCACCGTGGCGCTCGCCCTGCTGACGGCCTGCGGCCAGAAGGAATCCACCCCCGCGCCGGCACCGGCTCCGGCGCCCGCTCCGGCCGCGGCACCCGCGCCCGCGCCCACCGCCGCCAACGATCTGGGCAAGAGCGTCTACGGCAAGACCTGCGCCCTCTGCCATGCCGCCGGTGTCGCCGGTGCACCCAAGCCCGGTGACAAGGCTGACTGGGCGCCCCGCATCGCCCAGGGCAAGGACACGCTGTACAAGCACGCCATCGAAGGCTACACCGGCTCGAAGGGCCAGATGCCCGCGCGTGGCGGCAATGCCGCCCTGACCGACGACGAGGTCAAGGCCTCGGTCGACTTCATGGCCGATCAGTCGATCTGACCGGAGTCCCCACCCACCAGGTCCGCACCATGCACCGCCTTCCCCGCCGCCAGCTGGTCTTGGCCATCCCCCTGCTCGGCCTGACGCGCTGGGCACACGGCAGCAGCACGCCGGCCGCAGCGCCACGCCGGCAGTCGCGCGCCATGCTGGGCACGCGCATCGACCTGGTGGCCGACATCGCCGACGACGCGCTCTGGGCCGAGGCCAGCACCGCCGCCTGGGCCGAGATGGCCCGGCTGGAAGCCATGCTGAGCCACTATCAGCCGCACAGCATCGTCAGCCGCATCAATGCCGCAGCCGGTGAGCAGGCGATACGCGCACCCGAGGAAGCGATGCGGGTGCTGAGCGACGCCAAGCGCATCTCGGCCCTCAGCGAGGGCGCCTTCGACGCCACCGTCGGCGCCATGAAGGCCTGGCGCTTCGACGGCCAGCCGGGCCGCCTTCCCGATGCAAGCGAACTCGAGCAGCAGCGCCGCCTGATTGGCGATGGCGATCTGGTGCTGGATCGGCGCGCCCGCACGGTCAGCCTGCGCCGCACCGGCATGGCGCTGGATCTGGGCGGCATCGCCAAGCTGCCGATCCTGGACGCCGGCCTGAACGTGCTCAAACAGCACGGCATCCGCAACGCCCTGGTCAATGGCGGCGGCGACGTGCTGGTCTCCGGCACAGTGCAGGGCCGGCCCTGGAAGGTCGGCCTGCGCGACCCGCGCGCGCCCGAGCGCCTGATCGGCACGCTGGCGCTGTCGGGGCAAGCGGTGGTGGCGTCGTCGGGCGATTACGAACGCTTTTTCCTGGTCGACGGCCAGAAGATGCACCACATCCTCGATCCGCGCACCGGCCGGCCCACGCGCGGCACGCACGGCGTCAGCCTGCTGGCCGACAGCGTCGAGCAGGTCAACGGCCTCGGCGCCGCGCTGATGGTGATGGGACTCGAGCGCGGGCGCGCCCTGCTCGGCCGGCACTCAGGCGTCGAGGGCTTGATGGCCGCCGGCGACCAGACGCTCTGGCACTCTGACGGCATGGCCAGGAAACTGGCCGCCTGAGCATCGGACGATCACATCGCACGCATCGTGCGTGCGCGATGCATCGGCAGGCGGCCGTGCGAGCCGGCCGACAACGACCGGCTCAGCGGGGCTTCAGCGCCGGCCGCCCAGCAGGCTGCCGCCCATGCGCAGCAGGTCGGACAAATCGACCTTGCCGTCGCCGTCCTGGTCCAGCACCGCGTTCAGCAGGCCACCGCCCAGGCCGCCCTGGTCCTGCACCCGGGCGCGCTCCTGGCCCAGCGTCTGCCCCAGGCCGCCCGCATCCATGTTGCGGGCGCTGACCTGCCGCGCCAGAAAGGCCATCACGATCGGCGCCAGGATCTTCAGCAGCTGGCCGGCCTGCCCGCTGTTCAGGCCGGTGGCCTGACCCAGCCCCTGTTCGGCACGCGGCTGGGCGCCGCCGAAGATATGGCCCAGGATGCCACCGGCATCGAGTTGCCGGCTGGCCGGCGCGCCGCCGCCGAGCACGCTGCCCAGCAGGTCGCCCAGCCCGCCCATGCCGCCCGGTGCGGCACGGCCGCCGCCACCGCCCAGCAGGCCGCCGAGCAGGCTGCCCAGATCCATCGCGCCGGCGCCGCCGTGGTCGCGCTGCAGCGCGCCGAACAGGTCGGCCGCGCCGCCCGGCTGCTGGGTGTTGCGGCCGAGCGCGCCGACGATCATCGGCAACGCGGCGGCAATGGCGTCCTGCGCCGTGCGCGGGTCGGTGCCGAGCTGCTGGGCAATCTGTCCGGCCGGCGCGCCTTGCAGCTGGCCGAGCAGGTCGTCGATGAGGGAGCCGTTCATGGGAATGTCCTTCCTGCGGTGATGTGAATGGTGGACGCGGAGCGCGTGTCCGAACCATGCATCCTAGTCCGCTTTGCCATGCCTCGTCGTGACGGTGCCGCGCGCCGCGCCACTAAACTGCATCCAACGTCGATTCCATCACGAGGAGCCACCCCATGCGCGTACAAGACAAATCCATCATCGTCACCGGCGCTGGCGGCGGCATCGGCGAGGGCATTGCCCGTCGCCTGGCCGCCGAAGGCGCCGCCGTCATCGTGGGCGACATCAATCCGGCCCTGGGCGAGCAGGTCACGGTCGACATCCAGGCCGCAGGCGGCCGGGCGCGCTTTGTCGCCGCCGACGTGACGCGCGGCGACGACTGGCAGCGCCTCGTCGTCGCCGCGCAGGAATTCGGCGGCAAGCTCGACGTGGTGGTCAACAACGCCGGCTGGACGCACCGCAACCGCCCGCTGCTGGAGGTGGGTGAGACCGAGTTCGACAAGGTCTACGCAGTCAACATGAAGAGCATCTACTGGAGCGCCATTCACGCCGTGCCGGTGATGCGCGCCGCCGGCCGCGGCAGCTTCATCAACATCGCATCCACCGCCGGCATCCGGCCCCGGCCCGGCCTGACCTGGTACAACGGCAGCAAGGGCGCGGTCATCACCACCAGCAAGTCGATGGCGGCCGAGCTCGGCCCCGACAACATCCGCGTCAACTGCATCAACCCGGTGTTCAACCCCGACACCGGCCTGTCGGCCGAATTCGCCGGCGGCCCGGTCGATGAAACCCGGCGCGCCAGGTTCCTGGCCACCATCCCGCTCGGGCGCTTCTCCACCGCGCTCGACGTCGCCAATGCCGCCCTGTATCTGGCCAGCGACGAGGCTGCCTTCATCAGCGGCGTGTGCATCGAGGTCGATGGGGCACGCTGCGTCTAGCGCCGCTGACGCTGTTTCTCGCGTCGGAATCCATCGATACAGCGCTCTCATCATCGCGCCGGAACATACGGTGCGAACCATTAATCCGATCTCGAAGCCGTGCGTGCACGATGAAAAACGCAAGTACGTCACCTCGACCCGGAGACGTTTCGGAACACCCCCATCACAATATCCGCCATGAAGACAACTAACCACGAATACGCGTCAGATTTACACGAAATCGCAACTTGACACAGATATAGCTTCCAAGGTCTTCCGCAGCGGGAGACAGGGAGGTTGCACGGGCTTATCGCCTGGGGCAGCCTGTATTGATGGACCGACAAGGGATTCCCACATGCGCAAGATGCACGAAGGCCGCGTTCAGCAGCCACGCCTCCAATACCTGACCCGCTCGCTGATCGCCGGCGCCTGCCTGGCCCTGCTGGGCACCAGCGCCGTCCTGGCCGCCGCGCCGACCAGCTTTCCGACCGCGACCACCACCGTCAAGGTGAACGGCGTGCCCCTGACCGGCCTGGGCTCGCAGGATCAGGATCAGCAGTTGCAGAACACGGTGGTGTTCGACAACGGCACTTACTACCTCTGGTACAAGGGCGGCGCTTCAGGCTCCTTGCGTGATCTGAGCTTGGCGACATCCACCGATGGCGTGAACTTCACCTTTGTCGGCAAGTTCCAGCCGGATACTACGCCGCCGTGGTGGGAAGAGTTTAACGGGCAACTGGACAACGATGCCACGACTGAGCCTTTCCTCGGCTATCCCCGGCTGCAGAAGGTCGGCGACAACTGGATCATGGCGATCTGGAACCTCAACAGCGGTGGCGGCGATTACTACTACAACACGGCACTGTGGAATCTCGGCAACGACCCCGGCAACCTCACGCCGTCCCAGATCGGACCGCTGCCCGTACGTGACACCACGAACCCGAAGCGACCACCAGGAACCCAGCACGCCGGAACCTTCGGTATCGTTCCCTATGACGGGTACGACTTCATCTATACCCGCAATGACTTCACGCACGGACTCGGCCGCTATCGACTGGAAGGTGGCGCCACTCAAAGCCTGCCGGTGACCCTGCCGCCAGGCGATCAGCCCGATGTGGCGCCTCAGTTGTACGACGGCACCGGCTGGTGCCATTACAAAGAAGCCGCGTGCACGGATAAGGCATACGTCCACAACTACGGGCGCACGCTGCTCGATGGCAACAAGCTGCAGACCTATTACTCCCTGTACGCATTAGCTGGTTCACGCGCGCAAAAGCAACTCTGGCGCGTCGAATCCACCGACGCCAGCGGCACGGCGTGGGGTCAACCACAAGCCTTGTTCACTGACGGCAGCAAGGTCACCGTCGACGGCTTCCCGAACACCGGCAACTTCAGCAACCCGGAAGTCGTGCCGCTGGGCGGCGGCAACTACAAGAGCTACTTCTCGACCAAAGACATCTGCGGCAACTGGGTGATGGTGACCGACGCGGTGCCGGGTACGACACCTACCATGACCATCGTGAAGGACTTCGAGCAGAACGTCGTCGCCGTCAATGGCGAAAGCAAGCTCACGGTCACCGTGACGGCGCCGCCAGTACCCTGCTCGCCCGCGCCCGAAGTCATGCCCGAGTACACCAACATCAGCTACACCGACAACCTGCCCGTCGGCGTGGAAATGGTGTCCACCGAGGGCGCGGGCGATAGCAACAAGTGCGGCGGCACGCTGAGCAGCACCACCAACTCGTTCACTGTAGCCGGCTTCAAGCTCGCCGCCGGCGCCAGTTGCACCACCACGGTGACGGTGAAGCCCACCCAGGTCGGCAGTTTCCTCAACACCATCTACAAGGATCCTGAAACCGGAGACGGTGGCCTGGACAACGACCAGGGCATTCCCGCCGCTGCCAACGCCACCGACACCCTGCGCACCCCTGGCGCTCCGATGGCCGTGGCGCCGATCCCGACCCTGGGCGAAGTCTCGCTCGGCCTGCTTGGCCTGCTGATGGCCGGCTGGGGCGCGCGCAGCCTGCGCCGCCGCCGGGACTGATGCACTGACGCCGCGGCGGTAGCGCCGCACGCGCCGGTGAGTGCCCTGCAAGCTGTTGGGGCACTCACCGGCTTTTTTGTTGTCAGCACGGTCGGCGCGGCACGGCTGCATTGCTCTACGGTGGCCGCCGTGCACCAGGTTGTTCGTGGCTTTCCAGCAACATCTGGCTTGGAGTTGAAGGGCTTTACCTTGTTGTGGGATTCCGCATTGCAGTTGCATCAGGCGCGCGCGAGGCCGATCTCGTGAACTGGAGCGGAGAACAGGAATCCCGCCTGCGCTTGCCAGCACCGCCGGATGGACCACGTTTTTCCCGGGGGTTGCAACGAAGCAAACAGTCCAAAAGCAGTCATTTTTTCCGTGTCGCGGGCACGAAGCCTGATCGCCGGCGCGTGCCTGGCCCTGCTGAGCGCAGGTACCGCCATCGCCGCCATGCCGGACAGCGTGTTCCAGACAGCCAACACCACGGTCATGCTGGACAACCAGTCCCTGGGTGAAGGCGGGATCGGTTTGCCGGGGCGCAACAACGCCATCGTCCGCGACGGCGGTGTGTCTGCATGAGGCACCTGAATGCCTTCCAGAACCTGTGCCGGTCGAGCGACGTGTCGCTGGGTCTGCCGGGGCACGGCCCGCAAGCGCCGCCGCCGCGTTCGACGGACTGACGCGACAGCGCCGCACGAGCCGGTGGGTGCCTCGCAGCAAGGGGGTATCCACCGGCGCTCCTGTTCAGGCTGCCAATCCGCCCAGCGACCGGCCGGCGCCTGCGCGGTGGGCGCTACAGCCAGCGCGCCAGTTCCGCCACGTCCTCGGCGAACAGCTGGCCCTTCTCGGCCTGTGCCACGCGCCCGTCCTTGCCGCGTACCACCGTCACCGGCAGGCCGTCGGGCTTGGGGTAGGCGCGCGCCACCTCGGGGCTCATCCAGGCAGCGGGAAAGCTGTAGCCGCGCTGCTTCAGGTAGGCCAGCGCATCCTCGGGCTGCTTGTCGATCGAGAGCGTCAGCATCTGCAGGCCGCGCGCGCGTTGCGAAGCCCACAGCTTCTGCATCTCGGGGCTTTGCTGGGCGCAGAACGGGCACCAACTGGCCCACCAGTAGACGATGAGTGCACGGCCCTCGGCCTGGCGCGGGTCGAAACGGCCGCCGTCGAGCAGCGGCACCGCCACCAGCGGCATGGCATCGCCGGGCCGCGGGAATGCGCCTTGGCCGGTTTGCGCCAGCGAAGGTCGAGCACCCAGGACGACGGAGGCACTGCCTGCGAGGACCAGGCGACGCGACAGGGGCATGATGAGGGCCGTTCAAGCAACGATGATCAGCGCATGGTAGCGCCCCAAGTCCCTGCTTGCATCAAGTGCGTGCTGTTGGCTGATAATTTGCCGCATGGGTGAACCCGTCATTCCGATCGTCAATTCGCGCCACAAGGGCCTGGCGGCACCGGCACCGCTGGAGTCGTTGCCGGCAGCGGGCAGCTTGCGCGACCTGCGCGGTCGGCCGCTGCGCGATCTGCGCATCAGCATCACCGACCGCTGCAACTTCCGCTGCACCTACTGCATGCCGAAGGAAGTGTTCGGCAGCAGCTACCAGTACCTGCCGCATGCCGAGTTGCTGAGCTTCGAGGAGATCACCCGGCTGGCGCGCCTGTTTGCCGCACTGGGCGTGCACAAGCTGCGCCTGACCGGCGGCGAGCCGCTGCTGCGCAAGAATGTCGAGCAGCTGATCGAGCAACTGGCGGGCGTGCGCACGCTGGAAGGCGAGCCGCTGGACATCACGCTCACCACCAACGGCGCGCTGCTGGCGCGCAAGGCGAAGGCGCTCAAGGCGGCCGGCCTGAGCCGGGTGACCGTGAGCCTCGACGGCCTCGACGATGAGGTGTTCCAGCGCATGAACGACGTCGGCTTTCCGGTCGGCGAGGTACTGGCCGGCATCGAGGCGGCGCGCGCGGCCGGGCTGGCGCCGATCAAGGTCAACATGGTGGTCAAGCGCGGCACCAACGAGCATGAGATCCTGCCGATGGCGCGGCATTTCCGCGGCACCGGCATTGCGCTGCGCTTCATCGAGTTCATGGACGTGGGCGCCACCAACCGCTGGCGCATGGAGCAGGTGCTGCCGTCATCCGAAGTGCTGAAGCTGCTGCAGGCCGAATTTCCGCTGGTGCCGCTGGCGCACACGGCTGCCGGCGAAACCGCCGAGCGCTGGGGCTATGCCGGCGCCGATGGCGCGCACGACCCGCAGCTTGGCGAGATCGGCCTGATCAGCAGCGTGACGCGCGCCTTCTGCGGCGACTGCAACCGCGCGCGCCTGTCGACCGAAGGCCAGGTCTACCTGTGCCTGTTCGCCGGCCAGGGCTACGACCTGCGCGCACTGCTGCGCGGCGGCGCCAGCGACGAGCAGATCACCGGTGCGATAGCCGCCATCTGGGCCGGCCGCAGCGACCGCTACAGCGAACTGCGCGCCAGCCTGCCGCCGGACGACCAGGCCGGGGGCGCGCGGCGGGTCGAGATGAGCTTCATCGGCGGTTGACACGCAGCCGGCGCCACGCGCCGCGCACGCGGACCGCTGCCAGCCAGTCCGTGACAACACCCATCGGTGCGGCCCGAGGAAGCGGGTATAACCACTTCATGTCCGCACGCGCACCCGATCCGTCCGCCGCCATCAGCGCCGTGCTGCTGGCCGGCGGGCGCGGCTCGCGCATGGGCGGCATCGACAAGGGCCTGCAGCCGTTCCAGGGCCAGCCGCTGGCGCAGCGCGCGCTGCAGCGCCTGCGCCAGCAGAGCCTGCCGCCGGCCGCGCTGATGATCAACGCCAACCGCAACCTCGCCGCCTACCAGGCACTCGGCGCGCCGGTCTGGCCGGACGTGCTGCCCGACTACGCCGGCCCGCTGGCGGGCTTCCTGGCCGGGCTGGCGCATTGCGACACGCCGCTGCTGCTGACCCTGCCCTGCGACGTGCCGAACTTCCCGCTCGACCTGTGCGCGCGCCTGGCTCGCGCGCTGCACGAGCAGGATGCCGAGATCGCCATGGTGGCCGCGCCCGAGGCCGACGCGCAAGGCCAGGCCCGGCTGCGCACGCAGCCGGTGTTCTGCCTGCTGCGCGCCGGCCTGCTGGGCAGCCTGCGCCGGTTCACCGAGGGCGGTGGCCGCAAGATCGACGCCTGGACCGCGCAGCACCGCCAGGTGGTCGTGCCCTTCGACCGGCCCGACGACGACCCGCACGCCTTCGCCAACGCCAACACGCTGGCCGAGTTGCGCGCGCTCGAACAACAATGACGACAGGAGACCTGCCATGCCGACGACCGATGTCACCATCCGCCTGCTGACCGACACCGACCTGCCCGCCTACAAGGCGCTGCGCGACGTCGGCCTGCAACACGACCCGGAAGCCTTCACCTCCGACTTCGACACCGCCAGCGCGCTGCCGCCGGCCACCTACGCCACCCGCCTGGGACAGCCGCCCGACGACCACTTCATCCTGGGCGCCTTCGACGCCAGCGGCGCCATGCTGGGCGCGGTGGTGTGCGAACGCGAGTCGCAGCTCAAGAAACGCCACGAGGCCGCCCTGGTCGGCATGATCATCGTGCCCGAGATGCGCAAGCGCGGCATCGGCAAGGCGCTGCTCACCGAATTCGACAAGCTGGTACGCAAGCTGCCGGGACTGGAGCAGGTGGTGCTCAGCGTCACCGCCAGCAACGCGCACGCGGTCGGTCTGTACGAGCACGCCGGCTTCGAGCGCTACGGCCTGCAGCCGCGCGCCATCAAGGTCGATGGCCAATACCACGACAAGGCGCTGATGCTCAAGCTGCTGTGAGAAGCATCGCGGAAATCACCGCCGAGCTGGGGGGCTACGACCCGCAGGCCTTCCTGCCGGCGGCCACGGTGCACGCCTTCCTGGAACGCCTGGTCGAACCCGTCACGGAGATCGAGCGCGTGGGCCTGTTCGACGCCCTGGGCCGCGTGCTGGCCGAGGACGTGATCTCACCGATCAGCGTGCCGCCGCACGACAACTCGGCCATGGACGGCTTCGCCTTCGATGGCGCGCAGCTACTGGCCAGCCAGCCGCTGGCATTGAAGATCGTCGGCACCGCCCTGGCCGGCGCCGCCTGGCGCGGCACCGTGCAAGCCGGTGAGTGCGTGAAGATCATGACCGGCGCCGTCATGCCCGCAGGGCTGGACACCGTGGTGCCGCAGGAATTCACCCGCGTCGACGGCAACACCGTGACGGTGCCGGCCGGCGCAGTGCAGCCGGGCGAGCACCGCCGCAAGCTGGGCGAGGATCTGATGGCCGGCCAGCCGGCGCTGCAGCGAGGCCAGCGCCTGAAGCCCGCCGCGCTGGGCCTGCTGGCCAGCCTGGGGATCGCCGAGGTGCCGGTGTGGCGGCGCCTGCGCGTCGCTTACTTCTCCACCGGCGACGAGATCCTGAGCCTGGGCGAGCCGCCGCGCGAGGGCGCGGTGTACGACAGCAACCGCTACACCCTGTTCGGGCTGCTCGAGCGCATGGGCATCGACATGATCGACCTCGGCGTGGTGCGCGACGAACCTACGCTGCTGGAAGCCGCCTTTCGCGATGCCGCCGCGCGCGCCGATGTCGTCATCACCAGCGGCGGCGTCAGCGTCGGCGAGGCCGACTACACCAAGGCGATGATGCGGCAGCTGGGCGACGTGGCGTTCTGGCGCGTCGCCATCCGGCCCGGACGGCCGATGGCGGTCGGCCACATCGCCGGCGGCGCCCCCGGTGCCGCATCCGGCAGCGACCACCGCGCCGTGCTGTTCGGCCTGCCGGGCAATCCGGTGGCGGTGATGATCACCTTCCTGGCCTTCGTGCGCCCGGCCCTGCGGCGCATGATGGGCCTGCGGCCCGAGCCCGACATCCCGTTGCGCGCCGCCAGCGAGGAGCCGATGCGCAAGAAGCCCGGCCGCACCGAATACCAGCGCGGCATCGTGACTCGCCACGCCGATGGCCGGCTCACCGTGCGCAGCACCGGCAACCAGGGCGCCGGCGTGCTGTCGTCGATGGGGCGCGCCAACGGACTGATCGTGCTGGCGCACGAACAGGGCGATGTGGCAGCGGGTGAGGAGGTCGACGTGCTGATGTTCGAGGGCGTGCTCGGCTAGGCAGCCTCAGCGGCCGCCTGCTCGATGTGCCGCGCGACCAGTCGTTCCAGCTCCTCGCGCGAAGGCAGTTCGCCGAACCAGCCCAGGTGCATCACGCGCGCCACGCCGACGGCGACAGCCTGCAGCCGCGCCGCGGCCGCCGGCACGAACAGCGCCTCGGTGTGCTGCCGCCACAGCTGCAGCCAGCGCGCCAGGTGCGCCGGCGCCATGTCGGGCAGCACCATGTGCTTGTCGTACACGTTGCCGCGAAAGCCGCGCTCGATCTTGCAGGACGCGCACCAGAAATCGACCATGCGCGCCAGGTGCGCCGGCCAGCGGTCGTGCAGCACCGGCTCGAACACCGGCCCCAGCAATTCGTCGGCGCGCACGCTGGCGTAGAAGCGATCGACCAGCAGCGTGAGCGACTCACGATCCAGGGTTTGCGCCGCCGCGTGGGCGGGTGACAGCGAAGGGGCATTCATAGATGCATTCATTATGCATCTTTAACCACCCACCCTGCATCGCCCTGCCCGCCCGGGCACGACACCGTCAGTCGCTGCTGATCTGCGCTTCCTTCACCAGCTTCGCGAACTTTTCGGTTTCCTCGGCGATGCGGCGCGCCATCTGCTCGCTGCTGTTGCCGATCGGCTGGGCGCCGATCTCGTCCATGCGCTTGCCGAACTCGGGCGACTGGATGATCTTCACCATCTCGGTGTTCAGGCGCGCGACGATGTCCTTCGGCGTGGCTGCCGGCGCCAGCACGCCGAACCAGGTGCCGATGTTGAAGTCCTTCAGGCCAAGTTCCTGCAGCGTCTGCACGTCCGGCAGCGCACCCGAGCGCGTCGCCGTGGTCACCGCCAGCGGCCGCAGCTTGCCGGCCTTGATGTGCGGCAGCACCGGCGTGATGGTGTCGAAGGACATCAGGATCTGGCCGCCCAGCAGGTCGGTCGCCAGCGGGCCGCTGCCCTTGTAGGGCACGTGGGTCAGTTGCACGCCGGTCTGCTGCTGGAACTGCGTGCCGATCAGGTGCTGCGCCGTGCCGTTGCCGTTGGAGCCGTAGTTGGCATTGGCGGGGTTGGCCTTGATATAGCCGACCAGTTCGTTCAGGTTCTTCACCGGCGTGGCGGCGTTGACGACCAGCACGTTGGGCACCATGGCGATCATGGTGACCGGCGCCAGGTCCTTCTGGAAGTCGTACGGCAGTTTCTTGTAGACGCTGCCGGCAATCGTGTGGTGCACCGCGCCGACCAGCAGCGTGTAGCCATCGGCCTTCGCTTTGGCAACGAAATCGGCGCCGATGGTGGCACCGGCGCCCGGCTTGCTTTCGACGATGACCGGCTGCCCCAGCGCCGTCGACAGGCGCTCGCCGAGGGCACGCGCCAGCACGTCGGTGGTGCCACCGGCGGCGAACGGCACCACCAGGCTGATCGGCTTGCTGGGCCAGGACTGCGCCACGGCGCCGCCGCAGGCCAGCACGCCGGCCAGCGCCAGGGTTTGCGCGGCACGGCGCCGCGTCATGCGAAGGGATCGATCCATGCTTGTCTCCTGTGGGTCCTTGGAAGTGAAGAAACGGCGGACTGCAACGCTCACGCCGCCTGGCGCAGCGCGCCGCCCTGCAGCCGCGCGCAGACGGCGTCGGTCACCTGCGCGGTGGTGGCCTGGCCGCCCAGGTCGCGCGTGTGCAGCGCCGGGTCGGCGGTGACCTGCTCGATCGCCGCCATCAGCCGGGTCGCGGCCTCGGCTTCGCCCAGGTGCTCGAGCATCATCACCACCGACCAGAAGGTTCCGATGGGGTTGGCCAGCCCCTGGCCCATGATGTCGAAGGCCGAGCCGTGGATCGGCTCGAACATGCTCGGGTAGCGGCGCTCGGGGTCGAGGTTGGCGGTCGGCGCGATGCCCAGGCTGCCGGCCAGCGCGGCGGCCAGGTCGCTCAGGATGTCCGCGTGCAGGTTGGTGGCAACGATGGTGTCCAGGCTGGCCGGCCGGTTCACCATGCGCGCGGTGGCGGCGTCGACGATCTCCTTGTCCCAGCTGACGTCGGGAAACCCGCGCGCCACCTCGGCGGCGATCTCGTCCCACATCACCATGGCGTGGCGCTGCGCGTTGCTCTTGGTGATCACCGTCAACTGCTTGCGCGGGCGCGACCGGGCCAGCCGGAAGGCGAAGCGGATCACGCGCTCGCAGCCGGCGCGGGTCATCATCGACACGTCGGTCGCGACCTCGATCGGGTGGCCCTGGTGCACGCGGCCGCCGACGCCGGAATACTCGCCCTCGGAGTTCTCGCGCACGATGACCCAGTCCAGATCCTGCGGCCGGCAGCGCTTGAGCGGCGCGTCAATGCCGGGCAGGATGCGCGTCGGACGCACATTGGCGTACTGGTCGAGCCCCTGGCAGATCTTCAGTCGCAGGCCCCACAACGTGATGTGGTCGGCGATATCGGGGTCACCCGCCGAACCGAACAGGATGGCGTCCTTGTCGCGCAGCCGGTCGAGGCCGTCGGCCGGCATCATCACGCCGTGCCGGCGGTAGTGGTCGCCGCCCCAGTCGAAGGCCTCGAACTCGAAGCCGAAGCGCTGGCTGCCGTGCGCCAGCACGTCCAGCACCCGTTGGCCGGCCGGCACCACTTCCTTGCCGATGCCGTCGCCCGGGATGGTGGCAATCCGATAGGT
Organism: Ottowia sp.; assembly: GCF_035444425.1. Classification (GTDB taxonomy): domain Bacteria; phylum Pseudomonadota; class Gammaproteobacteria; order Burkholderiales; family Burkholderiaceae_C; genus Ottowia. Next base: position 7,679 of record NZ_DAOMOQ010000047.1, on the reverse strand, counting down.
CTTCACCGCTGCTCTCCTGATCCGTTCACGATGCAGCGCACTGTAGGCGCGCACGCGCTGCCGTGCGCACGGCTATAGTCAAATCATTCTTAACCTGCATTCAACAATGGCCAGCAGCACCGACGCCATCCAACCTGCCGATCTGGGCTTCTTCTCGACCCTGGCCGGCGCCGGCAGCCTCAGCGCCGCGGCGCGCGAGCTGGGCGTCAGCACGGCGGCGGTCAGCAAGCACCTGGCGCTGATGGAGGCGCGCCTGGGCATGGCGCTGGTCAACCGCACCACGCGGCGCATGAGCCTGACACCCGAGGGCGTGCTGTATCTGGACTACGCACGCCGCATCCTGGGCGACATCGACGAGTTGCAGGAGCAGCTCGGCAGCGCACGCGCCACGCCAAAGGGGCTGCTGCGCGTCAACGCCACGCTCGGATTCGGCCGCAGCCACGTCGCGCCGCTGGTGTCGCGCTTCGTGCGCAAGCACCCGCAGGTGAACGTGCAGCTGCAGCTTTCGGTCAGCCCGCCGCCGCTCACCGACGACGCCTACGACGTCTGCGTGCGCTTCGGCGAACCGCCGGATGCGCGCGTGGTGGGGCGTCGGCTGGCACCCAACCGGCGCCTGCTGTGCGCGGCGCCAGCCTACCTGGCGCAGCACGGCACGCCGCAGTCGCCAGCCGAGCTGGCGCAGCACAACTGCATCGGCATCCGCCAGGGCGAACAGGCCTACGGCGTGTGGCGCCTGGCCGATGCACGCCGCGGCGAGGTCAGCGTGCGCATCCGCGGCAGCCTGACGACCAACGACGGCGGCATCGCGGTGAACTGGGCGCTGGAAGGCCACGGCATCCTGATGCGCGCCGAATGGGACATCCGCCAGCACCTGCGCAGCGGACGGCTGGTGCAGGTGCTGCCTGGCTTCCACACGCCCGATGCCGACATCTACGCGGTGTACCCGCAGCAGGCACGGACCGCGGCCCGCGTGCGCGCCTTCGTCGATTTCCTGGCCGGCTCTTTCGCACGACAAGGCCTGACGTGAGTGCGCCGCTTTGCATAAGATCGCGCCATGCCCTACACCGCCCGCTTCGTCCCCGAAACCCTTTCCCGTGCCGACGTCGACGCCACGCCCGGGCCGCTGCTGCTCGAGTTCGGCACCAACTGGTGCGGCTGGTGCCTCGGCGCGCAGGCGCACATCGAGGCCGCCTTCGCACAGGCCGGCCAGCGGGTGCCGCACGTGAAGGTCGAGGACGGCCCCGGCCTGCCGCTCGGTCGCAGCTTCAAGGTCAAGCTGTGGCCGACGCTGGTGTTCCTGCAGGACGGCAGGGAGGTGGCGCGGCTGGTGCGGCCCTCGGGCACGGACCAGATCGTCGACGCCTTGCGACTGCTGGCCTGAGGCAGACTGGAGCATTCAAGCGCGCGGCTGGCGCGGCGCGATCGGCCGCCCGTTCAGTCGGTGATCTCCGGGCAGTGCTGAAAGCGCACGCAGGGTGCCACCTTGCGTACGGCGGTCAGCGTATTGCCGCCGGCTCGCCGCTCGGCGATGAAGCCGACTTCGTCACCGACTGCCAGGCCATCCAGCAGGCGCCGATCGTCGACGTGGAAGCTCAAGGTGGTGAACGGCAGCTGGCCGCGCGGCACGATCTTGAGCCGCACCAGCGCCGGCCGATCGTCGGCCCTGGGCAGGTCGCGCACCACCGCGCGGGTGTAGACGCGCGGCGCCACGGGTGCGGCGTGGTGGTCGCCTGTCGATGCCGCCGGCAATGGCAGCAGGCCCGTGCACAGCGCGAACAGCACCAGGCCACGCCACCAGTAGGCATAGATACGTCGCTCGTGCTTCATGCGCAAATTCTCACTCACCGCCCTCCACCACGCCGCGCTCCCACGGCGGCAGCGGATCGAACTCGGCCATCAGCAGTTCGAGCAATGCGCGCACCTTGGGCGTGCGGCGCCGGCTGGGCGTGTAGCAGGCGTACAGGTGCGTGCCGAACAGGGTGCTGGGCTCGAGTTCGGGCAGCACGCGTTGCAGCCGGCCGGCGGCCACGCAGGGCGCCGCCAAGTAGGCCGGCAGGATCGCCAGGCCCCAGCCGCCGAGCGCCGCGTCCAGCAGGCAGTCGTTGTTGTTGAAGCGCACGCGCGCCGTGCTGGCGTGGAAGTGCTCCGCACCATCGGGGCCCAGCAGGTGCCAGCGGTGGCCTTCGGTCATCAGGTAGCTGAGCGTCTGGTGCTGGCCCAGTTCCGCCACGCTGGTGGGTACACCGTGCTGGCGCAGGTAGTCGGGCGCCGCGTAGATGCCCCGGCTCAGCGTGGTGAGCTTGCGCGCCACGGCGTCCTGCGGCGGCGAGCGCGTCATGCGCAACGCCAGGTCGATGTCGCCGCCCTCCAGATCGACCAGCTGGTCGGTCAGGATCAGTTCGCAGATCAGGCGCGGATAACGCAGCGCCAGTCGGTGCAGCAGCGGCGCCACGTGCAGCCGCCCGAAGGTGATGGTGGCGCTCACGCGCAGCACGCCATGCGGCTCGGCGCCCAGGTTGCCGACCGCCAGCTCGGCGGCGGCGACGCTCTCCAGCGCCGCCAGCGCATGCTGGTGGAACACCTGGCCGGCCGGGGTCAGTGCCAGGCGGCGCGTGCTGCGCTCGAACAGGCGGACGCCGAACGCCGATTCCAGTTCGGCCACCTGGCGGCTGACCTGCGCCCGCGTGCAGTCCAGCAGCCGCGCGGCGCCGGCCATGCTGCCGGCATCGACCACCTTGACGAAGGCCTGCCAGGCCGGCAGCCACGGCATCGGCTTGTCGGCCGCGCTGCGCAGGCCGATATCGGTCGCGGCGCCGGAGTGCCGGTCCGACCGGGGCTGGGACAGGCGATTCATTGTCAATGATTCGTTGACATATCCGACTGGATTATGGGCTATTCGTCCTCCCGGACAAGCCCTATGATCGCGCTTCCCGGTGCCACCCTGGTGCTGCCGGAATCCGTTTCCACCGCCCTCCTCGACCACCCACCCATGCTCGACGCACTCAGACGCAGCCACGCGCTCGGCATCACACTGGCGGCGGCCGGCATCCTGATGGTGACCATGGGCGCGCGCCAGTCCCTGGGCCTGTTCGTCGGGCCACTCAACACCTCGACCGGCCTCGGCATCGCCGCCATCAGCTTCGCCATGGCGGTGTCGCAGATCGCCTGGGGCGCGGTGCAGCCGCTGGCCGGCGCGGCGGCCGACCGCTGGGGCCCGCGCCCGGTGCTGCTGGTGGGCATCGTGCTGCTGGCGCTCGGCAGCGCCATCACGCCGCTGATGAGCAGCACCTGGGGCCTGGTGTTCAGCATCGGCCTGGTGTCGGCGATCGGCTCCGGCGCCGGCAGCTTCTCGGTGCTGATCGGCGCCGCGGCGCAGCGCATGAGCGCCGAGGCGCGCGGCGCAGCCGCCGGGGTGATCAACGCGGGCGGCTCGCTGGGCCAGTTCGTGTTCGCACCGCTGCTGCAGAAGCTGATCCAGATGATGGGCTGGATGGGCGCGCTGTATTCCCTGGCGGCGATGACGCTGCTGGCGCTGCCGCTGGTCGGCCGCGTCGCGCAGCGTGGCCACGGCGTACACAGCACCGCACCGGCGGCCACCGACGCCGGCCTGCGCGCCACCGTGCGAGGCGCCATGGGCGACCGCAGCTACCTGCTGCTGCACGCGGGCTTCTTCACCTGCGGCTTCCACATCGCCTTCCTGGTCACGCACCTGCCGACCGAGGTCGACCTGTGCGGGCTGCCGCCCTCGGTGGCGAGCTGGTCGCTGGCGCTGATCGGCCTGGCCAACATCGTCGGCAGCCTGTGGGTCGGGCACCTGGTCGGCGTGTACCGCAGCAAGATGATCCTGGCGCTGATGTACGCCAGTCGCGCGCTGCTGGTGCTGTGGTACCTGGCGATGCCGCGCGAGCCCTGGGTGTTCTACCTGTTCGCCATCGGCCTGGGCCTGACCTGGCTGGCCACGGTGCCGCCGACAGCCGGCATCGTCGGCAAGCTGTTCGGCGTGCGCTACCTGGGCACGCTGTTCGGGCTGACGCTGCTGAGCCACCAGGTCGGCGGCTTTCTCGGCGCCTGGCTCGGCGGCCTGGCGATCACGCGCTTCGGCGACTACACGTGGATGTGGTGGGCCGACATCGTGCTGGCGCTGCTGGCGGCGGTGCTGAACCTGCCGATCCGCGAGGCGCGCATGCGGCGCCAGTCGGCTGTGGCCGCCTGATTCAGCAGTCGGGCGGGATCGCCATGCGGCAGGACTTGCCGCTGCGCCCGCGTGGCACTTCGCAGCCGGATTCACCCAGCACCTCGATCGGCGCCGCACCCTGCAGCAGGGCAAAGCGCTGCAGGGCGACGCGGCAGCGCTCGATCACGACATCGGCCTCGGCGCCGTGCAGCGGTACCCGCAGCACCAGGGTGCTGGCACCGCGCTGCTGCAACTGAAAGTCGAACAGGCCGCCCTCCTCCTCGACCACCGTGCACAGCGCCATCGGCAGCAGACTCACCATGCGGCCGCGGCGCTGTGCCGGCACGCGCAGCACGTCGTCGCGCCGTCCCTGCACCTCCATCACCACCAGCGCCGAGCCGCAACTGCAGCGGTCCTGCTGCAGCGTGACCTGGTCGCCCAGGTCGTAGCGGATCAGCGGCTGCACCAGGTTGGCCAGGTTGGTCAGCAGCACGCTGTGCGACGGCGTGCCGGGCGGCACCGGGCGATGGTGCTCGTCGACCGGCTCCAGCACCACCCAGTCCTCGTTGACGTGCAGGTGCCCGTGCGCGCATTCCCAGGCGATCGGCAGGAATTCCGAGGTGCCGTAGCTGTTGCGCACCTGCGTGCCGAAGCTGTCGGCAATGCGCGCGCGCACCGCGGCGCTCAGGGTCTCGCCGCCCGTGAGCACGCAGTGCGGCCGGATGCGCAGGCGGCCGGCCTCGCGCTCCTCGGCCAGCATCGCGGCGGCGGTGGGATAGGTGGCCAGGATGGTCGGCTGGAACCGGTTCAGCGCCTCGACCAGGTCCTCCGGCGCCTGCAGCAGGCTGAAGGCGCGCGCCGACAGGGCCAGCCAGGGGTTTAGGCGGCGCAGCCGCTCGAAGCTGACGATGCTGGCGAAATGGCCCCCGGTGGCGGTGACCAGCGCGGTGCGGTCGGTGGCGCCCAGCGCCGCCATGGCACCGAAGAAGCTGCTGGCGCCACGCCCCGGCACACGGTGGCGCACGGCCTCGAGCGCGTCGTACACCGCCATCGCCCGCGCGTCCTGCACGAAGATGCCCGGCGCGCCGCTGGTGCCCGAGCTCTCCCACACCACGTAGCGGCCCAGCCAGGGTTCGGCGATGCGCGACACGTCGGCGCTGAACTCGCGCAACTCGTCCAGCCGCAGCGCCGGATCGGTGACCCAGTCGTCGAAGCGGCCCATCAGCTCGCGCCGCGTCACCGGCGCCACCCGCAACAGGTCGGAGGTGCGCAGCCGGCCATTGCCGAGCCGCTCGCGGTACAGCGCCGAGCCGTCGCGCGCCACTTCCAGCAGGCGCACCAGGCGCTGCTGCTGGCGCTGCATCAGCAGCCGCGGGGTGGCATGGCTGGCGGCCATCACGTCGAGCGTGGCGGCCTGCACGTGCAAGGCGTCGAACACGGCGCTCACGACCGGCCGCCCCGCCGCGCCAAGGTGCGCCGGCATGCTGTGAAAATCCGCAACGGCACCTTGTCTCCTTTCGTGTCCCAGATACTGCCTTGGGCGGGGCCGCCTGCCTGGCTTTCTGCTGTCGCGCCGTCCTCTGTCCGCAGCGACTGCGGTGATCGGCCGATATCCGAAGGATATCTTGACCGCGGACACACGCAATCCCTTGAGCTTCGTCAATGAATTTCGCCAGCGCCGGCGGCTACGGACCGGCGCCGATGCCGATGGGCGTCACGCCCCTGCCATACTGCCGGCGCATCATGCCGGGATCTGTATCCTCAGCACAGCCACGCCGCCCATGGACCGTCACGACCGCTCCGTCAGCCGTACCGACACCGCGTCGCGCCGTCGCGCGGCCGAAGCCGGCAGCGCGATCGAGAAGGCCGATCCGGCCGTTCGCACCGAAACCCCGACCGAGCGGCTCGACCGGCTGATCCAGACCGCGGTGGCGCCGGTGGCGGGCAACCTGTCGCCGATCGCGCTCAGCCTGGCCTTTGCCGACTGGGCCTGGCACCTGGCGGCCTCGCCCGGCCGGCAGCTCGAACTGGCCACGCTGGCGGCGCAACTGGCCGCCGACACCCTGCGGCTGGACAACGGCACAGCGCACGCCAACGGCTACCACAACGACGATCCGCGCTTCCACGCCGAGGAATGGGATCAGTGGCCGTTCAAGCTGTGGCGCACGGGCTTCCACAATGCCGAGGCGTTCTGGAACGAAGCCGCCAAGGTGCCCGGCGTGACCGAACACCATGGCGCGCTGGTCAGCTTCTTCGCGCGCCAGTACCTGGACATGATGTCGCCGGCCAACCGGCTGAACACCAACCCGGTGGTGCTGAAGAACGCCATCGACTCCGGCGGCCAGGCGCTGCTGCGCGGCTGGCGCAACTGGCTGGCCGACTTCACCCGCGTGCCGACACCGGAAGACATCGCCAACGCCAGCCGCTTCGTGGTCGGCGGCAACGTCGCCGTCACGCCCGGCAAGGTGGTGCTGCGCAACCACCTGATCGAGCTGATCCGCTACGCGCCGCAGACCGAGCAGGTGCACCCCGAGCCGCTGCTGATCGTGCCCTCGTGGATCATGAAGTTCTACATCCTCGATCTGTCGCCGCACAACTCGCTGGTGCGCTACCTGGTCGAGCACGGCCATACCGTGTACATGATCTCCTGGCGCAACCCCGACGAGTCGGACCGCGAACTGAGCATGGACGACTACCTGGAGCTGGGCGTGCTCGACGCCATCGGCGCCGTCGGTGCCGACGCCGGCACCGACCGCATCCACGCCATGGGCTACTGCCTCGGCGGCACCCTGCTGGCGATCGCCGCCGCCGCGCTGGCGCGCACCGAGCGTGTGCCCGGCTACGAGCAACTGCCCGAGCTGCTGAGCCTGACGCTGCTGGCGGCGCAGGTCGACTTCTCCAGTCCGGGTGAACTGGGCCTGTTCATCGACGAAAGCCAGGTCAACCTGCTGGACCACCTGACCAAGGGCCAGGGCTATCTGAAGGGCTCGCAGATGGCGGGCTCGTTCCAGTTCCTGCACACACGCGACCTGGTGTGGACGCGCCGCATGCGCGAATACCTGATGGGCGAGCGTGGCCAAGGCAACGACCTGATGGCCTGGAACGCCGACACCACCCGCCTGCCGGCGCGCATGCACCACGAGTACCTGGTCGCGCTGTACCTGAAGAACGCACTGGCGCACGCCCGCTACATGGTGGGCGAGCGCTCGGTCTCGCTCAACGACCTGGAAATGCCGATGTTCATGGTCAGCACCGAGCGCGACCACGTCTCGCCCTGGCGCTCGGTCTACAAGCTGCACCGCCTGACCGACGCCGAGATCACCTTCGTGCTGACCAGCGGCGGCCACAACGGCGGCATCGTCGCCGAGCCCGGCCGTGGCAACCGCCGCTACCGGATCGCCACCCGCGCAGCCCACGCGCGCTGGGTCGGTGCCGACCACTGGCTGCAGGCAGCCGAGTCGCACGAGGGCTCGTGGTGGCCGGCCTGGCAGGCCTGGCTGGCCGC
>NZ_DAOMOQ010000046.1:0-21782 GCF_035444425.1 Ottowia sp. | reverse complement strand
TGCAGCTCGATGTCGTCCCAGTGGTTGAAGGCCTGCTGGATTTCGTCGGCGGTCACCGGGTCCCACAGCCGCATGTTGTCCATGGTGGCGTCGGAGAACACCACGCCCCAGCCGAAGGTGTCGTAGGGCTTGTTGCGCTCGATCACCGTGATGTCGTGCGCCGGGTTGTGCTGCTTCATCAGCAGTGCGAAGTACAGGCCGGCCGGGCCGCCGCCGATGCATATGATCTTCATGATCGAATAGTTTAGGTTTCAAGCATTTACTGTCAATGGCGGGAATGCCCGACGGCGTGCTGGTTTTCCCTGATCACGCCGAGTCGGCGCCCGGGCGGCGCGCACGGCCGGTCGGCGGTCCTACAGACGCCGTCATCGGTCGCGGGCACAATGGGCGTTCGGCGCCAGGCGCCGCGTGTGCCGATGCCGGGCGTGACCCGCGGCGGCGCCGCAGGAGAAAGTCCGCACCGCCACCGCGACCGACTTACAGGAGGTATCGAGATGCTCTACAAATTCAAGTCCCAGGCCGCAGCCGACGTCATCATGCTGCGGGAAAGCGCCGAGGAACTGCTGAAGATCATCGGCAAGCCGGCCGGCCCGACCGGCATCGTCACCGTCGACCAGGCGGCCGGCGCCATCGCGGCGCTGCAGGAGGAAATCACCCGGCGCGAAGCACAGGGGCAGGGCCAGGCGGCATCGACGGAGAGCGGTGAGCCGCAGGAACCCGAATACGTCCCGAGCGAGCCGATCTCGCTGCGCCAGCGCGCCGCGCCCTTCATCGACCTGCTGAAGCGCAGTTCGGCGGCCGGCAAGGACGTGGTCTGGGGCGTCTGACTGAATCAGGCCAGCCCGAGCTCAGCCGGTCGCGCCCTCGGCGCCGTCCTGCAGCAAGCTGATCAGCGCCGCGCAGCGCTGGCCCGGGCGGGCGCCGCGTTGCAGCGCCAGCGCGTTGCAATGGCTGATCACGCCATCCGCCAGCGTGCTGCGCGCCTCGCCGATGCGGGCGCTGTCGTGGGCCACGGTGCAGGCCGCCAGGCCGTGGTCCTGCAGGAACGGCAGCGCCGCCAGGCCGGCGGCGTCCTTGCCGACGCCGGCGTCGTTGAAGACGGAGATCAGCGGCCGCGCCGCCAGCGCGTACCGCGCCGAACTGATGCCGCCGTGCGAGCCGCTGACGGCGAGGCAGCCCGCATCGACGCCTGGTTTCAGCTCGGTGATCGAATCGACGACGCGCAAGGTGGCAGGCATGGACCACCAAGCATAAAGCCGCGCGAGGCCTGCATCCCCACGCGGCTCGATCGGCAGCGACGCCAGCTCAGTCGGCGTACTGGCCCGCGGCCTTGATCACGGCGCCCCACTTGGCGACTTCGGCCGCCACGAACTTCTTGTGCTCGGCTGGGTTGGTGCGCGCGTCGTTGACCACCACGGCGCCCAGGGCCTCCTGCTTGCGGATGAAGTCGGGGTCCTTCAGCGCCGCCTTCAGGGCGTCGTTGAGCGTCTTGACCACCGCGGCCGGCGTGCCCCTGGGCGCGTACAGGCCGTGCCAGATCGAGACGTCGAAGTCCTTGAAGCCGGCTTCCTGCAGCGTCGGCAGGTCCTTGTAGACGGCGGGCGTGCCCAGGCGCTTGGCGGTGGTGACGGCGTAGGCCTTGATCTTGCCGCCCTCGACCTGGCTGGTGGTGTTGGTGGTCTGGTCGCACATGATGTCGACCTGGCCGCCCAGCAGGTCGGTCATGGCCGGCGCGGTGCCCTTGTAGGGCACCGTGGTCAGCTCGGTCTTGAGCGCGTTCTGCAACATCAGGCCGCACAGGTGCGAGGCGGCGCCGAGGCCGGCGTTGGCCAGGTTGACCTTCTCCTTGTTCTGGGTGATCCAGCTGCTCAGCTCCGACCAGTTCCTAGCCGCCAGCCCCGGCTTGCCGACCACCACCATCGGCACCTCGTTGATCATGCCGAGGTATTCGAACTCGTCGTACTTGAAGCCCGGGTTGCGGTACAGCGTGGCGGTGGTGGCCATGCCGATGTGCGCGACCAGCAGCGTGTAGCCGTCGGCCGGCGCGCGGAAGGCCTTGGCGCTGCCGATGGTGCTGCCGGCGCCGGCGGCGTTGTCGACCACCACGGTGGCGCCGTTCAGCGGCTTGCGCAGCGCCTCGGCCAGGTCACGCGCGACCTTGTCGGTGGGGCCGCCGGCGGCAAACGGCACGATCAGCGTGATCGGCTTGGCCGGAAATCCCTGCGCCTGCACGCCCACGGCCAGCAGTGCGGCACCGGCGGCCACGGACAGCTTGAACAGCTTGGTCTTCAAGATCGAACTCCTTGTGACGATGAAAAAAAAAGCGTGATGGTAAGAGCAAGCAACGCGCCGCCGCATCCGGGCGACTACCGATACGGCGGGGCCGGATGCGAAATACTTGCGGAGCTGCCGGTGCGCGACACGCGGCTTCGGCGCCGCGCCGCACCCGCATCAGCGGATCACTTGTAGCTGCGCGCGTCCTCGATCACCTTGCCGTCGTTGGGCAGGCTGCCGGGCGCCACCACCTCGACCTCGCCGCGCAGCTTGGTGACGTCGCGCACCGCCTCGGCCACGCGCTCGCCGAGGCCTTGCGCACCGGCGGATTCGACCAGCAGCTTCATGCGGTCGTTGGCCATCTCGCCGCTGACCACCAGGCGCGCGCGCCTGACTTCGGGGAAGCGCTTGACGATCTCGGCCACCTGGCCCGGGTGCACGAACATGCCGCGAATCTTGGTGGTCTGGTCGGCGCGGCCGAGCCAGCCCTTGATGCGGGTGTTGGTGCGGCCGGTGGGGCAGGCGCCCGGCAGCGCCGCCGACAGGTCGCCGGTGCCGAAGCGGATCAGCGGGTAGTCGGGGCTCAGCACCGTGACCACCACCTCGCCGACCTCGCCCTCGGCCACCGGGTCGCCGGTGCCGGGGCGCACGATCTCGACGATGCAGTTCTCGTCCAGCACCAGGCCTTCGCGCGCGGCGGTCTCGTAGGCGATCAGACCGACATCGGCGGTGGCGTAGCTCTGGTAGACGGCCATGCCCCGCTGCCCAAACCAGTCGCGCAGCGAGGGCGGAAAGGCCTCGCCGCCGACCAGGCCCTTGACCAGGCTGGAGATGTCGGTGCCCGCGTCAAGCGCCTTCTCGACCAGGATGCGCAGAAAGCTGGGCGTGCCCAGGTAGGCCTGCGGGCGCAGTTCGGCAATCGCCTGCAGTTGCTGCTCGGTCTGGCCGGTGCCGGCCGGGAACACCGTGCAGCCGACCGCGTGCGCACCGGACTCCATGATGAAGGCGCCCGGCGTCATGTGGTAGCTGAAGGCGTTGTGCACCAGGTCGCCGGCGCGGAAACCGGCCGCGAACAGGGCGCGCGCGCTGCGCCAGTAGTCGCGCGCCGTGCCCTCGGGCTCGTAGATCGGACCCGGGCTGGCGAACAGGCGCGGCATGGCGGCGCCGTAGCGCAGCGCGGCAAAGCCGCCGAAGGCATCACGGCCGGCGGCGCGCGAGGCCTGCTGGCGCACCAGCAACTCGCTCTTGCGCGTCACCGGCAGGCGTGCCAGCGCGGCGCGCGACGTGATGGTGGCGGCATCCACGCCGGCCAGGATCTCGGCCATCGCCGGGCTGCGCGCCTGCGCGTGGGCGATCTGGCGCGGCAGCGCCGCCATCAGTTCGGTCTCGCGCGCGGCGGGTTCGCGCGTTTCCAGCGCATCGAAGAAATCGCTCATGGCGTCATCCTTGGTTGGCGATTGCTCTTGTTCTTGACAGCTTCCGGCGCTGAAGGAAAAAGCGCTGGCAGCTGTTTCCATCCACATATCTCGATGGGACCGGAATGGCCCTCACCCCCACCCTCTCCCAGCGGGAGAGGCGGTCTCATTGGGCGCAAGCGCCGCGCCTGCACGCAAGACATTCGCACTGCAAAGAACCCATTTTTTTTGGCTGCTTTTTCTGCGTCTTCTGCGAAACCTTGGCGTCCTCTGCGTCCGGCTGTTCGGTATGCGGCTGTCTCAAGCCAGCCACCGCTTGCGCCGCTTGTAGCTCTTGACGTCACGGAAGCTCTTGCGCTCGCCGCCGCCGACGCCGAGGTAGAACTCCTTCACGTCCTCGTTGCTGGCCAGCTCACTGGCCTTGCCGTCCATCACGATGCGGCCGCTCTCCATGATGTAGCCGTAGTCGGCGTACTTCAGCGCCATGTTGGTGTTCTGCTCGGCCAGCAGGAAGGTGGTGCCTTCCTTGCCATTGAGCTCGTGCACGATGTTGAACACTTCTTCCACCAACTGCGGCGCCAGGCCCATGGACGGCTCATCGAGCAGGATCATCTGCGGGCTGGACATCAGGGCACGTCCGATGGCGCACATCTGCTGCTCGCCGCCCGAGGTGTAGGCCGCCTGGCTCTTGCGGCGCGTCTTCAGGCGCGGGAAATAGCTGTAGACCTTCTCCAGGTTGCGCGCGATCTCGGCCTTGTCGTGGCGCGTGTAGGCGCCGGTGAGCAGGTTGTCCTCGATCGTCAGGTGCGCGAAGCAGTGCCGCCCTTCCATGACCTGCACCACGCCGCGCTTGACCAGCTCGGCCGGGTTCAGGTTCTCGATGCGCTCGCCCCTGTATTCGATGCTGCCCTTGGTGACCTCGCCGCGCTCGCCCCGGAGCAGGTTGGACACCGCGCGCAGCGTGGTCGTCTTGCCAGCGCCGTTGCCGCCCAGAATGGCGACGATGCCGCGCTCGGGCACCGTCAGCGAGACGCCCTTGAGCACCAGGATCACGTGGTTGTAGATGACCTCGATGCCGTTGACATCGAGAATGGGCTGGGGTGCCGGATCAGTCATGGCTTGCCTGGATGTCCTGGGGTGACGACACGCCCCGCAGGCAGGCTGCGGGGCCGGGCCCGGCGGCACCGGCCGCCAGGCCGGGAGCAGGTGCGATCAGTTCTCGCAGTTGCGGCGCTCGATCTTGTTGTCGGCCACGTACTTGTCGGCAAACTCCTTGATCAACGGATCGATGACCTTGCGATCACCCTCGTACCAGTCGCTGTTGATCTTCCACTGGGTGCCGTCCCAGACCGACATGCGGGCGGTGTAGGTACCCATGTGGCTCTTGCAGCTCAGCTTGTGCGGCTGCAGGATGCCGGTAAAGCCCAGTTCCTCGAGCCGCTTGGCGCTCAGGTCCATGTGCTCCAGCGCCCACTGCGCCTGCTCGCCCGTGACGGGTTTGCCCTTGCCGAACTTGTCCTGGGCGATGCGAACCGCCTCGGCCGTCAGCATGCCGGTGATCAGGCCACGCACGTAGAGCACGTCACCCACGGTCTTGCGATCGGAAGCCGTGCCCTGACCCTTGTCGTAGAGCGTCGACAGCACTTCCTTGATGATCTTGGCGTCGCGGTTGGCGCTGGCCTGCAGGGCCACCGTGTTGTAGCCCTTGGCCGCGGCCTCCACGCCCTTGACGTCGGACTCGGAGCCGGCCCACCAGAAGCCATAGATCTTGTCACGCGGATAGCCCACCGACTGCGCCTCCTTCAGCGCGGTCGGGTTCATGACGCCATAACCCACGTAGAGCACGTAGTCCGGCTTGTCGCGGCGCACCTGCAGCCAGGTGGACTTCTGGTCCAGGCCCGGCGCGGTCACCGGCAGCTTGTTGAGCTTGAAGCCGTGCATCTGGGCACGCTTCTCGAAGATCGGCATGAACTCATGCCCGAACGGGGCGTCCATGAAGACATAGTTGATGGTCTTGCCTTTCAGCTTGTCCAGGCCGCCCTCGCGCTTGCCGATGGCCTGGATCATCACGTCGGCTGCAACGAAATAGTTGGGGATGACCGGGAACACCCACTTGAAGGCCTCGCCATCGGCCGCCGCGGGTGTACCGTAGCCAGCGATGATGACCGAGACCTTGTCTTCCGGCGCCTTCTTGAGCAGGGCGGCGGTCACGCCGGTGGAGATCGGCTGCACGATGGCGGCGCCGCCGTGCTGGTTCTTCATGCGCTCATAGCACTCGATGCCCTTGGCGGTATCGAAGGCGAACTCGCATTCCTCGATCCTGAACTTGACGCCGTTGATGCCGCCCTGCGCATTGACCAGCTTGAGGTAGTCCACGGTGCCGTCGGCGACCGGAATGCCGTTGGGCGCGTAAGGCCCGGTGCGGTACGAGAAGATGGGCGCATATTGCTCGGCCTGGGCCACGGCTGCGGTGGATACCGCCGCCATGCCCGCTGCAACCAGCGTTGCAGCCAGCAATTTACTGATTCGCTTCATGGTTGTCTCCTTTGAAAGCGTTGGGGAAAAACAAGGCCGCATCGACCATCAATGCGGGAAGGGCCACTGACGCAGCTTGTGCTTGGCGGTGGACCACAGGCGCGCCAGGCCGTGCGGCTCGACGATGAGGAACCACACGATGAGCACGCCGAACAGCATCAGCTCCAGGTGCGCGGCGGTTGCCGTGCCGAGCTGCATGCCGAACAGGTCGCCGAATTTCGGCACCGACAGGCGCAGCAGGATGGGCAGCACCACCATGAAGGCGGCACCGATGAAGTTGCCCATGATGGAGCCCAGGCCGCCGATGATGACCATGAACAGCAGCGCCAGCGACATGTCCAGGCCAAAGGCATCCGGCTCCCAGGCACCCAGGTAGAAGAAGGCCCACAGCGCGCCCGCCACGCCGATGATGAAGCTGCTGACGGCAAACGCAGTGAGCTTGGCATACACCGGGCGGATGCCGATGACCTCGGCCGCCACGTCCATGTCGCGGATCGCCATCCATTCGCGGCCGATGGCGCTGCGCACCAGGTTCTTGGAGGCCAGCGCAAACAGGGCCAGCAGCGTCAGGCAGAACAGGTACTTGGATGGGTAGCTGTTGAGCGCGATGCCGAAGAACGACACATCGGGCGCGGTCACCGAAATCGACGGGCTGTTCATGCTCAGCCACTTGACGCGGTAGAACATCCAGTCGGCGAAGAACTGCGCGGCCAGGGTGGTCACGGCAAGGTACAGGCCGCGCACGCGCAGGCTGGGCAGGCCGAACAGCACGCCGAAAATGGCGGCGAACAGGCCGCCCAGCAGCAGCGCCACGATCAGCGGCGTGCCCGGCAGGCGCATCATGACGTTGTAGGTCGCGTAGGCGCCCACGGCCATGAACGCCCCCGAACCGAGCGAGATCTGGCCGCAGTAGCCGATCAGGATATTGGTGCCCAGCGCCGCCAGCGAGAGGATGACGACCGGGATCAGGATGGCCGAGAACACGTAATCCGTGGCCAGGAAGGGAACGACGGCAAAGGCGAACACCACCACGGCCAGCACCGCGATGCGGTCCTGCAGGATCGGGAAGATCTGCTGGTCGGCCCGGTAGTTGGTCTTGAATTGACCGTTTTCGCGGTAGAACACCCGGCTCTCCTTACAGATGTGTGATCGCGAATTTCATACGCGATCGATGATTTTTTCGCCGAACAGGCCCTGCGGACGGAACAGCAGGAACACCAGGGCCAGCACGTAGGCGAACCAGACTTCGATGCCACCGCCCACGAACGGGCCGAGGTAGATTTCCGAGAGCTTTTCGCCGGCGCCCACGATCAGCCCCGCCACGATGGCGCCGGGCACCGAGGTCAGCCCGCCCAGGATCACCACCGGCAGGGCGCGCAGGGCCAGGTTGGAGATCGAGAACTGCACGCCCAGCTTGCTGCCCCAGACCATGCCGGCCACCAGCGCGCTCAGGCCAGCGACGAACCAGACGATGACCCACATGCGCGTCAGCGGAATGCCCACCGACTGCGCCGCCTGGTGGTCGTCGGCCACGGCGCGCAGGGCGCGGCCGGTCTTGGTCTTCTGGAAGAACAGCACCAGCGCCAGCACCAGCAGGGCGGCGATCAGGGCGGCGACCAGCTCCTGCGAGTCGACCAGGATGCCGCCCTCGAACACGCCATCCAGGATGAAGAGCGGATCCTTGGGCATGCCGATGTCGATGTTGTAGACGTTGCTGCCGAAGATGGTCTGGCCGAAGCCTTCCAGGAAGAAGCCGATGCCGATGGTGGCCATCAGCAGCGTGGCCTCGGGCTGGTTGACCAGGTGGCGCAAGGCCAGGCGTTCGACCAGCCAGGCCACGGCCAGCATGAGCACGGCAGCCACGGCAAACGCCAGCACGTTGGCCAGGATCTTGCTGTCCAGGCCGAACCACTCGGGAATCCACTGCGAGAAGCGGGCCATGGCCAGCGCGGCGAACAGCACCATCACGCCCTGCGCGAAGTTGAACACCCGGGAGGCCTTGTAGATGAGCACGAAGCCTAGCGCGACCAGGGCGTAGAGCACGCCGGTCATGAGGCCGCCGAACAGAGTTTCCAGAAAAAATCCCATGATCCGCTCGCTCCGCTTAGCTGCTCGTACCCAGGTAGGCGCGAATCACGTCCTCGTTGTTGCGCACTTCCTCGGGCGTCCCGTCGCCGATCTTCTTGCCGTAGTCGAGCACCACCACACGGTCGCTGATGTCCATCACCACGCTCATGTCGTGCTCGATCAGCACGATGGTGGTGCCGAACTCGTCGTTGACGTCGAGGATGAAGCGGCACATGTCCTGCTTCTCCTCCACGTTCATGCCGGCCATCGGTTCGTCCAGCAGCAGCACCTGCGGCTCCATCGCCAGCGCGCGACCGAGGTCGACGCGCTTCTGCAGGCCGTAGGGGAGCTGGCTGACCGGCGTCTTGCGGTGCGCCTGGATCTCGAGGAAGTCGATGATGTGCTCGACGAATTCGCGGTGCACCAGTTCCTCGCGCTCGGCCGGGCCGATGCGCAGCGCCTGCAACAGCAGGTTGCTCCTGACCTTCAGGTTGCGGCCCGACATGATGTTGTCGAGCACGCTCATGCCGCTGAACAGCGCCAGGTTCTGGAACGTGCGCGCGATGCCCATCTCGGCGACCTGGCGCGAGTTCATGTTGCTGAAGGTCTTGCCGCGGAAGGTGATGGTGCCTTCCTGCGGCGTGTAGACGCCGTTGATGCAGTTCAGCATCGACGACTTGCCGGCGCCGTTGGGGCCGATGATGGCGCGGATCTCGTGCTCGCGCACGTTGAACGAGATGTCGGTCAGCGCCTTGACGCCGCCGAAGCGCAGGCTGATGTTCTTGACGTCGAGGATGACCTCACCGATCTTGTGGGCACTGGCCCCGTTACCAGGCTGCTGGTCCTGCACGGGTGCGGCGGCGGTTGCGGCACTCAAGCGGCGCTCCTCACGGGCGGGAATGTCTTGGCGTCGAGGATCGTCACGGTGGCCGCCACCTTGCCGGTGCGCCCGTCCTCGAACTTGACCGCGGTCTCGATGAACTGCTCGCTCCTGCCCGAGTACAGCGCGTCGATCAGCACGCCGTACTTGTCGGCGATGAAGCCGCGTCGCACCTTGCGCGTGCGCGTCAGCTCATCGTCATCCGGATCCAGCTCCTTGTGCAGCACCAGGAAGCGCGCCACCTGGGTGTCGCCCATGCCCTCTTCGCTGGCCAGGTCTGCGTTCACCTGCTCGACGCAGTCCTGCATCATTTTCAGCACCTCGGGCTTGCCCGCCAGGTCGACATAGCCGGCATACGGCAGGCCCTGGCGCTCGGCCCAGTTGCCGACCGCCTCGAAGTCGATGTTGAGGAAGGCGCAGACCTGGTCCCTGTCGTGGCCGAAGCACACCGCTTCCTTGATCTGCGGGAAGAACTTGAGCTTGTTCTCGATGTAGTTGGGCGCGAACATGGCGCCGCCGGCCAGCTTGCCGACGTCCTTGGCGCGGTCGATGATGATCAGGTGGCCGTCGGAGTCGAGCATGCCCGCATCGCCGGTCTTGAAGTAGCCATTCTCGTCGATCACCTCGGCGGTGGCGTCGGGGCGCTTGTAGTACTCCTTCAGGATCGACACGCCCTTGACCAGCACCTCGCCGTTGTCGGCGATCTTGAGCTCAATGCCGGGCGCCGCCTGGCCCACGCTGTTGAGCTTGACCTGGCCGTTCTTCTGCAGGCAGACGTAGGCGCAGGTCTCGGTCTGGCCGTAGAGCTGCTTCAGGTTGACCCCGATCGAGCGAAAGAAGCGGAACAGGTCGGGCCCGATCGCCGCGCCCGCCGTGTAGGCCACGCGGATGCGCGACAGGCCCATGGCGTTCTTCAGCGGGCCGTAGACCAGCAGGTTGCCCAGCCCGTAGAGCAGCTTGTCGCCCAGGCCGACCGGCTTGCCATCCAGAATGTCGCTGCCAACGCGGCGCGCCACGTCCATGAACCTGCGGTGCATCCACTGCTTGAACCGGGCCGCGTCTTCCATGCGGATCGCCACCGAGGTCAGCATGCCCTCGAACACGCGCGGCGGCGCGAAGTAGTAGGTCGGCCCGATCTCGCGCATGTCGATGTTGACCGTGTCGGCGCTTTCCGGGCAGTTGATGGTGAAGCCGGCTGCCAGCCACTGCGCCATCGAGAAGAAAAAGTCACCGGCCCAGGCCGGCGGCAGGTAGGACAGCACGTCCTCTTTCGTCGTCAGGCCATCGATGAGCACGCCGCCCTCGGCCGCGCCGATGAAGGCCTCGTGCGTCTGGCACACGCCCTTGGGCCGGCCAGTGGTGCCCGAGGTGTAGAGGATCACCGACACGTCATCGGGCTGCACCTGCGCGAGCAACTGGTCGAACTGCTGTGGGTGCGCCTCATCGTGCTGGCGGCCCAGCGCCATCAGTTCCTGCACACTGATCAGGCCCGGCTGGCTGTAGTTGCGCAGGCCGCGCGGATCGTCGTAGATGATGTGTCTGAGGTCTGGCGCCGATTCGCGCAGTTCCAGCATCTTGTCGACCTGCTCCTGGTTCTCCGCGTAGGCGAAGTGCACCTCGGCGTCTTCCAGCACGAAGGCCATCTCGGCCACCACCGCGTCCTGGTACATCGGCACCGGCACGCCGCGCAACGACTGCGCGGCGATGAACATCAGGTACAGGTACGGACGGTTGTCGCCCACGATGGCCAGGTTCTGGCCCGCCGTGAAGCCCAGCGCCGCCAGCCCGCAGGCCATGGCACGCACGTCCTCCAGCGCGCGCTGCCAACTCCAGGTCTGCCAGATGCCGTATTCCTTCTCGCGCAGCGCCGGCGCCGTGGGACGCTCGCTGGCGTGCTTTTGCAGCAGGCTGGGAAAAGTGGTCGTCATGCGACGATGCCTCCTACCGAAAATGCGGTCAGTACCTTGCTGTCCGCTGGACGTGTCCTCATATTACGCCGAAGCTTTGACGCCATGTTGTCGTTTGGACGACAATTGCGACACCAATCCTCGGGGGTTTACCCTATGCACTCTTCACCGACCCTGCACGATCGTCGCCGTCCGCTGACCGACGACGAACTGGCCGGCGTGCCGTGGCTTGAGCACGTGAAGCCGGTCGAGCGCGAGCGCGCGGTGCCGGAACTGCGCATTTCGGAAGCAGCGCCGGGCGAACTGATCTGCCGCATCGGGCGGCCGGCAACCTACTGGTTCGGTGTCGTCGACGGACTGCTGAAGATGAGCACCGAAACCGCGCAGGGGCAGACCATCACCTACTCCGGCCTCACCGCCGGCGGCTGGTTCGGTGAAGGCACGGTGATGAAGCACGAGGTCTACCGCTACAACGTGCAGGCACTGCGCAAGAGCCGGGTCGCCGGCCTGCCGGTGGCAACCTTCGACTGGCTGCTCGACCATTCGATCGGTTTCAACCGCTTCGTCATGAACCAGCTCAACGAACGGCTGGCGCAGTTCATCGGCACCATCGAGGCCGACCGCACGCCCTGCCCCGAACAGCGCGTGGCGCGCAACCTGGCGGCGCTGGTCAATCCGGTGCTGTTTCCCGGCGTCGGTGGCGTGCTGCACATCACCCAGCAGGAGCTGGCCTACCTGGTCGGCCTGTCGCGCCAGCGCGTGAACCAGGCGCTGAAGGCGCTGGCCGCGCTCGGCACCATCCGCATCGAGTACGGCGGCCTGCGCATTCTCAATCTGCCGGCGCTGCGCAGCCGCTCGTTCTGAACCGCTGGCGCGCCGGTGCGCGGCGGCCGATCCGCCGCTCAAGCGGTGCGGATCACCGAGATGTGTTCGTGCGCGCTTTCGGGCAGCCACACCTCGCCGGGTCGGCCCAGGATCTGGCGGATCGACGCCGCCGGGCGCGGCATCGCCAGGACATCGAAACGCTCGGTCCGGGGATCGAAGCGCAGCATGGTGTTGGCGCCCCAGTCGGTGCACCAGACCAGGTCCTGCTCATCGACATACACGGCATAGACGCGCGGGTTCTCGCTCGGCGCCTTCCAGCTGCGCCAGCTGTCTGGGCCATCGCCCAGCGCGGGATCGTGCATCGACAGATTGCCGCTGTTCCACTCGGCCACCCAGATGCGGCCGCGGCTGTCCGACCAGACGCGGCGCGCGCCCTGGCGCGGCGTCGGCGGCTCGACGATGCGCGAGTCGCCGGTGGCGCGGTCGATCCGGGCGATGAACGAGCCCGCCAGCGAGCACCACCAGACCTCGCCCTGCGGTGTGGCGCAGATGCCGTAGGGGCCGCGCCCGCGCGGCGACGGCTTGACGCTGACCTCGCCGGTGCGCAGCGCCAGCCTGCCGATGAAGCCGCTCTGCCCGGTGAACCACAGATCGCCGGCGCCGTCGAAGGCCGCGGTGTTCAGGTTGGCGTAGGGCGTGCCGGCCGGCAGCGCGAAACGCTGGACCTCACGCTGCGGCCAGCGCACGCGCACGATGGCATTCTGCCCGCCGTCGGTCAGCCAGGCGGCGCCGTCCGGCCCGGCGATGACGCCGTGCGGCGACGAGCCGGGGCCGAGCGCCACCAGTTCCGACCGGCCGGTCTTCGGATCGAACCAGCCCAGGTGGCCGCTGCGCTGCGCCGCGTACCAGACGCCGCCGTCGGGCGCCGGCGCCACGTCGTGGATGCCGGTGCGCTCGGGCGTGTCGAGCGGCCACGACTGCAGGCGCGCGGCCGGGATCCGGCCCGCCGCCGTCTGCGCCTGGGCACGCCGATGCAGCCACCCGGGCGCCGCCACCAGCGCTGCGGTGCCGGCCAGCACGCGGCGGCGGGTGGCGCCGCCGGCCAGGGGATAGAGGCTCCTCATGGCAAGGCCTTTCGACTCGGACACGACAACCCGGCCATTGTCCGCAGTGCGCTGCCGGCAGGCAAGCGCGCGCACGCGCCAGCCATGCGCGACGCCCGCCCGCTGCCTCCCGTCTCCGCTTCAACGCACTCGCTACGAAAGCAATAGCGCTCGATAATCTCGTCATGGCCGATACCCCCCGCTTCCGCCGCGCGCCAATGCCGAACCGCGCGCCCGCCACCGTGGCCGACGCCGGCGCGGTGCGGCTCAACAAGCGCCTGGCCGACCTGGGCCTGTGCTCGCGCCGCGAAGCCGACGAATGGATCGAGCGTGGCTGGGTGCGCGTCAACGGCCAGGTGGCGCCGATGGGGCTGAAGGTCACGCCGCAGGATCGGGTCAGCGTCGATCGCCAGGCCGACGCCATGCAGGCCCAGCGCGTGACCATCCTGCTGCACAAGCCGGTCGGCTACGTCAGCGGCCAGGCCGAGGACGGCCACCAGCCGGCGGTGACGCTGATCGATGCGCGCAGCCACTGGCGCGGCGACGCATCGCAGCAGCGCTTCTCACCCGCGCAGCTGCGCGGCCTGGCGCCGGCGGGGCGGCTCGACATCGACTCGACCGGCCTGCTGGTGCTGACGCAGGACGGCCGCGTCGCGCGCCAGCTGATCGGCGAGGACTCGGACATCGACAAGGAGTACCTGGTGCGCGTGGCCTACGGCGACGTGATGGCCGACGTGCAGGCCGAATTCCCGCCCGCGCAGCTGGCGCGGCTGCGCCACGGGCTGAGCCTGGACGGCCAGGCCTTGCGGCCGGCGCAGGTCGACTGGCAGAACCCCGAGCAGCTGCGCTTCGTGCTGCGCGAGGGCAGGAAGCGCCAGATCCGCCGCATGTGCGAGCTGGTCGGCCTGAAGGTCACCGGCCTCAAGCGCGTGCGCATCGGCCGCGTGTTGCTGGGGCAGTTGCCGCCGGGGCAATGGCGCTACCTGGGGCCGCGCGAGGGCTTCTGAGCCGGTTGCCCGGCTCCCGGGCACGCATCCCATGTCGCTGATCCTGCGTCACGGTGAACGCAGCCAGGACGCGCACAATGGAGCTTTCAGCCACCATCGATCCGCCGACCGACCTCCGCGTGAAACCCAAGCTGCCGACCCCCGCCCTGCCGCCCGGCCTGCTGCGCCATGTGCGCCCGACCGATCTGCCCGCCGCCGTCGACCTGGCGACGCGCGCCACCACCGACGTGATCGACATCACCGAAGGCGTGCACCAGGCGGTGCGGCGCACGCTCGGCCTGCCGGAAGGCGACAGGCACGGCCGCACCAGCGGGCTGCCGGGCCTGGTCTATCGCGGCGTGCGCGCCACCACCAACCTGGTCGGCGGCGGCGCGGCGGCGCTGATCACGCGCCTGCTGCCCTGGCTGGACGACCCGGCCAGCCACCCGCCGCCCTCGCGCGAGCGCGAAGCCGTGATCGCGGCGCTCAACGGCGTCATGGGCGACCGCCTGCGCGCCACCGGCAATGCGCTGGCGCAGCCGATGGAGCTGCGGCTGGCGGACGGCCAGGTGCTGCCGATCGACCAACCCGAGGCGCTACGGGCAGCCCTGGCCGAGGCACGGCCGCGGCTGCTGCTGCTGGCGCACGGGCTGTGCATGAACGAGCACGCCTGGCAGCGCGGCGGCCAGGACCTGGGCCAGTACCTGGCGGCCGAACTGGACGCCACGCCGATCTACCTGCGCTACAACACCGGCCTGCACACCTCCACCAATGGGCGCGAGCTGGCCGCGCGGCTGGAGCAGCTGGCGCACGCCTGGCCGCAGCCGCCGGAGCGCATCGCGCTGATCGGCCACAGCATGGGCGGCCTGGTGCTGCGCAGCGCCCAGGCCTACGGCGCCGAGGCCGGCCACGGCTGGATCGCGGCCTTGCGCCACCTGGTGTTCCTGGCCACGCCGCACCACGGCGCACCGCTGGAGCGCGCCGGTCAGGGCCTGCACGCGGTGCTGTCGAGCACGCCCTGGTCGGCGCCCTTCACGCGGCTGCGGCGGCTGCACAGTGCCGGCATCACCGACCTGCGCCACGGCAACGTGCTCGACGCCGACTGGCAGGGGCGCGGGCGCTTCGGCCCCGGCGAGGACCGGCGCACGCCGCTGCCGCTACCGCCCGGCGTCGCCTGCTACGCCGTCGCCGCCACGCTGGCGCGCGCCCGCAGCCCGCTGGCCGACCGGCTGACCGGCGATGGCCTGGTGCCGCTGCGCAGCGCACTGGGCGAGCACGACGAGCCAACCCGCCGCCTGCGCTTCGGCAAGGCCAACCAGTGGATCGCCTGGCGCACCGGCCACCTGGAACTGCTGGCCCGCCCCGCGCTGGCCGAGCGCGTGCGCGACTGGCTGAGCGCCGACACGGCAACCGACGACTGAGCCAGCCGAGGCGGCGCCGCCCGTCTACTGCGTACCGCCCTTGCGCGCGGCCGCCAGTTCCTTCTCGAGCGTGTCCACCCGCGTCTGCAGTGCGCTCAGGCGCGAATTCAAGGCGCCGATGTTGACGAACTGCTGGTTGGCGGCCGGCGCATCCAGCGTGTTGGCCCAGCCGAGCCAGGACGAATCGTAGATGCGCACCTTGCTGAATCCGAGCTGCTCCAGCACGCCGGCGGCCTCCGAAGCGCGCGCGCCCGACTGGCAGTAGACGATGGTTTCCTTGTCCGGATCGAGTCCCGCGTACAGCGCCTTCAGCTCGGCCGCCGGCCGCAGCGCCATGCCGCGCGTATCCGGCACTTCCTTGCGGGCGCGCTTCTGCACCGTCTCGGGATCCAGCCAGTTCTGCTCGTAGGGGATGTTGACGGCGCCGGGGATGTGGCCGCCGCGCAGCGCGCGAATGTCGTCGCCGGCGAACTCGCGCGGCGTGCGCACGTCGAGGATCTGCACGTCCGGCTGGCCCAGGCGGCTACGCAGGCCGGCGGTGTCGATGCTGACATCGGGCGCCGGCTGCAATTGCAGCGTGACCGGTGTCGGCTTGGCCGCGCCGCTTTCCACCGGCTGCTGCACCGCCTGCCACTCCTCGATGCCGTCGTGGTAGACGTACGCCTGCCGGGCACCGAAATGGCGCAGTGCGTAGCGACCGAAATACGGGTTCCAGGTGCCGCGCGCACCGTACACGATGGTCTCACGCGCCGGATCGATGCCGGCCGCGCCCAGCAGCTTGGCGATGCGTTCGGTGGCGATGAAATCCTCGCTGTTCGGGTTGCGCAGTTCCTTGGCCGCATCGCCGATCGTCAGCGCGCCCGGCAGGTGCGCCTTGGCGTAGTCGCGCGCATCGCGCACGTCCCACACCTGCACGCCGCGCTGCAGCGCCGCCTGCACGAAGGCGGTGTCCACCACCACCGGCTGCGCCTGCACAGCCGGCCAGCCCAGGGCCAACAGCCAGCCGGCTGCCAACACACCGCGCACCACCTTCTGCACGATGAATTTCATGATGTCTACTCCGGTTGTTTGGTCGGCTCCATTAGCATATCGCTGGCGATTCCGGCGCACAACTTGAAAACGCCGCCGGCCGGCCCCAGATGCGCCGTGGCTGTCCCGTGCTCGGCACATCTGACCGTGTGCCACGCGGCGACCCGCGAACATCGACCGATTCATTTCACTCATTTTTCCCATGAGCAAGCACACACACGCCTTCCAGGCCGAGGTCACGCAACTGCTGCACCTGGTCACGCATTCGCTGTATTCCAACCCGGAGATCTTCCTGCGCGAGCTGATTTCCAACGCCTCCGACGCCTGCGATAAGCTGCGCTTCGAGGCGCTGGCCGATCCGTCGCTGTACGGCGAACAGCCTGAGCTGGAGGTGCGCATCAGCTTCGACAAGGCTGCCAAGACGCTCACGGTGACCGACACCGGCATCGGCATGAGCGAGCAGGAAGCCATCGAGCACCTGGGCACCATCGCCAAGAGCGGCACCAAGGACTTCATGAACAGGCTGACCGGCGACCAGAAGGCCGATGCGCAGCTGATCGGCCAGTTCGGCGTCGGCTTCTACTCCGGCTTCATCGTCGCCGACCGGATCACGGTCGAATCGCGCCGCGCCGGCCTGACCGCCGAACAGGGCGTGCGCTGGACGAGCAAGGGCGCGGGCGACTTCGAGGTCGAGACCATCACGCGGTCCGAGCGCGGCACCAGCGTGATCCTGCACCTGCGCGATGACGCGCTGGAGTTTGCCGACGGCTGGAAGCTGAAGGAGCTGATCAACAAGTATTCCGACCACATCGCGCTGCCGATCAAGATGGAAGGCGAGCAGTGGGAGGAAGGCAAGGAAGAAGGCCAGCCCGGCCAGATGGTCAAGACCGGCGAATGGGAAACCGTCAACCAGGCCACCGCACTGTGGACCCGGCCCAGGAAGGACATCACCGACGAGCAGTACCAGGGCTTCTACGAGCAGATCGCGCGCGACTGGCAGCCGCCGCTGGCCTGGAGCCACAACCGCGTGGAAGGCGCGACCGAGTACACGCAGCTGCTCTATATCCCCAGTCACGCGCCGTTCGACCTGTGGGACCTCGACAAGAAGGCCGGCATCAAGCTCTACGTCCGACGCGTGTTCATCATGGACGACGCCGAGCAGCTCTTGCCGCGCTACCTGCGTTTCATCAAAGGCGTGGTCGATTCCGCCGACCTGCCATTGAACGTGAGCCGCGAATTGCTGCAGGAAAGCCGCGACGTGCGCGCCATCCGCGAAGGCAACACGCGCCGCGTGCTGGGCATGCTGGAAGACCTGGCCAAGCAGGAGAGCGCCGCCGGGCCTGACGCGGCCGAGGTCGCGGCGGTCGAGGACAAGGTCGACATCGGCAGCGGCGACAGCACCCCCGCGCCCGAGCCGACCGAACTGCCGGAAGGCAGCGTGACCGACGTGGTCGACAAGAACGAGGCCCCCACCGCGGCCGACACCGCCGCCAAGTTCGCCGAGGAAGAGGCCAAGGCGCCGGGCAAGTACGCCAGCTTCTGGCGCGAGTTCGGCGCCGTGCTGAAGGAGGGCCTGGGCGAGGACCACGCCAACCGCGAGCGCATCGCCAGGCTGCTGCGCTACGCCTCCACCACCAGCGCCAGCGTGTCGCTGCAGGACTACAAGGCGCGCATGAAGGACGGCCAGAAGGCCATCTACTACATCACCGCCGACACCCTGGCCGCGGCCCGGAACAGCCCGCAGATCGAGATCTTCAGGAAGAAGGGCATCGAGGTGCTGCTGATGACCGACCGCGTCGACGAGTGGTCGCTGTCCTTCCTGCGCGAGTTCGACGGCACGCCGCTGCAGTCGGTGGCCAAGGGCGCGGTCGACCTGGGCGAGCTGCAGGACGAAGCCGAGAAGAAGGCCGCCGAGCAAGCCGCCGAAAGCGTCAAGCCATTGCTGGACAAGCTGAAGGAGGCGCTGAAGGACCAGGTCGAGGACGTGCGCGTCACCACGCGCCTGGTCGATTCACCCGCCTGCCTGGTGGTCAAGGACAGCGGCATGAGCATGCAGCTGGCCCGCATGCTCAAGCAGGCCGGCCAGCCGGTGCCGGAGACCAGGCCGGTGCTCGAGATCAACGCCGAGCACGCGCTGGTGAAGAAGCTCGAAGGCCACCCGCAGTTCGACGACCTGGCGCATATCCTGTTCGACCAGGCCCTGCTGGCCGAAGGTGGCCTGCCGGACGATCCGGCCGGCTACGTGCGGCGGGTGAATGCGCTGCTGGTGTGATGAATCGGTGGCGATCGCACCAGTGAAGCCGCGCCACATGATCCCGGCACGACGACCATCGGTGTCAACACATCGGTCAGCACGGATGCCGGTCCTGGCCTTGCTGCTGAGCATGCTGCTCGCCGGTTGCGCGTCGGTCGGCGTCGGCATCGGCGTGCCGATCCTGCCCGGCGTGTCGCTGGGTGTCGGCGTCGGTTCGGGTGGCAACGTCAACGTCGGCGTCGGCACCGGCGTGGGGCCGGTCGGCGTCGGGGTCGGCGTCAACCAGCGCGGCCAGGTCGGTGCTGGTGTCGGCGTCGGGGCCAGTGTGCCGGTGGGCGGCGGCGCCCGGGTCGGCGCCGGCGTGGGCACGGGAACCATCATCCACGACCCGCGCCAAGGCAGCAGCGCGGCGCCTTCGCATCCCTACCCGGCAGCGGGCGAGCAATACTGAACCGCGACCGAGCCGTGCGTGGGTGATGAAGCCACCAGCACCCGTGCGACCGGCGCGCATGGCGCCAGCCCGTGATTGCCGCACTGGCTATTTCTTCAACCCGGGCTGGTCGAGATAGCGCACATCCTTGACCTCGAGCGGAATCGGGTTCGAATACCTATAGCCCCGGGCCTGCCAGTGGGCCAGCTCGGAAAAGCCCGACGGCACCACGGTGACGATGCCATGCATGTCCTGCGGCACGAAGCCGGCGGCGCGCAGCGCGTCGTTGCACATCCTGAACTCGACACCGAAGTCCCTGGCCAGCTCGGCCATGCGGTCGACCTCGCCCTGGTACTGCTCGTAGTTCTCCTTGGCGAAGGCGCGCAGTTCGGGCCCGTGCGTGACGACGACGACCTTGCCCCGGGTGTGCCGGACCGTGCTGCGGACGAAGCCGTAGAGCAGGTTGAGCTGCCTGGGATCGGCGTAGTTGACGTCGAACACGACGTCGGTCGCCGGCATGCCGTGCATGTCGAGCCGGGCCGTGCCATACGGCGCAAACTGCTCCGCGGAGGCCCATGGTGCCGCCATGACGGTTGCCAGCAAGGCCAGCGTGAAGGTCCGCAGTTTCATGGTGTCTCCTGCACGGGGGTTGGATAAGCGGCCGGGACGCTTCGCACCGATCCCGAATGGCGCGCCATCCCGCCGCCGATGCGAAGCCGTCGTGGCCGGCGCCGGCTGACCTTAACCCAGCATCGCACCGCGGACCAGCGGGCCGGCCGGCGACGCCCCGACATCGGGATGCGGCATCGTCGTCGGCCCGCCTGCTGCCGAACCACCACCGACCACCTGGGCCCGTATCGGCGCCGCTGCCCGGCCAGGCGGGGGATGGTCGACGCACGTCGATCCTTCACTCCCTGGCATGGGGCGGCGCGCGCCTGCGCCGCTCACCGCCTGGCGTAACGCTCGGCCATGGCATCCAGACCGATCGGCTTGATGCGGCTGGCCCAGCCGGCGCAGCCGAAGGCCTCGAAGCGGGCCTTGCAGATGCCGCGCGCCGCCTTCCTGGCCGCGGCCAGCGCCTTGCGCGGATCGAAATCGCTCGGCTGTTTGGCGAAGGTCTCGCGCATGGCGCCGGTCATGGCCAGCCGGATGTCGGTGTCGATGTTGACCTTGCGCACGCCGTGCCTGATGCCGCGCACGATCTCCTCCACCGGCACGCCATAGGTTTCCTTGATGTCGCCGCCGTACTGGCGGATGATGGCCAGCCACTCCTGCGGCACGCTCGACGAGCCGTGCATCACCAGGTGGGTGTCGGGAATGCGCGCATGGATGGCAGCGATGCGGTCGATGGCCAGGATGTCGCCGGTGGGCTTGCGGGTGAACTTATAGGCGCCGTGGCTGGTGCCGATGGCGATCGCCAGTGCGTCGACACCGGTTCTTGCCACGAAGTCCCTGGCCTGGATCGGGTCGGTGAGCATCATGTCCCGCGTCAGCTTGCCGACGGCACCAACGCCGTCTTCCTCGCCGGCCTCGCCGGTTTCCAGGCTGCCCAGGCAACCGAGCTCGCCCTCGACCGATACGCCCACGGCGTGCGCCATGTCGACCACGCGGCGGGTCACGTCGACGTTGTACTCGTAACTGGCCGGCGTCTTGCCATCCTCGCGCAGCGAGCCATCCATCATCACGCTGGTGAAGCCCGAGCGGATCGACTGCAGGCACACCGCCGGCGTCGCCCCATGGTCCTGGTGCAGCACGATCGGGATGTCCGGATGGGCTTCGGCGGCGGCCAGCACCATGTGGCGCAGATAGGGTTCGCCCGCGTACTTGCGCGCACCGGCCGAGGCCTGGAGGATCACCGGGCTGTCGGTCTCCTCGGCCGCCTCCATGATGGCGTGGATCTGCTCGAGGTTGTTGACGTTGAAGGCCGGCACGCCGTAGCCGTGCTCGGCAGCGTGATCGAGAATCTGGCGCAGGGATGCAAGTGCCATGGGATTACTCCTGGTCTGGGGAACACGAAAAGCGGATGCGCTATCGTTTTACTAGCGTAGAAACGAGATCGATCAATCGCTGGAAGCCCGGTCGATGAGGATCTGCAGCGCCGGCAGCGTCTTGCCCTCCAGCACCTCCAGGAAGGCCCCGCCGCCAGTCGAGATGTAGCCCACCTGCTGCTCGATGCCGTACTTGGCAATCGCCGCCAGCGTGTCGCCGCCACCGGCGATGCTGAAGGCGCTGCTGTCGGCAATGGCCCGGGCAATCGTCTGGGTGCCGTGCTCGAACGGCGCCATCTCGAACACGCCCACCGGGCCGTTCCAGACGATGGTGCCGGCGGCTTTCAACTGCGCGGCCAGTTTCTTCGCCGTCTCGGGGCCGATATCCAGGATCATGTCGTCCGGCTGCACATCCTCGGCCTGCTTCACCTCGGCCGGCGCATCGGCCTTGAATTCCTTTGCCGTCACCACGTCGGTCGGGATGGGCACCTCGGCACCGCGCGCCTTCATGGCCTCGATGACGGC
Source organism: Ottowia sp. (assembly GCF_035444425.1). Classification (GTDB taxonomy): domain Bacteria; phylum Pseudomonadota; class Gammaproteobacteria; order Burkholderiales; family Burkholderiaceae_C; genus Ottowia. The sequence continues at coordinate 143 of NZ_DAOMOQ010000046.1, read as the reverse complement.
CTTGGCATCGCCCACCAGGTCGGCCTCGGCCAGGCTCTTGCCGATTGGCAGACCGGCGGCCAGCATGAAGGTGTTGGCGATGCCGCCACCGACGATGAGTTGATCGACCTTGGAGGCCAGTGACTGCAGGATGGTGAGTTTCG
>NZ_DAOMOQ010000045.1:0-21807 GCF_035444425.1 Ottowia sp. | reverse complement strand
TCGCTCGTTCTTCAAGCATCCAAGTGTCGCCTATATTACTGACTTATGAGTAATGTCTCCGTTTGTCATCATCCCAGCCGCAGTTACTGCAGTTGGTGTAGCCGTTCACGAAGGTAGCTGCTACTTGCTAGAAGGCGAAGAGAAGAAGTAAGAGTGACCTCTTACTTTAGCCATTAACAAACTCCAAAGATTTAGTTAGGCTTAGCAAGAAACTCAACGCACCGCCCGCTCCACCGCATCCACGTACAGCGCCGGCACGTCGCAGCCGGTCTGGTCCAGGATCTCGCGAAAGCCCGTCGGGCTGGTGACGTTGATCTCGGTCACCTTGGTGCCGATGATGTCCAGCCCGATCATCAGCAGGCCGCGCGGCGCCAGCACGCCACCGATGGCGCGCGCGGTGGCGCGGTCGGCGTCGCTGAGCGGCTGCGCTACGCCCTTGCCGCCGGTGGCCAGGTTGCCGCGCACCTCGCTGCCCTGCGGGATGCGCGCCAGCACGTAGGGCGCCGGCTCGCCGTCGATGATGATGATGCGCTTGTCGCCGGCCACGATCTCGGGCAGGAACTTCTGCACCATGAAGGTGGTGGCGCCGTGGTGGTTCAGCGTCTCGGTGATCGAGCCCAGGTTGAGGCCGTCCGGGCCAACGCGGAAGATGCCCATGCCGCCCATGCCGTCCAGGGGTTTGAGCACGATCTCGCCGTGCTCGGCGTGGAACTGCTTGACATCCTCGGGCGAGCGCGTGACCAGGGTCGGGCCGAGGTACTGCTGGAACTCCATCACCGCCAGCTTCTCGGGGTGGTTGCGCAGCGCCTGCGGGCTGTTGATGACACGCGCGCCCTCGCGCTCGGCCTGCTCGAGCAGGTGGGTGGCGTAGATGAACTCGGCGTCGAAGGGCGGATCCTTGCGCATCAGCACGGCGTCGAACTCGGCCAGCGCGGCCTCGCGCGTGGCCTGCACGGCGAACCAGGCGCTCTCGTCGCCGGTGAGGCGAATGTCGCGCACCTGGGCCTGCACGCGACCGCCGCTGTGCCAGCGCAGGTGGCGCGGCTCGCAGGCCGTGATGCTGTGGCCGCGCCGCTCGGCTTCGCGCATCATGGTGTAGGTGGTGTCCTTGTAGGCCTTGAAGGACTCGATCGGGTCGGCGACGAAAAGCAGTTTCATGGATTCGCGGTTTGGGTTTTCCGGCCGTACTGTTGCACAAACAGCGCCACGCTGCCGGCAACCACGCCCCAGAAGGCCGAGCCGATGCCGGCAATGACCACGCCGCTGAGCGTGACCAGGAAGGTGATCAGCGCCGCCTCGCGCGTGCCGTCCTCGTGCAGCGCCTGCGTGAGGCCATTGCCGATGCCGCCCAGCAGCGCCAGCCCGGCGATGGCCAGCACCAGCGCGCTCGGGAACGCCGCCAGCAGCGCCGCGATGACGGCGCCGAAGACGCCCAGCAGCACGTACAGCAGCCCGCACACGGTGGCGGCGGTGTAGCGGCGCGCCTTGTCGGGGTGCGCCTCCTCGCCCATGCAGATGGCGGCGGTGATGGCGCTGAAGTTGAGCGCGAAGGCACCGAACGACGCCAGCAGCAGCGTGACTACGCCGGTGAGCGTGATCAGGCGCGACACCGGCATCTGGTAGCCGGTGCTGCGCATCACCGCCACGCCCGGCAGGTTCTGCGATGCCATGGTGACCACGAACAGCGGCAGCGCCAGGCTGACCGCCGCCTGCCACGTGAACACCGGCGTCATGAACACCGGCCGCGCCAGCGCATCGCCCAGCCCGGTGATGCCCGGTGACTTGATCTGCCCCAGCAGCGCTGCCACGGCGATGCCGGCCAGCAGCGTCGCCAGCACCGCATAGCGCGACACCAGCCGGCGGCCGATCAGGTAGACGCCGAGCATGCTGAGCACCAGCGGCAGCGCATGCTGCGCCGCGCCGAAGGCCTGCAGGCCGAAGCTGGCCAGCACGCCGGCCAGCAGCGCGGCGGCGATCGCCATCGGGATGCGGTTCATCACGCGCTCGAACCAGCCGGTGGCGCCGGCCAGGATGATCAGCAGCGCGCACCCCATGAAGGCGCCCACCGCCTCACCCATCGAGAAGCCGCCGGCCGCCCCCGCCGTCGCCAGCACCGCCGCGCCAGGCGTGGACCAGGCCACCATTACCGGCTGGCGCAGCAGCAGCGACGGCAGCGCGGTGCACAAACCCATGCCGATGCCGAGCGCCCACATCCACGACGACACCTGCGCCGGCGTGGCGCCGAACGCCAGCGCGGCCTGGAACACGATCGCCACCGAGCTGCTGTAGGCCACCAGCACCGCCACAACGCCGGCCGTGGCGGACATGGCGCTCAGATCCTTGAAGAAACGCATGGCGGCGATTGTGCCGGCCGGCGGCGCACCCGCCCGCGCTTCATGGCAGGATGCCGGCATGGCCGCGACCCCAGAAAACCTGCACGACATGAACACCACCACCCCCGCCGCGCTGGCCGGCGTGCGCGTGATCGAGATGGGCCAGCTAATCGCCGGGCCGTTTGCCGCCAAGACGCTGGGCGAGTTCGGCGCCGAGGTGATCAAGATCGAGCCGCCCGGCGCCGGCGACCCGCTGCGCAACTGGCGCCTGATCAAGGACGGCACCTCGGTCTGGTGGCAGGTGCAGTCGCGCAACAAGCGCTCGGTGGCGATCGACCTGCGCCAGCCGAAAGGGCAGGAACTGGCGCGCGGACTGATCGCCGAGGCCGACATATTGATCGAAAACTTCCGTCCCGGCACGCTGGAAGGCTGGGGCATGTCGCCAGCCGAGTTGCACGCGCTGAACCCCGGGCTGGTGATCCTGCGCATTTCCGGCTACGGTCAGACCGGGCCGTACCGCGACCTGCCGGGCTTCGGGGTGATCGGCGAAGCCATGGGCGGGCTACGCCACCTGACGGCGGAGCCGGGCCGGGTGCCGGTGCGCGTGGGCGTGTCGATCGGCGACACGCTGGCGGCGCTGCACGGCGTCATCGGCGTGATGATGGCGCTGTACAACCGCAAGGTCCACGGGGGCGCTGGTCAGGTGATCGACGTGGCGCTGCACGAGGCGGTATTCAACGTGATGGAAAGCCTGCTGCCCGAATACAGCGCCTTCGGCGCCGTGCGCGAGGCGGCCGGCAGCGCCCTGCCCGGCATCGCGCCCAGCAACGCCTACGCCTGCACCGACGGCTGGGTGTTGGTGGCCGGCAATGGCGACAGCATCTTCAAGCGACTGATGGCCACCATCGGCCGCGACGACCTGGGTGCGGCGGCTGACCTGGCTGACAACGCCGGCCGCGTGGCGCGCGTGACCGAGATCGACGCGGCCATCCAAGCCTGGACCGAACAGCGCACCGTACAGCAGGTGCTGGGCGCGCTGGCCGCAGCGCGTGTGCCAGTCGGCAAGGTCTACACCGCCAGGGACATCGCCGAAGACCCGCACTACCGCGCCCGCGACATGATCCTGCAGCAGCCCACGCGCGACGGCTACACGGTAGAGGTGCCCGGCATCGTGCCCAAGCTCTCGGCCACACCCGGCACCGTGCGCAGCAACGCCCCGCATGTGGGCGACGACACCGACGCGGTGCTGCGCGAGATGGGCCTGTCCGCCGAACAGATCACGACGCTGCGTGAAAGCGGCATCGTCGCGGGCAGGCCGAGCGATTGACCCATCATCCAACCCAGGAGACACGACATGAAGACTTGGAAGCGCACAGCCGCGCTGGTTGCCACCACGGCCCTGGCCGCTCTGCTGGCCGCCTGCGGCAACTCCGACGGCCTGCGCGTGAAGGAAGTGGGCAGCTACCACGTGGGCGGCCGCACCGTCACGCTCAGTGGCCTGCCCGAGCGCGAGATCACCTACAGCCCCGGCTCGCCGCCTGCCAAGCTCAACCCCAATGGCGAGTTCGCGGTGGAGCAGATGTACACGCGCTACACGCGCCTGGTCGATCCGCGCGGCAAGGTGCCGATGCTGATGTGGCACGGTGGCGGCCTGGCCGGCATGACCTTCGAGACCAAGCCGGACGGCGGACCCGGCTGGGAAATGTTCTTCCTGCGCCAGGGCTGGGACGTGTACGTGAGCGATGCCGTCGAGCGCGGTCGCGCCTCGTGGGCACGCTACCCCGAGATCTTCAAGACCGAGCCGGTGTTCCGCACCGCCAAGGAGGCATGGGAGCTGTTCCGCTTCGGCAGGGCCTACGACAGCGATCCGGCGAAGCGGGTGGTGATGCCGGGCACGCTGTTCCCCATCGATGCCTTCACGCAGTTCACGCGCCAGAGCATTCCGCGCTGGGCCACCAACGACGCCGCGACCCAGGCCGCCTACGACGCCTACGTGAACCAGGCCTGCCCGTGCGTGATCGTGGTGCACAGCCAGGGCGGCAACTTCGCCTTCAACTCGGCGTTGAAGCATCCGGACAAGGTCAAGGCCATCGTGGCCGTGGAAACCAGCGGCTCGCCCGACCCCTCCACCACCGACTTTGCCCGCCTCAAGCACATTCCCATGCTGTGGGTGTGGGGTGACTACCTGGACGAGTTCGACTTCTGGCAGGCCGTCTTCAAGCGGCAGGAGTCGTTCCGCCAGGGGCTGGTGAACGCGGGTGGCCGCGGCGACGTGATCGTGCTGCCGCAGCGTGGCATCCAGGGCAACAGCCACATGGTGATGATGGACCGCAACTCCGACCAGGTGGCAGCCCTGATCCAGCAATGGCTGGTTGAACGAGGGCTCGTGAAGTGACCGCCGGCGCGTTCACCGGCGCCGGCCGCCGCATCCGCATCCAGGAAGTCGGCACGCGCGACGGCCTGCAGATGGAGGCGCGGTTCGTGCCGACCGAAGACAAGATCGCTTTGGTCGATACCCTGTCGCAGGCCGGCCTGGCCAAGATCGAGGTGACTTCGTTCACCTCGCCCCAGGCGATCCCGGCGCTGCGCGACGCCGAGGTGGTGATGCGCGAGATTGCGCGGGTGCCCGGCGTGGTCTACACCGCGCTGGTGCCCAACGTGCGCGGCGCCGAGCGCGCCATCGAGTCGCGCACCGACGAGCTCAACCTGGTGATGTCCGCGAGCGAGACGCACAACCTGGTGAACCTGCGCATGACGCGCGCGCAGTCGTTTGCCGGACTCGCCGAGGTGGTGCGCACCGCGCAGGCCGCGCGCGTGCCGGTGAACGTATCGCTGTCCTGCGTGTTCGGCTGCCCGATGGAGGGCGACGTGGCCGGCAGCGAAGTGTTTGGCTGGGCGCAGCGCTTCGTCGACCTGGGGGTGCGGGGACTGACCCTGTGCGACACCACGGGCATGGCCTTTCCCACGCAGGTGAGCGCGATCACGCGCGCCGCCCGCGAGCGCTGGCCGGGCACCGAGCTGACCCTGCATTTCCACAACACGCGCGGCATGGGCCTGGCCAATGTGCTGGCGGCCATCGACGCGGGTGCGGATCGCTTCGACACTTCGCTCGGCGGGCTGGGCGGCTGCCCCTACGCGCCCGGTGCCACCGGCAACGTGTGCAGCGAGGAGATCGTGCACGCGCTGCAGCTGATGGGCCACGACACCGGCGTCGATCTCGGCTGCCTGATCGCCGCCGCACGGCGCCTGCCCGCGCTGATCGGCCACGACGTGCCGAGCCAGATCGTCAAGGCCGGCCGGCGACTGGACCTGCACCCCGTACCGCCCAACCTCGACGCGGTGCGCGAGCGCGCACTGGCGCGCGAACGCTGATCGAACAGCCGCGACCCGCCGCCGACCACCAAGTACCGATGCCTTTCATTTCATACCAAGGAGACCTACCCATGCACATGACCCGCAAGCACTTCCTCGCCCTGGCTGCCGCGCTGGCGGCCGGCGGCGCCTTTGCACAGGCCTACCCGGCCAAGCCTATCACCCTGGTCGTGCCCGCCGCCGCGGGCGGCACCACCGACCTGGCCGGCCGCATGCTGGCCCAGGGCTTGAGCTCGGTGGTGGGCCAGCAGGTGGTGGTCGACAACAAGGGCGGCGGCAACGGCGCCATCGCCGCGTCCATCGTCAAGCGCGCCCCGGCGGACGGCTACACGCTGCTGATGCAGTACTCAGGCTACCACGTCATCTCGCCGCACCTGATGAAGCAGCGCCAGTGGGAGCTGGCCGACTTCCAGCCCATCGCCAACATCCTGTCGGCGCCGCAGATCATCGTGGTGCGCGACGACGTGCCGGTGAAGACGCTGGCCGAGTTGGTCGCCTACGCCAAGGCGAACCCGGGCAAGCTGAACTACGCCTCGTCCGGCAACGGCTCGCTGCAGCACGTGACCGGCGCCATGCTCGAGCAGCAGGCCGGCATCCGGATGGTGCACGTGCCGTACAAAGGCACCGGCCCGGCACTGCAGGACCTGCTGGCGGGCCAGGTGCAGCTAACCTTCGGCACCGCACCGCCGTTCATGCAGCACATCGCCGGCGGCAAGCTGCGCGTGCTGGCGGTGACCGGCAAGGAGCGCCTGCCCAGCCTGCCCGAGGTGCCGACCACGGCCGAGGCAGGCTATCCCAGGCTCACGCCGACCTCGTGGTTCGCCCTGTTCGCGCCAGCTGCGATGCCCAAGGACATTGCAGCCAAGCTGGCAGCCGATGTGCAGAAGGTCATGGCCGACCCGGCCTTCAGGCAGAAGGCGCTTGACCAGGGTGCCACAGCCGACTACCAGTCGCCGCCACAGCTGGGCGAGAAGGTGAGTGCGGACTACGCCGAGTGGGCCAAGGTGATCAAGGCGTCGAAGATCGAGGCAGATTGAGCGGGCTCGAGTCGTGGCAAGAAGGCCCTGCCGCGCCTGATCGATCGGGCGCGGTAGGCCCTCTTGTCCTTGCTAGATTTCGACCTTGCTGCCCAGTTCCACCACCGCATTGCTCGGCAGGCTGAGGAACTCGGCCGCGCCGGTGGCGCTGTGGTGCATCTGCGCGAACAGCTTCTCGCGCCACAGGGCCATGCCCTTGCCCAGCGTCGGCGTGACGATGTCGCGCGACAGGAAGTAGCTGGTGGTCATCGGGTTCAGCACGATGCCGCGCCCACTCGCCATGCCGAGCGCGCGCGGCAGGTTGACATCGTTCTTGAAGCCGTAGCGCACGATCACCTGCCAGCAGTCATGGCCCAGCGGCTCGATCGCGAGGCGCTGCTCCATGCCGATCCAGGGCACCTCGAAATAGCGCACGGTGACGAACAGGTTCTGCTCGTGCAGCACCTTGTTGTGCTTGAGGTTGTGCATCAGCGCGTTCGGCACGATGCCGGGCTCGGCGGCCATGAACACGGCCGTGCCGCGCACGCGCTGCGGCGGGCTGACGAACAGCGATTCGAGCAGCGAGGGCAGGTCGATCGAGCTTTCGCGCAGGCTCTGGTTCAGGCGCTCGCGCCCATCCTTCCAGGTCGTCATCAGCACGAACACGGCGCCGCCGATGAAGATCGGGAACCAGCCGCCGTCGACCAGCTTGAGCAGGTTGGAGCTGAAGAACGCCAGGTCGACGACGAGGAAGAAGCCGGTGGCGGCCAGGCCCAGCGCCAGCGGGTAGCCCCAGCCGTAGCGGATGACGAAGAAGGTGAGCACGGTGGTGATGGTCATGTCCAGCGTCACCGCGATGCCGTAGGCCGCCGCCAGGTTGCTGGACGAGCGGAACATCACCACCGCCAGCACGATCGCCACGAACAGGCTCCAGTTGACGAAGGGCATGTAGATCTGCCCAGTGTCGCGCGTGCTGGTGTGGCGGATCTGCAGGCGCGGCAGGTAGCCGAGTTGGATCACCTGCTTGGTGACGCTGAAGGCGCCCGAGATCAGCGCCTGCGAGGCGATCACCGCCGCCATCGTGGCCAGGCCGACCAGCGGCAGCGTCAGCCACTCAGGCGCCAGCATGAAGAACGGGTTCTTCACCGCGTCGGGGTTGTCCAGCAGCAGCGCACCCTGACCGAAGTAGTTCAGCGTCAGGCACGGCATGACGATGGAGAACCAGGCCACGCGGATCGGCTTGCGGCCGAAATGGCCCATGTCGGCGTATAGCGCCTCGCCGCCGGTCACGCACAGCACCACCGCGCCGAGGATGATGAAGGTGATGCCCGGGTGCTGCCAGATGAAACGCAGCGCATGGTGTGGGCTGAGCGCTGCAAGGATCTCCGGGTGGCCGGCGATGTGGTAGATGCCCAGCAATGCGATGGCGATGAACCACAGCACCATGATCGGGCCGACGAACCGGCCGATGCCGCCGGTGCCGCGCTTTTGCACCCAGAACAGCACGAACAGGATCAGCAGCGTGAGCGGGATCACCGCACGCCGGAACAGCGGCGACACCACGTCCAGGCCCTCGACGGCAGACAGCACCGTGATCGCCGGCGTGATGACGCCGTCGCCGTAGAACAGGCAGGCGCCGAAGATGCCGATCAGCAGCATCCACTTGCGCAGCGCCGGCGCCTTGTCCTTGACGCTTTGCGAGGCCAGCGCCAGCATCGCCACCAGCCCGCCCTCGCCGTGGTTGTCGGCGCGCAGCACCAGCGTGACGTACTTCAGCGAGACGATCACGGTCAGCGTCCAGAACACGATCGACAGCACGCCGTAGACGTTGGCCGGCGTGAACGGCACGTGGCCGGAGCCGAACACCTCCTTCAGCGTGTAGAGCACGCTGGTGCCGATGTCGCCGTAGACGACGCCGATCGCGCCCAGCGTCAGGGCGCCCAGGGACGATTTCGAGGTGGACACGAAAAACGCCGGCCCTTGCGGTTCGGGCGCGGCGCCTGAGTCGATGACCTGCGCATTGTGCCCGCGCCGGGCATCCAGCGGCTGACGCCGGCCGCGCGAGTGTGGCGGCGCGGCAACTGCTGCGGGCGGCAGGCTCTCAGCTGATGGCCTGCAGCTCCGGGTCGGTCGCCTCCAGCTCGTAGCTGGCGGCGACCATGGCCAGGCGGGCGATCACCCCGTACATGTAGAAGCGGTTCGGCGCCCGCGCCTCGCCCCTGGCACCCGGCTTGGGCAGCTGGGCGCCGCCAGCGAAGGCCAGCGGCACGAAGCGCGCGCCCGGCGCGTTCAGGTTCTCGTCGACGCCGCGGTCGGCATGCACGCGGTAGAAGCCGCCGACCACGTAGCGGTCGATCATGTAGACCACCGGCTCGGCCATGGCGTCGTGGATGCGCTCGTTGGTCAGCACGCCTTCCTGGATGATGACCTCGCCGCTGGGCATCTGCGACGCCTTGCCGCGCGCCGGCTTGCGGCTGAGCTGCTCCAGGTCGCGCACGTCGCGCACCGTCATGATGCCCATGCCGTGGGTGCCACGGTCGGCCTTGACGACCACGAACGGCTTCTCGTTGATGCCGTATTCCTTGTACTTGCGCCGCACCTTGGTCAGCAGTGCGTCGACGTGGCCGCGCAGGCATTCGGCGCTGCCGGCCTCGTTCAGGTCGAGTTCGCCGCAGCTGGTGAACAGCGGGTTGATCAGCCAGGGATCGATGCCGATCAGCTTGCCGAAGCGCTTGCTCACGTCCTCATAGCACTGGAAGTGGCGGCTCTTGCGCCGCACCGTCCAGCCGGCCTGCAGCGGCGGCAGCAGGAACTGCTCGTGCAACTCCTCCAGGATGCCGGGCGCGCCGGCCGCGAGATCGTTGTTGAGCAGGATGGTGCAGGGGTCGAAGTACTTCAGCCCCAGGCGGTAGCGCGTGCGCTGCGCCGGCTCCAGCGTCAGCTTCTCGCCGTCCGGCAGCGTGATCGAGGTGCTGCGCTTGACGGCCGGGTCGATCGAGCCAAAGCGCACGTTCAGCCCGGCCATGCGGAAGATCTCCTGCAGCCGCGCCAGGCTGGCCAGGTAGAAGCTGCTCGGCTTGCCGTTCTCGGGCACGATCAGCAGGTTGCGCGCCTCGGGGCAGATCTTCTCGATCGCCGCCTGCGCCGCCTGCACCGCCAGCGGCAGCACGTCGGGCGACAGGTTGTGCCAGCCGTCGGGGTACAAATTCGTGTCGACCGGCGCCAGCTTGAAGCCGGCGTTGCGGATGTCCACCGCGCAGTACAGCGGCGGCGTGTGCTCCATCCACTCGAGCCGGAACCAGCGCTCGATCACCGGCGTGGCGTCGAGCAGGCGCTGTTCCAGCTCATTGATGGGGCCGGTCAGCGCGGTGACGAGGTGAGGAACCATGAGTAGGCGTTGATCGGTGAACGGGCCGTTGGCCAAGGCAACGGCGGCCATGCATTCTAGGCCGCGAAAAATCCGATCCGATCAATCCTGCAGCGGCATCGCCCCGCACGCCGCCGCCTGGCCGACCAGGGCGACGCCAGCCGGCTGCCTACGCACTCAGCTGCGTGTCTCGCCCTCGCCCAGCACCACCCATTTCAAGGATGTCAGTCCCTCGATGCCGACTGGCCCGCGGGCGTGGAACTTGTCGGTGCTGATGCCGATCTCGGCGCCCAGGCCGTACTCGAAGCCATCGGCGAAGCGCGTGCTGGCGTTGACCATCACGCTCGCCGAATCGACCTCGCGCAGGAAGCGCTGCGCGTGCCGGTGGTCGGTGGTGACGATGGCGTCGGTGTGGTGGCTGGAGTAGCGGTTGATGTGCTCAATCGCCTCGTCCAGGCCGGCCACCAGCTTGACGCTGACGATCGGCGCCAGGTACTCCTCCGACCAGTCCTGCTCGGTCGCCGGCACCAGTTTGGCGGCCGGCACCCCGGCCAGCAGGCGCATCGATTCGGCATCGCCGCGCATCTCCACGCCCTTGGCCGCCAGCACGGCGCCGATGCGCGGCAAGAATTCGGCCGCCACGCCGCGCGCTACCAGCAGGCTCTCGGTGGCGTTGCAGGGGCTGTACTTCTGCGTCTTGGCGTTATCGACCAGCTTCACTGCCATGTCGAGATCGCTGGGATCATCGACGTAGGTGTGGCAGTTGCCGTCCAGGTGCTTGATCACCGGCACCTTGGCTTCGGCACTGATGCGCTCGATCAGCCCCTTGCCGCCGCGCGGGATGATGACGTCGACGAACTCCGGCATCGCGATCAACTGCCCGACGGCGGCGCGGTCGGTGGTCGGCACCAGCTGCACCGCCTCCTTCGGCAGGCCGGCGACTTGCAGCGCCTGCTGCACCAGCGCCGCCAGCGCCTTGTTGGATTCGATCGCCTCGCTGCCGCCGCGCAGGATGCAGGCGTTGCCGCTCTTGATCGACAGGCTGGCGGCCTCGATGGTGACATTCGGCCGGCTCTCGTAGATCATGCCGAAGACGCCGATCGGCACCCGCATCTGGCCGACCCGGATGCCGCTGGGCTGCTGCTTCATCCCGACGATGTCGCCGATGATGTCGGGCATCGCCGCCAGCTGCTCGCAGCCCTCGGCGCAGGTCTCGATGATCTTCGGTGTCAGCTTCAGGCGATCCACCATCGGCTCGGCCAGGCCGGCGCCCTGCGCACGCGCCAGATCACGCTGGTTGGGCGCCTGCAACGGCTCCACCTGCTCGCGCAGCAGCCGCGCCAGTTCGCGCAGCGCCCGGTTACGCGCCGCCGTGCCGGCGCGCGCCATGGCGCGCGAGGCCTGGCGTGCCTGCAGTCCGAGCAGTTGCATGGTCTCGAAAACGTTGGGAGCGTTCATGCATCAATTTTCGCAGATTGACCCGTTATCGGCAGGGCACCACCTGGGCGTCGCCGCGCAGCTCGCTCAAGGGGGCAAAGCCCAGCGCACGGGCGCGCTCGACGTCACCGGCGTCGATCCCGAACAGGTTGATCTCGCCGGTGGCGCCGCCGCAGACCGCTGGATACATGCGCCCGTCGCTGCCGCAAGCGGTGCTCAGCACGCGCACGCCGGCACGCTCCAGCTCGGCGCGCATCAGCTCGGGCGCCGTGCCGCGGTCACCGCACTGCACCGATCCGCGGCTCTTGAACACCTGCAGGGGCGTGCTGGCCGGCGCCGCCGCGGTTGTGGGCGGCATCGGCGTGGTACAGGCCGCCAGCCAGCCGGCGCCCAGCACCAAGGTCACGGCAAGCAAGGCACGGTGGAGAACGGGTCGTGATGACATGGGGCAGCTCCTGCGAAGCGCCGCACCGGCGGGCCCAGGGCCACAGCGGGACGGCATCGCTGGGCATGGTAAGCCAAGCCGGGCCACGCACCTGTATGAATTCGTCGATGCACACGCACAGGTGCGGGCAACACCCGGGCCGCTTCAGCGCCGCGCCACCGCACCGCTGCAGGCCGCGCACAGGCCCTGCGCCAGCCGGTGCAGCGCCTGCCAGCCGTCCTGCGGCCAGCCGGGATGCTTCAGGCCCTTGACGATGCCGTCGACCTGGTGCGCGGCGTGCAGCAGATTGGCCAGCTGCATCTCGGTCAGGCGCGGCAGCACGCGCTCGAACACGCGCTCGCGCAGGCCCCAGATGCGCTGCTCGCGCAGCGCCATCGGCAGCGGCCGGCCGGCGGCGAGCGCATCCTTGACCCGCTTGAGCGCACGGATCTCCTCGGCCACCGCGTAGTGCACCCGCGCCTCGGCCTCGCCCTCGGCGCGCAGGCCGTCGAGCATGCGCTGCACGCGCGCGCGCTGGCCACCGAGGATCGCCTCGGAGAGCTTGAAGACGTCGTAGCGCGCCACGTTGAGCACGGCGGCCTCGATCTGCTCGGCGCTCAGCTCGCCGGCCGGGTACAGCAGCCCGAGCTTGGTGATCTCCTGGTGCGCCGCCAGCAGGTTGCCCTCGACCCGATCGGCGAAGAAGGCCAATGCGTGCTGCCCGGCCTCGCCCGGCGCGACGCGCTGGCCCTGCGCCGCCAGCCGCTGCGCGATCCACTGCGGCAGCGCGGCGCGCTCGATGACGTCGAGTTGCACCGTGACGCCGGCGCCATCGAGCGCCCCGAACCAGGCGCCGGAGCGCGTCTGCTTGTCGAGCCGCGGCAGCAGCACCAGGGTCAGCGTGCTGTCGTCACCGGCGGCGTTGGCGGCGAGCTGCTGCAAGGCCGCGCTGCCATCCTTGCCGGGCTTGCCGGACGGGATGCGCACCTCGACGACCTGCTTGTCGGCAAACAGGCTCAAGCTGCTGCCGGCCGCCAGCACCGCGCTCCAGTCGAAATGCGCACCCGCCACGGTATGCACGCTGCGCTCGGTATAGCCCTGGGCACGCGCCGCGGCGCGGATGGCGTCGGCCGCTTCCTGCAGCAGCAGCGGCTCGTCGCCGTGCAGCGTGTAGAGCGGACGCAGGCCCTTTTGCAGGTGGTTGGCTAGTTGGGCCACTGCCAATTGCATATCAGGCCCCGTGATCGGATGTTGTGTCCAACAATGACGCGGCACCCTCACCCCGGCCCTCTCCCGCACGCGGGAGAGGGAGTGAACGGGCTGCGCAGCAAGCCATTCCGGAGGCGGCGGAGCACGCCATACCAGCGAACGCCGTGCCCGGACCTGCGCCGGGCACTGGCGTTGTCCCCCCTCGCGTGGCAGAGGGGGGAAGGCGCCGCAGGCGACTCAGGGGGATCATATTCTCACCGTCGCCAGGCGCCGCATCACCTGCTGCACGATGTCGCTCTGCATGCTCTGGTAGAGCATCAGCGCCTCCTGCTCCTTCGACAAGGCCGCCGATTCGCTGTAGCTCTGGTCGATCTGCCGCGTGATTTCCGACATCGGCAGCAGTTCGCGCCCTTCCGGCGTGCGCAGGCGGAAGCGCAAGCGGATCAGCAACTGGAACTCGCGCACCTCGCCGGTCGCGGTGACGCTGACCACGGTACGCTCGCGCTGCTCACCCGGGCTTTCCAGCACCACGTCGCCGGCGCCCGCTTTGGCGGCGTCGGCCAGCACCTCGACGCGGCCGGTACCCTGCAACTGCCGGCGCAACTCGGTCGCCAGTGCGGTGGCCGGCATCGCCAGCGCGATGCGGCGGAAGCCGAACTCGGGCGCCTGGCGCAACTGGAAGCCGCACGCCACCAGCCACGGCGCGCCGCCGAGCGCGAGCAGCAGTCGGCGACGCGGCGGGTTCATCAAGCCACCACCACGTTGACCAGCCGCCCGGGCACGACCACGACCCGGCGCACCGTGCCACCGGCGCCGTGGCGGGCAAAGGCCTCGCTGGCCAGCGCGGCCTGCTCGATCGCCTCCTTGCTGGCGGCGGCCGGCACCAGGATGGCACCGCGCAGCTTGCCGTTGACCTGCAGCACCAGCTCCACTTCGTCCTGCTGCAGCGCCTGCGCATCGACCTGGGGCCAGGGTGCATCAAGCAGTTCACCCTGCACGGCGGCGAAGCCGAGCTGCTGCCACAGCACGTGGGTGATGTGCGGTGTGACCGGGCACAGCACGCGCAGCAGCTTGGAAAAGCCCTCGGCCAGCGCCGCGTTGTCGCCGCGCGAGCCATCACCCTGGAACGATTCCAGCGCGTTCAGCAGCTTCATCGCGCCGGACACCACGGTGTTGTACTGCAGGCGCCGGTAGTCGTAGTCGACCTGGCCCAGCACGGTGTGGATCTCGTGGCGCAGCGCCTTCGCGGCCCGGCTGAACTCGATCCCGTTGTGGCCGGCTGCGGCCGCCAGCAGCGCGCTCGCGGCCACGTTGCCGATCGGCTGCAGCTTGCTGCCGAAGTTCCAGACCCGGCGCAGGAAGCGGTAGCTGCCCTCGACGGCGGCATCGTTCCACTCCAGCGTCGCCTCGGGCGGCGCCGTGAACATGGTGTACAGGCGCGCGGTGTCGGCGCCGTACTTCTCGATCAGGTCCTGCGGATCGACGCCGTTGTTCTTCGACTTGGACATGGTGCCCACGCCCTCGTAGTCGATCGGCGTGCCGGCGGGCAGCTTGCCGACGGCCTTGTTCAGCCTGGCGCCGACCTGCTTGCCGTCGGCGTCGATCACCGGGTCGACGTCGGCCGGCCAGAAGTACTCGATGCCGCCCTTCTCGTTGCGGCGGCTGTAGATGTGGTTCAGCACCATGCCCTGCGTCAGCAGGCGGGTAAAGGGCTCGTCGATCGACACCAGCCCGAGGTCGCGCATCACCTTGGTCCAGAAGCGCGCATACAGCAGGTGCAGGATGGCATGCTCGATGCCCCCGATGTACTGGTCCATCGGCATCCAGTACTGCGTGCCGCCGGCGACCATGGCCTGCTCGTTGGCCGGGTCGCAGTAGCGCATGAAGTACCAGGACGAATCGATGAAGGTGTCCATGGTGTCGGTCTCGCGCCGCGCCGGTTTGCCGCAGCACGGGCAATCGACCTTCAGGAAGGCCTCGCACTTGTTCAGCGGGTTGCCCGACCCATCGGGCACCAGGTCCTGCGGCAGCACCACCGGCAGGTCCTGCTCGGGCACCGGCACGGTGCCGCAGTCGGCGCAGTGGATCATCGGGATCGGCGTGCCCCAGTAGCGCTGGCGCGAGATGCCCCAGTCGCGCAGGCGCCAGGTGGTCAGCTTCTGGCCCAGGTCCTGCTCGGCCAGCGCCTTGGCGACGGCGTTCACCGCCTCCTGGTAGGCCATGCCGCTGAAGATGTCGGAGTTGACGGTGACACCGTGCTGCTTGTCGGCGTACCAGTCCTGCCATTGGGTGTAGTTGTAGTCCTGGCCGTCGACGTGCACCACCTGCAGGATCGGCAGCCCATACTTCAGCGCGAAGGCGAAGTCGCGCTCGTCGTGCGCCGGCACGCCCATCACGGCGCCATCGCCGTAACCCATCAGCACGTAGTTACCGATCCACAGCGGCACCGCCTCGCCGGTCAGCGGGTGCGTCACGCTCAGGCCGGTGGGCATGCCTTCCTTGTCCTTGGCGGCCAGCTCGGCCTCGGTGGTGCCGCCCTGCTTGCACTTCTCGATGAAGGCCGCCAGTTCGGGGTTGCCCTTGGCAGCCTGCGTCGCCAGCGGGTGCTCGGGTGCCACGGCGCAGAAGGTGACGCCCATGATGGTGTCGGCACGCGTGGTGAACACGTACATGCGGCCGCCCTGGATCGGCTCGCCGTCTTCGCCCCGGATGTCGTGCGTGAAGGCGAAGCGCACGCCTTCGCTCTTGCCGATCCAGTTCTCCTGCATCAGCCGCACGCGCTCGGGCCAGCCCTCCAGCGTGGCCTTCGGGTTGCCGATCTGCACGTGGTCGAGCAATTCCTGCGCGTAGTCGGTGATCTTCAGGTAGTAGCCCGGGATCTCGCGCTTTTCCACCGGCGCGCCGGTGCGCCAGCCGCGGCCGTCGATGACCTGCTCGTTGGCCAGCACGGTCTGGTCGACCGGGTCCCAGTTGACGACCTGGGTCTTGCGGTAGGCGATGCCCTTTTCCAGCATCTTCAGGAACAGCCACTGGTTCCACTTGTAATACGTGGCGTCGCAGGTGGCGACTTCGCGGCTCCAGTCGATCGCCAGCCCCATGGCCAGCATCTGGCCCTTCATGGTGGCGATGTTGTCGTAGGTCCACCTGGCCGGCGGCACGCCGTTCTTGAGCGCGGCGTTCTCGGCCGGCAGGCCGAAGGCGTCCCAGCCCATCGGCATCAGCACGTTGAAGCCCTTCATGCGCAGCTGGCGCGCCAGCATGTCGTTGATGGTGTAGTTGCGCACATGGCCCATGTGCAGCTTGCCGCTGGGGTAGGGCAGCATCGAGCAGGCGTAGTACTTGGGCTTGCTCGCGTCTTCGGTGACGCGGTAGGCGTCGGTGGCCTGCCAGTGCGCCTGCGCGGCGCGTTCCACGTCGAGGTGGCTGTATCGTTCTTGCATGGCGCAAATTGTAGGCGGCGGCGGGTGTCGCCCCCGCGGTCAGCGCAGCCGCCGGGCTGCCGCTTTCCGTCCGATCCGGCTCAGCCCGAGGCGGCCGGTGCCGGCGCAGCGGGCGGCGTCACCGCCGCCGGATCGGCTGGGGCGCCGCCGCCGGGTGCCGGCGTTTCCGCCGTGGGCGGTGCCCCGCCCGGCGGCGCCTCGGCCACGAAGCCGATGCGGTTCAGCCCGGCCTTGTGGGCTTCACCCATCACCTCGACCACGCGGCCATAGGGCACACCCTGGTCGGCACGCAGCTGCACCTCGGTGTCCGGATTCGCGCGCGCGGCATCCAGCAGCGCGCCACCGAGCTCGCCCTGCGTCACCGGCCGGTCGTCGAAGAACACCTGGCCCGCCTTGTCCACCACCACGGTGACGAACTTGGGCGGATCGCCCGGCTTGGCGGCGTCGGTCTTGGGCAGGTCGAGCCGGATCGAGCTGGCCAGCAGCGGCGCCGTGATGATGAAGATCACCACCAGCACCAGCATCACATCGACCATGGGCGTGACGTTGATGTCGCTCATGGGCTCCTTGCCCTTGCTGCCGCGTTCGAGTCTTCCGAATGCCATGCGTCACATGTCCCCACGCTTCGCCGCGGCGCGTGCTGCGCTGCCCCTCGAGGGGGCCGCAGCCGCCTTGGGACAGCCCTGCAGCGGCTGGATCAGTGGATCGGGTACCGTTTGCTTCATCACCGAATCAGCGGTTGACAAGGAGTTCACGGAGGTCATTGGCAAAGCCTTCCAGCTCGGCCTCGATGCGCCCGATGCTGCGGCCGAACCAGTTGTAGGCCAGCACGGCGGGAATGGCCACCGCGAGGCCGGCGGCGGTCATGATCAGCGCCTCACCGACCGGGCCGGCGACGCGCTCGATCGAGATCTGGCCTGACGCGGCGATGTTGATCAGCGCGTGGTAGATGCCCCACACCGTGCCCAGCAGGCCGATGAAGGGCGCCGTGGCGCCGGTGGTGGCCAGCAGCACCTGGCCGAACTGCAGGCGCCCGCCGACTCCGTGCAAGGCGTCGCGCAGTCCGCGCGTGAGCTGCTGCGCCCGGTCACCGGTCGCCGCCAGCGTGCCATCGGCCGGCATCTGGGTCGATTCGATCAGCGGCTGCACCAGCCCCGCGCGGTCGATGCCGCCGGCGCGCGTGGCGCCCTCGGCCAGCGTCGGCGCCTGCCAGAAGGCGGCGACGCCGCGCGTCACTTCGCCGGCCGCGCGGCGCAGCATCCAGGCCTTCCACAGGATCACCACCCAGCTGGCGATCGACATCAGCAGCAGCAGGATCGCGACCGACTTGCCGACCGCATCGCTCTGCATGAAAACTTGTTGCAGGTTCATGGGAAAAAGACTCGTTGGATCAGCGCAGGTTCAACACGTCGAACATGTCGTACAGGCCGCTCGGCTTGCCGGCCAGGAAGCGCACCGCGCGCAGGCTGCCCTGGGCGTAGCCGGCGCGGCTGCCGGCCTTGTGCGAGATCTCGATGCGCTCGCCGGTGCCGGCGAACAGCACCGTGTGGTCGCCGACGATGTCGCCGCCGCGGATGGTGGCGAAGCCGATGGTGGACGGATCGCGCTCGCCGGTATGGCCGTGGCGCTCGTAGACGGCGCAGTCCTTCAGGTCGCGCCCGAGCGCCTCGGCCAGCACCTCGCCCATCTTGAGTGCGGTGCCGCTCGGTGCATCGACCTTGTGGCGGTGGTGCGCCTCGATCACCTCGATGTCGTAGCCGGTCGACAGCGCCCTGGCGGCCATCTCCAGCAGCTTGAAGGTGACGTTGACGCCGACGCTCATGTTGGGCGCCATGACGATGGGAATCTGCCGGGCGGCGGCTGCGATCTCGGCCTTCTGCGCCTCGCTGAAGCCGGTGGTGCCGATCACCAGCGCCACGCCCCGCTCGCGGCAAGCAGCCAGGTGCGCCATGGTGGCTTCCGGTCGGGTGAAGTCGATCAGCACCTGGGCGTTCTGCAGGCCGGCCGCCAGATCGGCCGTCACGCTCACCCCGGTCTGCTGGCCGATCGGCTGGCCGGCGTCCTGGCCCAGCGCCGGGCTGTCCGGCCGGTCGAGCGCGCCGGTCAGCCGGCAGTCGTCCGCGGCACGCACGGCCTCGATCAGCATCTGGCCCATGCGGCCGCTGGCGCCGGCCACCGCCACGCGCTGTGTCACTGAAGATGTGGTCATCGGGAAAACCAAAGGGTTGGACGCCGCCGCACCGCGGCACGCCAGCGCCTCAACGCGCCGGCTCCAGCGGCGGATAGCTGCCGGCCGGGCGCGGCGTCGGCTCGGATGCGGCGGCGGGCGCGGCGTCTGCCGCATTCGCTTCACCGCCGCCGGACGGGAACTTGGCCAATTGCTCTGGTGTTGCCTCCAGCACCGGCACCTTGATCTTGCGCTCGCGACTGATGCGCTGCACGAATTCGGACTCGCTGGGCATCTCGTCGCCCTCGAAGCGCGCCAGCGTATCGCCCTCGAAGAACACGCTCAGGCGGTAACGCTGCGGTTCGACGCCCTGGCGCTTCATGGTGAAGACGTAGTCCCAGCGGTCGGTATGGAACAGGCTGGCCACCAGCGGCGTGCCCAGGATGTCGCGCACCTGCAGGCGCGTCATGCCCGGCCGCAATGCCTGCACCTGCTCGCTCGAGACGAAGTTGCCCTGCACCACCTCCGGCTTGTAGAGGGTCAGGGCATCGGCCAGGCCGCGGGTACCCTGGTTGAAGCTGCTGCAGGCGCTCAGGCCCGTGGCCAGCACGACCAGGATGACCTGACAGGTCACGCGGACATGGGTTCGAGGAAGGACGGACATGGATCCCGGCTCATGCACAATACGGCCAGACATTGTAGCGGCGCCCCAACACACGCCCCGTGTCGATCCGGCATGGAAAGCAACATCGAGGAACTGAAGAGCACCGGTCTCAAGGCCACGGCGCCGCGCCTGAAGATCCTGGAAATCTTCCAGACTTCCGAGCAGCGCCACCTGACGGCCGAGGACATCTACCGCGTGCTGCTGGCCGAAAACTCGGATATCGGTTTGGCCACCGTGTACCGCGTGCTGACCCAGTTCGAGCAGGCCGGCATCCTGAACCGCAACCATTTCGAGGTCGGCCGCGCGGTCTACGAGTTGCGCGACGACCAGCACCACGATCACCTGGTGTGCCTGGATTGCGGCCACGTCGAGGAATTCTTCAATCCCGAGATCGAGAAGCAGCAGCACGCGGTCGCCAAGGCCAAGGGTTTCGAGATCGCCGACCACGCGCTGAGCCTGTACGCCCACTGCACCAAGGTCAAGTGCCCGTACCGCGACGCCGCGGCCACACCGCCGGCACCGGCAGCCGGTCGCTGACGCCTTCCTGCCCTGACCGCTCGGCGGCACACCGCGCCCCCAGGCACGGTCGTCAAAGCGTTTCCGCGCCCTTTTCCATCGCCTTGCGGTGGCGCTCGACGAATTCCTGGTAGGTGTCGATGCCGCGCAGCTGCAGGATGTGGTTGCGCACCGCGGCCTCCACCAGCACGGCGATGTTGCGACCCGCCACCACCTGGATCACCGCCTTCTGGATCGGCACGCCGAGCACTTCCTGCGTCAGCGGCTCGTAGGGCAGGCGCTCGTGCTCGCGCTCCATGGTCTCGCGCCGCACCAGGTGCACGATCAGGCGCAGCCGCATGCGCCGGCGCACCGCGGTCTCGCCGAAGATGGCGCGGATGTCGAGCAGACCGATGCCGCGCACCTCGAGCAGGTTCTGCAGCAGCTCGGGGCAGCGGCCCTCGATGGTGGTCTGGTTGATGCGAAACAGGTCGACCGCGTCGTCGGCCACCAGGCCATGGCCGCGCGAAATCAGTTCCAACCCCAACTCGCTCTTGCCCAGCCCGGATTCGCCGGTGATCATCACGCCCAGGCCCAGGATGTCCATGAACACGCCGTGCATGGTGGTGCGGTCGGCAAAGTGCTTGGACAGGTAGGCGCGCAGCACGTCGATGACGAAGGCCGCCGACTCGTGCGTCGCAAACAACGGGATGTGGGCCCGCTCGCACATCGACAGCAGCGCGTCCGGCGCGGCCTCGCCATCGCACAGCACCAGCACCGGCGGCTCCAGCGTGACGATGCGCGCCACGCGGCGCGCGCAGTCCTCTGGCGAGGCGTTGGTCAGGTAGGCCACCTCGCGCGGCCCCAGCACCTGCACGCGGTAGGGATGGATGTAGTTCAGGTAGCCGACCAGGTCGGCGCCCGAGCGCGCCTGCCGCACTGCCACCTCGTCGAAGCGTCGCTCCGACGCATCCAGGCCGGCCAGCCACTGCCAGCGCAGCGCGGCGCGGTGATCCTCGAACAGCACGTCGGCGCTGATGACGGTCGGTTTCATGAAGCAGGGAGCCGGCGCTTCAGCAGCCGGTCAGTGCGTTCGCGCGGCCACCCGCGGCGCCAGCGTCCACGCGGCGATCAGGCCGGCTGGGCGGACTGCCAGTCCGCGATCAGGCCATGCAGCTCGGCGGTCGAGGCCGCCACCTTGATGCGTTCGCGCAGTTCGGCATCGCTCAGAAGCTCGGCGATCTCGGACAGGATCTCCAGGTGCTTCTGCGTCGCCGCCTCGGGCACCAGCAGGAAGATCAGCAGGCCGACCGGCTTCTCGTCCGGCGCATCGAAGCCGATCGGCTGCGCCAGTTGCAGCACCGCCGCCATCGGCGCCTTCAGGCCCTTGATGCGGCCATGCGGGATCGCCACGCCGTGCCCCAGGCCGGTCGAGCCCAGGCGCTCGCGCGCAAACAGGCTGTCGGTGATCAGCGCGCGCGACAGGCCGTGCAGGTTCTCGAACAGCAGCCCGGCTTCTTCGAACGCGCGCTTCTTGCTGGTCGCGTCGACACCGACCAGCACCTGCGACGCCGGGAGAATGGAAGCAAGACGATTCATGGGTATAGGCGCGAATTATGCTCCGACGCGCCGGGATCAGGCTATCCGCGATCCGGCTGCGCGCACGTGGGCGGTGTCACCGCCAAAAAATACCGTTAATGGGCGTCTCGTTGCGGCGGACAGGCTTGGGGTTTTGCCTGCGCGCAGAGGCTCGCGTCGAGGTCAAAGCTTCAAAAAAAAGCCGCCCGGCATTACCGACGCGGCTTGCAAGCTGGAGTCTACAGTCTTCGCTCGGCGGCCTCAAATCTGAAGTGCAACACCTCACCCGGCGTAAGGTGCTGCGA
>NZ_DAOMOQ010000044.1:0-22176 GCF_035444425.1 Ottowia sp. | reverse complement strand
GCAAGATATGTGATGACCGAGGAGTCATTAGATCCCATAGAAATTTCTGATGAAACATCCTCAACCCCGATCGAAGAGGCCGAGCGCCGATTTATCGCTTTTTTTCTGAAACTCGCCAGAACATTGTTCGAGCTGGCCCGCGTGCCGATCTTCCGCGAAATCACGCTCGCCTCCATGGTCCTCAAGGATCGACAGCGGCGGATTTTCACCCTTAAGCTCAGGTGCACGTGGATCGATTTCATCCCCCTTGACATATACAATTCGATATTCGATATCACGGTCAGAGCATGCGACTGGATGGCCGAAAATTCGCCGCGTTCTGATCACCAGGAGAAAATCCTCTCCTCGATCCATCGCCAGGTTTTTGAGCGGTTGCGCGAGCAGGTGCCCGGTGGCGACTCGACCATTCCGGTACTGAAGACAGCCCATCAGCTGGGCATTCCTTTCATGCACCTCGGCCTGGGTGCCTATCAGATCGGCTGGGGCAGCCAGGCGCGCAGGCTCGACCGCAGCGCGACCGAGTTGGATTCCGCCATCGGGGCGAAGCTTTCCCACAACAAGGTGACGGCCGGCAACCTGCTGCGCCTGGCCGGCCTGCCGGCACCGGTTCATGTTGTGGTGGATGAGCCGGCAAGCGCTTTGGCAGCAGCTGAACGTCTGGGATTTCCCGTGGTGGTCAAACCGGTCGATGGTGACCGTGGTGAAGGCGTCACCGTCGACATCTCGGATGCGGATGAACTCAGGACTTCGGTCGCCCACGCACTTCAGTTCTCGGTTGCCAAGAAAGTCATTGTCGAACGCCAGGTCGCCGGCGTTTGTCATCGCCTGTTCGTCGCGAACGGAGGCTTGCTTTACGCTGTCAAACGGTGGCCGATAGCCGTCAGGGGGGATGGGAAACGCTCGGTCAACGATTTGGTGAATGAGGCGCTGAAGGAACAGAAACGGCTGCCACCCTGGACCCGATCCAGACTTCGCCCGCTCGATGAGCGGGCACGCGCGGCACTGGCGCACGAAGGACTGTCGCCAAATACCATTCCGCCAATGGGAAGCCTTGCACCGCTGCGACGCATCGAGTCGACGGCCGATGGTGGCGTCGATGAGGAAGTGACGGCAAATGTCCATCCCGCCAACCTGTCTGCGGCCCTCATCGCCACCAAGCTGTTCGGATTGCATGTCGCCGGCATCGACATCATCAGCCCCGACATTGCCAGGCCCTGGTACGAGAACGGTGCCATCATCAATGAAGTGAACTTCGCTCCATTGTTTGGCGGCGGTGATGTTTCCAGGTCATATATAGCCAGCTTTCTTACAGAGTTCTTGAACGGTGATGGCAGGATACCGGTTGAAAGGCATGACAGCGAGGAGGCTGCATTGGCGCAGCAGTTGCTCCATCATAGACAAGGGCGCAGATGCTACTTCACCACCCCCACGAGAACCCTGGACTCTTGCGGCAAGCTGGTTTCAATGCCCTTCAGAAAATTGAATCAGCGCCTGAAGGCTTTGGTTTACAGATTCGATGTCGATGCCATTGTCTATTGTCTAGGTGACTAGAATCTGCGGAGCGCTGAAATCCGGCGGAGTGATGCTTTCATTTTTTTCCGGACTGAACCAGATGCCGAACCAACTCGCGCTTCAGGATCTTGCCCATCGGATTCCTCGGAAAATCCTTGATTATCCAGATGCGCAGCGGGTTTCTGAATCCCAGGATCCTCCCGCAGTGTTCGACAAGCTCCTGTTCGCTGACCCGGCCTCGCAGCGTCACCGCCGCCACGGGCACATCCTGGAACCGCCAGTGGTTCACCGCGAAAGCGGCGGCCTCGCGCACCGCATGATGAGATCTCAATGCATTTTCGATTTCCGCCGGAAAAATGTTCATTCCGTCGAATATCATCATGTCGTCGCGCCGCCCCTGCAGCACCAACGCGCCATCGTTGGTCAGGTAGCCAAGGTCGCCTGGATAAAACCATCCACCCTTGAATGATCTGCCGGTGGCTTCCGGATCGTCCAGATAGGATTCGATGATTGCCGGGCTTTTCACCCGGACTTCTCCGGTCAGACCCGGAGCGAGGAGCGCACCCCGCTCATCCACAATCTCGAGTTCGACGGAGCCCACCGCCGCTCCAACGGTGTTCGGCATCGCGCTTTGATCATCGGGTGCAGCGCAAGTCAGAACACCCGCCTCCGAGGTACCATAGATGACGTAAAGCCCTCGGCTGATCCGCGATTTGAACTCCCTTCTCAGCTCCTCACCGATCGTCGCCGAACGGGCGTCAAAAGCCCTCAAGGCTGGAAGCGGCTGTCCGACGCCGATGAGCTGATAAAGGTGTGAAGGCGTTCCACAGGCCAGCGTGATCCTTTTTTCACTCAGTTCCCTCACCAGCTGTTCCGAAATGAGGTTGCTGGCTGGAAGATAAACCGCTGCACCCTGCTGCAAGCAGAACAGCGTCTGCCGTTTCGCCATCAGGAAATCCAGCCTTGACGCCGGCCAGAAGATATCGTCCCCGGAGCACGGCAAAACCGCAGCAAAATTATCCAGCTGCTGAAAAGACCTCGCATGAGTCAGCTCCGCGAACTTCGGCGCGCCCGTAGTGCCCGATGACTGAATGACGAGCCATGGCAGATCGCCTGCATCGACTCTCAAGCGCAGCTGATCAGGCCGATCAACGTCGTTCATGACCAGCCTGTCGATGAGCATCGAGCCCGGAATGGTCGAATGCACGGCTTCGGAGTCGCACAATATCATGGCGATCGCCAATCTCTCCTGCAGCGATCGCCTTGCCTTGTCGTCACCAGCGAAGGGCATGACCACGTGAGCCACGCCGATTCTTGCCAGGGCAAGAAACACAATGAGCTGCGGTACCGGATCGATCATCTTCAGGCCGACCCGATCCCCTGCCCGCAAACCCCTGTCATGAAGCATCTTGGCAGCAGACCACAGCATCCGGTCCAACCCGGCCCAGGACAAGGTTCCTCGCGAGGTGATGACCGCCGGACGATCCGGTTTGGCCAGCGCGTGCCGATGAATGGGATCCACGATGTTCATGTTCGGATTTTCCATCGGACAATCAACGACATGCTCCTGCGCTGCCGCTTGCGGGGAACTCGGACGCAGCTTTCAGCCAACGGATTCATGCCGGGACCGGTGGAGCTGCGCCTTCTGGCCAGGCGCCCCAACGCCCCGGCCAGACGCAATCGGCTCCGACTCGCAGCGGATTCACGAGGCAGCGTTGGCCGCGCTCTCGGAACTGGATTCCCGCCCCGCTGCGCAGGCCACGGCCAAGCCAGCAGCTTCAGCAGCCGCCAGCGCCGCGTCGCCCGCGAACTCGTGCCAGCGCGCCGTCGTCCAGGCGGCCAGATGGTCTGCGCCCGACCCACTTTCGACCCAGTTCAACACCACGCCATCGCATGCCGGCAACAGGTGAAGCAGCATCTCATGCAGCCATTGCCGACGCTCGAGATCCGATGCCGCACCAGCTGTCCACCGATGGGTCCCTGCCAGAATCAGCGCATCACAGCGGTCCACGGGCAAGCCGCTGTGCAGGCATTCATCGTCGTTGATGGCCAGTACCATGGCGTCGACGTCGCGATCCAGGGCCAGCATCCTGCCTCCGGCGAACGAGCCAGCCCCCCCGCGGGTAATCGTCTCGGCGCCGACGGTCACCGCGCGTGGACCGACCACGCCCACCCTCATCATCCGGCCCGCCAGGGCGCTCGACACCGCGTCCAGCCAGAGCTCTGGGTCGACGGCTCCCACGATGAGCACGGTAGGAACCCTGCCCGATCCCGGCACCAGTCGCCTGAGCACCGGTGCGTACAGATGCGCTGCAGTGAGCTGCCCCAGACTGGGCTGTCCGTTCACCTCGCAGATGGCGGCACCTGAATCACGCCAGGAGATCGCGATGTCAGGGATCAGCAGGTCGACGCCGGCCATGTCGAGGCGCAGGATGTTCGCCGCCCGCACCGCCAGCCGCACGTTGTCGGGATGGACCTGGTCGAAAACGGCCACCGGCATCCCGCCCACGGCCACGTTGGCCGCACGACGCATGCGAACGAATCGGCCCGCGGCCGGCACCGACCGCTCGTCCAGGCCCTGCCGACGCAGCAACTGCCTGGCTTCATCGTCCAGGTCCAAGATCTTCAGCGGCGAATGTGCGTTCGATCCCCGTCGAGGATCTGCATTCAAGCGTTCCAGCAGTTGTGCCACCGTGTGCGTTCCGTCGCCCGTGATGCCACCCGGCACGCGTTCGATGGCCCAGATCATTTCGCCGTTGAACACGGTCAGTCGGTAATCCCGACCTGCAACATGCTTTTCCACCAGAATCTGGCTGGAATGCGTTCTCGCTTTTTCGAAGGCCTGTTGAACCTCCGCATCCGTTTCCAAGCCGGCAGCCACCCCGACACCACCATCCTGGTCGGCGGGTTTGACCACCACCGGGTAGCCCAGCCAATGGGCCACCTTCAGCGCACTCTGCACGTCACCCACCAACTGGTGCAGCGGCACCGGGAGCCCCGCCTGCCTAAGCAAGGCCGCGGCCCACACTTTGTTCCTAGCCAACCGGGCCGATAGCGTCGGCGTGACATCGGTGAACGTGCTGTCCATCCAGCGCGCACGCGCTGCAACGCCGTACTGGAAAGCACCGCCAGGCAATTCCTGCACGGGCATGCCCAGCTCATGCGCGGCTTTCACGAACCACTGCACGGCCGAGGCTCCCGGTCCGGTGCGAGCCAGTATCTCGATGGCCTGCCGCAGCCGATCCTTGCCGGGCTGTCCCTCGTCAGCGGCCGGCCGGCTCAACAATTCAAACGACTGCTGAATGACGCTTGCCAGTACCCGCTGCGAGTTCTGGAGCGTGGGCACCACGCAGCGCGCCTGCGAACCCGTCAGTTCAAGGAGGCGACCCGTTTCGTACACGGGAACACCTGCCGCCACCTGCAGCGCCTGCCACCCTGACAAGAGCCATTCGACAGCTTGCCGCATGTCCAATGCCGGTTGATCCCCGATTTCCGGTTTGACCCATGTCGGACAGCTTTCCAGGAAGCAGGCGGCCAATCGATCGCAAGCCTCCCGAGACACAACCTGACCCTGCAGGCTCACAACCAGAGCTGGATATCTGCACCCATGGACATAACCGGGGTAGGCATGCACCGGGTCCGCCCAGCGCCACGCGCTGCCAGTCTTGCGGGTCTCATTCATGATCAGCCTCCGTTGTGATGTGCCGCAGGGACAACATCGGGCAGCGGTCAGCCAACTCGTAGGAGCCGTGTTCGATGGATTGCAGTTCAAACCACGGCCGGCATAGTCCCAGCAACTCCGGCAGCGTTGGGAAAACGTAACGGGTCAGGGAACCCCGGTAGGCATCAATGCTGTCTATTACCTCCCGCGGCCAACCAGTAAGAGCTGCCAGGGCATCACGGGATGGAAAGCTGGCTTCGAACGCATCATGGATGTCGGCCACGGCCACAGAAGCCCGTGACACGCCGGCCAACGCCATGGCCATGCGCCACTTCAAGGCATGAAAACTGCCTATCTGGCTCCTCTTGACGGCAGCGACCACTTCCTGGAAGGTTTCCGGCACGTCGGGCCGGACGAAACAACGGATGACGATGCGTCCGCCGACAACTAGGACGCGGTGCAACTCCTCAAGCACCTCCGCACACTCGTTCAGGTTCGGCAAGGCGTTCAAGGAGCCATCGCCTACCGCCGCGTGCATTGATGCGTCATCCAATGGCAAGGCACGCCAGTCTGCCTGATACACCGAGGAGGACACTTGCGGATGCGATTGCCACAGACTCGCGATCATGTCGGCACTGTGGTCAAACGCCTTCAGCACTGCCGTCGGAGGCCAAGGCAATAGCACCAGTTCCGGAGTTACCCCCAGGATGGCAATCCGACATGGGCCAGGTGACTGGTCGAACACCGGGCGCAGGGCTTTCAGACTCAGTTCAGCATCCTCCGCCGAGGGCTTCAGGGGCGGACCAACCCGGCTCCACTGCCCTGCATGCCGAGCCCAAACCACGGTTTGCACCGAGCTCTTCATTCGACGGCCTCCGTAGGCCCTTTCTGGGCCACGATCGTCATCAGAGACCAGTCCATGCCCACCTGGCCCGAAGACAATTGCTTCACGCCCAACTGTGTCTCAATGGCAACCCGGGTATCGGCCATGGACGACGAACGCAGGTCGAACAACTCGTGGCAGAAAGCCGCCATCACCGCGCGATCGGGAAATACCCAGCAGAAGTTCTGGACGTCATGGCGATGCACACTCCAGCCCGCGTCGCGCAGTTCCACCAGGGTGTGTCCATCCAGAAACACACCTTCGTGTCCGGTGCTGTTGTGCGCGCCCACATAGCCATCCAGGAACCTTGCCACCGCCGAATCCGTTGCTACATCCGACACCACCAACCGCCCACCGGGTTTGGTCACGCGGGCCAGTTCCCTGAACAGTGGGCGCTTGTCATCGATATGGTGCACGCCTGCAAGGCTGATCGCCACATCGGCCGACGCGTCCGACCACGGCAGCGGCAGCAGGGGTCGTGCGTCGCCCGTCAAAGTACCGTGGTTCGTGAAACTGGCACACGGCTCATGCCCCAGCCAATGGCACCCGGAAGGCAGGTATCGTTGCAAGTATCCGCCACCTGCGGGCACATCCGCCACCACCATGCCCGACGTCAAGCGCGCCGCGTCGACCGCCTGTGCAAATTCCTGCTGGCGCGCATCCGGACAGCATTGCATCGCACGGTCGTAAGCCGAGCCTCGAACTGCAAATACTTGGCCATAGGTCTTCAATCCGAAGCTCCCAGAAAAGTGCCATGTGTTCCTCTGGCGCCAGAAGCGGGCGGCTGAACTACAACAAGCCACACAGTTAGCGGTGCATGCGGGCGATGATAGTCCGCGCCGAAGCTGGCCGGCGGCGCTTTGCCACCGCATGTCCTTCCTCGGCAGCTGTCGCGCCAGGCCAAGCGTACGAGCCTGGCCGAGCCGGTCGCTGCCCGAGTTTCGCCAACAGCCTCCATTGAGGCGCTCCCATAGAATATGGGCATGTCTCAACCCCGCTGCTTCCTGCTGCTGTTGGCCGCACTTGGCCTGTGTGCCGCGCCCCCCACGCTGGCCCAGGGGCCCACGATGACCGCTCCCGTCGTGGCCGAACAAGCCCAACCCGGCCCGGTCACCGGACGCGTGGAGCACATCCGCATCGAGGATGCCGGCAGCCGGGTCGACGAAGTGCGCGCCGGCGGCGAGACCCAGAGCATCACCGTGACGCCCAAGGCGCCGGTGCCGCCCTATGACGTGCGTCCAGCCGATGTCACGCGCCCGGCCGCCGCCGAGGCCGGACCGGGCAGCGCCGGCCAGCGCACCTGGAAAGTGCTGAGTTTCTAGGCGGCTCGCAATGGCTGTCTATACCGAGGTCTCGTTCGAGCAGGCCGACCGACTGCTGAGCGCGCTCGGCCTGGGTTCGCTGACCGGTCTGCGCGGCATCCAGGGCGGCATCGAGAACACCAACTACTTCGCCACCACCACCGAGGGCGAATGGGTGCTGACGCTGTTCGAGCGCCTGACGCACGAGCAGCTGCCGTTCTACCTGCACCTGATGAAGCACCTGGCGCAGCACGGCATCCCGGTGCCGGAGCCGCAGTCCAAGGCGGATGGCGCGCCGATCGGCCCCGGCGAGGACGACATCCTGCACACGCTGTGCGGCAAGCCGGCAGCGGTGGTCAACCGCCTGCTGGGCCACAGCGAGCTGGCGCCGACGCCGGCGCACTGCGCCGCGGTCGGCGCGATGCTGGCGCGCGCCCACCTGGCGGCGCGCGACTACCCGCTGCAGCAGCCGAACCTGCGCGGCCTGGCCTGGTGGAACGAGACCGCGCCGGTGGTGCTACCGCACCTGGACGGTGTCCAGGCGGCACTGATGCGCAGCGAGCTGGCCTACCAGAACCACGTCGCCGCCAGTTCAGCCTACGCGGCACTGCCGCGCGGCGCCGTGCACGCCGACCTGTTCCGCGACAACGTGATGTTCGACGGCCCGCGCGAGGCGCCGCGCCTGACCGGTTTCTTCGACTTCTATTTCGCCGGTGTCGACAGCTGGCTGTTCGATCTCGGCGTGGCGCTGAACGATTGGGCCGTCGACCTGGCGAGCGGCGCCACCGACGCCGCGCGCACGCAGGCCATGCTGGAGGCCTACCAGGCGGTGCGTCCGCTGGCATCAAGCGAGCGCCGGCTGCTGCCGGCCATGCTGCGCGCCGGCGCCATGCGCTTCTGGGTCTCGCGCCTGTGGGATCTGCACCTGCCGCGACGCGCCAGCCTGCTGACACCGCACGACCCGACCCATTTCGAACGCGTGCTGCGCCAGCGCATCGCCGAACCGCTGCTGCTGTCATGAAGCTCAACATCGTCCCGGCCGGTGTCGGCATGCGCTGGGTGCGCAAGGGCATCGCGGTGTTCTTCCGCCGCCCGCTGGCGATCGCCGGCATCTTCTTCATGTTCCTGGCCTTCACCGCCCTGCTGTCCTGGCTGCCGCTGGTCGGTAGCGCGCTGGCGATGGCGCTGGTGCCGGCGGCCACGGTGGGCCTGATGGCAGCCGCGCGCGAGGTCGAGGAAGACCGCTTCCCGCTGCCCGGCATGCTGCTGATCGGCTTTCGCAGCGGCCCGGCCAAGACACGGGCGATGCTGGTGCTGGGCGCGCTCTACGCGGCGGCAGTGATGCTGATCATCCTGCTCTCGGCCATGATGGACGACGGCAAGCTGGCGCAGATGATCGCCGACAGCGACGGCAGCATCACGCGCGACATGCTGACCGATCCGGCGATCCAGGACGCGCTGCGCTCGTCGCTGAATTCGGTCCTGCTGGTCAGCCTGCTGTACCTGCCGGTGTCGGTGCTGTTCTGGCACGCGCCGGCGCTCGTGCTGTGGCACGAGGTGCCGGTCATCAAGAGCCTGTTCTTCAGCGCCATCGCTGTGCTGCGCAATGCCGGCGCCTACCTGGTCTACGGCCTCGGCTGGCTCGGCGTCACGCTGGCCGGCTGGACCCTGCTGCTGACCACCGCCTCGCTGCTCGGCAACATGCAGGTCGCCGTCAGCGGCATGTTTCCGCTC
Organism: Ottowia sp.; assembly: GCF_035444425.1. GTDB lineage: Bacteria > Pseudomonadota > Gammaproteobacteria > Burkholderiales > Burkholderiaceae_C > Ottowia. The sequence continues at coordinate 13,085 of NZ_DAOMOQ010000044.1, read as the reverse complement.
AGCCTGCTGATCGCGGCGATGTTCTACGCCTCGCTGTGGTTCACCTTCCGCGACAGCTTCTCGGCCGACGCGCCCGAAGCGCTGCCACCGGCCTAGCACCGCCGTGGATGGCAAGCGGATCACCCTGGCTGCACGAGCCCTGCGGCAAGCCCTGATCCCGCGCCGGCGGCCATGATCCGGACCCTGCTGCTCGCAAGACTGCCGCGCCTGGCCGCGCTGGCGCCACTCGTGCTGAGCCTCGCGGTGGCGGCCTGCGGCAGCGGCGCCAGCGCCGACGACACGCGGCCGCTGGAGCTGACCCTGGTCCACGTCAACGACCACCACTCCCATCTGGATGCGATCGCCGATGTGGAGATGAAGATCGGCGGCATCGACACGCGCGTCGAGCTCGGCGGCTTCAGCCAGGTCGCCGGCGCCTTCCGGGCCTACCAGGGCCGTGACGACGTGCTGAAGCTGCACGCCGGCGACGCCAGCACCGGCACGCTGTACTACACCTTGTTCAAGGGCCAAGCGGACGCCGAACTGATGAACGCCGTCTGCTTCGATGCCTTCGCCGTCGGCAACCACGAGTTCGACGATGGCGACGCCCAGCTCAGGCGCTTCATCGACCACTTGCACGCCGGCGCCTGCCAGACCCCCGTGCTGGCCGCCAACATCCGCCCGCAGCTCGGCACGCCGCTGGTGCCCCAGGCGGCCGACGACTACCTCAAGCCCTACACCGTCAAGACCATCAAGGGCGTGCCGGTCGGCATCGTGGGCATCACGATCAAGGGCAAGACGCAGTATTCGTCGCGGCCGCTGCCGAGCACCGAGTTCGACCATGAGGCCGGAGCCGCGCAGCGCAGCATCGACCAGCTCAAGGCGCGCGGCGTGCGCCACATCGTGCTGCTGACCCACATCGGCTACGAGGCCGACAGGCGCCTGGCCGCGCAGCTGACCGACGTCGACGCCATCATCGGTGGCGATTCGCACACCCTGCTGGGCGACTTCAGCACCCTCGGTGCCGGTTACGCGGCCGCCGGCCCCTACCCGACCCAGGTGCTGAACAAGGACGGCAAGCCGGTCTGCATCGGCCAGGCCTGGGAATACGGCAAGGCCATCGGCGAACTGCGCATCCGCTTCAATGCCGAGGGCGAGGTCGCTGCCTGCGCCGGCCAGGCCGCACTCATCGTCGGCGACCGCTTCAGGCGCCGGAACGCGCAAGGCGCCTGGGCACCCGTCGATGCGGCCACCGGGCAGCAGATCAAGGCCGCGGTGGCGGCCGACCCCAGGCTCGTGATGCCGACACCGGATGCCGCCGCGGCCGAGTTGCTGCAGCGCTACGCCGGCCAGGTCGACACGCTCAAGCGCCAGGCTATCGGCCACGTCGCCGAAGCGCTGTGCCTGGTGCGCACGCCGGGCGAGCCCACCAACCGCAGCGCCGGCGTGGCCGGCTGCGAGAACGCCAACCAGCTGGCGCGCGGCAGCGACGTCGCGCAGATCGCGCTGCAGTCCTTCCTCGACGCCAGCCTGCGCGCCGACGTCGCGATCCAGAATGCCGGCGGCGTGCGCGTGCCGATCAAGGCCGGACCGATCAGTATGGGCGACGCCTTCGCCGTGCTGCCGTTCACCAACCTGCTGATCGAGCTGCCGCTGACCGGCGCGCAGATCGCCGACTCGCTGGAAGAGGCCGTGGCCTACTACCTCGACGCCGGCCACGGTTCGGGTGGCTCGCACCCCTACGCAGCCGGCCTGCGCTGGCACCTCGACCTGCGCCAGCCGCGCGGGCAGCGCTTCAGCCGCATCGAAATCAAGGACCGCGCCAGCGGCGCCTGGTCGGCCATCGACCCGGCACGCAGCTACATCGTCGTCACCTACGACTACACCGCCCTTGGCCAGGACGGCTACGCCACCTTCGGCACCGTCTACGCCAGCGGCAACTACGTCAACAGCTACCTGCTGTACACGCAGGCGGTGGTCGACCACATCCGCGCCCGCGGCACGGTGGACCGCCCCGCCGCCGGTGACTACGCGCACCAGTCGGTGATCACCAGCGACGGCCGGGTGCTGCCCTGAGCAGCCCGTGAGCACGGCGCCGGACGCCGCGAACGTCATGGCGCCGTCATGAAACTGCCCCGAAACTTTCATGCCTGACCGGCAGCATGGCAGGGCTCCATCCCTCGCCACGCTGCCATGACCCCGTCCAAGACCTCCGCCTTCCTGCCCCGCTTCGCCCTGTTGGCGCCAATCGCGCTGGCTGCCGCGCTGGTCACCGCGCTCGGCTACAAGGACCACGGCCTTGCCGGCAACGAGATCGATGGCTCCGACACCGACCTGAAGGCCGACATCCGCAGCTGGCCCGGCGTGCGCGGCCTCTACCTGCCCGATGCCATCGCCACCTACCAGGCCGGCGGCAAGACCTGGCTGGTGACCGCCAACGAGGGGGATGCGCGCGCCTGGGGCGAGGACGATGAGGATTACTTCAACGGCGACGCCAGTAAGGGCTTCGTCGAGGAGTTCCGCGTCAAGCACCTGATCAACGCCAAGGGCTGGGGCGGCCGCAAGGGCGACGACCTGCCGGCGCAGCTCGGCGCCATGGCGGCAGGCGGCCTGCTCAACCCCGACACCTTCGGCTACTGCGGCGCCAGTGCCGACAAGCCCGGCGCCTGCCGCGATGACGACCAACTCGGCCGCCTCATCATCACGTGGACCATGGGCTACCGCACCGACGCCAGCGGCCAGCCGCTGATGTTCAACGCCGCCGGCGTGCAGGATGCCGCCGGCGACCGCCTGATGTACGACCAGCTGTACGCCTTCGGCGGCCGCTCGTTCTCGATCTGGGACGAGGCCGGCCGGCTGGTGTGGGATTCCGGCGCCGAGCTGGAGAAGTTCTTCGCCAGCGACGCCTGCAAACTGGGCGCCAGGCGCGACAAGCCCTGCAAGGACTTCTTCAACTCCAACCACGAGGCCGGCAACAGCCTGGACAACCGCAGCGACAACAAGGGTCCCGAGCCCGAGGGCGTGGCGATTGGCCAGATCGGCGAGAAGAGCTTCGCCTTCATCGGCTTGGAGCGCATGGGCGGCGTGATGGTCTACGACATCACCAACCCGCGAGCACCGTTCATGGTCGACTACCTGAACACGCGTGAAGACTGGACCACCAAGGACCCGTCCACCGTCGGCGCCGCGGCGGGCGACCTCGGCCCCGAAGGCCTGGTCTTCATCCCGGCCGCGCGGTCGCCCAGCGGCGAACCGCTGCTGCTGGTCGGCAACGAAGTCAGCGGCACCACCTCGGTGCTGCGGCTCAATCTGACCTACTGAGCGCCTCCACACACTGCACCTGGAAACGGCACCCTTCGGGGTGCCGTTCTCATTGCGCCGCCAGCAGTCCCGGCGCCCTGGACGCCTTGCGCGGAACACATCCGGATCCGGCCAGCCATCCCGCAAATATGCGATGCGTCGACATCCATGCTGCGCTCCGCACGTGCGAGAATTTTCTCCGCAGGAGGCTGCTATGCGTATCAGGGTGCTGGTGGTGGAAGACGAACCGGAGTTCATGCGCCGGTTCTCCGACGCCATCCTGGCCGATCCCGATCTGGAACTGCTGGGCGTCGTCGCCAGCGGACAGGCCGCCATTTCCCTGATCGCCGAGCAGGCGCCCGATGCCTTGCTGATCGACCTCGGCTTGCCCGACATCAGCGGTGTCGAGGTGATCCGCCAGACCGTCGCCCGCCATCCGCACTGCGATGCCCTGGTGGTCACCATGTTCGGCGACGACCAGCACGTCATGGCCGCCATCAAGGCCGGCGCCACCGGCTATCTGCTCAAGGACGCCTCCACGCAGGCGATCGCGGCGGCGATCCACGAGGTGCGCGCCGGCGGCTCGCCCATCAGCCCCAGCATCGCGCGCCGGATCCTGACCCAGGTGCGGGCCGTGCCCAAGGCACCTGCGGCACATCCCGACAGCGCGCCACCTGCGGAGTTGACTGCACGCGAACTGGAAATCCTGCGCCTGACCGCCAAGGGCCTGAACTTCGACGCCATCGCCGAACTGCTCGAGCTGTCGCACCACACCGCGGTCACGCACGTCAAGAAGATCTATCGCAAGCTCGCGGTCCATTCGCGCGGCGAGGCGGTTTTCGAAGCGCAGCAGATCGGCTTGCTGTGAGCGGCTGGCGCTCGTTTCGATGCCTGGTCGCAGGCAGGCTCCGGCGGGCGATCCTGCTGCTGGCTCTGGTGCTGGGCGCCTGCGTTGCGCCGGCGGCCGCTGCGCGGATCATCGAAGCCGGCACCGCCGCGGTGGTGCTCGGCAGCGGCGATGCGCCCCCCGGCGACACGGCCGCGTGGCGCACGGTCACGCTGCCCGATGATGCCGGCCTGAGCCGGCCGTCGGCGGCCGAGCGGGAAGCCTGGTACCGGATCGACTTCGAGCTGTCGAGTGCCCACGACGCCGCGCCCTGGGCGCTGTACCTGCCCTACCTCTACTACGGCGGTGATGTCTGGCTGAACGGCGTGGAGATGTCGGCGATTCCCCTGCTGAGCGACCGCATGCGCGTGTGGGCCTACCGCCCGCGCCTGGTGAGCCTGCCGGCGCCCGCCCTGCGCGCGGGCGCCAACCGCATCCTGATCCGGGTGGCCCAGGCGCCGGGCCTGCCGCTGCGTTTTCCCGTGGTTTCGATCGGGCCCGAAGCCGAGTTGCAGCCAATCCACGAACGGCGGCTGTTTTGGACCCGCGTGGTGCCGCAGTTCTCGGTGTTGGCGTCCCTGCTCGCCGGCGCCTGGGTGCTGCTGATCTGGGCCCGACGGCCGCAGGAATGCCTGTACGGCCTGTTTGGCATCGCCGCCCTGCTGTGGTCGGTGCGCTCGCTCAACTTCACCATCGACAGCATGACGCTGGCGATGTGGAACTGGTGGCGGCTCGTCTTCCATTGCAGCACGGCGGCGTTCGTGATCGTGATGGCCTGGTTCACGCTGCGCCTGGCCGGCATCCGGGCGCCCCGCATCGAGCGCGGCCTGCTCGCCCTGCTGCTGGTGGGACCCGTCTGGTACGCCACCCAGGGCTTCGACGCCGACATGCTGGTGGCCCGCTGGTGGATGGCCAGCCTGATCCCGGTGGCGCTGGGCATCGTCGCGGTGTCGTTCTGGATCGTCTGGAAGCAGCGCACGCTGACCGCCGCGCTGCTGCCCGTCGCCATGACGGTGGCGGTCGCATTCGGCATCCACGACTACCTGCTGACGTTTCATCCGCCCCTGCTGGCCTGGCTGGTGTCGAAGCACTGGGTCGGGCAGCGCATCTTCATGATGCATTACGGCACCGACGCCCTGCTGCTGGCCATGGGCGCGCTGCTGACCGCGCGCTTCATCGACTCGCTGAAATCGCTCGAGAATTTCAACCAGACGCTCGAGTCGCGCATCGCCGATCGCGAGCGCCTGCTGGCGGCCAATTTCGAGCAGCTGACCCGCCTGCAGATCAGCCGCGCCGCCGCCGACGAGCGCCAGCTCATCATGCGCGACCTGCACGACGGCCTGGGCTCGCGTCTGTGCACCACGCTGCTGCGGGTCGAGCGCGGCGCCATCGCCACGCCGCAGATCGCCGACATGCTGCGCGCCTGCATTGCCGACATGCGCATCGCACTCGATGCCCTGGCATCGCAGGAGGCCGACGTGGCCACAGCGGTGGGCGAATTCATGTACCGCTGGAACGAGCAGCTCATCAGCGCCGGCATCCAGCCCAGCTGGGACATCGAGCTGGGCGACACCCGGCTGCCGCTGGCACCGCACGCCACGCACCAGCTGCTGCGCATCGCGCAGGAGGCGCTGGCCAACGCGCTCAAGCACTCGGGCGCCACCGCATTGAAGGTGGCACTGCGCCGCGACCAGGACAGGCTGGAACTGCGGATCGAGGACAACGGCCACGGCTTCACGGCGCGCGAGCGCAGCATCGGCCGCGGGTTGGCCAACATGCGCCAGCGCGCACAAGGCCTGGGTGGCAGCCTGAGCGTGCAATCCGACGCCGCCGGCACCGCGCTGATCCTGCGTGTCCCGCTGACCACCGAGAACCCGCCCCACGCCGCCTGAGCGCCACAACGGGGCGGTTGGCCCATCCCGCGAACACGGGATGGATGGACATCTGTATGGGATGTTCCAAATCAAGTCCTTTATTTATCCTGCAGATCGTGTTGAATCGATAAGTTGTTGTTTTTCATTCGATTTTTTATCGATCACACGATAAGCAGGACATCCGTTTGAAGCTTTTCCGTGCGAATCAGCTGCCTTGAGATGCTGAAATGGCATCCACAAGGCGATGTATTGGACTGTTTTTTGACGGTCGCAAACTGTGTTCACGCCACCCCGTTCATGAGGTCGATGACATGAGAAAAACCTGCTGGATCAGTACCGCACTTGCCACCTCGCTGCTGTTGGCTGCCTGTGGCGGCGCCGATCCGGAGCAGGCGCTGATGCTGGGCGAAACCCCCGTCATCGCGCCGCTGCTCGACAACGAAGGGCAGCCGAGCGCCAACGACCCGCGCGCCGTGCCGGTCGATCCGGCCGCCCACACCCGGCTCGGGTTGTACGCCACCCGCGAGCAGGCCGACCAACTGGCAATGGCCCGCGGCTTCGGGGTCATCGACGTGACGCTCGAATGCTGCGATCCGGAGGACGTCGACCGCGCCCTCGGCCTGGTCTGGGGCCTGAAGGCAGGCTATGACCTGCCCGACGACACACCGGTGCTGTTGCGCAGCAAGGATCTGCGCCTGGCGGCCAGCATGGTGAACGACCTGCTCACGAGCGGCATGAGCCAGGTGTTCCTGGTGACCACACCATGATCACCCTGACCCTGCGCGCCGTCCGCACCGACGCCAAGCCCGCGGCCCCGATGCCCGCACCAACACGCCTGCCCGCCAACAGCCTGTACCTGCGGCTGCTGACCTGGTCGTTCACGCTGTTCAACAGCGTGCGGGTGTTCGCTTACCTGCCGACCATCTGGGCGATCCAGCAGCACGGCGCCAGCGACCAGCACTCGCTGCTGACCTGGATCACCTTCGCCGGTGCCAACGCCAGCATGGCGCTGTGGCTGTTCGAGCAGAACGGCCGCCGCATCCACCGCGCTGTGATCGTCAACGTCGGCAACGCGCTGATGTGCACCGCCATCGTGCTCGTGATCGCTAGCCACCGGCTGGGTCATTGAGGTGTTCGTTTTCGTCAACCAAGGAGAGGCATCATGAGGCAACGCAAACTGCTGATGACGGCGCTGGGGCTGTTCGTGTCCCTGCAGGTGTGCGCACAAGGAGCAGCCGAACGCGACACCTGGGCCTGGGAGCGTGCCGCGCCCGAGCTGGAACGGGGCAACCCGGCCGGCGAACTCTGGGAGAGCGCCCAGCTCGAGCTGGAACGCAACCACTGGCGCGAGGCCTACGACGGCTTCGCCCGGCTGGCCGATCGCGGCGACGTGAAGGCGGCGCGCGTGGCCTATCAGATGTGGCTCTACGCACCGATGCTCTACGGCCAGGTGTTCCCGGTGCGGGTCGACCAGGTGCAGCGCTGGGGCGCGCTGTGCGAGTGCACGCCGGTCAAGCGGGCGCAGAAGCAGTCCGAGATCTCGACCGCTGCGGTTGTCACGCCATGAGCATCGGTGTCGGCTCGGCGCTCCGCCTGAAGCCGATCGGCATTCCAGCCGGCGGCCAGCGAAGGTCCCAACCAGGAGCAACACCATGAGCACCCGAACGCCTGCTGAGCGCTGCATCAGAACAAGTTCGACGCGGCGCGGGTACTTGCGCACGCTGGCCGTGGTCAATGCCATCGGCATCGGCTGGCTCGGCTGGCCGAGCGTGTCTCGGGCAGCCGTGGACCCTGCGACCGTGCCGGAGTCCAAGCGCATGCGGGCTGGCCGCTACCTGCTCGCCGCCGAAGTGCCGGCATTCATCGCGGCGCGCGGCGGACCCGCCAAGGTGCTGTTCCTCGACGTTCGCACACGGGCCGAGGCCATGTACGTCGGCACGCCCGGCGGGGTCGATGCGCTGGTGCCCTATGCCGAGCACCAGGAAACCATGATCGACTGGGACGCCAAGCGCGGCAGCTATCGGCTCGAAGCCTTGCCGGACTTCCTGTCTGAGGTGCAGCGGCGCCTGCACCAGAAGCGGCTGGACTCCGACGATCCGCTGATACTGATCTGCCGCTCCGGCGACCGCAGCGCCCGCGCAGCCAACTGGCTCGCCCAGGACGGCTTCACCCGGGTGTGGTCGGTCGTCGACGGCTTCGAGGGCGACATGGGCCAGGACGGGCGCCGCAGTGTGAACGGTTGGAAAAACGCCGGCCTGCCGTGGAGCTACCAGCTCAACCGCGAGAAGATGTACTTTCCGCGCGGACTGGCCGACGACTGACGCCACAGGGTAGACGCGGCGAACGCAGCATGCCGCTACGCCCGCAGCCCCGGTGTTGTCTCGGCGCCTTTCGGTGGTGGACGTGCGCGCCGCACCCGCGCAGCCGCGCCGGTATCAGTCGACGATGGTCAGCTTGGCCACCGCCAGCGCCAGCCACTTGACGCCATGGCGTGGGAAGCTGACCTGGGCGCGCGCATCGTCGCCGCTGCCTTCGACGGCCAGCACGCGACCCTCGCCGAACTTGTTGTGGAACACCTGCAGACCGACGCGGATGCCGCCGTGGGCCGGCTCGGTCTTGCGCACCGGCAGCGGTGCGCCGACCAGGCTCTGCGCGTCGATGGCGCCGTGGCCCCAGGCGGGGCGCGCGTGCGCCGTGCTCGAAACCGGTGCAATCGAGGCGAAACCGCCATGGCGCGGCGTGATCCACTTCAGCGCCTCCTCGGGCAATTCCTCCAGGAAGCGACTGCGCAGGTTGTAGCGCGTCTGGCCATGCAGCAGGCGCGTCTGCGCATGGCTCAGGTACAGGCGTTTGCGCGCCCGCGTGATGGCGACATACATCAGGCGGCGTTCTTCCTCCAGGCCGTCGTGGTCGCTCATCGAGTTCTCGTGCGGGAACAGGCCTTCCTCCAGGCCGGTGATGAACACGGCATCGAACTCCAGGCCCTTGCTGGCGTGCACCGTCATCAGCTGCACTGCGTCCTGGCCGGCCTGGGCCTGGTTGTCGCCAGCCTCCAGTGCGGCGTGGGTCAGGAAAGCGGCCAGCGGACTCAGGGTTTCGCCGGTGTCCACGTCGACCGGCAGCGGCGCCCTCGGCAGCAGCACGTCAAGCAGCGGCGCTTCCGGGTCCAGCCCCTGGCTGACCGGGCTCTGCGTCAGCCCATGTGTCGGCTCGGCGGTCTCGTCCAGCGGCAGCGCCACCGCGTCACGGCCAAAACCCTCCTGGGTGACGAAGCTCTCGGCCGCATTGACCAGTTCCTGCAGGTTCTCGACCCGGTCGGCGCCATCCTTGTCGGCGCGGTAGTGCTCGAGCAGCCCGCTCGCATCCAGCATTGCCTCGATGATCTCGCGCAGCGTCTGGCCGGCGGTCTGCTCGCGCAGCACGTCGACCTTGGCGACGAAGGCCGACAGGTTGGCACCGGCGCGCCCCGGCAGGCTGGCCACAGCATCGACCAGCGCGATACCGGCTGCGCGCGCCGCGTCCTGCAGTTGCTCGATGCTGCGCGCACCGATGCCGCGCGGCGGAAAGTTCACCACGCGCAAGAAGCTGGTGTCGTCGCGCGGATTCTCCAGCAGGCGCAGATAGGCCAGCGCGTGCTTGACCTCGGCGCGCTCGAAGAAGCGCAGGCCGCCGTACACGCGGTACGGCACGCCGGCGTTGAACAGCTGGGTCTCGATCACGCGGCTCTGGGCGTTGCTGCGGTACAGGATCGCGACTTCCTTGCGCTCGTAGCCCTCGCCCTTGACCAGCTGGCGCAACTCCTCCACCACCCACTCGGCCTCGGCGAAATCGGTGGGTGCCTCGTAGACGCGCACCGGCTCACCGGCGCCGGCATCTGTGCGCAGGTTTTTTCCTAAGCGGCGCCTGTTGTGGCTGATGAGCTGATTGGCCGAATCCAGGATGTTGCTGTGGCTGCGGTAGTTCTGCTCCAGCTTGATCTGGTGCCCGACGTGGAACTCGCGCACGAAATCCGCCATGTTGCCCACGCGCGCACCGCGGAAGGCGTAGATGCTCTGGTCGTCGTCGCCCACCGCCATGATGGCGCCGCCACCGCCTTCGGCCGGCAGGCCGGCAATGATCTTGATCCACGCGTACTGCAGCCGGTTGGTGTCCTGGAACTCGTCGATCAGAACGTGGCGAAAGCGGCGGCGATAGTGCTCGCGCACCGCATCGTGGTCGCGCAGCAGTTCGTAGCTGCGCAGCATCAGCTCGCCGAAATCGACTACGCCCTCGCGCTGGCACTGGTCCTCGTAGAGCTGGTAGATCTCGACCTTGCGCCGGATTTCGGCGTCGCGCACCTCGACGTCGCCCGGGCGCAGACCGTCCTCCTTGCAGCCGGCGATGAACCACTGCAGCTGCTTGGGCGGGTAGCGCTCCTCGTCGACCTGGAACTGCTTGCACAGCCGCTTGATGGCCGACAGCTGGTCTTGTGTGTCGAGGATCTGGAACGCCTGCGGCAGCCCCGCCAGCTTGTGGTGCGCGCGCAGGAAGCGGTTGCACAGGCCGTGGAAGGTGCCGATCCACATGCCGCGCACGTTCAGCGGCAGCATCGCCGTCAGGCGCGCCACCATCTCCTTGGCGGCCTTATTGGTGAAGGTCACCGCCAGCACGCCGCCCGGCGACACCTGGCCGGTCTGCAGCAGCCAGGCGATGCGCGTGGTCAGCACGCGCGTCTTGCCCGAGCCGGCGCCGGCCAGGATCAGCGCGTGCTCGGGCGGCAGGGTGACGGCGGCGCGCTGCTCCGCGTTGAGGCCGGCCAGGATGGGCAGGTCGGCGGCGGCCGGCGCGTCGGACTGTGGAAACATGCAGCGATTGTAGGAAGCGCCCAGCACGCCGTGCCGCTGCGCCCGACTCATGATTGATGGCGTATGTCCTTGCATGGCCGGCGTCCTGCCGAACACGGCCGAAACCACTACAATCAAGCACCGGGCCCAAGTTTTCTTGACCCGGTTTTTTGTGCCCGCCACAAACACAGCCGGAGCCAGGCCAAGCGCCCATTTGTTCAATCTTTGAATGGAGCTTGGTTCTCATGGAAATCTTCGACTACGACCACATCCTGCTGCTGCCGCGCAAATGCCGCGTCGAGAGCCGCAGCGAATGCGACGCCAGCATCGAATTCGGCGGCCGGCGCTTCAAGCTGCCGGTGGTGCCCTCCAACATGAAGACGGTGGTGGACGAGCAGGTCTGCGCCTGGCTGGCCGAGCACGGCTACTTCTACGTCATGCACCGGTTCGACCTCGACAACCTGGCCTTCGTGCGCACCATGAAGGCCAAGGGCCTGTTCGCCTCGATCTCGGTCGGCATCAAGCCGCAGGACGTCGCCACCATCGACCAGCTGGCCGCCGAGGGGCTGGCACCCGAATACATCACCATCGACATCGCGCACGGCCACGCCGATTCGGTGCGCGAGATGATCCACCACATCAAGACCAGGTTGCCCGACAGCTTCGTCATCGCCGGCAACGTCGCGACGCCCGAGGCCGTGATCGACCTCGAGAACTGGGGCGCCGACGCGACCAAGGTCGGCGTCGGCCCGGGCAAGGTCTGCATCACGCGGCTGAAGACCGGCTTCGGCACCGGCGGCTGGCAGCTGTCCGCGCTCAAGTGGTGCGCGCGCGTGGCGACCAAGCCGATCGTCGCCGACGGCGGCATCCGCCACCACGGCGACATCGCCAAGAGCATCCGCTTTGGCGCCACCATGGTCATGATCGGCTCGCTGTTCGCCGGCCATGAGGAATCGCCCGGCCGCACGGTCGAAGTCGACGGCCAGCTGTTCAAGGAGTACTACGGCTCGGCCAGCGACTTCAACAAGGGTGAGTACCGCCACGTCGAGGGCAAGCGCATTCTTGAACCCATTAAGGGCCGGCTCGCCGACACCCTGATCGAGATGGAGCAGGACGTGCAAAGCTCGATCAGCTACGCCGGCGGCAGGAAGCTGCTCGACATTCGCAAGGTCAACTACGTGATCCTGGGCGGCACCAACGCGGCCGAGCACCTGCTGATGTAGGCGTCGCCGCGGCCGCCCGCGCGCCCCGGCCCAGCACCGGCCCTCACGCCATGCGGCCCACTGCGTTCAGCATCAGCATCACGCCGCTGACCACGAGCAGCGCGCAGATCACGCGGCGCAGCGTGGCCACCGGCACCCGGTGCGCCAGCGCATGGCCGGCCAGCACGCCGGCGACGGCGATCGGCAGCAGCACCAGCAGGCGTTGCCACATCAGCGGACTCGACAGACGCCCGTTGACTGCCATCATCAGCAGCACCATCAGCACGGCGACCACGGCCAGGGCCGGCGTGGTGGCGCGCATGGCGCGCGCGTCGAAGCCGCGCCGCGCCAGCCACGCCAGTATCAGCGGCCCGCCGGTGGCGAACAGGATCAGCACCGCGCCCACGCCCGTGCCATACAGCACGCCCAGGCCGGGCCGCGGCGCGGGCGGCGCCACAGCAGGCAGCGCGCGCCGGCGCAGGGCCTGCACGCCCACCCAGGCCACATAGGCACCCAGCACCAGCAGCGGCAGCGCCGACGTCATGCGCGTGGCCAGCCACAGGCCGATCAGGCCGCCCAGCAGCACGCCGGGGCCCAGATACCGCAACTCGCTCCAGCGCACCTCGCGCAGGTTCAGCCCGCCCATCAGGACCGACGCCACCACGTCCATCACCAGCACCAGCGGCACCACGTCCACCAGTGGCCAGCGCCAGGCCAGCAGCGGCACCGAGATCAGCGCCGAGGCAAAGCCCGTCAGGCCCAGCGCCACGTAGCCCAGGGTGACCACGAGGACGGGATAGGCCATGTCGGCCCAGGAGAATTCCATGATGGCCGCGAGCATAGCCGCGTGCGCCAGGGCCTGTTAACGCTATTTTTGAAGGATGCGTTGTGATCAAGAAGGCCACTCGCCAAGGCGCCAGCCGCAGCCAAGGTGGGTACCTTGGCAAGGCTGGCAACGCCGGCGATGTGAACCGCCCCGGTTTTCGTGGAGGCTCCTTGGCTTGAGTCAGACCGGTATGGT
>NZ_DAOMOQ010000043.1:0-22541 GCF_035444425.1 Ottowia sp. | reverse complement strand
CTTCGGACTCCTTCTTCCTCTACGGTAAGGTGTCCGTGAAAAGGGGTCAACTTCAGTGATGGCACAAATGCGCAGAATGACCACAGAGGCAGAGGCAACCATTGCCGTTCTTCAGGAACGCCGCTCCGCCCTCATCTCCGCCGCCGTCACCGGCCAGATCGATGTGCGCGGCCTGGCCTACGCGCCAAATACTCAGGATTCGATAGCTGCCAGCGCCTGAACATGAAGCGCTGGAAGCTGTCTTGACCCATGTTCTTCCCTTGCCTATTGCTTGATGTCGCCTTATAAGCAACAATCGTCGCCTTATGAGCAACACTCGGGATGCCATGAACCTGCTGTTCCCCGCCCAGCGCCAGCAGGTGCTGGCGGCGCTGCTGCTGCAGCCGGGGCACAGCCTGCACCTGCGCGAGCTGGCGCGGCTGACGGGCAGCCATGCGGGCACGCTGGGGCGCGAGCTGGCCAAGCTGACCCAGGCGGGGCTGCTGCTGCGCAGCGACCAGGGCAACCAGGCGCGCTACAGCGCCAATGTGCAGCACCCGCTGTTCCCCGAACTGGCGGCCATGTTCCGCAAGACGCATGGCGTGGTGCCGGCGCTGCGCGCGGCGCTGGAGCCGCTGGGCGGGCAGATCACGCTGGCGTTTGTGTATGGTTCGCTGGCCAGCGGCAGCGCCACCGAGCACAGCGATGTCGATGTGCTGGTGGTGGGCGACGTCGATTTCGTGGCCGTGGTGCAGGCGCTGTACCCGCTGCACGAGTTGCTGGGACGCGAGGTGAACCCGGCAGCCTGGGCGCCACAGGAACTGGCCGACAAAGCCCGGGCGGGCGATGCCTTCGTGCGCGACGTGCTGCGCAAACCCAAGCTCTGGATCAAGGGGGACGAGCATGAGCTTGAGCAACTTGCAGGCCATCGGCCGCCTGCAGGCCCAGCCGCCTGACCCGCCGGCCATGGCCAGGCTGCTGCAGGCGGCGCGGCAGAACCTGGCTGATGCGCGGGTGGCGCAGATCAGCACCAGCAACCGCTTTGACATGGCCTACAAATGCATCATGCAGTGCGCCATGCTGGGCCTGTGGGCCAACGGCTGGCGCACCTCGACCAGCCAGCCCGGCCACCACCAGACTGCCATCCAGACGCTGGACCAGACCCTCGGCGTGCCCAAGCCCGACCTGATCGTGCTGGATGCCCTGCGCCGCCAGCGCAACATGAACGACTACCAGGGCGACCCGATTGCCGACGCCACCTTGCACGCCTGCCTTCAGGCGGCCGAGAAGTTGCTGGACCTCACGCTCCACTGGCTGCGCACGCAGCACCCAGAGTGGCACCTGGCATAAGGGCGGAACCGATGAACACCCTTGAAAAAATAACTGCCCGCGCCTGTTTCAGACTGGCCGACGGCCGATTCGACCCATAAAGCCCATCGCCATGGCACTGCACACCGAAATCCAGCTCGAACGCGACATCTGCGCCCACCTCGGCGCCCACGGCTGGCTGTACTCGGAACCCGGCACCGACGGCGACGCCCGCAGCTACGACACCACGCGCGCCCTCTACCCGCCCGACCTCATCGCCTGGCTGCAGGCCACCCAAGCCGAGGCCTGGGCCGCCCTGACCAAGCTGCACGGCGCCGGCACCGAAGCCGTCGTGCTGGAGCGCCTGCGCAAGGCCCTGGACGACCGCGGCACCCTCGACGTGCTGCGCCACGGCTTCGAGCTGGTCGGCCTGAAGGCACCCCTGAAACTGGCCCAGTTCAAGCCCGCCCTGGCCATGAACGCCGAGCTACAGGCCCGCTACGCGGCCAACCGCCTGCGCGCGCTGCGCCAGGTGCGAACCAACCATGACGACGTCATCGACCTCGTCCTGCTGCTGAACGGCGTGCCGGTGGCCACCGCCGAGATCAAGACCGACTTCACCCAGGACGTGAACCTGGCCATCGACCAGTACCGCTTCGACCGCATCCCGCGCCCCAAGGGAAAGGCCAGCGCCGAGCCTCTGCTCGACTTCCCGCGCGGCGCGCTGGTGCACTTTGCCGTCAGCAACCGGCTGGTGCACATGGCCACGCGCCTGCGCGGCCCCGCCACCCAGTTCCTGCCCTTCAATCTGGGCGATGCCGGCGGCGCCGGCAACCCGCCCTACTCCGCCGGCCACCGCACCCACTACCTGTGGGAGCAGGTCTTGCAGCGCGACTCCTGGCTCGACATCCTGGGCCGCTACCTGATTGCCCGGCGCGACAGCAAGAAGAAGATCAGCGCCATCCTGTTCCCGCGCCACCACCAGCTCGACGCCACCCGCAAGCTGGTGCAGGCGGTGCTGGCCGAAGGCCCGGGGCAGAAATACCTGATCCAGCACAGCGCCGGCTCCGGCAAGACCAACTCGATCGCCTGGACCGCGCACTTCCTGTCCGACCTGCACGACGCGCACAACAACAAGGTGTTCTCCACCGTGCTGGTCGTCAGCGACCGCAACGTGCTCGACGTGCAGTTGCAGGAAGCCATCTACGACTTCCAGCGCACCACCGGCGTGGTCGCCACCATCACCGGCAACGACGCCAGCAAGAGCCAGCAACTGGCCGAAGCCCTGTCCGGCAGCAAGAAGATCGTCGTCTGCACCATCCAGACCTTCCCCTTCGCGCTCGAAGCCGTGCGCGAGCTGGCCGCCACCCAGGGCAAGCGCTTCGTCGTCATCGCCGACGAGGCCCATTCCAGCCAGACCGGCGAATCCGCCGCCAAGCTCAAGCAGGTGCTGTCCAGCGAGGAACAGCAGGAACTGGCCGACGGCGGCGAGATCAGCAGCGAGGACGTCCTGGCCGCCAACATGGCGGCGCGTGCCGGCCAGGACGCCGCCATCAGCTACATCGCCTTCACCGCCACCCCGAAGGCCAAGACGCTGGAGCTGTTCGGCCGCCGCCCCGACCCGAGCCAGCCGGCGAGCAACACCAACCTGCCGGCCGCCTTCCACGTCTACAGCATGCGCCAGGCCATCGAGGAGGGCTTCATCCTCGACGTGCTGCAGAACTACACGCCGTACAAGCTGGCCTTCCGCCTCACCCATGAAGGCCGGGACTGGACCGATGCCGAGGTCGACCGGGGCGAAGCCGTCAAGGGCCTGATGCGCTGGGTGCGCCTGCACCCGTACAACATCGCGCGGAAGGTCGCCATCGTGGTCGAGCACTTCATCGACAACGTCCAGCCGCTGCTGGGCGGCCACGCCAAGGCCATGGTGGTGACGGCCAGCCGCCAGGAAGTGGTGCGCTGGAAGCGCGCCATGGACAGGTACATCGCCGACAACGGCTACCGGATCGGCACCATCGTGGCCTTCTCCGGCGAGGTGCCCGACGCGGACAACGCCAACGAGCCCGTCAGCGAGAAGTCCGCCAGCCTGAACCCGGGCCTGAAGGGCAAGGACATCCGCGAAGCCTTCGCCACCGCCGACTTCCAATTGCTGCTGGTGGCCAACAAGTTCCAGACCGGGTTCGACCAGCCGCTGCTGTGCGGCATGTACGTCGAGAAGAAGCTCGGCGGCATCCAGGCCGTGCAGACGCTCAGCCGCCTCAACCGCGCCTACGACGGCCCGCACGGCAGGAAGGACACCACCTACGTGCTCGACTTCGTCAACGACCCGGACGAGGTGCTGGCGGCGTTCCAGGTCTATTACGAAACCGCCGAGCTGTCGGACGTGACCGACCCGAACCTGATCCTCGATCTGAAGGCCAAGCTGGATGCGAGCGGCCACTATGACGAGTTCGAGGTGGACCGCGTCGTCCACGTCGAGCTGAACCCGAACGCCACGCAGGCGCAGCTCATCGCCGCCATCGAGCCGGTGGCTGACCGGCTGCTGAAGAAATACAAGGCGGCCAGGCAGCGCCAGCAGGCCCATCCTGAACGCAGCAGCGAGCACAAGGAGGCCAAGGACGAACTCGACGCGCTGGCGCTGTTCAAGCGCGACCTGGGCAGCTACGTGCGCGTCTACGCCTTCCTCGGGCAACTGTTCGACTACGGTAACACGGCGATCGAGAAGCGCGCCCTCTTCTTCAAGCGCCTGCTGCCGCTGCTGGACTTCGGCCGCGAGCGCGAGGGGATCGATCTCAGCAAGGTGGTGCTGACCCACCACAAGCTGAAGGACCAGGGCCAGCGCGGCCTGGCGCTGAAGGAGGCCGATGGCGAGTACAGGTTGGAGCCGATGACCGCGCCCGGCGGCGGGCAGGTGCAGGACAAGCAGAAGGCGCTGCTGTCGGAAATCCTGGAACGCGTGAACGACCTGTTTGAAGGCGAGCTGACCGACGACGACAAGCTGGTCTACGTCAACAGCGTCATCAAGGGCAAGTTGCTGGAGTCCGAGGTGCTTGCCGAGCAGGCGCGCAACAACACCAAGGCGCAGTTTGCGGCGTCACCCAACTTCGACGCCGAGCTGATGAACGCCATCATCGCGGCGTTCGAGGCGCATCAGGTCATGAGCCGGCAGGCGCTGGATTCAGAGCGGGTGCGGGCCGGGATCAAGAGCATCCTGCTGGGGCCGGCGGGCTTGTACGAGGGGTTGCGTGCAGGCTAAGGCCTCACTCACAGGACAAGAAGAACAAACATCAATCAATACATACAGTCAGGATATTCATGAAGATCACGACCTGGAACGTCAACTCGCTCAACGCCCGCCTGCAGCACGTGCTCGACTGGCTGGCCGCCAACCCGGTCGACGTGCTGGCGCTGCAGGAGCTGAAGCTGACGGACGACAAGTTCCCGTTCGAGGCGCTGCGCGAGGCCGGCTACGAGGCCGCCGTGTTCGGCCAGAAGACCTACAACGGCGTCGCCCTGCTCTCGCGCACCCCGGTGGCCGACGTGGCGCGCAATATCGCCGGCTTCACGGATGACAGCTCGCGCGTCATCGCCGGCACGGTGGATGCACCGGGCGGCCCGCTGCGCATCGTCAACGGCTATTTCGTCAACGGCCAGGCGCCGGGCACCGACAAGTTCGAATACAAGATGAGCTGGCTGCGCGGCCTGCGCGACTGGCTGCGCGAGGAACTGGCTGCGCATCCGCGCCTGGTGCTGCTGGGCGACTTCAACATCGCGCCCGAGGACCGCGACAGCTACGACCCGGTGGGGCTGGCCGAGACCATCCACCACACCACCGAGGAACGCGGCCACTTCAAGGCCCTGCTCGGCCTGGGCCTGACAGATGCCTTCCGCCTGTTCGAGCAGCCCGAAAAGAGCTTCAGCTGGTGGGATTACCGCATGCTGGGCTACCAGAAGAACCGCGGCCTGCGCATCGACCACATCCTGGTCAGCGCGCCGCTGGTGCCGCAGGTGGCGGCCTGCGACATCGACCGCGCACCGCGCAAGTGGCCCAAGCCGAGCGACCATGCACCGGTGACGGTGACGCTTGGCTGAGCGTCGGGCTGCCGTCGGCCGTTGCTAGCGATCCCGCACAGCCGCCTGCCGGCGCCGCCACAGCAGCGCCATGGCGGCCGCCGCCAGGCCGGTCGCCGCCGCGGGCTGGATCAGCACGTCGGCCACCTGCGCCAGCACGGCGGGATCGACCTGCAGCGCGAAATCCGCCAACTCGGCCACCTGGGGGCCGGCCAGCGCGGACAGGCGTTCCGGCTCTAGTGACGGATCACGCACCACCGCAAAGCTGAACGCGCCGCCAGCCACAGCGACCAGGGCCAGCGGGCTGAGCGGCCGCAACAAGAAACGCACCACGCGCACGCGCTGCGCTTGCGACGCCGACCGGTACAGGCGCGCGATCAGCCGCGCCTTCACATCGGAAGCCTTACCATACACCACGACCGAAACTCCTTGCCCGTCTAGCGGGCTGGTTCAACATGCCGAAGATTCTGCGCCGCTCGCCCACGAGCAAGGTATCGCAAGCATCTCATGTGGCTACCAGATGTATCTGCGCCGACGGCGGCTGCGGCTGCACCTGCGCGCTACATGACCGGCGCCCTCAATCGTCATCCAGCCCCAAGTCCTGTATCTTGCGCGTGATGGTGTTGCGCCCGATGCCCAGCCGCTGCGCGGCCTCGATGCGGCGGCCCTGGGTGGCGGCCAGGGCGGTGCGGATCAGTTGCGATTCGACGCGACTCATCAACAAGTCCCACACCTTGGGCTGGCCGCTGGCGAGCAGTCGTGCGGCTTCGGCGTCCAGCCCGTGCAGCCAGTCGCCTACCGGCGCCTGCGATGGCCCGGCCAGGCCGGCCGCTGGCGCCTGCGCCGCAGTCTCCGCTGCCGTGGATGCCGTGCCGGTGACCGGGCTTTCCGCAGCAACCAGCGGCATGGCCACAGGCGCGCCGCCGGTGGCGGCCAGCACCTCGGGCGGCAGGTCCTTGGGCTCAATCAGCTGGGCAGGCGCCATCACCGTGAGCCAGTGGCAGATGTTCTCCAGCTGCCGCACGTTGCCCGGGAACCCGAACGCCTGCAGCCGCGCCAGCGCGGGCTCGGAGAGGCGCTTGGGCTCGACGCCGAGCTGGCGCGCGCTCTGGGCCAGGAAGTGCCGCGCCAGCGCCGGCACGTCGTCGCTGCGCTCGCGCAGGGCCGGCACGCGCAGGCGGATCACGTTGAGGCGGTGGAACAAGTCCTCGCGAAACGCGCCTTCCCGCACCCGCCGTTCCAGGTCCTGGTGGGTGGCGGCGACGATGCGCACGTCGGCCTTGACGGCGGCGTGGCCGCCGACACGGTAGAACCACCCGTCCGACAGTACGCGCAGCAGCCGCGTCTGCAGCTCCAGCGGCATGTCGCCGATCTCGTCCAGGAACAGCGTGCCGCCGTCAGCCTGCTCGAAGCGCCCGCGCCGCAGCGCCTGCGCACCGGTGAAGGCGCCGCGCTCGTGGCCGAACAGCTCGGATTCGAGCAGGTCCTTCGGGATGGCCGCCGTGTTGATGGCGACGAAGGGACCAGCCGCGCGCGGCGAGTGCCGGTGCAGCGCGCGCGCCACCAGCTCCTTGCCGCTGCCCGATTCGCCGGTGATCAGCACCGTGGCGCTGCTCGGCGACAGCCGGCCGATGGCGCGGAACAGCGCCTGCATCGCGGGCGCCCGGCCCAGCATCCCGGGCGCCGCCAGCTGCTGCTCGGCGGCCACCTGCTCGCGCTGGCCCTGCGCCAGCGCGCGCTGTACCAGCTCGACCGCCTGGGCGATGTCGAAGGGCTTGGCCAGGTAGTCGAAGGCGCCGCCCTGGAAAGCCGAGACGGCGCTGTCGAGATCCGAGTACGCGGTCATGATGATGACCGGCAGCCCCGGCAGGCGCTGGCGCAGCTGTTGCAGCAGTTGCAGGCCGGAATCGCCCGGCATGCGGATGTCGCTGATCAGCACCCCCGGCGCTTCGGTCGCCGGATCATCGAGCGCCTGCAGCAGCTCGCGCGCGTGGCCGAACGAGCGCGTGCGCAGCTGTGCGCGCGCCAGCGCCTTTTCCAGCACGAAGCGGATCGACGCGTCGTCGTCCACGATCCAGATCATCCTCATTTCGGCGGCGGCTTCTTGCATGGTGGTGGTCAGGGCAGCGGCAGCAGGATCCTGAAGTCGGTCCGGCCGGGCTGGCTGTCGACCTCGATCAGGCCGTCGTGCTGCTGCACGTAGGTCTGCGCCAGCGTCAGGCCGAGGCCATGGCCGCCGTCGCGCCCCGTCACCAGGGGCAGGAACACGCGGTCGCCGATCGCGTCCGGCACGCCGGGGCCGTTGTCGATCACGTGCAGGTCCAGCGCCAGCCGGCAGCGCCGGCCGCCGAAGGTGATCTGACGTGCCACGCGCGTGCGCAGCACGATCTCGGCGTCGCCGGCCGTAATGCGCTCGCCGAGCGCTTGCGCCGCGTTGCGCACCACGTTCAGCAGCACCTGGATCAGCTGCCCGCGGTCGCCGCGCAGCTCGGGGATCGAGGTGTCGTAGTCGCGCCGCAGCACCAGGCCGCGCGGGAACTCGGCCAGCACCAGCGACCGCACGCGTTCGCACACCTCGTGGATGTTGACGTCGCCGACCACACGCGGATGGCGGTGCGGCTCCAGCAGGCGGTCGACCAGCGCCTGCAGCCGGTCGGCCTCGCGGATGATGACCTGGGTGTATTCGCGCAGCCCGCGCTCGCCGACCTCCAGCTCCAGCAGCTGCGCCGCGCCGCGGATGCCGCCCAGCGGGTTCTTGACCTCGTGCGCCAGGTTGCGGAACAGCTCCTTGTTGCTGCGGGCCTGCGCGGCCAGGCGCTGCTCGCGCTGCTGCCGCGCCTGCTGCTCCTGCGGCAGCAGTTCGACCACCAGCTCGTCCGGCTGCTCGGTGCCGGCGACGATGACGTGCACCGGGATCGGCTCGCCGCCGTGACGGCGCAGCTCGGCGTCGCAGCGCAACGTGGCGACGGCACCGCTGCGCACGCCCTGCAGTGCCTGCCGCAACGCGGCCGGATCGAGGAAGTAGTCCGGCAGCGGGTTGCCCTCGATGCTGCGCGACGACAGGCCGACGGCATCCTCCAGCGCCGCGTTGGCAAACCGCACCTGGTCGTCGGCGCCGACCACGGCGACCAGCGTGGCCAGCAGGTCGAAGGCCTGCAGCTGCTCGGGATGGGGTCGGCGGGAAGTGCCCATGGTGGCCGGCCGCCGCTGAGAACGACGCCGGCGTCAGCGGCTGACGCGCTGCAGCTCGCGCTTGAGGCCGTCGATGTCGGCCTGGTTGCGCGCGATCGAGGTCTTCAGCTCTTCCACGCGGTCCAGGTAGCGCTGGTAGTTGCGCTCGCTGCCGAGCCGCTCGGGTTCGCCGTTGTTGTACTCTTGCAGCAGCTCAGCGTGGCGCGCCTCGGCACGGCGCAGCTCCTGCTCGAGGATGACCTTGGCATCGGCGTCGCGCGCGCGCTGCTGCGGCGTGTCGATGCGCGGTGCCGCCGGTGGCGCGCTGACCACGCGCTGGCTCGGCGCGCTGGCGGCTTTCGGCGCCGCGGCGGCCGGCGCGGTGCCGCGCACGATGGTGACGTTGCCGCCCTCGACCAGGGTGCAGCCGCTGCGCCCCTTGGTCTGGTTGGTGTATTCGTTGCCACAGCGGTAGATGCGGTCCTGCGCGGCCGCCGGCACAACGGCCAGCAGGCTGCCGGCCGTGACGGCAAGGGATGACAACAGGATCGCAGGCTTCATCGGTGGTCGAAGGACGCGGCGCGGGTGCGCGGATTGGCGACGAGTATCGAGCAATAGACCGAATTCACCAAGCTGCGTTCCCTGGTCGCATGCGGGCGCGGCAGTGGCCTGGCGGTGCACCGCCAGGCCCCGTCCATGCTGCCGTCACAGCGAGTAGTACATGTCGTATTCGGCCGGGTTGACCTGCACGCGGATGCGGTTGACCTCACCCATCTTGAGCTCAATGTAGGCGTCGAGCATGGCGTCGGAGAACACGCCGCCCTTGGTCAGGAAGGCTCGGTCCTTGTCCAGTTCCTCCAGCGCCTGGTCGAGGCTGTGGCACACGGTCGGCACCAGCTTGTCCTCCTCGGGCGGCAGGTGGTAGAGGTCCTTGGTGGCGGCCTCACCGGGGTGGAACTTGTTCTCGATGCCGTCCAGGCCCGCCATCAGCAGGGCCGAGAAGCACAGGTAGGGGTTGGCCATCGGGTCCGGGAAGCGCGCCTCGACGCGGCGCGCCTTGTCGCTGGCCACGTGCGGGATGCGGATCGAGGCCGAGCGGTTGCGGCTGGAGTACGCCAGCTTGACCGGCGCCTCGAAGTGCGGCACCAGGCGCTTGTAGCTGTTGGTGGTCGGGTTGCAGATGGCGTTCAGCGCGCGCGCATGCCGGATGACGCCGCCGATGTAGTGCAGCGCGGTGTCCGACAGGCCGGCGTAGCCCTTGCCGGCGAACAGGTTCTTGCCGCCCTTCCAGATCGACTGGTGCACGTGCATGCCGCTGCCGTTGTCGCCGTGGTAGGGCTTGGGCATGAAGGTGGCGGTCTTGCCGTAGCTGTCGGCCACGTTCCAGATCACGTACTTCATCAGCTGCGTCCAGTCGGCGCGCTGCACCAGGGTGCTGAACTTGGTGCCGAGTTCCATCTGCCCGGCGCCGGCGACCTCGTGGTGGAACACCTCGACCGGCACGCCGAGCGATTCCAGGATCAGCGACATCTCGGCGCGCATGTCGTGCGTGCTGTCCACGGGCGGCACCGGGAAGTAGCCACCCTTGGTGGTCGGGCGGTGGCCACGGTTGCCGCCCTCGAGCTTGGCGCCGCTGTTCCACGGCGCCTCGTACTCCTCGATACGGTAGAAGCTGTGGCCGGGCTCGGTACTCCAGCGCACGCCGTCGAACACGAAGAACTCGGGCTCGGGGCCGAAGTAGGCGGTGTCGCCGATGCCGCTGGCCTTCAGGTAGGCCTCGGCACGCCGGGCGATCGAGCGTGGGTCACGGTCGTAGGCCTTGCCGTCGCCGGGCTCGAGCACGTCGCAGGTCAGGATCAGCGTCGACTCGTCGAAGAAGGGGTCGATGTTGGCGGTGGCCGGGTCCGGCATCAGCAGCATGTCCGAGGCCTCGATACCCTTCCAGCCGGCGATCGAGGAGCCGTCGAAGGCGTGGCCGTCGCTGAACTTGTCCTCGTCGAAATGCGACACCGGAACGGTGACGTGCTGCTCCTTGCCGCGGGTATCGGTGAAGCGGAAATCGACGAACTTGACCTCGTTCTCATTCAGCATCTTCATCACGTCGGCGACGCTCTTGGCCATCAATTTCTCCTGCGGGAACGGTTATCGGGTTGGGTGGGTGCGTGTCGTGATGCAGATTCCATGCCAGGACCGCGGGATGTTGGGCCGAGGCCGCCTGATCGGGCGCAAGCTGCCATTGTGCACGGGTTTTTCCGCCCAATCGGCGCCCAACGCCCCAGCGCGAGGCAGGTCAATGCACCAGGTCAATGCACCAGGACAGTGCGCCGCTGCACCGCGCACGATTTCGGTGCATATCAGGGGCGCACCAGTTCGGGGCCGTAGTGCAGGTCGAACGGCTGCAGCCAGGCCCGCAGATCGGCATAGGCCGGCCCGACGTCGCCCGGCGCGCCTTTCACACCAAGGTCGATGTGGCGGCCGTACTCGGGATGATCGACGCTCGGCAGGCTGAACACCTTGACGCGCGGGTGCGCGGCTTCGACGCGCTCCATCACCGGCGTCAGCGTCGCCTCGCCGGCGCCGTAGACCAGCACCGAGCGCTCCTGCCAAGCCGCATTGCGGTGCAGGTGCGGGTATTCGTGATCCAGCACCCATTCGATCATGGGCCAGGCCATCACGGGGAACCCTGGTGTGAAATAGACGCCCCCACGCTCCACGGCTGCGCCTGTTGCGCTGCCCCCCGAGGGGGCCGCACCCCGCCTTGGGAGCGGCCCGGCGGCGGGGTGGTTGCCCTGCTCAGGCCGCTTTGCGCAGAAGAAGCCTGGGATCTTGTTGTACGGGTTCGGAATGATGCGCGCGCCTTCCGGGAACACGCCCATGTTCAGCCGGTGCAGGTTGTCCGCGCGCTCGGGCTCGTAGGGCACGCCCTGCTCGCGCGCGACATCCTCCATGCGCTCCTCGATCAGGGCCTTGGCCTCGGGGTGCAGCACCAGCGGCACGCCGAGCGCGGCAGCGGCGCACTGGCGCGTGTGGTCGTCCGGCGTGGCCCCGATGCCGCCGGTGCAGAACGCGATGTCGCCCGACGCGAACACGCGCCGCAAGGTGGCGGTGATGTGCGCGCGCTCGTCGCCGACGTACTCGGCCCAGCCGAGCTGCAGCCCGCGCGCGGCCAGCAGCTCGATCACCTTGGCCAGGTGCTTGTCGCTGCGGCGGCCGGACAGGATCTCGTCGCCGACCACGATCAGGCCGAAGCTCGGCGGGGATACGGGCGCATCAGCGCGCATGGGGCAGGTCCTTGTAGGGCACGTCGGTGACCGAGGTGGCGCCCGGCGCCGGCAGCGCCGGCCCTTCGGCGGGCGGTGAGGTGTTCGGCGTCTTCGGCATGCTCGGCGCGTCCGCCGTGCCCGACTCGCCGGCGCGCAGCTGGCGCAGGGCTTCCAGGCAGTAGTGCGCGAACCAGAGCGATGAGAACACGAACACCAGCGTGTAGATCCAGATCGCCAGCGGCACCAGCACGGCGAACAGCGCCGCGAACACCACGCCCGAGGCCCAGACCACGCTCGGCGCCGCGCCCAGGTAGCCGCTGATGATGCCGATCGCCAGCAGCGATGCGCGGTGCCGGCGCAGGATGGTCTTGCGCTCCTGCTGGCTGGCGTGCTCGGCCAGGGCGTCGAAGCTCATCACGCGGTAGGTCAGCCAGCCCCAGATCAGCGGCGGCAGGATCAGCACCAGCGGCGGGATCAGCCACAGCGGCAGCGACAGGATCAGCGCCAGCACCGCCAGCAGCAGCGAGCCGGCCGACCAGGCGATCGAGCCGGCCAGCGACGCCCCGCGCTGGCGTGCCAGTTGCGCAAAGCGGCGCTCGGCCACCAGCCGCGTCAGCGCCGGCGTCATCAGCATCGACACCACCACCAGCGAGGTCAGCGCGATCACCGGCGTGGCCAGCGCGACGACGAAGAACGGCGCCAGCAGGCCCGCCAGGCCACCGTCCCAGCCGAGCTGCAAATGGCCATCGAGCCAGCCGATGAAGGCCCAGCCCTGCAGCGCTGCGCGCATCGCATCGACCGCGCCGCTCCAGAAAAAGTAGCCCAGGCCGAGCGCCACCGCCGTCATGGCCAGCAGCGGCAGCAGTGTCATGCCCAGCACGCGTGGCAGCAGCACGTGGCCGGCGGCGCGCAGGAAGGCATCGAATACGGGATGCATCATGAACGCCCGAGCATACCGGCCAGGCGCTTCAGCCCCAGCCATTGCTGGACCCAGAAACCGCGCCCATAGTCACGTCCGCGCAGCACCTGGTCGTCGATGCCGGTCGGATCGCGGCCAGGGCGCCAGTCGGCGCTGCCGAGCAGCCCGTCCCACCAGGGAAACAGGATGCCGTAGTTGCTGCCGAAACCCGCCCCCACGCTCCCCGCTGCGCGTGGTTCGCTGCCCCCCAAGGGGGCCTTCGCACCTTGGGACGGCCCGGCGGCATGAATGAAGCCCCCACGCTTCGCGGCTCCGCCGGCTTCGCTGCCCCCCGAGGGGGCCTTCGCACCTTGGGACGGCCCGGCGGTGCTCAGGGCCGTCAAATGGTGGGGTTCGTGGCTCAGCATGACCGCATGATGCCGCCGATGAAAGCTCGGGCTGACCAGCAGCCGGTCGCCGATGCGGCCCCAGGACCAGCGCAGGTTGGCGTGGTGCAGGCTCTCCAGCAATTGCGACACGGCCACCAGCGCCACGAACTGCGCCGGCGCGACGCCGATCAGGATCGCGGCGCAGACGAAGATGACGTCGGTGATCGCCGAATCCAGCAGGTGGTTGCGGTTGTCGGTCCACATCGTCATCTGGCGCTGGCTGTGGTGCACGGCGTGCAACTGCCACCACCAGTGCCAGCGGTGCTGGGCGCGATGCACGAGGTAGCCGATCAGATCGAACACCACCAGGTAGATCAGGAAGCTGACCGCCGCGCGATCCGTCAGCCCTGGCCAGAGCTGGTCGATCTGCAGGGTCGGCAGGCCGTGCGCGCGCAGCCAGCCGAGCCCTTGAGTCAGCCACAGCTCGACGCTGAAGAACATCGCCAGCTTGAACAGGCCGAGTCGGTGGATCAGGGTGTAAATGACGTCGATGCCGATGGCATGGCGATCTGTGACCTGCTCCACCGGCCACAGGCGCTGCAGCGGACCGATCACCAGCAGCAAGATGATGATCTGGACCAGGCCGACCAGCAGCCAGCCGGTGGCGATGAAGCCGTCCTCCAGCAGGTTGCCGGCGCCGAGGGTGAAGGCCACCGGCACCACCAGGGTCTCGAACACCCACTGCTGGGCGTTGGCGAACGCGTCGGTCAGCGCTTCGAGCATGACGGGAAGCAGGTCAGCCGCCGTGGCCGGCGATCCAGCCCCGATACTGCGGGTGCTCGCGCAGCGTGTGGAAGCAGAAGCCGCGCTGCTTCAGGCCCTGCAGCAGCGGCTCCAGCACGGCCGGCGCCCAGGGGTCCTGGCGCGACCAGATGCCCAGGTGGGCCATCAGGATGTCGCCGCCGCGGATGTCGGCCAGCGCCTTCTTCAGCAGCGCGTCGTTCGGATGTTCGCTGCTGGGCAGCTCGTCGCCCAGGAAACCCGCCGGCGCCCAGCCGACGTGGCGCCAGCCGCAGGATTCGGCGGCCGCCAGCAGCTTGGGCGAGGTCTTGCCGCCGGGCGCGCGAAACAGCGGCAGCGGCTTCCTGCCGGTAACCGAAGCCAGCCGGTCGGCCGCCAGTGCGATCTCGTCGCAGTACTGCCGCCCGCTCCAGACCATGCTGCGACCGGCCTGCGGCCCGGCCGACGGCTGGATGCGAAAGCGTGGCTCGCCGCCCTTGCCGGCGACGTCGCCGCGCCAGTAGGCGTGCTGGTAGGTGTGCGAGGCGAACTCGTGCCCCTCGGCCGCGCGCGCCTTCCACCACGGCGCCCAGTGCTGGCCCAGGCTGCCGTCACCCTCCTTGGTGCGCTCGTGGGCGGCAAAGAAGGTGACCTTGACGTCGTTGCGCCTGAGCACATCGGCGATCAGCGGTGCCACGCCCATGTGGCCGGTGTCGAAGGTCAGGTAGAGCGGCTTGCAGTCATCGGCCGAAGCCACGGTGGCGGCGCCGACGAGTACGAGCACCGCCGCGCACCGGTATGGACCCCCAGTGGACCGTGTCCGCTTGCAGCCATCAGGCCCGAATCGCAACCCTCCCCCAACGGAGACCGGGGCACCCTCACCCCGGCCCGCTCCCGCAGACGGGAGAGGGTGCGCAAGCCATCGGGAGGCCGCTGAGCAGGCCATGCGCAGGCAGCCGCGGAGCTGGCTTTGCCAGGCCGCTGGCTGCGTCCCTCCTCCCGCAGCAGAGGGGGGAAGGCGCGCCAGCGCCTCAGGCGGGCGCCTACTGTCTCGGCGCATGGTCCAGCGTCCACACCCCGTGCGGCGACTTGCCGACCTTGACCTGGTGCACCACCTGGCGCTTGCGCACGTCGATCAGGCTCAGGCGACCGGCCCAGCGCGAGCCGACCATGATCAGCGTGCCGTCGGACGAGATGTCCATGCAGTCGGGCCCGGCCGGCGCCGGGAAGCTGTCGACCGCGCGCATATCGACGTAGTCGATCTTGCTGATGGTGTTGGCCACGCGGTTGCTGACGAACACGTGGCGCCGGTCGCCGACGGCGCGGAACGCATGCGCACCCTTGCCGGTCGGGATCTTCTGGATCAGTTGCGGCAGCTTGCCGCCGGCCACGTCGTAGACCTCGACGCCGTCGCCCCCGGTCAGGCCCAGCAGCAGGTGCCGGTCGTCGGGCGTGACGAACACGTCGGCCGGCATCGGCCCGGTCGGCGCACGCTGCGTCAGCGTCTGCGTCGCCAGGTCGATCACCACCAGCTCGTTGCTGTCCTGCATGCTCGACCAGACTGTGGTGCTGCCGGTGTCGATCCACAGGTGGCTGGGCGTGCGGGCGGTGGGAATGCGCTTGGCCAGTGTCGGCTGGCTGCCGTCCCAGCTGTAGATGTCGATGTGGTTCAGGCGGTTGGCCGCCGTCACGAACCACTTCATGTCGGGTGAAAAGCGCAGGTGGTAGGGATCGCGGATGTCGCGCAGCGTGCGCTGGACCTCGGCCGTGCGCGGGTCGATAAAGGTGAGCGAATCGCTGGCGGCGTTGGCCACGATCACGGACCGCTCGTCCGGCGTCAGGTACAGGTGGTGCGGCTCCTTGCCGGTGGGAATGCGCTTGATCTCCTTCCAGGCGGTGGAGTCGATCACGCTGACGTCGCCGTCGAGCGAATTGAGCACGAACACCGGCGCACCCCGACGCGTGGCGCCGGTGGCGGTCGCCGGCGCGTTGGCGCGCGCGCCTGTCGACCATGGCCATGCCAGCCCGCCCGCCGCGCTGGCCAGCAGCGCGCGGCGCGAGAAACGGGCGCGAAAACCAGGCTGAAACGGACTCATGGCGGGGGTGTCCAAAGGCAACGTGCAAGTTTATCTGCCGCCGATGGCGGCAAGACCATCCCTTAACATCCGCGGCATGCAACAGGTGGACATTGGCGGCATATTTCTCGAAGTCGTGCACATTCCGGCTCCCAGCGGCGGCGCCCGGCGGGCGCCGCTGGTGTTCCTGCACGAGGGCCTGGGCTCGGTCGCCATGTGGCGCGACTGGCCGGCCAGCCTGTGCCAGGCCACCGGCCGCGCCGGCTGGGTCTATTCGCGCCAGGGCTACGGCCGCTCCAGCCCGGTGCCCGACGTGCGCGGCGCCCCGCGCGAGCTGCCTCATGGCCAGCGCAGCGGCCGCCTGCAGCCCGACTACATGCACCGCGAGGCGCTGGAAGTGCTGCCGAAGCTGCTGCACAGACTGGGCATCGAGCGTCCGGTGCTCATCGGCCATTCCGACGGCGGCACCATCGCACTGATCCACGCCGCCCACCACCCGGTCACCGCCTGCGTGGTGCTGGCGCCGCACGTGATGGTGGAGGACATCTCGGTGCAGTCGATCGACGCGGCGCGCAGCGCCTACCAGGATGGCGACCTGCGCCCCCGGCTGGCGCGCTACCACGACGATGTCGACGTCGCCTTTTGGCAATGGAACGACGTCTGGCTCAGCCCGGCCTTCCGCGACTTCGACATCCGCGCCGAGGTGCGCAGCATCGGCGCGCCGCTGCTGGCGATCCAGGGCACCGAGGACCCCTACGGCACCATGGCGCAGGTCGACGACCTGGCGGCCGCGGTGCCGCACGCGCAACTGGTGAAGCTGCCCGGCGCCGGCCACTCGGCGCACCGGGATCAGCCCGAGGCGGTCAACGCCGCGATCGCGGCGGCGCTGGCGCCCTTGTCCTGACACCAGTGCAGGCGGCTCCGGCCGTCACCGCACGACGCGCACAGCCGATTGGCAGACACGGACGCTGCCGTTTTTCCGACAGGCCGACGCGGCCATGTGCCGACGGGCGCGCGGCCAGCCGGCCACTAAGGTTCCGGGTCATGTATCCGTCGCGGAGATGACCCATGACCCCTACCCCCTCCACTTCAGCCCCGACCCGCCGCAGCGCCGCCGCACGGGCCCGCTCGTCACTCTCGGCGCTGCCGCTGGCCGTGGCGCTGGCACTGTCGGCACCGGCCGCCACCGTGGTCGGCGTCGGCGCGTTCGCGCTGAGCGCGGCGACGCCGGCCTTCGCGCAGCGCGCGCTCACGCCGCAGATCGACCGGCTCGAAGTCGGCTCCGACGGCGGCCTGGCGCCGGGCGCGCAACTCGAGTTGCACCTGTACGGCACGCCGAGCAGCCAGGCGCGCGTTCGCATCCAGGCCGCCAAGCCGATCAACATCGTGCTGAAGGAAACCTACACCGGCAGCGGTGAATACACCGCCAGCTACACCATCAAGCGCGCCGACCGCATGGCGGTTGGCCAGCGCCTGCGCGCCACCCTGCGCAACGGCAAGCGCACCACCAGCGCCAACTACACCATCCCCGATTCGGCGGCGTCCGGCATGCCGCCACCGGCCGTGGGCCTGGCGCCGCGCATCGACCGCTTCGTCATCGCGCCGGTGTGGCAGCTCAGCCCCGGCACCGAGCTGGTCGCCACGCTGGAAGGCATCGCCGGTGCGCAGGCCAGCTTCGACATCGGCGGCGTCGCCAACGACGTGCCCATGCGCGAGCTGCGGCCCGGTGTCTACGAGGGACGCTACACCCTGCGCCGCCAGGACAAGATGACGGCCGCCAGCAGCGTGGTCGCCACGCTGCGCTCGGGCTCGCAGTCGGTGCGCGCCAACCTCGGCCGGCCGCTGCTCGCCGACAACACACCGCCGACGGTGGTCAACCTGACGCCGCGCGAGAACGAACGCGTGGCGGTCGGCACGGTCTACGTGTCGGGCAACCTGGAAGACGCGCGCGGCACGGGCGTCGATCCGCAATCAGTGCGCCTGACGCTGAACGGCCGCGACGTCACGCGCGATACGCAGATCACGGCGCAATCGTTCAGCTACCGCAACCAGTTGCCCGCCGGCGCCTACACCGCCCTGCTGACTGCGCAGGACAGCGCCGGCAACAGCGTGCGGCGCGAATGGCGCTTCGACGTCGGCGCCGCCGCGCATCCACTGGCGATCGAGCTCAGCAGCCCCAGCGGCGACACCATCCCCGGCAACGCACCCGTGACGATCCGCGGCCAGACCGCGCCCGGCGCCACCGTGCATGCCCGCGTGACCGGCCTGCTGCAGGTGGTCGGCCCGGTCGGCCTCGAGCAGGAGGTGCTGAACCAGCAGGTGGTGGCCGACCACGCCGGCAACTTCCAGCTGCAGTTCCAGCCGACCGGCCTGCCCGGCTCGCGCTACGACCTCGTGCTGGTCGCCAGCAAGGACGGGCGCAGCGAGGAAACGCGCGTGCGTCTCAGCCAGCCCTGAGCCCCCGCAGGGAATGCGCCAGGCTGATGCCGCCCGGGTTAGCCCGGCGCGGCTGACAGCAGCGCCAGGTCATCCGCCGCCAGCCAGCGCCACTCGCCCGGCGCCAGATCACCCGGCAGTGCCAGGCCGCCGATGCGGCTGCGGTGCAGCGCTTCCACCCGGTTGCCGACCGCCGCCACCATGCGCTTGACCTGGTGGTACTTGCCCTCGGTCAACGTCAGCAGCAGCCGCGTCGGGCTCGCCAGTTCGCCGGCGGCGGCACGCACCGGCTTCAGGTCGTCGTGCAGCTGCACGCCGGCAAGCAGGCGGTCCAGCTCGCCCGCACCCATCGGGTGCTTCAGCGTCACCTCGTAGACCTTGGGCACCAGGTGGCGCGGCGAATTCATGCGGTGGATGAAGGCGCCGTCGTCCGACAGCAACAGCAGGCCGGTGGTGTCCTGGTCCAGCCGGCCGACCGCCTGCACGCCCTGCACCTTGCCCTTGGTCGGGCGCTGGCGCAGCGGCGGCGGCAGCAGCGTGTAGACGCTGGGCCAGGCACCCGGCCGGTGCGAGCATTCGTAGCCGGCCGGCTTGTGCAGCATCAGGTAGGCCTGCGCATGGCAGATCCACGGCTCGCCCTGCACGGAAAAGCGCAGGCCTTCTGGCTCGACCGCCGCCGCCGGGTCGGTCACGACCTGGCCCTCCACCGCCACCAGCCCGCGTTCGATCAGCCCGGCGCACAGGCGGCGGGTGCCGAAACCCTGCGAGAACAGCAGCGCGTCGAGCCTCATGCGGCGGTGTCAGCGGCCGGTGCCTCGGACCGGATGAAATGCGCCCGGTAATGCTCCAGCTCGTCGATCGACTCGTGCACGTCGGCCAGCGCGGTGTGCGACTGCTGCTTCTTGAAGGCGTCGACCAGTTCCGGCCGCCAGCGGCGCGCCAGCTCCTTCAGCGTGCTGACGTCGATGCTGCGGTAGTGGAAGAAGGCCTCCAGCTTCGGCATGTACTTGAGCAGGAAGCGCCGGTCCTGCCCGATGGTGTTGCCGCACATCGGCGAGCAGCCCTTGGGCACGTACTGCGACAGGAAGGCGATCACCTGCTGCTCGGCCTCGGCCTCCGTCAGGGTCGAGGCCTTCACCTTGGCGGTCAGGCCGGTGCGTGCGTGGGTGCCGGTGTTCCAGGCGTCCATGGCGTCGAGCACCGCATCGCTCTGATGGATCACCAGCACCGGCCCCTCGACGCGCGGCGTCAGCTGCGGGCCGGTGACGATGACGGCGATCTCGATGATGCGCTCCTTCTCGGCGTCCAACCCGGTCATTTCGCAGTCGAGCCAGACCAGGTTCTGGTCGGATTTGGCCAGCCGCTCGGTGGTCGCTGGCGAGGTGGTTTCAGCTTCGGTCATGGGCGCCAATTGTCCACCGGACCCCACAGGCGAAGCGGGGCGGCGCCCTTGCAAACGGCGGCATCGCTCTAAACTGGCGATCCAGAACCCCCGATTCCTGCGCTCGCACGCGCACGACTGCCCATCTTGACCGACCCGTTCACCCCTGCCCTGCTCACCAGCCTAGTCTTCAGCGCCGTGCTGCTGGCCAATCTGCTGGTCAAGCTCTGGCTGGCCTCGCGCCAGATCCGTGCCGTGGCGCGCCACCGTGGCGCCGTGCCAGCCGATTTCGCCCAGGCCATCACGCTGCCGGCGCACCAGCGCGCGGCCGACTACACCGTCACCAAACTGCGCTTCGGCCTGATCGAGATGGTCCTGGCCGCCATCGTGCTGCTGGCCTGGACGCTGCTGGGCGGGCTCGACTGGCTCAACGGCCTGCTGCTCGACTGGCTCGGCCCGCGCCCGCTGCTGCAGCCGCTGGCGCTGCTGATCGCGTTCGCCGTTATCAACGCGCTGATCGACTTGCCGGTGTCGCTCTACCAGACCTTCGGCATCGAGCAGCGCTTCGGCTTCAACAAGATGACTCCCGGCCTGTGGCTGGCCGACCTGCTCAAGTCCACCCTGGTCAGCATCGTCGTCGGCGTGCCGCTGGCGGCGCTGGTGCTGTGGCTGATGGCAGTCACAGGCACGTGGTGGTGGCTGTGGACCTGGGGCCTGTGGATGGCCTTCAGCCTCTTGATGCTGGTGGTCTACCCCACCGTCATCGCACCGCTGTTCAACAAGTTCCAGCCGCTGGCCGACGAATCGCTGAAGGAACGCGTGACGGCGCTGATGGCGCGCTGCGGCTTCGCCGCCAAGGGCCTGTTCGTGATGGACGGCAGCCGCCGCAGCGCGCACGCCAACGCCTACTTCACCGGCTTCGGCGCGTCCAAGCGCGTGGTGTTCTTCGACACCCTGCTGGAGCAGCTGTCGCCGCCCGAGGTCGAGGCCGTGCTGGCGCACGAGCTGGGCCACTACAAGCACAAACACATCTTCAAGCGCATCGCCGGCCTGTTCGCCTTCAGCCTGGCGGGGCTGGCGCTGCTGGGCTGGCTGGCGCAGCAAGCCTGGTTCTACACCGGCCTCGGCGTCACGCCCAACCTGCCGCCAGCGCTGGGCGGCGTGGTGCCCAACCACGCGCTGGCGCTGCTGCTGTTCATGCTGGTGGTGCCGGTGTTCGCCTTCTTCATCTCGCCGCTGATGGCGCAGCTATCGCGCAAGCACGAGTTCGAGGCCGACGCCTACGCCGGCACCCAGGCCAGCGCGCAGGACCTGGCCAACGCCCTGGTCAAGCTGTACAAGGACAACGCGAGCACGCTCACGCCCGATCCGCTGTACGTGCGCTTCTACTACTCGCACCCGCCGGCCAGCGAGCGCATCGCCCGCATGGGCGCGCGCGTGCTGCCGGCCTGAGACCCGTGATGACGCCACCCGACGCTTCGGCCAACCCACCGGTCGCGCTCACCACCGCCGAGCTGCAGGCGGCGCTGCAAGCCCTGCCTGGCTGGACGGTCGTCCACTCGAATGCTGCCGATGCCATCTGCAAGCACTGGCACTTCGACGATTTCCGCCAGGCCATGGTCTTCGCCAACGCCATCGCCGAACTCGCCGAGCACCTGAATCACCATCCCGATCTGCTGATCGGCTGGGGACGCGGCGACGTGCGCTGGAGCACCCACGACGCCGGCGGCGTCAGCCAGCGCGACCTCGATGCCGCGCGCCAGACCGACATGCAGGCAGCGCGCCTGGGCGCCCGGGACGACGCCGACAGCGGCACCGCGTGAGCCGCACGCCCCGCCCTGCCTCAGTCACTAGCGACACTTGGCGCGACGGTCTTATCGTTGGCAGCCACGGCCGCCACTGCGTGGTCGAGACGCCGGAAGGTGAGCGTGTCATCTGTCACCCGCGCGGCAAGCGGCTGGCCGTGGTGGTCGGCGACCGGGTACGCTGGCAGCCCAGCCAGGACGAGGGCACCATCGAGCAGATCGCGCCGCGCCGCAACCTGCTCTACCGCCAGGACGAGGTACGCACGAAGAGCTTCGCCGCCAACCTCGACCAGGTGCTGATCCTGGTCGCCGCCGAACCCGAGTTCTCCGAGCAGCAGCTCGCGCGCGCCCTGATCGCCTGCGAGGCCGAGCACATCGAGCCGCTGGTCGTGCTCAACAAGGCGGACCTGACCGAGCCCTTCGCCCGCGCCTGGGCGCGCCTGGCGCCGTACCGTGAGATGGGTTACACGGTGCTGCCGATCGCCGCAGCGCCGCGCCGCCCTCACCCCAACCCTCTCCCGCCGGCGGGAGAGGGAGAAAACCCCGCCTCGCCTGCGACGACCCTTGTGGGCTTACCCCCTCTCCCCTCTGGGGAGAGGGTTGGGGTGAGGGGCCGCACCGCCGATCAACCGCAAACCTGTTCCCTCGCCGACCTGCTGGGCCGCCTGCACGGCCACACCACCCTGATCCTGGGGCCCTCAGGCGCCGGCAAGAGCACCCTCATCAATCGCCTGGTCCCCGGCGCCGACGCCCAGACCGGCGAGATCTCGCAGGCGCTCGGCAGCGGCCGGCACACCACCACCACCACCAGCTGGTACTGGCTGGACGAGGCGAAAACCAGCGCCCTGATCGATTCCCCCGGCTTCCAGGAATTCGGCCTGCGCCACATCGACCCGATGCAGCTCGCCGCCTACATGCCCGACATCAGGCCACACGTGGCCGAGTGCCGGTTCTACAACTGCACGCACCTGCACGAGCCGGGGTG
>NZ_DAOMOQ010000042.1:0-23471 GCF_035444425.1 Ottowia sp. | reverse complement strand
GACTTGGACAGAAGATGTGAACATTTGTTCCCTAAATTACTGACTTATGAGTAATCGGCCAGTTGGATGACATTCGTTCCCATGCAAAACCTTTCAAGGACTGAGGTTGGACACAGGCGAGATTGATGCGGACGGACGCAGTGCCTCCGTCCATCGCGCTGCCGCAGGGTGTGGACGAAAGAGCGCGTGAGCCGCGTCTTTCATCTGCACGCCCGCCACCTGCGGCGGCGCGAGAAAAAAGCAGGAAGACGCTACATCAGCATGCTGTTGCGGATTAGGCCGACCGCCAGGCCCTCGATCTCGAACGGCTCGCCCGGGCGTACCACGATGGTGGGGTAGTCGGGGTTCTCGGCGTGCAGTTCGATCTGGTTCTTGTGGCGGTGAAAGCGCTTGACGGTGACTTCGTCGCCCAGGCGCGCCACCACGATCTGGCCGTTGCGCGCATCGCGCGTGATCTGCACCGCCAGCAGGTCGCCGTCCATGATGCCGGCGTCCCGCATCGACATGCCGCGCACGCGCAGCAGGTAGTCGGGCCGTTGGGCGAACAGGGTGGGTTCGACGTGGTAGGTGCGGTCGACATGTTCCTGCGCCAGCACCGGCGAACCGGCGGCTACGCGGCCGACCAGCGGCAGCGCCAACTGCCCCATGCGCGGCAGCGGCAGGCTGAACAGGTCGCCGCGCGCGCTGCTGCGGCTGGCGCCCTTGAGCCGGATGCCGCGCGAGGTGCCGCTGACCAGATCGATCACGCCCTTGCGCGCCAGCGCCTGCAGGTGCTCCTCGGCGGCGTTGGCGGACCGGAAACCCAGTTGCGTGGCGATCTCGGCGCGCGTCGGCGGTGCGCCGGTGCTGGCGATGGCATCCTGCACCAGTTGCAGGACCTGCTGCTGGCGGGCGGTGAGCTTGGGCGCGTCGTTCATGGCAGGTGGAGGTTGCGGACCTGTGTTGATATCCAGTACCTGTATTTTTAGACAGTTTTGTCGAAAACGCAAGCGGTCTGTGCGCACGCCAGCTTGACTGCGCTTGCAAGTGTTTCGAGCACGGCGACACATTTACCAGGCTTTTCGCGCAGTCGATGCTTGCAACGCCGCGTTGGCCGTAGGGTGTCCGGATGCTCGCCATAATCCGCCGCCATCGGACGTGACGGACGCCGACTAGACGACAAGGAAACAAGATGAGATCCAGACAGGCCGCCCGGCGATTGGCGGCGCTGACCTTGGTGTGCGCGGCGCTGACGGCGTGCGGAGGTGGTGGCGAATCGGGGCCAGATTCCACGATGGCCGGTGCGCCGGCCGCTCCCGCCGCGATGCCAGAGGTTGGCGCTGGTCCAGTGCCGAGCCCGGCGCCGGCGTCAGCAGCCACACCCACCACACCCACGGCACCGACACAGGAACAGGTACCGATAGAACAGGTGCCGCCAGCGCCTGCGCCGGTCACCGTGCCGGCGCCGCCCACGCCGCCGGCGGGCGTGACTGCCTGTGGCGATATGACGCAGCTGCTGGCCGCGATCAACGAGTTCCGGTCGCAGCCGCGCTCCTGTGCCTCGGGCCCGCAGCCGGCAGCCGCCGCACTGCGGTGGAGCACCGCGCTGGCGGAGGCGGCCAGCCGGCACGCTTATGACATGGCGCGTGGCGACTTCTTCTCGCACATCGGCTCGGACGGCAGCAGCGCCACCGAGCGCGTGGCCGCGGTCGGCTATGGCTGGTTCGCGGTGGCCGAGAACATCGGCGCCGGTTATGCCTCAGCGGCGGACGCGGTGAATGGCTGGATCGGCAGCCGCAGCGGCCATTGCGAAGCGCTGATGAATCCGGCGTTCACTGAAATCGGCGGCGCCTGCGGCTACGGCGCCGGGACCGAGTACGGTCGTTACTGGACGATCGACCTGGCCGGGAAACGCTGAGCCAGGCCCGGGCGCTCGCGCGGCGGCGCCGACAGTGGTGGGTGTGGCTGCACGAGGAGCCCGCCCGCCGCATGAAGCCGGTCGCGGCTTGCACACCCGGTGAGGCGGTCAGCTGGCCAGGGCCTGCAGGGCGCGCGCCGTGATCTCCTCGACCGTGCCGGTGCCGCTGATCGAGCGGTACTTGGGCGCGGCGGCCGGCTCAAGCTTGGCCCAGTTGCCGTAGTAGTCGACCAGCGGGCGCGTCTGCTGGCTGTAGACCTCGAGGCGCTTGCGCACGGTTTCTTCCTTGTCGTCGTCGCGCTGCACCAGCGGCTCGCCGGTGACGTCGTCCTGGCCTTCCACCTTGGGCGGGTTGAACTTGACGTGGTAGGTGCGGCCCGAGGCCGGGTGGCTGCGGCGCCCGCTCATGCGCTCGATGATGGCGTCGAAGGGCACGTCGATCTCCAGCACGTAGTCGAGCTTGACACCGGCCTCCTTCATCGCCTCGGCCTGCGGGATGGTGCGCGGGAAGCCATCGAACAGGAAGCCGTTGGCGCAGTCGGCTTGCGTTATGCGCTCCTTCACCAGGTTGATGATCAGCTCGTCGCTGACCAGGCCGCCGGACTCCATCACGCTCTTGGCCTGCAGGCCCAGCGGCGTGCCGGCCTTGACGGAGGCGCGCAGCATGTCACCGGTGGAGATCTGGGGGATGCCGTACTTCTGGCAGATGAAAGCGGCTTGCGTGCCTTTGCCGGCGCCGGGGGCGCCCAGAAGAATCAGTTTCATCGTGTTCCTCGGGTGGATTGGCGTGGATGCGGGTACGTGCGGCGCGTGCCGTGCCCCGGCGGTGGTTTGGAATCAAGGTTTGGAATCAAGAATAGCACGCGCTCCCGTGCGCGGGGCTGACAAGCCGTGGTGGAAACCGGGGCGGAAACGGCTGCGGCGTCAGGCGAACCGGGCCCGCACGCGGGCCAGGTCCTCGGGTGTGTCGACGCCGGGGCCGGGCGCATCCGCCGCGACGTGGACGGCGATCCGGTGGCCATGCCAGAGTGCGCGCAACTGCTCCAGCGCCTCGCACTGCTCCAGCGGCGCCGGCGGCAGCGTCGGGAAGCGACGCAGGAAGCCGGCGCGGTAGGCATAGATGCCGATGTGGCGCAGCGGCGCCGGCTGTGTCGGCAGCGCCGTGATGCCATGGGCGAAGCCGTCGCGCCACCAGGGCAGCGGCGCGCGGCTGAACAGCAGTGCCATGCCCTGGGCGTCGGTGACCAGCTTGACCACGTTCGGGTTGCTGAACTCCTCGAGGCTGCCGATGGCGTGCGCGGCGGTCGCCATCTGCGCCTGCGGCCGGGCCTGCAGCAGATCCGCGACGGCGTCGATCAGGCCAGGATCGATCAGCGGCTCGTCCCCCTGCACGTTGACCACGATGTCGTCGCCATCCAGGCCGAGCTGCTCGCAGGCCTCAGCCAGCCGGTCGCTGCCACTCGGGTGGTCGGCGCGCGTGGCCAGCGCCCGCACGCCGTGGGCGGCGCAGGCATTGAGGATTTCCGGCGCATCGGCGGCCACCAGCACCTGCGCCGCACCCGAGCCTTCGGCGCGCTCGGCCACCCGCACGATCATCGGCTTGCCGGCGATGTTGGCCAGCGGCTTGTTCGGCAGCCGGGTGGAGGCCAGCCGCGCCGGGATCAGGACGGTGAACATCAGCTCACCAGCGGCGTGCGCTTGGGCAACTGCTCCAGTTCCTCGTCGGACAGCGCGCGCGCCTCGTTCTCCAGCATGATCGGGATGCCGTCGCGGATCGGGTAGGCGAGGCGGGCCGAGCGCGAGATCAACTCGTTCTTCTCGCGGTCGAGGTCGAGCGGACCCTTGGTGACGGGGCAGACCAGCAGTTCGAGCAGTTTCGGATCCATGGGCGGGCTCTCAATCAAGGGTAGACGCTGACCTCGATCAGATTGCCGTCGGGGTCGT
Source organism: Ottowia sp. (assembly GCF_035444425.1). Classification (GTDB taxonomy): domain Bacteria; phylum Pseudomonadota; class Gammaproteobacteria; order Burkholderiales; family Burkholderiaceae_C; genus Ottowia. The sequence continues at coordinate 19,630 of NZ_DAOMOQ010000042.1, read as the reverse complement.
TGAAATAAACGGACTGGATCGGCCCGGTGGCACCGGACTTGGCGACCGGCCCTTCGAGCAGCGGCACGTTCTCGGCGCTCAACTGCGCCACGACGCGCTCGAGCGGCCAGTGGCTGATCAGGCACAGATCGCCCGAACCGACGCCGGCGTGATTGCGCGTTTCCATGCCCAGGGTCTGCACGTTGATCTTCTGCTGGCCGAACCGCAGCGCGCGCCGGCCGCCGGCGAAGCTCACCGCTTCCATGCCCAGCACGCGCTGGTAGAAGGCCACCGAGCGTTCGATGTCGGCAACCGTGAGAACGACGTGGTCGATGTGCGAGATCATGGGCGCGTGTCGGCGGGCTTGCGAGGATGATAGTCGCGAGCGGCCAGGCGTTCATCGAGCGCGGCGAAGAAGGCCGGTGGAACCTCGAGTTCCAGCAGCACGGCGAGCGCGTCGGGGCGGTGACGCCACAGCTTGAGGGCGTCCTTCTCGGTGCACAGCAGCGTGCCAGGGGGCAGGGCGGCGGCCAGTTGCTCGTCGTAGGCAGCGTGGTCGGGCAGGGCAACGGTGGCGCCGAGCGGCAGTCCGGCTGCGCGCAGCATGTCGAAGAAGGCTTGCGGACGGGCGATGCCGGCGACCGCCACCGGCCGCTGATCGCGCAGGTCGGCAAGCGCAACCCGCGCACCGTCGGCGCGCCGCGCGTGCTCAGCCAGCGCACGCCGGCCGCGGTGTGCGCTGGCGCCGGCGGGCAGGACCACCTCGCCGTCTGGCTCGGTGTGCAGCACCAGATCCACCGCGCGCGGCCAGGGCTCGCGCAGCGGCCCGGCCGGCAGCAGCCAGCCGTTGCCGATGCCGCGCGCGTCGAATACGCAGATTTCCACGTCGCGCGCCAGCGGCAGATGCTGCAGGCCGTCGTCGCAGACCAGGATGTCGGTGCCGGGGTGCGCCGCCAGCAGCGCCCGGCCGGCCTCGGCGCGCCGGGCGGCCACGAACACCGGCGCGCCGGTGCGCCGGCGCAGCAGCAGCGGTTCGTCGCCGACCTGGCGCGGGTCGCTGTCGGGCAGCACCTCGCGGCAATCGCCGGTGGCGCGGCCATGGCCGCGCGACAGGATGCCGGGACGCCAGCCGCGCGTCTGCAGGTGCTGCACCAGCGCCAGCGTGGTGGGGGTCTTGCCGGCGCCGCCGGCGACCACGTTGCCGACCACGATCACGGGCACCGGCAGCCGGGTGCGCTGTTGCCCGCTCCGGTACCGGGCCCGGTGCAGCGCCACCAGCGCGCCGTACAGCCGCGACAGCGGCCACAGCGCGCACGCCAGCGGTCCGCGCCGCGTCCAGCCGTTCACCACGGCACGCGACAGGGCCGATCGCACGGAGCCGGCCATGGTGGCGTCAGCGCGCGCCGTCGGCCAGCGCAGCGCTGGCCTGCGCGGCGAATGTCAGCTGCGTCAGGCCTTCGCGGCGCGCGGCATCCATCACGGTGATCACGGCCTGCACCGGCGCGGCGGCGTCGGCGCTGATGATGAGCACGCTGCCTTCCGACGAGCCCGCGCGCAGCGCGGCGGCCACAGCTTCTACGCTGCGGCCTTCCAGTGGCGTCCGGTTGACGGCGTAGCGGCCGTCAGCGGCCACGGCGACCACGATCTCCCGCGGCCGGTCACGCTGCGCGTCGGCATCGGCCACCGGCAGGCTCAGCTGCAGTTCGGTGAACTTGTTGTAGGTGGTGGTCAGCATCAGGAAGATCAGGATCACCAGCAGCACGTCGATGAACGGGATCAGGTCGATCCCCGGGTCTTCCGGCCGGCGCGCACTGAACTTCACCGCATCAGCTCCGGCTGGCCGGCGCCGCTGCACAGCGGCTCCAGGTGGCGCGCGAAGCGCTCGGCCGCCAGTTCCAGCGCCAGCACGTAGCCGTCGACGCGGGCGCGGAAATAGCGCCAGAAGATCAGCGCCGGAATGGCGATGATCAGCCCGAACGCGGTGTTGTAGAGCGCGATCGAGATGCCGTGCGCCAGCCGCGCCGGGTCGCCGCCCGAGAGCGTGCCGGCCGGCGCCTGCGAGCCGAAGATCTCGATCATGCCGATCACCGTGCCGAGCAGGCCCAGCAGCGGCGCCGCCGAGGCAATGGTGGCCAGCGCCGGCAGGTAGCGCTCGAGCCGGTGCGCGACCTGGCGGCCGGCCGCTTCCATGGCGGCGCGCAGCTCGGCCGGGCTGCAGCGCGGGTTGTCGTGCAGGGCGCGCCAGCCGGCCGCCAGCACCTCGCCCAGCGCCGAATGCTCGGCCAGCCGGTCGACGATCTCCAGTGCCGGCACGCCGTGGCGCGACACGCCCATGCAGTCGTCGACCAGCCGCGGCGTCAGGATGCGGCTGGTCTTCAGCTGCACGAAGCGTTCGATGATGAAGGCCAGCGCCAGCACGGAGCACAGGATCAGCGGCCAGATCGGCCAACCGGCGGCTTGTATGATCGAAAGCAAGGCTGGTTCTTTCCGTCGAGGCGGCGGGTTTACTGGACCCAGCCCGCCGTCGCTCCGCAGGAGCGCGGGTCATTATGAACCAGCCGCCGGCCATGCCGACACTGCCGGCCCGGTGTGTTGCGGCGGCGTTCGCGGGGCTGGCCGGGAGTCGGTGGCCGAGTCGGCCGGTTCATGCACACAATCTGTGGATAACTTTGTGAAGAACGCCTGCCGGAACACCCCGAAGGCACGCAATGACGGGCTCCGTGACGCTTTGATGACCTTTTGGGCAGAAGAAAACCTTTGAAAATCAAGCGCTTGGACGTGTATACGTGCTCTCCGGCCGATTGCGACAGCTTCGTTTCAGTTTGGATCGTGCTGTGGAGTAGTGCCGTGCCGCCCAATGCGCGAACCGGCCGCCAGACCGCATGAATACTGGCTTTCCGCCGCCAGATCCTGCAACGGCGCCGCGCGTGTGGCAGGTTGGGGCGCTGACGCGCGCCGTCGCTGACGCGCTGGAGGCGCGCTTCAATCCGGTCGCGGCGCGTGGCGAGATTTCGGGCTTCTCGCGCGCCGCCAGCGGGCATTGCTATTTCGCGCTCAAGGACGATCGCGGGCAGTTGCGCTGCGCCATGTTCCGCCGCGCCGCCGGCCTGCTGGATTTCGCGCCGCGCGAGGGCGACGAGGTCGAGGTGCGTGGGCGCCTGTCGGTCTACGAGCCGCGCGGCGATCTGCAGCTGGTGGTCGAATCGATGGCGCGCGCCGGGCAGGGCGCGCTGTTCGAGCAGTTCCTGCGCCTCAAGGCCAAGCTGGAAGCCGAGGGCCTGTTCGACGCCGGACGCAAGCGCGCGCTGCCCGCAATGCCGCGTGGCATCGGCGTGGTGACCTCGCTCGGCGCCGCCGCCCTGCGCGATGTGCTGCATGCGCTGGCGCGGCGCCTGCCGCACGTGCCGGTGCTGCTGGCGCCGGCGGCGGTGCAGGGGGCTGGTGCGCCGGGCGAGCTGCGCCAGGCGCTGCAGCGCCTGTACGCGCTGGCGACCGATGCTGCTGCGCCGCCGATCGACGTCATCCTGCTGGTGCGCGGCGGCGGCTCGATCGAGGATCTGTGGGCCTTCAACGACGAGCAGCTGGCGCGCAGCATCGTCGCCAGCCCGGTGCCGGTGGTCAGCGGCGTCGGTCACGAGACCGATTTCACCATCGCCGACTTCGTCGCCGACCTGCGCGCGCCGACGCCGACCGCCGCCGCCGAACTGGTCGGCGCGCCGCGCGAGCAGTGGCTGGCCGAGCTGCAGGCACGCCAAGAGCGCCTAGCCCGCGCGCTGCGTCGCCGGCTGGATGCCGAGGCGCAGCGGCTGGACTGGCTCGTCAGCCGCCTGGGCCGACCGTCGGCGGCGCTGGCGGACGAGCGCCGGCGCCTGGACCGTGCAGCCCAGCGCCTGCGCCACGCCGTGGTGCTGCGGCTGGAGCGCGAGCGCGGCCAGCTCGCGCGCTGGACGGAACGCCTGCCGCGCACCGTCGCGCCCGCGTTGACGACCGAGCGGGCGCGCCTGCAGCGCCTGGCCGAGCGTCTGCCGGTCGCTGTGGCCCAGCCCCTGGGCGCCGCGCGTGAACGGCTGGAGCGCTCCACGTTGCGGCTGTCGCTGCTGGACCCGCACCTGGTGTTGGAACGCGGCTATGCGTGGCTGGAGGATGAGGCCGGCATACCCATCACCCGGGCCGCGCAGACGCAGCCCGGCCAGCGGCTGGCCGCGACCCTTGCCGATGGCAAGGTTGATGTTTCGGTGGTCACACCGCGTTCGCGCTGAGTTCCTACAATGGATGCGCACGGAGCGACCTATCATCGGCCGCTCCATCCTGCATTGACAACTGACAACGAAAGGACAACCGACATGGAACGCACCCTGCCCCCGCTGCCTTACGCCATCGACGCGCTGGCACCCCACTACAGCCAGGAAACCCTGGAATACCACCACGGCAAGCACCACAAGGCCTACGTCGACAAGCTCAACGAGCTGCAGAAAGGCACCGAGTTCGAGAACATGGCGCTCGAGGATGTGGTCAAGAAGTCCAGCGGCGGCATGTACAACCAGGCCGCCCAGATCTGGAACCACACCTTCTTCTGGAACTGCATGAAGCCGCAGGGCGGCGGCGAGCCCAGCGGCGCGGTGGCCGACGCCATCAAGAAGAAATGGGGCTCGGTGGCCGACTTCAAGAAGGCCTTCGTCGCCAGCGCCGGAGCCAACTTCGGCAGCGGCTGGACCTGGCTGGTCAAGAAGGCCGACGGCTCGCTCGACATCGTCAACATGGGCGCCGCTGGTACCCCGCTGACCACCGGCGACGCCCCGGTGCTCACGGTGGACGTGTGGGAGCACGCCTACTACATCGACTACCGCAACGCGCGCGCCAAGTTCGTCGAGACCTTCTTCGACAAGCTGGTCAACTGGGACTTCGCGGCCAAGAACTTCGGCTGATCGGGCGGCCTGCCCGCGCCCGACAAGAGCCACCGCAAGGTGGCTTTTTTCATCGGGCAGGGTACGGCTCCAGGCCCCTGGTCCGGCGGCAGCGGGCCGCGCGCTTGGCGCGGCCATGAACCGACGGCGGTCAGGTCAGAGATACCGGCACTGATCCTCCTTGTTGCCCTGCACGAGGTTGCCGCCGCCGGTGGGCGCCGGGCGGTTCGACTTGCACTGCAGGTTGCCGTCGACGCGGTTGTTGGTCACGCTCTGGGCGCCATGGTTCTCGAACAGCTGGATGTCACCCTTGACGTCGACGCCGTCGATGCTGGCGCCACCGCCCTGCTTGAACTGCACGCTGCCGCCGACCGCGCCACCGGCGAGGATGATGGCGCGGTGGTTCTCGGCCTGCACGTTGCCGCCGATGAGCGCGTCGTGTGCTGCCAGCGAGGCGCCGGACTCGACCTTCACGTTGCCGTCCACGCGGGTGCCGGCCAGCGTGCACGCCAGCCCGCTGGGCACTTTCACGTCACCGTCGATCGAGACGGCGTCGATGCGGCCGTAGCACTCGGTTTCGTCGGCATGGGCGACGCCGACACCCAGGGTCAGGGCGGCCAGCGTGGCGATCAGGGTGGAGCGATGCAGTCGTTTCATGGGGTTCTCCTTGCGAGGGGCGTATGGGGTGGTGGCCTGGGGCCGGATCCGCGGGCCACGCCGATTGCCCGGTCAGGATCCAAGGGGCATGGCGGTTCGATGCAAGCGTCCTTCTCCAGGCCGGTGACATCTGCCGCCGCCACACCTCTCGCCCTGACAACGTGTGCACGAACAGGTGTATTCCGGCGGATCGGGCAACCACGTGTAATGCCAGGCGCCAATTGAAACCGGGCCCGGACGCAGCACCACATGCCGCGACCGGGTACGCACCGGACGCCAAGTTGCGTGGAATGGACGGCCTGAGTTCCACGCAGAAAAACCTTGACAAGCGTCAAATTTGCGCGCGGACGCCGGCGTGACGATAAAGACCCTCCCCACAGTGTGCTCTGGCCACTAAGCAGGCACGTGGTGCGGGCCAACGGGTTCCAAGCAAGGAGAGCACATGGGCTTCAAACCGGTTCCTGCGGTGATTGCGATCGCCATCGGGCTGTTGATCTGGTTCGTCATTCCGGTGCCTGCCGGCGTCACGGCCAATGCCTGGCATCTGCTGGCGCTGTTCGTGGGCACCATCGCGGCTATCATCGGCAAGGTGATGCCGATCGGCGCGCTGTCGATGGTGGCGATCGCCCTGGTGGCTGTCACCGGCGTCACCAACGACAAGCCGGCCGGCGCCATCGGCGATGCGCTGTCGAGCTTCTCCAATTCGCTGATCTGGCTGATCGGCGTGTCGATCATGATTTCGCGCGGCATCATCAAGACCGGGCTGGGCGCGCGCATCGGCTACCTGTTCATCGCCGTGTGGGGCCGCAAGACCGTGGGCATCGCCTATTCACTGGCGCTGTCGGAGCTGATCCTGGCGCCGGTGACGCCCAGCAACACGGCGCGCGGCGGCGGCATCATCCACCCGATCATGCGTGCCATCGCGGGCAGCTACGACTCCGATCCGGAGCAGGGCACCCAGGGCCGCATCGGCCGCTATCTCGCGCTGACCAACTACCACGCCAACCCGATCACCTCGGCCATGTTCATCACCGCCACCGCGCCCAACCCGCTCGTGGTCAAGCTGATCGCCGATGTGACCGGCGCGCAGATCCAGTTGTCGTGGGGTACCTGGGCGCTGGCCATGCTGCTGCCGGGCGTGGTAGCGATGCTGCTGATGCCGCTGGTCGTCTACTGGCTGTATCCGCCCGAGATCAAGAGCACGCCGAACGCGGCGCAGTTCGCCGTCGAGCGGCTGCGCGAGATGGGCCCGGTGACCCGCGGCGAGTTCATCATGCTGGGCGTGTTCTTCGTGCTGCTGGCGCTGTGGGCCGGCCTGCCGGCTTTCGTCCTAGGCCCGGGCGCGGTGATCGATCCGACCACCACTGCCTTCATCGGGCTGGCGCTGTGCCTGATCTCCGGCGTGCTGAGCTGGGACGACGTGATCAAAGAAAAGAGCGCCTGGGACACCATCATCTGGTTCGGCGCGCTGGTGATGATGGCCACCTTCCTCAACAAGCTGGGCCTGATCGCCTGGTTCGCCAAGAGCATCGAGACCGGCATCGGCAGCCTGGGCCTGGGCTGGGTGGGCGCGACGTCCCTGCTGATGCTGGCCTACCTGTACGCGCACTACGCCTTCGCCAGCACCACCGCGCACATCACCGCCATGTTCGCGGCCTTCTACGCCGCCGGTCTGGCGCTTGGTGCGCCGGCGCTGCCGTTCGCGCTGATCATGGCGGCGGCGTCGAACATCATGATGACGCTGACACACTACGCCACCGGCACCTCGCCGGTGATCTTCGGCTCGGGCTACGTCACCCTGGGCGAATGGTGGAAGACCGGCTTCGTGATGAGCGTGGTGCTGATCATCGTCTGGCTGGTGGTGGGCGTCGCTTGGTGGAGGGTGCTGGGCTACTTCTGAGATCCGGTCGCGAAGCCGGCGCGCGGCGCGTGGCCGGTGGCGGTGCGGCGATCGATCGCCGGCGGTGCCGATGCGGAGTGCCAGCGCCATTTGGATGGTTTGCCGGGGGCCAGTCGCGGCCGGGCTGCGCGTTTGCCACAATACGCCAGCCCCCTGGCCCGACTTGTGAGCTTCGGGTCAGGAATGCGTGCCAAGATGGCGTGCCGCCCCGTTTCGGGGCGCGGCGCCGTGCCTGAAAACGATAACCGGAGAGACACCCATGAGCGACAAGCCATCCACCATCGTCTACACGCTGACCGACGAGGCGCCCCTGCTGGCGACCGCGTCGTTCCTGCCTATCATCCAGACCTTCGCCGCCCCGGCCGGCGTCGACGTCACCACCAGCGACATCTCGGTGGCCGGCCGCATCCTGGGCCAGTTCCCGGAATACCTGAGCGAGGCGCAGCGGGTGCCCGACAACCTGGCCGAACTGGGCAAGCTGACGCACGATCCCGATGCCAACATCATCAAGCTGCCCAACATCAGCGCCTCGGTGGCGCAGCTGATGGCCGCCGTCAAGGAACTGCAGGACAAGGGCTACGCGATCCCCGACTTCCCGGAGCAACCGAAGGACGACAAGGAAAAGGAGATCCGCGCGCGCTACAACAAGTGCATCGGCTCGGCCGTCAACCCGGTGCTGCGCGAGGGCAACTCGGACCGCCGCGCGCCCAAGGCGGTGAAGGAATACGCGCGCAAGAACCCACACAGCATGGCCGAATGGAGCCAGGCCTCGCGCAGCCACGTTTCGCACATGCACCACGGCGACTTCTACAGCGGCGAGAAGTCGATGACGCTGGACAAGGCGCGCGACGTGAGGATGGAGCTGATCACCAAGAGCGGCAAGACCATCGTGCTCAAGGAGAAGATTGCGCTGCAGGAGCGGGAGGTGATCGACTCGATGTTCATGAGCAAGAAGGCGCTGCTCGACTTCTACGAGAAGCAGATCGAGGACGCGCACAAGACCGGCGTCATGTTCTCGCTGCACGTCAAGGCGACCATGATGAAGGTCTCGCACCCGATCGTGTTCGGCCACTGCGTGAAGATCTTCTACAAGGAAGCCTTCGAGAAGCACCAGAAGCTGTTCGACGAGCTGGGCGTCAACGTCAACAACGGCATGGTCGATCTGTACAACAAGATCGAGGCGCTGCCGCAGAGCCTGCAGGACGAGATCAAGCGCGACCTGCACGCCTGCCACGAGAACCGGCCCGAGCTGGCGATGGTCGATTCCAGCAAGGGCATCACCAACTTCCATTCGCCCAACGACGTCATCGTCGATGCCTCGATGCCGGCCATGATCCGCAACGGCGGCAAGATGTGGGGCGCCGACGGCCGCCTGAAGGACGTCAAGGCGGTGATGCCCGAGAGCACCTTCGCCCGCATCTACCAGGAGATGATCAACTTCTGCAAGTGGCACGGAGCGTTCGATCCGCGCACCATGGGCACCGTGCCCAACGTCGGCCTGATGGCGCAGCAGGCCGAGGAATACGGCTCGCACGACAAGACCTTCGAGATCCCGGAGGACGGCGTCGCCAATTTCACCGACATCGCCACCGGCGAAGTGCTGATGAGCCAGGACGTGGAAGCCGGCGACATCTGGCGCATGTGCCAGGTCAAGGACGCCGCCATCCGCGACTGGGTCAAGCTGGCCGTCACGCGCGCGCGCAACTCGGGCATGCCGGTGGTGTTCTGGCTCGACCCCTACCGCCCGCACGAGAACCAGCTCATCACCAAGGTCAAGATGTACCTGCACGAGCACGACACCGAGGGCCTCGACATCCAGATCATGAGCCAGGTGCGCGCCATGCGCTACACGCTCGAGCGCGTGATCCGCGGCCTCGACACCATCAGCGCCACCGGCAACATCCTGCGCGACTACCTGACCGATCTGTTCCCGATCATGGAGCTCGGCACCAGCGCCAAGATGCTGTCGATCGTGCCGCTGATGGCCGGCGGCGGCATGTACGAGACCGGCGCCGGCGGCTCGGCGCCCAAGCACGTGCAGCAGCTGGTGGAGGAGAACCACCTGCGCTGGGATTCGCTGGGCGAATTCCTGGCGCTGGCGGTGAGCCTGGAGGATCTGGGCATGAAGACGGGCAACGGCAAGGCCAAGCTGCTGTCCACGACGCTGGACGCGGCCACCGGCAAGCTGCTCGACAACAACAAGGGGCCGTCACCCAAGACCGGCCAGCTCGACAACCGCGGCAGCCAGTTCTACCTGGCGCTGTACTGGGCGCAGGCGCTGGCGGCGCAGACCGAGGACGCCGAGCTGGCCGCCAAGTTCGCGCCGCTGGCCAAGGCGCTGGCCGACAATGAGCAGAAGATCGTGCAGGAGCTGACCGAGATCCAGGGCAAGTCGGTCGACATCGGCGGCTACTACCAGCCCGATCCGGCCAAGCTGTCGGCGGTGATGCGCCCGAGCCCGACCTTCAACCAGGCGCTGCAATCGATCGCCTGAAGCACCGCACCCAGGCCAGAACCAACCAAGGGCGCCGATCCGGCGCCCTTTGTCTTGCCGGCCGGGCTGCGCGTGCTCAGCGCCGCGCCTCGAACACCTTGCCGCCCAAGGATGTGCCGGCCTTCAGCTTGCGCTGCGCGAACCAGCCCTGGTTCATCTCCAGCACGTAGCGCACCGGCTCGCTCGAGCAGTGGCTGCGTTCATCCAGCGGCTGCATGTCGGCCAGGTTGACGATGCGGCCGTCGTCGGCCACGAAGGCGGCGGTCAGCGGGATCAGCGTGTTCTTCATCCAGAAACACTGCACCGACGGCTGCTCGAAGATGAACAGCATGCCCTCGTGCTGCGGCATCTCCTTGCGGTGCATCAGCCCGGTCTGGCGCTGCGGATGCGTCGCGGCGATCTGGGCGTCGATGCGGTGCATGCCCACGGTGAGCGTGGTGCGCGGCAGATCGAGCTGCGGCTGGCCGATCGGCGCCAGCTGCGCGAAGGCGGACGCGCAGGGCAGGGCGGCAAGGGCGATCAACAGGCGGCGACGGGTGGCTGGGCGCATGGCGGGTGCTGTCGGGTTGGAACGAGAACTGGGATCGGGATGCCGCCGAAAGGTTCGGCTGGCGCTGGCGTGCGCCGGATTGTCGCCGCAGCCCGTGGGCGGCTTCGACCGTGGCTAGAATGAATCTCGCATACCCGGCCCTGTCCGATGCACCACACCGTGCGACCGGCAGGCGATCCAGGCCCATCATTCGGAGACTCCTTTTCCATGTACCAGCACATCCAGGTGCCCTCGGGCGGCCAGAAGATCACCGTCAACCCCGACTCCTCGCTCCGGGTGCCGGATCAGCCGATCATTCCGTTCATCGAAGGCGATGGCACCGGCGTCGACATCACGCCGGTGATGATCAGGGTGGTCGATGCAGCGGTCGAGAAATGCTATGGCGGGAGTCGCAGGATCCACTGGATGGAGGTCTACGCCGGCGAGAAGTCGACCCAGGTCTACGGTCCCGACGTCTGGCTGCCGGAGGAAACCCTGGCAGCGCTGAAGGAATACGTGGTGTCGATCAAGGGCCCGCTGACGACGCCGGTTGGCGGCGGCATCCGCTCGCTCAACGTGGCACTGCGCCAGGAGCTGGACCTGTACGTCTGCCTGCGCCCGGTGCAGTACTTCCAGGGCGTGCCTTCGCCCGTGAAGGAACCGCAGAAGATCAACATGGCGATCTTCCGCGAGAACTCGGAAGACATCTACGCCGGCATCGAGTGGGAAGCCAAGAGCCCGCAGGCACAGAAGCTGATCCGCTTCCTGACCGATGAAATGGGCGTGCGCAAGATCCGCTTCCCCGAGACCTCGGGCATCGGCGTCAAGCCGGTGTCGATCGAGGGCACCGAGCGCCTGGTGCGCAAGGCGATCCAGTACGCGATCGACAACGACAAGCCCAACGTCACCCTGGTGCACAAGGGCAACATCATGAAGTACACCGAGGGTGGCTTCCGCGACTGGGGCTACGCGCTGGCGCAGCGCGAGTTCGGCGCCGAACTGCTCGACGGCGGGCCGTGGTGCAAGTTCAAGAACCCGAAGACCGGCAAGGACATCATCGTCAAGGATGCGATCGCCGACGCCTTCCTGCAGCAGATCCTGCTGCGCCCGGCCGAGTACAGCGTAATCGCCACGCTGAACCTCAACGGCGACTACATCAGCGACGCGCTGGCGGCGCAGGTGGGCGGCATCGGCATCGCGCCCGGCGCCAACATGAGCGATTCGGTGGCCTGCTTCGAGGCCACGCACGGCACCGCGCCCAAGTACGCCGGCAAGGACTACGTCAACCCCGGCTCCGAGATCCTGAGTGCCGAGATGATGCTGCGCCACATGGGCTGGACCGAGGCCGCCGACAAGATCATCGAATCGATGGAAGCGGCGATCCAGAGCAAGAAGGTCACCTACGACTTCGCGCGCCTGATGGACGGCGCGACCCAGGTCAGCTGCTCGGGTTTCGGCGAGGTGATGATCGCGCAGATGTGAGGCGCCGGCCGCGCGCCGGACAAGCAAAAGCCCGGGACCGGCCCGGGCTTTTTGCTGGCGACCGGCTTGCTCAGTTCGGCGCCGGCGCGGACGCGCCACCCGGTCCCGCCGGCTGCGCCGCCACGCCATCGCCAGCCGGCTCGGCGCGGATGTTGATCGCCAGCAGGCCCTTGGGGCCCTGGTTGACCTCGTAGCTGACGCGGGCGCCCTCCTTCAGCGTCTTGAATCCGTCCATGTCGATGGCCGAGAAGTGCGCGAACACATCCGGCCCGCCGCCATCCGGCTCGATGAATCCAAATCCCTTCAGGTCATTGAACCACTTGACTTTTCCTGCAGGCATGAGGGTCTCCTTCCTTGACTTCCATCCTTCATCCTGGCAAGTGTGCTGTAACGACTTTGCGCTTGTCAACCGACGCACGGGCAAACCCGATGCCGGCGGCGCCGGTGCGGACCCGCTTGGGAAAGCCTGATGCACCCCCATTTCCATCCGATGCGCCGACTGCCGGCGCAGGGGCAGATCGATAGAATGATTTTCATGGCGACATTCAACGTGACCCGACCACCGGCCCGCCCGGGCCCGCTGGTGCCCACGCGGCAGCCCGATGGCGGCGGCGAAGTCGTGCTCGAGCGCGTGCCGCAGAAGGTCAAGCCGCCGCAGATGTACCAGGTCGTGATGCTGAACGACGACTACACGCCGATGGAGTTCGTGGTGGTGGTGATCCAGGAGTTCTTCGGCAAGGATCGCGAGACGGCGACCCAGATCATGCTGAAGATCCACCTCGACGGCAAAGGCGTGTGCGGCGTGTACTCGCGCGACGTCGCCGCCACCAAGGTCGACCAGGTGCTGGACGCCGCCAAGCAGGACGGCCATCCGCTGCAGTGCGTCAGCGAACCGGTCGAATAGCGCGGTCCGCCAAACGGGAGATCATGGCGTTGATTGAATATGAACGAACTTCCCCCATCTGCTACTGTCGAAGCCTCAGGAAAGTCGTAAGCTTGAGGCGCTAAAGGAAACCACACCATGATTGCCCAGGAACTGGAAGTCAGCCTCCACATGGCCTTCGTAGAGGCCCGGCAGCAGCGCCACGAATTCATCACCGTGGAGCATCTGCTGCTGGCGCTGCTGGATAACCCCAGCGCGGCCGAGGTCTTGCGCGCGTGCTCCGCCAACATCGACGACCTGCGCAAGTCGCTCACCAACTTCATCAAGGACAACACGCCCCAGGTGGCCGGTACCGACGACGTCGACACCCAGCCGACGCTGGGCTTCCAGCGCGTGATCCAGCGCGCCATCATGCATGTGCAGAGCACCGGCAATGGCAAGAAGGAAGTCACCGGCGCCAACGTGCTGGTGGCGATCTTCGGCGAGAAGGATTCGCACGCCGTCTACTACCTGCACCAGCAGGGCGTGACGCGCCTGGACGTGGTCAACTTCATCGCCCACGGTATCCGCAAGAGCGATCCGCCCGAAGCCGCCAAGCCGGCCGAGGGGCAGCAGGGCGGCAGCGGCGAAGGCGAACCCGAAGGCGGCGAGAAGAGCGAGAAGGCCTCGCCGCTGGAGCAGTTCGCCGTCAACCTGAACCAGAACGCCAAGGAAGGCAAGATCGATCCGCTGATCGGGCGCGACTACGAGGTCGAGCGCACCATCCAGATCCTGTGCCGTCGGCGCAAGAACAACCCGCTGCTGGTGGGCGAGGCCGGCGTCGGCAAGACCGCCATCGCCGAAGGCCTGGCCTGGCGCATCACCGAGGGCAGCGTGCCCGAGGTGCTGGCGGACGCCACCGTGTACGCGCTCGACATGGGCGCGCTGCTGGCCGGCACCAAGTACCGCGGCGACTTCGAACAGCGCCTGAAGGGTGTGCTGAAGAACCTCAAGGACAAGCCGAACGCGATCCTGTTCATCGACGAGATCCACACCCTGATCGGCGCCGGCGCGGCCTCCGGCGGCACGCTGGATGCGTCCAACCTGCTGAAGCCCGCGCTGTCGTCCGGCGCGCTCAAGTGCATCGGGGCTACCACCTTCACCGAGTACCGCGGCATCTTCGAGAAGGATGCGGCGCTGTCGCGGCGCTTCCAGAAGGTCGACGTGGTCGAGCCCACGGTGGCCGAGACCGTCGACATCCTCAAGGGGCTCAAGAGCCGCTTCGAGGAGCACCACGCGGTCAAGTACGCCAACGCGGCGCTGCAGGCGGCGGCCGAACTGTCGGCCAAGTACATCACCGACCGGCACCTGCCCGACAAGGCCATCGACGTCATCGACGAGGCCGGTGCGGCGCAGCGCATCGCGCTGGCGAGCAAGCGCAAGAAGACCATCGGCAAGCACGAGATCGAGGAGATCGTCGCCAAGATCGCCCGCATCCCGCCGGCCAGCGTCAGCCACGACGACCGCAGCAAACTGCAGACGCTCGAGCGCGACCTGAAATCGGTGGTGTTCGGCCAGGATCAGGCGCTCGAAGTGCTGGCCGCCGCTGTCAAGATGGCGCGCTCAGGGCTAGGCAAGGGCGACAAGCCGATCGGCTCGTTCCTGTTCAGCGGCCCCACCGGCGTCGGCAAGACCGAGGCCGCCAAGCAGCTCGCCTACATCATGGGTGTGGAGCTGATCCGCTTCGACATGTCCGAGTACATGGAGCGCCACGCGGTCAGCCGCCTGATCGGCGCGCCGCCGGGCTACGTCGGCTTCGACCAGGGCGGCCTGATGACCGAGGCGATCAGCAAGAAGCCGCACTGCGTGCTGCTGCTCGACGAGATCGAGAAGGCGCACCCGGACATCTTCAACGTGCTGCTGCAGGTCATGGACCACGGCACGCTGACCGACAACAACGGGCGCAAGGCCGACTTCCGCAACGTCATCATCATCATGACGACCAACGCGGGCGCCGAGACCATGAACAAGGCCACCATCGGCTTCACCACGCAGCGCCAGGCGGGCGACGAGATGGCCGACATCAAGCGCCTGTTCACGCCCGAGTTCCGCAACCGGCTCGACGCCATCGTCAGCTTCAAGCCGTTGGACGAGAACGTCATCCTGCGCGTGGTCGACAAATTCCTGCTGCAGCTGGAGCAGCAGCTGGCCGAGAAGAAGGTCGAGGTCACCTTCATCGACAAGCTGCGCAAGTTCCTGGCCAAGAAGGGCTTCGATCCGCTGATGGGTGCGCGCCCGATGCAGCGCCTGATCCAGGACACCATCCGCAAGGCGCTGGCCGACGAACTGCTGTTCGGCCGCCTGACCGAGGGCGGGCGCCTGACGGTGGATCTGGACGACAAGGACGAGGTGCTGCTCGACATCACGCCCATCGCGAAGCGCGAGCGCAGCAAGGGTGCCGAACCGGCCGAGCCGGAAGAGGAAGTGGCGACCGACTGAGCCGCCGGCCCTGCTTCGGCATTCCAGCAGCCCGCCGCCCGGCGGGCTTTTTTTATGCCGGTTTATGCCGGCCGCAGCGACTCGACCATGCGCGCGATGCCTTCCTCGTACGGCGTCACGGCGAAGTCGGGGTAGCGCGCCATGAAGGCGGCGCTGCTGAACACGTAGTCCTGCCGGTTCTGGTAGAGCATCTCGTCGTACTCGCGCAGCACCGGCATGAAGAGCTTCAGCGCGCCGAGCAACGCCCGCGGCAGCACCTGGATGCGCTCCGGTGCACCCAGTAGGCGCGCCGACTGCGCCAGCAGCTGGCGCGGCGTGGGCGCCGGTTCGGCGGTCGGCAGGTGCCAGGCGCGCTGCCACGCGCCTTCGTCCAGCGCCAGGCGCACCAGGCCGCGCGCGGCGTCGGGCGTGTAGCTGAAGCTGTGGCGCGCGTCGGGATCGCCCAGCCATTGCGCGGCCTTGCCCTGGAGCTGCCGCTCGATGGCGGCGACGAACAGCGGCGACTGCCGCACGCCCGGTCCGTAGAAGTCGGCGCTGCGGCCGATCACCCAGCGCAGGCCGCGCTCCTCGCCGGCGCGGGACAGCAGGCGTGGCAGCTCGGCGCGCACCGCGCCCTTGCGCGAGGGCGGCTGCACCGGGTGATCCTCCTGCATCGGCACCCGCAGCGGCAGCGGGCCGTAGGCGTAGACGTTGTCGAAGAACACCAGCACCGCGCCGTGCGCCAGCGCAGCGTGGATCGCATGGTGCATGACGCGGGGCCAGTCGCGCTGCCACACGCGCCAGTCGTAGGGCAGGCCCAGGGTCAGGTACAGGTGCGTGGCGCCTTGCGTGGCAGCGTGCAACGCGCTGGCGTCGAGCGCGTCGACCTGCAGATGCGGATGGGCCGAGGTCTTGGCGTGGCGGCTGGCCAGCACCGCCGCTTGACCCAGGCGCGCCAGTTCGTCGGCCACGGCCTGGCCGATGACGCCGTCGCCGAGGATGACGTGGCGAGCGGATGGGGTGGCAGCGTTCATGCAGGTACTCGTGGTGGCTGGGTGGCAGCGCTGGATGGGCGTGCGATGGTCGGTATCGTTCGCGCACCTTCCGGGATGATCCAGCCCCGGTTGTGCCGCGGTCGCGCGATCCTGACGCCGATGCGATGCTGCGATTTCATTGTGACAGTGCGGCCGTCGCCGGGCCGTGAATCGCGGCAAGCAGTTCGGCGTTCTCAACCGCCTGGATCGATCCGGCGACCGATGACCGGCGTCGAAGCGCTTGGCGCGCGGCTATGCTCGCCGCATGGCCACGCACACTTTCCTCTGGCACGACTACGAAACCTTTGGCACCAATCCGCGCAGCGACTGGCCGGCGCAGTTCGCAGCCATCCGCACCGATGCGGGGCTGAACGAGGTCGGCGAGCCGCTGATGCTCTACTGCCAGCCGCCGACCGACCGCCTGCCGGCGCCCGAGGCCTGCCTGATCACCGGCATCACGCCGCAGGAATGCGCCGCCAGGGGCCTGCCGGAGCACGCCTTCGCCGAGCGTATCCACTCGGCGCTGGCCGAGCCCGGCACCATTGGCGTCGGCTACAACTCGATCCGCTTCGACGACGAGGTGACGCGCTTTCTGCTGTGGCGCAACCTGATCGAGCCCTACGGCCGTGAGTGGCAGCACGGTTGCGGGCGCTGGGATCTGCTCGACGTGATGCGCTGTGCCCACGCGCTGCGGCCCGAGGGCATCGAATGGCCGGCCGGCGAGGATGGCCACACCAGCTTCAAGCTGGAGCGCCTGTCTGCCGCCAACGGCCTGGCGCACGAGCGGGCGCACGACGCGCTGTCGGACGTGCGCGCCACCATCGCGCTGGCGCGCCTGCTGCGCGAGCGTCAACCCAGGCTGTTCGAGTTCTGCCTGTCGCTGCACAAGAAGGACCGGGTGGCGCAGGAGCTCGGCCTGCCGACCACGCTGCACGAGGCCCGGCCGTTCCTGCACGTCAGCGGCCGCTTTGGTGCCGCGCGTGGCTGCATCGCCGTGATGGCACCGCTGGCCATGCACCCAACCAACAAGAACGCGCTGCTGGCCTGGGACCTGGCCTTCGACCCGGCCGAACTCGCCGACCTGAAGGCCGACGAGGCGCGCGCGCGCCTGTTCACCGGCAGTGCCGACCTGCCCGAGGGCGTGACGCGGCTGCCGATCAAGGGCGTGCACCTGAACAAGTCGCCGATCGTGATCGGCAACATCCGGACCCTGCGGCTCGAACTGGCTGAGCGCTGGGGTATCGATCTGGCGCTGGCCGAACGGCACTTCGAGCATCTGCGCGCCTTGCCCGACCTCAGCCTGCTGTGGCCGCAGGTATACACACCGCCGACGGCCGAAGGCGCGCCGGACGTCGATGAGGATTTGTACGGGGGCTTCCTGGGCGATGCCGATCGCCGGCGCCTGGTGCGGCTGCGCGCACTCGATGCGAAGGAACTGGCGCTGGCGCGCACCGGCTTCGACGACGAGCGCCTGCCCGAGCTCCTGCTGCGCTACCGGGCGCGCAATTTTCCCGACACGCTGGGCGATGTCGAGCGCCGCCACTGGGACGCGCACCGCCGGGCGCGACTGATCGACGGCGCCGGCGGTGCGCTGACCATCCAGGGCCTGTTCGATCGGGTCGATGCGCTGGCCGAGACCGTCGATGACGAGCGCGGTCAGGGCGTGCTCGAAGCCCTGTACGAATGGGCTGAGCAACTCGTGCCAGATTGGGCACCGGATTAAGGCTCGCTCATGCGCGCAACGCCGCCCACCACAGCCGCAACCGCATGCCGATCTCACTCGTGTAGCCGACGCTGACGCCGCGCACCTGACCCCCGGCGTCGATGACGACGAAGGCCGGCACGGCGCCGATGCCGTACTGCTTGGTCAGCGCGCCGCGTGCGTCGACCACCGTGGGCCAGTCGAGGCCACGCCGGCCCAGCGCCTGCCGTACCGTCGCCACGTCGCCCGATTGCAGGGCGATCGTGAGCACCGGCCAGTCCTGGCCGACGCTGCTGACGTTGGGTTGCTGCAGCTTGCAGATCGGGCAGCTCTCGGACCAGAAGTTCAGCGCCACCGGGCGGCCTGGATGCGCTGCCCGCCATTGCGCCAGCGACAACTGCTGCCCGTCCTGCGCGCTGACCGCCGGCAAGGTGAAGGCGGGCGCCGGGCCGCTCGGCACCTCGCGCGTCTGCCACCACTGCGCGCCCAGCCACACCGCCAGCAGCAAGGCCAGCGTGATGCCGCGCTCGCGCCATTTGCGCGCCGGCGCGGGTGGCGGTGCGGTTTGAATCATCGGGTTTTCGCGCATGAATCTGGGTTTTTCTCGGCCGGATCGACGGGCATACTAAGTGATTCCGGCCCCCGTATGACACCAGAGGAGAACCGCGTTGAGCACCCAGACCAAATACCTGCTGCAGGAAAGCCAGATGCCCAAGTTCTGGTACAACATCCAGGCCGACCTGCCGGCGCCGCTGCCGCCGGTGCTGCACCCGGGCACCATGCAGCCGATCGGCCCGGACGACTTGGCGCCGCTGTTTCCGATGTCGCTGATCCTGCAGGAGGTGACCACCGAGCGCGAGGTCGAGATCCCCGAGCCGGTGCGCGAGGTGTTCAAGCTGTGGCGCCCGGCGCCGCTGTTTCGCGCCCACCGGCTCGAGCAGGTGCTGGGCACGCCGGCCAAGATCTTCTACAAGTACGAAGGCGTCAGCCCGGCCGGCAGCCACAAGCCCAACTCGGCCATCCCGCAGGCCTTCTTCAACAAGGAAGCCGGCGTCAAGCGCCTCACAACCGAGACCGGCGCCGGCCAGTGGGGTTCGTCGCTGGCCATGGCCGGGCAGATGTTCGGCCTCGACGTCACCATCTACCAGGTGCGCGTCAGCTACGACCAGAAGCCGTATCGCCGGGCGCTGATGGAGACCTATGGCGCGCGCTGCGTGCCCTCGCCCAGCAACGAGACCGAATACGGCCGCCGCGTGCTGGCCGAGCGCCCCGACCACCCGGGCAGCCTGGGCATTGCCATCAGCGAGGCGGTCGAGATCGCGGCACAGAACGAGGACACCAAGTACGCGCTCGGCAGCGTGCTCAACCACGTGCTGCTGCACCAGACCATCATCGGCCTGGAGGCGATGGAGCAGATGCACATGGCCGACGCCTGGCCCGACGTCATCGTCGGCTGCACCGGTGGCGGCAGCAACTTCGCCGGCCTGGCCTTTCCCTTCATCGGCCACGGCCTGCGCGGCGGCGCCAAGCCGCGCATCGTGGCGGTGGAGCCGGCCGCCTGCCCGAGCCTGACGCGCGGCAAGTACGCCTACGACTTCGGCGACACCGG
>NZ_DAOMOQ010000041.1:0-23619 GCF_035444425.1 Ottowia sp. | reverse complement strand
CGTTGTTGTAGGCGCGCGCCAGGCGGGTGATCGAGTCGAGCAGGATCACCACGTCTTTCTTCAGCTCGACCAGGCGCTTGGCGCGCTCGATCACCATCTCGGCCACGTGCACGTGGCGCGCGGCGGGCTCGTCGAAGGTGGAGGCGATCACCTCGCCCTTGACCGAGCGCTGCATGTCGGTGACTTCCTCCGGCCGCTCGTCGACCAGCAGCACCATCATGTGGGCTTCCGGGTAGTTGGCGGAAATCGCATGGGCGATGGTCTGCATCATCACCGTCTTGCCGCTCTTGGGCGGCGCCACGATCAGCGCGCGCTGGCCCTTGCCGATGGGGGCGATGACGTCGATGATGCGGCCGGTGATGTTCTCCTCGCCCTTGAAGCCGTCGCGCTCCAGGCGCATCTGCTCGCGCGGGAACAGCGGCGTCAGGTTCTCGAACATCACCTTGTGCTTGTTCTGCTCGGGCGCGCCGCCGTTGACGGCGTCGAGCTTGGTCAGGGCGAAGTAGCGCTCGCCGTCCTTGGGGATGCGCACCTCGCCCTCGATCATGTCGCCGGTGTGCAGATTGAAGCGGCGCACCTGGCTGGGGCTGATGTAGATGTCGTCGGTGCTGGCGGTGTAGCTGGTGTCGGGGCTGCGCAGGAAGCCGAAGCCGTCCGGCAGGATCTCCAGTACGCCGTCGGCGAACACCTGCTCGCCGGCCTTGGCGCGCTTCTTGATGATGGCGAACATCAGCTCCTGCTTGCGCATGCGGCCGGCGTTGTCGATCTCGAGCGTCTCGGCCTGCTTGAGCAGTTCGGAGACGTGCAGCACTTTGAGTTCGTTCAGATGCATGGATGTGAGCGTCCTGCGATGGGTCGTGTGATCCGTCGTCGGATCGACCAGAAGGTATGCGTGGGTGCGATCTGGGGGAGTGGTCGGGGTGCTGGATCGCACCCCGCTTCAGGCGCGCCGTGACTCGGCACGCCGGTTGGCGCCTGACTTGGGCGCCAACTCCGAGCAGGGATTATGACAGGAAAAGCGGCCCCGGCGATGGATGCTGCCCCGATGCGTCCGATCGGGTGGCGGGGCCGGGAGACTCAGGCCAGGTGCTGGTCGATGAACTGCGACAGCTGCGCCTTGGTCATGGCGCCGACCTTGGTGGCGGCAAGCTGGCCGCCCTTGAACACCATCAGCGTCGGGATGCCGCGGATGCCGAACTTAGCCGGGATGGTGCGGTTCTCGTCGACGTTGATCTTGGCGATCTGCAGCTTGCCGTCGTAGGTGGTGGCGAGCTCATCGAGCGTTGGCGCGATGGCCTTGCAGGGACCGCACCACTCGGCCCAGAAGTCCACCAGCACCGGCTTGTCGGACTGCAGGACATCGGTTTCGAACGAGCTGTCGCTCACGTGTTTGATCAAATCATTGGCCATCGGCTGATCCTTGGAAATTGCGTTCAGGAAAGGCGGATAAAGTGCGAACGATTGTGACAGAAACGCCACGCCACTGCCGTTGCCAGGGCTGCGCGCTGGTCCCCCGGCCGTGACCGCCGGATCCCCCGCGCCCGCCGAAAACCACCCGGTCCTTGCCGCGTGGCGCGCGCTGCTGGCCGAGCTGCGGCAGCACTTGCAGCAGCGCGCGGCCCATCCCGCGCGCTGCGTGGTGCTGCTGCCGTACGCGCAGCTGATGCCGCTGGCGGCGCGCCTGTGGGCGGCGCAGTTTCCAGACGGCTTCGCGCCGCGTTTCGAGACCACGCGCAACTGGGCCGGCCGGCTGGGCTGGTTCGAGTCCGGCCCGCAGGATCTCAGCTTCGACCACGGGCGCGATCTGCTCACCGCTGCCGCGCTGCTGGAAGGCGCCGGCCTGGGCGCGCAGCGGGCGCTGCTGGCTGGCCCGCTGCTGGAGCAGGCGGTGCAACTGGCCGGCGTGGCCGCCAGCGTGCCGCCGGCCAGGCGGGCCGACTGGGCGGCGCAGGCCAGTGCCGTGCTGCCGCCGGCGGCGCACGGACCCCTGGCGCTGGAAGCGGCCCTGGGCCGCATCGCCATCGCCTGGGCCGCGCATTCCGACTACGCCACCGACGTGCTGTTCACGCCGCGCGCCGACGCCGGGCTGGATGCGCTGTTCATCGTGCCCGGCCTGCAGCCCGATCCGCTCAGCGCGGCGCTGGCTGGGCATCACGCCGACAAGGTGGTGCACCTGCAGCCCGGCCCGGCGGCTGGCGTCGGCCAGCTCGCCTGGCACGCGTGCAGCGACGGCGAGGACGAAGCCGAGCGCGCCGCCGCCTGCGTGCTGCGCCACCTGGCGGCGGGGCGTGCGCCGGTGGCGCTGGCTGCCGGTGACCGCGTGCTCACGCGCCGCGTCAGCGCGCTGCTGGCCGCGCAAGGCGTGCAGCCGGGCGTCGATCTGCGCGACGAGACCGGCTGGAAGCTGTCCACCACCCACGCCGCGGCGCGGCTGCTGGCGCTGTTGCATGCCTGCGCGCCCGGTGCCTCGACCGATGCGGTGCTGGATGCGCTCAAGCTTGCGCCTGCGTTCGACCCACGGGCCGTGTCCCGGCTCGAGCAGCGCCTGCGCCGCGACGCCGTGCGCGGCTGGGCGCAGGCGGCGCTGCTGACGCAGCACGATGCGCTCACGGTGCGACTCGAAACCCTGCGCAGCGCCATGAGCGGACCGCGCGCCCTGTGGGAATGGCTGGCCGCCACCCGCACGCTGGCGGAACACGGCGGCCTGTGGCCCGAGCTGGCCGAGGACGCCGCCGGCCAGGCGGTGATCGATGCGCTCGGCCTGGCCGACGCCGGACTGGCTGGCTGGCGTGACTGGCCGGCGGCGCAGCGCCGCATGCGCCTGGCCGAGTTCACGCGCTGGCTCAGTGACACGCTGGAGGCCGCCAGCTTCAGGCCGCCGGTGCCGCGCCAGGCGCGCGTCATCATCCTGCCGCTGAGCCAGTTGCTGGGCCGCCCGCTGGCGGCGCTGGTACTGCCGGGCGCCGACGAGCAGCGCCTGCCGGCGGCGCCCGAGCCGCCCGGCCCCTGGAGCGCGGTGCAGCGCCAGCTGCTGCAGCTGCCCTCGCGCGAGGCCCTGCAGCAGGGGCAGCTGGCCGCCTGGCGCGTGGCGCTGCAACTGCCCTGGGTGGATGTGCTGTGGCGCGCCAGCGACGACAGCGGCGAGCCGCTGCTGCCTTCGCCGCTGGTGCAGGCGGCCCGTCTCGACGGCCTGGGCGCGCCTGCGGTCGATCCGCGCGGCAGCCGCAGCCTGACCGCCGCGCCCGTGGCGCGCCCGATGCCGGTGGGTGCGGCGCTGCCCGCGCAGCCGATTTCGGCCAGCGGCTACGAGCAACTGCGGGCCTGCCCGTACCGCTTCTTCGCGCTGCGCCAGCTGGCCTTGAGCGAGCAGGGCGAGCTGGATGTGGACATCGACAAGCGCGACTGGGGCAGCTGGCTGCATGCGGTGCTGCATGGTTTCCACGAAGCCCTGCGCGCCGACCCGGGTGCCGACCGGCAGCGGCTGATCGATGCCGCGGCCGAGCGCGCCACGCACGCCATGGGCCTGGCCGCCGATGCTGCCGAGTTCATGCCGTTCGCCGTCGCCTGGCCGCCGCTGCGCGATGCCTATCTGCAGTGGCTGCTCACGCACGAGGAAACCGGTGCGGTCTTCGAGGCCGGCGAGCAGCACGTCGAGGTGCAGCGCGGCGCGCTGTCGCTGCGCGGACGCATCGACCGCATCGACCGCCTGCCCGATGGCGCGCCGCTGCTGATCGACTACAAGACCGAATCCCAGGCCAGGAGCCGGGAGCGCGTGAAGGCCGGCAACGAGGATACCCAGCTGCCGTTCTACGCCCTGCTGTCGGGCGCCGAGGCGCCGCGCGCCGCCTACCTGAACCTGGCCGAGCGGGAACTGCCCAGCCTGCATGAACTGCAGGACCTGCCCGTGCTGGCGGCGCAGCTCTATGAAGGCATGGCGCACGACCTGGCCCGCATCGCGCAGGGCGCGCCGCTGCCGGCGCTGGGCGAGGGCAGCGTGTGCGACTGGTGTGAGGTGCGCGGGCTGTGCCGCAAGGATTTCTGGTCATGAACCCCGCCTACGAACACAACGGCGCCGCCTGCACGCGCGCGGCCTTCTATGCCGTGGCCTGCGACCCACGCCGCAGCGTGGCGGTGGAGGCCTGCGCGGGTGCCGGCAAGACCTGGATGCTGGTCTCGCGCATCCTGCGCGCGCTGCTCGATGGCGCCGAGCCGCAGCAGATCCTGGCCATCACCTTCACCAAGAAGGCCGCGGGCGAGATGCGCCAGCGCCTGCAACAGTGGCTGGCCGATTTCGCGCAAGCACGTCCCGCCGATCCGGCAAGCGGCCGTGCCGCCGAAACGCCCGCCGCATGGCAGCAGCGCCTGCTGGATGAACTGGTCGCAAGAGGCATCGAACCCGGAGCGGCGCGCGATCTGCGCCAGCCGCTGCAGGATCTGTACCAGCGGCTGCTGGATCACGGCCGGCCGGTGCAGATCCGCACCTTCCACAGCTGGTTCGCGGCCCTGCTGCGCAGCGCGCCGCTGCAGGTGCTGCAGGACCTGGGCCTGCCCTCGGCCTACGAGTTGCTGGAAGACGACCAGGAAGCAGTGGCCGAGGTCTGGCGCCGCTACCTGCGCCGCGTGGCGCAGGACGGCGGCTTGAGCGCCGACTACGCCGGGCTGGTGCGCGAGCTTGGCCGCTATCGCGCGCACCTGGCGCTGGAAGGCGCGCTGGCCAAGCGGGTCGAGTTCGGGCTCGCTGATGCGGCGAGCGATCTCGACGAGGCGGTGACGCCCTTTGGCGCCGTGTATCCGCGCCTGGCCGGCGTGGCCGAGCCGGCTGACACGCTGATGACCGAGGACGCTCGCAGCCGCTGGCAGGCGCGCGCGCGCGCGCTGGGCGCCGAGAAGAACAAGACACCGCGCACGGCCGCCGCTGCCGTGATCGATGCGTTTGCGCAGGACGACTCCGCCACGCGCCTGGCGCTGCTGCGCCAGACCTTCTTCGTCAAGCAGGAAGATCGGCTGACCAGGCACCTGCAGGGCTTCGACGTGGCGGTCGATGCCGAAGCCGAACTGCAGCAGCTGCTGGTGGCGCAGCGCCAGCACGACGCGCGCCGCTACCACCAGCGCCTGGTGCGCCTGACGCGGCCGCTGATCGACGAGTTCGCGGCGCTGAAGCGGGAACGCAGCTGGGTCGACATGACCGACATCGAACGTGCCGCGCTCGTGCTGCTGTCCGATCCGGTGCTCAGCGGCTGGGTGCAGGAGCGGCTGGACGCGCGCGTGCGGCATCTGCTCATCGATGAGTTCCAGGACACCAACCCCCTGCAATGGCAGGCGCTGAAGGCCTGGCTGGAGAGCTACGCTGGCGCCGGCGGCGGGCAGGGCGTGCCCAGCGTGTTCATCGTTGGTGACCCCAAGCAAAGCATCTACCGCTTCCGCCGCGCCGATCCGCGCGTGTTTGCCGCCGCGCAGGACTTCATCGTGCAGGCGCTGGGCGGCGAGCGCCTGGCCTGCGACCACACGCACCGCAACGCGCCCGTGGTGCTGGGCGTCGTCAACGCCGTCATGGCGGCGGCGCAGGCGGATGGGCAGTTCAGCGGCTTTCGCGCGCACAGCACCGAGTCGAAGGCGCCGGGGCAGGTGGCCGCGCTGCCATTGATCCCGCGCCCCGAGCGCGCGCCGGCGGCAGCGGATGGCGGTGCCTGGCGTGACAGCCTCAGCACCCCGCGCGTACTGCTCGAGGACAGCCTGCGCACACTCGAATGCCGCCAGGCGGCGCGCTGGATCGCCGCGCAGGTGCAGGCCGGCGCGGCGCCGAAGGACATCATGGTGCTGGCGCGCAAGCGCGAGCCGCTGGGCGAGCTGCAGTCGGAACTGCGCCTGCTCGGCATTCCCTGCGAGCAGCCCGAGCAGCAGTTGCTCGGCGAGCTGCCGGCAGTGCAGGATCTGCTGGCCCTGGTCGACGCGCTGGTGTCGCCGGGTAACGACCTCATGCTGGCGCGCGCGCTGAAGTCGCCGCTGTTCGGCCTGGGCGATGACGATCTGACCCGTATCGCGCTGGCCGTGCGCGCTGATGCCCACTCTCCCTTCCGGGGAGCGGACAGGGGTGCGGAGCCGGGCGATGCCACTCCGCCACCGGCACCGTCCCCAAGCTGGCTCGACACGCTGCCCAGAGTCGAACTGGGCGTGCAGGATGGCCAGGCATTGCACGCCAAGTTGATGCAATGCCGGCACTGGCTGCTCACGCTGCCGCCGCACGATGCGCTGCAGGCGATCTATTCACGCCACGACGTGCTGGCGCGCTTCGCCGCCGCGGCGCCGCCACCCGAGCGTGCCCACACCGTGGCGCAGCTGCGCGCGCTGCTGGCCGCCGCGCTGCAGGTGCAGGGCGGGCGCTATCTCACGGCCTACCAGTGGGTGCGCGCGCTGCGCCGCCAGCGCCTGGCCGCGCCGCGCCATGCCGTGCCCGAGGCGGTGCAGCTGCTCACCGTGCACGGCGCCAAGGGCTTGCAGGCCGCGCAGGTGCTGCTGCTCGACGCCGCCAGCGCAGCGCCGCGCGGTGGCGGACCGGCGGCGCTGATCGACTGGCCGGGCGACGCGCCGGCGCCGATCCGCTTCGCCTTCCTCGCCGGCGAGAACGCGCCGCCGCCGGACCTGATCGAGCTGGCGCGGCAGGAGGCCGAGGCGCGTGCGCGCGAGGAACTCAATGCGCTCTACGTCGCCGTAACCCGCGCCAGCCAGCACCTGGTGCTGTCGGGCGTCGCGCCGCATGTTCAGCCGGCCTCGAGCTGGTGGCAGCGCATCGAGCCGCTGGCCGAGATCTTGCCGGCACCTGAAGCAGCGGCGGGTGAATCGGCCGAGCCCGCCGTCGGTGCAGCGGTGGAGACCAGCTTCCTCATGCTGGAGCTGCCACCAGCGTCTGAACCACCGGCAGTCGCGGCGCCGGCAACCGACGATCCCCTGGACGCCGAGCCCACCGACGCCTCGCGCCTCGGCGAAGCCATGCACTGGCTGCTCGAGCATGTGGCCGATACGCCGCAGGGCTGGCGCCCGGAGCGCCTGGCGCAGGCGATGCGCCGCTTCAATGTCCGTGCCGAACAGGCGGCCCGAGCCGAGCAGCTGGCGCGCCGCATCCTCGGCGGCGAGGCGGCCTGGGCCTGGCAGGCCGACGAGCTGATCGAAGCCTTCGACGAGGTCGAGCTCAGCCACCAGGGCCAGCGGCTGCGCATCGATCGCCTGGTGCGCCGCCGCGCATCCGGCGCCGAGCCCGAGCGCTGGTGGGTGCTGGACTACAAGAGCGCGGCGCGGCCCGAAGCCGACCCCTTGCTGGTGGCGCAACTGGCGCGCTATCGGGATGCGGTGCACCGGATCCACCCGGGGCGGGCGGTGAAGGCGGCCTTCCTGAGCGCGGACGGGCGGCTGGTGCAGGTGGCGTGATGCGACCGGCGTCGAACGAGTTGCCGCCAAGCCTGGTGCGGTCCAGCCGGCGGGACTCTGATCTCACACCGTTCCGAGCCGCATGCGAATTGGCCACCGAAGTTCGCGAACCCGCGCCGGATCACCCCACAACAGGCTGAGCTCCGCCGCGAACGTCTGCAGCAGGTTTTCGCGCCCCGCTTCGCGTGCACGGCGCACCGCCGACCAGGTGGACAGATAGCCCAGCAGCTGCGGCAGCTTCCAGCTCTGGCGGATCGCCAGCGCGGGGGCTGCCAGTTCGTCGAACGGGAACGGCAGCTGTGTGTAGCCGGTGTCCACCAGCTGGCGCTCCGGCGGCCAATACGGGCCGATTTCATGGTGGTAGAAGCGGCTGAAGCGCGCGTCCAACTCGGCATCCAGCTGCAGCATGCCGTAGCTGATCAGCGCCACGGCGGCGTGCGGGGCGCCGACGCGCCGCACTTCCTGGAAGAAGCGCGGCAGATCGAACCAGTGCGCGGCCTGGGCGGCGGTGATCAGGCTGGCGCTGTCATCGGCCAGCGGCAACTGCTCCGCCGGGGCGCAGGCGTAGGCGATGCGCGGCGATGCGGGGGCATGGGCGAGCTGGTCGACGCTGGGGTCCACGCCCAGCACCTGCTCGAAGTGCGTGGCCAGCTGCACGGTCAGCTGGCCGTTGCCGCAACCGACGTCGAGCGCCAGCGCCGTGTCGGGTGCGACCGTGGCCAGGAACCGCGCCAGCTCGGGCGGGTATTCGGGCCGAAAGCGCGCATAGGCCCGGCCGCCCAGATCGAACCAGTTGCGAACAGGCGCTGTCGTCTTGTCCGTGTCCATGCGCGCGATCTTGCCGCAGATCGGGGTCGTGGCGCAGGCGCAGGGCGCGCCGCTTGGCGACAATGCACGGCTTGCCCGATCCCGCACCATGACCAGCCACCCGACGCCGCCTGCTGATTCCCCGTTGCCGCCTGCAGCCAGCCCGACGCTGCCCGTCGCCATCGTCGGCGCCGGCCCAGCCGGCCTGATGGTGGCCGAGGTGCTGAGCCGCGCCGGCGTCGCCACGCTGGTGTTCGACGCCATGCCCTCGGTCGGCCGCAAGTTTCTGTTGGCAGGCAAGGGCGGGCTAAACCTGACGCATTCCGAGCCGCTGGAGGCCTTCATCAGCCGTTACGGCGACGAGGCTGGCACGGTGGCCGGCTGGCTGCGCGACTTCGGGCCGCAGGCCGTGCGTGACTGGGCCGCGTCGCTGGGCATCGACACCTTCGTCGGCAGCTCGGGCCGGGTGTTCCCGACCGAAATGAAGGCGGCGCCGCTGCTGCGTGCCTGGCTGCAGCGGCTGCGCCACCCGGTCGCGCCCGGTGCGGCGCCGGTGCGCTTCCACATGCGGCACCGCTGGCGTGGGTGGGATGGAGCGGAAACTGCTGCACCGATGTTCGACGCCGCCGGCGCCCGGCTGCGCTTCGAATCGGCGGCGGGGCGCAAGAGTATTCAGGCGCGTGCCGTGGTGCTGGCGCTGGGCGGCGCGAGCTGGCCGCGCCTGGGCTCGGACGGCGCCTGGGTGCCCTGGCTGCAGCAGGCCGGCGCCGTGGTGGCGGCCTTGCTGCCGGCCAATTGCGGCTTTGACGTCGCCGGCCGCGACGGCGCGGGCTGGACGCCGTTCTTCGCTGAACGCTTTGCCGGCCAGCCGCTGAAGAACGTGTCGATCAGCTTCAGCGATGCGCTCGGCCGGCGCTTCGAGCGCCGCGGCGAGTTCGTGCTGACGGCCACCGGCGTCGAAGGCAGCCTGATCTACGCCGCCAGCCGCCTGCTGCGCGAGGAGATCGCCCGCGCGGGCAGCGCCAGCTTCCAGCTCAACCTGCTGCCCGCGCTGACGCCTGAACGGGTGCTGGCGGAGCTAGGGCATGCGCGTGGCAGCCGCAGCCTGTCGTCGCACCTGAAGAGCCGGCTCGGCCTGGGCGGCGCGCGCACGGCGCTGCTGCACGAGTTGCTGACGCCGGAGCAACTGAAGGATCCGGTGGCGCTGGCGCGGGCGATCCAGTCCCTGCCCATCACGCTGCGCGCGCCGCGCCCGGTGGCGGAGGCCATCAGCACCGCCGGCGGCGTCCGCCTTGCATCATTGTCCGAGGATCTGGAATTGCGCCGCGCGCCGGGCGTCTTCTGCGCCGGCGAGATGCTCGACTGGGAGGCGCCGACCGGCGGCTACCTGCTGACCGCCTGCCTGGCCAGCGGCGTGCGCGCAGCGCGTGGTGTGCTCCGGCGGCTGGGTGGAATGAATGCCTGAACAGCTGGACGCGAAGAACGCGAAAAACACGCGAAGGACGCAAGAAATTCAAGGACGAGCTTGAACGGCCTTCTTTCGCGACCTTGGCGAAACCTTCGCGTCCTTCGCGTCCGGATGTCCGGTTTGCTTGTCGCCGCAACCGCCGACGACTACCCCCAGCTGCGCACCCGCCCGGTATCGATGTGGACGAAGTTGTCGCGCGGGTAGTAGCCGACGCCGCCGGCCTGCAGCGAGATCGCGGCGTCGCGCAGATCCGCCAGTTGGATGCCGGGCAGGCGCACGTCGATCGCCTTGCCGTCCATGTGCAGGCTGCGCCGGGCGACGCCGCCGCCGCGCGTGGTGCGCAGGGTCTCGTTGGTGTGCGGGCTGCGGTAGCCCGAGATGACGTCAAACGGCAGCTCGGTGCCCAGTTCGCGCCGCACGCGGTGCAGCACGTTGTACAGCTCCGGGTCCATCTGCCCGACCTCGCCGCTGTAGTGGTCGCGCAGGAAGTGGTTCAGGTGATCCAACGCGCTGGGTACGAAATCCGCGCCGCGGGCGTAGATCAGGGCGGTGCGCTCGTTGGTGTGCAGATGGTTGAACGACAGGCGGCGCGCCTCAGTGGACGAGGCGGGGGCGAACGCGAATGCACGGCTGGCGGCGCCCGGCAGCAGCACGCCGGCGACGGCGACTTGCGCCACGCGCGCACCACGGCCCAGGAACAAGCGGCGGTGGAGGTTTTGCATCGGAAGTGTTCGAGAGGAAAGCGGGAGACTCAAGGCCGGGGCTATTGTGCCGCTATCGGCTCCGCAGCGCCAGGGGGTGGCGTACTGGTACACCGCCCCGGAGATTTCGAAACGTGAAAGCGCGCCATCGGGTCGGATCCATCACTTTCACCTTGATCCGAGATCTCCGGGACGGCGTACTAGGGCCGTGCGGCGGCGGACTCGCCGCTGTCGGCGCGCCGGCGCAGCGCCTGCTCGAGCACGCGGTCGTGGCCGTACAGGTCGGGCACGAAGCGGACCTCGCCGCCTTCGACGATGGCGGTGCTGTAGGTGATCAGCACTGGCACCGGCGTCGGCAGGCGGGCGGTGACGGGGCGCGGCCGGCCCATCGATTCGCGCACGCGCGCCTCGGTCCAGGCCGGGTCGCCGTGCAGCACCCAAAGCGCCAGCGCAATCGGATCTTCGATGCGGATGCAGCCGTGGCTGAAGTCGCGCCGCACGCGTTCGAACAGTCCGACCGACGGCGTGTGGTGCAGGTAGATGTTCTGGTTGTTGGGCAGCATGAACTTGATGTCGCCCAGCGCGTTCTTCGGACCGGGGCGCTGGCGGATGCGCAGCCGGCCGGCCAGCACGGCGTCCAGGTTCTCGGGCGTGACCGCGGTCGAGACGCCGCCGGCGCCGACGAACTCCATGCCCTGCGCCGCCAGGTAGCCGGGATTGGCGCGCAGCTTCGGAATCGTTTCGCCGCGGGCGATCGAGGACGGGATGTTCCAGTAGGGGCTGAACTCGATCCACAGCATGTCCTCGTCGAACAGCGGCGTACGGGTGTCGAGCGCCTTGCCGACGATGACCCGCATCGCCATCGCCTGCCGCACCCCGCCGCCGTCCTGCTCGTAGGCGCGCAGCATGAATTCCGGCACGTTGACGGTGACGAAGCGCGGCGCCGCCGGCAGCGGCGTCAGGCGCAGGCGTTCCAGCGCCAGCTCGAGCTGGCGCGCACGCGCCGCGGGCGTCACGGCCAGCGCGTCGAGCGTGGCCTTGCCGACGATGCCGTCGGCCACCAGTGCATGGCGCCGCTGGAAGGCCTTGACGGCCTGCTGCAGCGCGGCGTCGTAGCCGGGCTCGGAAGCGCGATGGGGTGCGGTACCGTCCACCGGCGCCACCGCCGGTGCCAGCGGCAGATCGCCCAGCGCCAGCAGGCGCTCGGCCAGCAGCGGCAGTCCAGACCAGCGTTCGCCGGGCTGCAGCTTGCCGCGCGGCGGCGTCGGCAGCGGCTGGCGCCAGGCCGGGTGTTCGGCCAGGGCGCGGTAGCGTGCCAGCGCCTCGCGCAGCGGCGCGTACTGCGGCCAGGGCGGCGTGGCGGCGCTCAGCAGCGCGGCGGGCCGGTCCTGCAGCACCGCCTCGCGCAGCAGCAGGGGCAGATCGGGCGCCGGCGCGCTCGCGCTGTCGTAGCGCGCCCGCAACTGCGCCGCATCGATGCGGCCGTGGCGCAGCTCGTGCAGGTAGCGCAGCACGGCCTGGGTCAGCTCGCCGTCCAGCCGCACGGCGGTCTCGGGCGTCACGGCCTGGTCCAGCGCCTGCTCCAGTCGGGCGGCGCCGTAATCGGCGGGGCGCAGGCCATCGCGGTCGGCCTGCTTCAGCCAGCCCAGCGCCTCGCGCGCGGCCGGGCGCCACTGGCCGCCGGCGTCCAGCCACAGCGGTTGCGCGGCGGCGAACTTGGCCAGCGCCAGCAGCAGCCAGAACGCTGCGGCATGTCTTATTGCATGACGTCGCCCAGACACAGGTACTTCATCTCCAGGTATTCATCGATGCCATGGCGCGAGCCCTCGCGGCCCAGGCCCGACTGCTTGACGCCGCCAAACGGCGCCTGCTCGACTGAAATGATGCCGGTGTTGATGCCGACGATGCCGTATTCCAGCGCCTCGCTGATGCGCGTGACGCGGCCGATGTCGCGGGCGTAGAAATAGCTCGCCAGGCCGAAGATGGTGGCGTTGGCGGCGTCGATCGCCTCTTGTTCGGTCTTGAAGCGGAACACCGGCGCCAGCGGGCCGAAGGTTTCCTCAGTGGCGCACAGCATGTCCGAGGTGGCGTTGGCGATCACCGTCGGCTGGAAGAACTGGCCCTTGAGCTTCTCGCCGCCGGTCAGCACCTTGCCGCCCTTCTTCACCGCGTCGGCGACGTGCTTGCCGACCTTCTTCACCGCCGCGTCCTCGATCAGCGGGCCGATCGTGACGCCGTCCTCGAAGCCGTTGCCGACCTTCATCTTCGCCACCCGGGCGGCCAGCTTCTTGACGAACCTGTCGTAGATGCCGTCCTGGGCGTAGAGCCGGTTGGCGCAGACGCAGGTCTGGCCGGCGTTGCGGTACTTGCTGGCGATGGCGCCCTCGACGGCGGCATCCAGGTCGGCGTCGTCGAACACGATGAAGGGCGCGTTGCCGCCCAGCTCCAGCGACAGCTTCTTGATGGTGGGCGCGCACTGCGCCATCAGGATGCGGCCGACCTCGGTGGAGCCGGTGAAGGACAGATGGCGCACGGTGTCGCTCTCGCACAGCACCTTGCCGTAGGCCGGGCTGTCGGTGCCGGTGATGACGTTCAGCACGCCGTCCGGGATGCCGGCGCGCTGCGCCAGTTCGGCCGCCGCCAGCGCAGTGAGCGGCGTCAGTTCGGCCGGCT
This sequence comes from Ottowia sp., assembly GCF_035444425.1. GTDB lineage: Bacteria > Pseudomonadota > Gammaproteobacteria > Burkholderiales > Burkholderiaceae_C > Ottowia. The sequence goes on along the minus strand of NZ_DAOMOQ010000041.1, from coordinate 10,548 downwards.
TGATGACCACGGTGCAGCCGGCGGCCAGCGCCGGCGCCACCTTGCGCGTGATCATGGCGAGCGGGAAGTTCCACGGGGTGATGGCGGCGCAGACGCCGATCGGCTGGCGCAGCACCGTGAGACGCTTGTTGGGGTCCGACGTGGCCAGCGTCTCGCCGGCCACGCGCTTGGCTTCCTCGGCGAACCACTCGACGAAGCTGGCGCCGTAGGCGACTTCGCCCCTGGCTTCGGCCAGCGGCTTGCCCTGCTCGGCGGTCATCAGGCGGCCCAGATCGTCCTGGTGGTCCATCAGCAGCTGGAACCACTTCATCAGCAGCGCGTGACGCTGCTTGCCCGTCAGTGCGCGCCAGGCTGGCCAGGCGGCGTCGGCGGCGGCGATGGCGGCCTTGACGTCCTTCGGCGTCAGGTCGGCCACGTCGGCCAGCTTGAGGCCGGTGGCCGGGTCGATGACGTCGAAGCGCGCCTTGCCCTTGACCCACTGGCCGCCGATCAGCGCATCGGTCTTGAGCAGGCTCGGGTCCTTCAGCAGGGCGAGTGGTGAGGTCTTGGCATCCATGATCGTATCTCCGTTGGTCCTGAAATCATTGTAGGCAGCGGCCCTGGCGCGCATGTGTGCGGCGCCAATGACTACAACAAGGGCGAGGCCAGCCGCGCCACGGCCTCGAACAGGCGCTGGTGCGGCGGCGACTGGCGGTCCAGCGGTACCAGCCGGCACTTGGACAGGTCGTGCTCGAACATGCCGGCCAGCCGCTCGTTGAAGGCGCGGTCCAGCACCACCGCGGCCACCTCGAAGTTGAGTCGGAAGCTGCGGTTGTCGAAGTTGGCGCTGCCGACCATGCCGTACAGCTCGTCCACCAGCAGCGTCTTGGCGTGGAACATGCGGCCGCGGTACTCGAACACCAGCACGCCGGCGTCCTGCAGCTCGTGGTAGTAGGAGCGCGCGGCAGCGGTGACGATGCGCGAGTCGCTGCGCTCGGGCACGATCAGCTTGACCTGCACGCCGCGGTAGGCGGCGTTGGTGATGGCGTTCAGCGCCGATTCGGTCGGCACGAAGTAGGGCGTGGCCAGCCAGATGCGTTCGCGCGCCAGGTTCAGCGCGTCGATCATGGCGCGGTGGATGGCCTCGGTGTCGGAGTCGGGGCCCGAGGTGACGATCTGCACCGGCAGCCGGCCCGGCGCCTGCTCGGGCAGCAGGTCCTCTTCGCGCGCCGGCGGGTCGCCCTCGGCGTAGTGCCAGTCGCGCAGGAACACGTACTGCAGCCAGCGCACCGCGCCGCCGCGGATCAGGAGGTGGGTGTCACGGTAGGCGTGGTCGGGGCGCACCTGCTCGTTCTCGTCGTCGGTGACGTTGATGCCGCCGACAAAGCCGGTATGGCCGTCGATGACCACGATCTTGCGGTGCGTGCGCAGGTTGACCAGCGGCCGCAGCCGGTCGAGCCGGGTCGGGTGGAACACGGCGAACTCGCCGCCGGCGTCGGCGAACTCGTGCAGCAGCCTGCGGTGGCGGCGCGACAGCAGGTGCGGCGAGCCGATGGCGTCGACCAGCAGGCGCACGTGCACGTCCTGGCGCGCCTTGGCGGCCAGCGCCTGCAGCAGCCGGGTGCCAGTCTGGTCGGGCTCGAAGATGTAGTACTCGAGGTGGATGTGGCTGCGCGCCGCCTCGATCTCGCGCAGCAGCGCGTCCAGCGTGGCGCCGCCACTGGGCAGGATGTCGACGCTCTGCGCACTCGACATCGGCAGGCCGCAGGCGGCCTCGATCAGCTGCGCGTGCTGGCTGGCCCAGAGCGGCGCCTGGGTGTACTCGGCGCGCAGCACGCTCATGTCCTCGCGCGACATCAGTGCCGCCTTCTTGTGCCAGCGCCGGAGCCGCTGGCGCTTGATGCGCTGCGGGCCGAAGTAGGCGTAGACGATCAGCCCGACCACCGGCAGCAGGTTGAGCACCATGATCCAGGCCAACGTGGATACCGGTGACTTGCGCTGCAGGATGATCCAGGTCGTCAGGATGACGCTGGAGATCGTCCAGACCCAGCCGAGCCAGAAGGTCCAGGGGTGGCCGGCGATCACCAGCCGCGGCAGTTCGTCCATGCTGTGTCGCGGTGTCGGTCTGGTTGCTAGCCGAGGCGCCGGGCCCAGTCCTCGGGCGCGAAGCCGACCGTGACGTCGTCCGCCGCCTCGCTCCATTCGACCACCGGGCGCTTGATGGCGCTGGGGTGCGCCCGCAGCAGCGCGGCAGCGCTGGCGGCGTCGATGACGGTGGCCTGCGCGGCCGCATCCAGCTTGCGCCAGGTGGTGCCCTGGCGCTTCAGCAGCTTCTGCCAGCCGGCGGCGGCGATCCAGCGCTCGAGCTGCGCGGGCTGCACGCCCGCCTTCTTGAAATCGTGGAACCGCACCTCGACGCCCCGCTCGGCCAGCCAGGCGCGCGCCTTCCTCACCGTATCGCAGTTCGGGATGCCGTAAAGCGTGGGCAGTGTGGTCATGCGCGGCATCATGCCATGGGCCTTGCGCGCCTCGGTGACAATCCGCCGCGTGATGAAAACCCTGGAAGAATGGCTCGCGCACTGCGAGCGGCTGCACCCCAAGAGCATCGACCTGGGGCTGGAACGGGTGCGCGGCCTGGCCGAGCGCATGCAACTGCGCTTCGACTGCCCGGTGATCACCGTGGCCGGCACCAACGGCAAGGGCTCGACCTGCGCCATGCTGGAGGCGATTCTGACCGAGGCCGGCTACCGCACCGGCGTCTACACCTCGCCGCACCTGGTGCATTTCGAGGAGCGCTGCCGCATCCATGGCGAGTCGGCGCCGGCAGAGCAGCTGGTGGCGGCGTTCGAGCGCGTGGAGGGCGTGCGCGGCGACGTGCTGCTGACCTATTTCGAGTTCACCACGCTGGCGATCCTGGATGTGCTGGCGCACGCCCAGCTCGATGTCGTGATCCTCGAGGTTGGCCTGGGCGGCCGGCTGGATGCGGTGAACGTGATCGATGCCGACTGCGCCGTCATCACCAGCATCGACATCGACCATGCCGAACTGCTGGGCGACACGCGTGAGCAGATCGGCCTGGAAAAGGCCGGCATCCTGCGCCCGGGCCGCCCGGCCGTCGTCAGCGACCCGATGCCGCCGCAGAGCGTGATCGACCACGCCAACGCCATCGGGGCCGATCTGTGGCTGCTGGGGCGCGACTTCAACTACAGCGGCGACCCGCAGCAATGGGCCTGGGCCGGGCGCGGGCGCCGCTACGCCGGCCTGGCCTATCCGGCGCTGCGCGGCGCCAACCAGCTGATCAATGCCTCGGGTGCGCTGGCGGCGCTGACGGCCATGCGCCAGCAGCTGCCGGTGACGGCGCAGGCGGTGCGCAACGGCTTTGCGCTGGTCGAACTGCCGGCGCGCTTCCAGGTCGTGCCGGGCAAGCCCGCGCTGGTGCTGGACGTGGCGCACAACCCGCATGCGGTGGCGGCGCTGGCGCAGAACCTGGAAATCCAGCGCGCCTATTACTCCAGCACCCACGCGGTGTTCGGCGCCATGAGCGACAAGGACCTGACGGCCATCCTGACGCGCATGGACCCGGTGATCGACTGCTGGTATTTCACCGACCTGCCGACCCCGCGCGCCGCCACCGGCGCCGCGCTGCACGCGTTGTGGCAGTCGGTCAGCACGCGCAAGGACGTCGGCGCCGCGGTGTTCAAGACGCCTCAGATCGCCCTGCAGGCGGCGGCGATGGTGGCGGCACCCGCTGATAGAATCGTTGTCTTCGGATCGTTCTACACCGTGGGCGGCGTGCTGGAGCAGGGCATTCCGAACCTGCAGGCAGGTCAGCCCAGCTCAGGCAAAGACGGATAGACAGTCAGCGGCTGACCCAGGACTTATGGCTTTTTTCAAGTTCCGCCAGCGCGGCCAGGCACAACCCGAATCGCGCGGCCGCGCCAAGGAATCGGCCCCCGCCGGAACCCAGGAAACCATCGACAGCATGCGCCGCCGCGCGCGCCACCGCCTGCTTGGTGCGGCGGTTCTGGTGCTGGTGGCGGTGGTCGGCTTCCCGATCGTGTTCGACACCCAGCCGCGTCCGGTGGCGGTGGACGCGCCGATCACCATCCCCGACAAGGACAAGATCGCGCCGCTGGGTGCTCCCGCCGGCGAGCCTGTGTCGGCCAAGGCCAGCCTGGACGAGAAGGAAGAAGTGATCGGCGCGGCGCCGGCACGCGGTGCCGATGCCAAGCCGGGTGCCGCCATCGTTGCACCAGCCGCGGCGCCCAAGGTGGCTGCCGAAGCACCGCCAGCCACGGCCAAACCGGTCGAGACCGCGCGTGATGCCAAGACGGAGTCGGGTGCCGAGCAAGCGCGTGCGGCCGATGAAGCCGCGCAACTCAAGCGCGAAGAGGCTGCGCGCGCCAAGCGCGAGCAGGACGCCCAGGCGCAGGCCAAGCGCGACCTGGAGGCCCAGGCCAAGCGCGAGCAGGAAGCGCGTGCCAAGCGTGAACAGGAAACCCAGGCGAAGCGCGACGCGGAAACCCAGACGAAGCGCGAGCAGGAGGTGCGTGCCAAGCGCGAGGCCGATGAACGTGCGCGGCGCGAGGAGGCGGCGCGCGCCAAGGCGCTGCTGGAAGGCCGCAGCACCACCGCAGCCGCCGCGGCAGCCGACAAGGCCGCGACGGACGGCGGCCGCTTCATCGTCCAGGTCGGCGCCTTTGCCGATGCCGCCGCGGCGCGCGATGTGCGGCAGAAGGCCGAGCGCGCCGGGCTCAAGACCTATACCCAGGTGATCGACACGCCGCAGGGCAAGCGCACGCGCGTGCGGGTTGGGCCCTACCCGAGCCGGGCCGAGGCTGAGCAGGCCGCCGCGGCGCTGAAGCGGGCCGGGCTGTCGGGTTCGATCCTGTCGCTGTAGCGCCATGGCGGCGGTCGACTGGATCTGCCTGGCCGTGCTGCTGGCTTCGCTGCTGCTGGGCGCCTGGCGCGGTCTGGTCTACGAGGTGCTGGCGGTGGCCGGCTGGGTGATCGCCTTCCTGGCCGCTCGCTGGTCGGCCGACGTGGTCGGCCAGTGGCTGCCGATGGGCGAGTCGTCCGAGCCGCTGCGCTACGCGGCCGCGTTCGTGCTGGTGTTCATCGGCGTCGCCTTTCTGTGCGGCATGCTGGCCACGCTGGCGCGCCGCGCCACCCGCTCGCTTGGCGCGCGTCCGGTCGACCGCGTGTTCGGCGGTGCGTTCGGCGTGCTGCGCGGCCTGCTGGTGCTGCTGGTGGCGGCGGCGCTGCTGCGCGCGACCCCGCTGCGCGACGAGGCCTGGTGGCGCCAGTCGGTCAGCGCACAATGGCTGGAAATGACCTTGGCCCAACTGCAACCTCTGCTGCCGGACGAACTCGGCAAGCACCTTTCGGCCTGACAATCCGGGCTTCCAGTCCTTCATCGCGCAGGATCGCATCCAACCATGTGTGGCATCGTAGGCGTCGTCAGCAACGCACCTGTCAACCAGCTGCTCTACGACGCCTTGCTGCTGCTGCAGCACCGCGGCCAGGACGCCGCCGGCATCGTCACCCAGCAGGGCCGCAAGTTCTTCATGCACAAGGCGCGCGGCATGGTGCGCGACGTGTTCCGCACCCGCAACATGCGCGCCCTGCCGGGCAACAGCGGCCTCGGGCAGGTGCGCTACCCCACCGCCGGCAATGCCGACAGCGAGGAAGAGGCGCAGCCCTTCTACGTCAACGCGCCGTTTGGCATCGTGCTGGTGCACAACGGCAACCTGACCAACGCCGACGCGCTGCGCGCCGAGCTGTACTCGACCGATCACCGCCACATCAATACCGATAGCGATTCCGAGGTGCTGCTCAACGTGCTGGCGCACGAACTGGAGCAGGCCACGCGCGGCGCGGCGCTGGGTCCGGAGGAGGTGTTCACCGCGGTGGCCGGTGTCTACCGACGCGTGCGTGGCTCGTACGCGGTGATCGCCCACATCGCCGGGCGCGGCATGCTGGCGTTCCGCGATCCCTACGGCATCCGCCCGCTCAGCTTCGGGCGCGGTGAAGGCGGCGCGGTGATGGCGGCCAGCGAGACCGTCGCGCTGGAAGGCACCGGCCACACGCCCGAGCGCGACGTGGCGCCGGGCGAGGCGATCTTCGTCACGCCGGACGGCACGGTGCATGCGCGCCAGTGCGTCGCCGATGCCAGGCTGTCGCCCTGCATCTTCGAGTACGTCTACCTGGCGCGGCCCGACTCGGTGCTGGACGGCATCTCGGTCTACCAGGCACGCCTGAACCTGGGCCAGACGCTGGCCAAGCGCGTGGTGTCGACGGTGCCGCCGGACCAGATCGACGTGGTGATCCCGATCCCCGAATCGAGCCGGCCCAGCGCCAGCGAGCTGGCGCGCATGATCGGCAAGCCCTACCGCGAGGGCTTCGTCAAGAACCGCTACGTCGGCCGCACCTTCATCATGCCGGGCCAGTCGGTGCGCAAGAAATCGGTGCGCCAGAAGCTCAACGCCATCGCCAGCGAGTTCACCGGCCGCAACGTGCTGCTGGTCGACGACTCGATCGTGCGCGGCACTACCAGCCGCGAGATCGTGCAGATGGCGCGCGAGGCCGGCGCGCGCAAGGTCTACATGGCCAGCGCGGCGCCGCCGGTGCGCTACCCCAACGTCTACGGCATCGATATGCCGACCAGGGAAGAGCTGGTGGCCAACGGCCGCACGGTCGAGCAGGTGCGCGAGATCATCGGTGCCGATGCGCTGATCTACCAGGACGTCGACGCGATGAAGCGCGCCATCGGCCATCTGAATCCGGCCATCGCGGGCTTCGATGCGTCGTGCTTCGACGGGGTCTACGTCACCGGCGACATCACCGAGGGCGATATCGCGCGCCTACAGCAGCAGCGCCCGGCCACGCCGACCGATGAGGAAGACACGCCGCAACTGAGCCTGCCCAACGTCAGCAGCTGAAGCAGGTTTCACGCACAATCAAGCCAAGGCGCGTGCACATGGCGCGCGCCCTGATCGCAGCGACCGGGCGCGCTCCGTGCGCGCCGCACAAGAACACATGAGCACCGATTCCCCATCCCTCGCCCCGGCCCGCGGCGAACTGCCGCCGGGCCTGCATCCCGACACGCTGGCGCTGCGCACCGGCATTGCGCCGAGCCAGTACGGCGAGCATTCCGAGGCGCTCTACCTTACCAGTGGCTACGTGCAGCAGGACGCCGAAACCTCGGCGCGCCGCTTCGCGCACCCGCAGGAGGGCTACACCTACACCCGCACCAGCAACCCCTCGGTGACCAGCTTCGAGCGTCGGCTGGCGGCGATGGAGGGTACCGAAAGCGCCATCGGCACCGCCAGCGGCATGTCGGCCATCCTGCTGATGGGCCTGGGCCTGCTCAAGAGTGGCGACCACGTGATCTGCTCGCAGTCGATGTTCGGCTCCACCATCAAGCTGTTCGGCACCGATTTCGCGAAGTTCGGCGTCGAGACCAGTTTCGTGTCGCAGACCGACGCCGCGGCGTGGCGCGCCGCGCTGCGGCCCAGCACACGCCTGCTGTTCGCCGAAACGCCGACCAACCCGCTGACCGAGGTGTGCGACATCCGGGCACTGGCGGCGATCGCGCACGAGGCCGGCGCGCTGCTGGCGGTGGACAACTGTTTTGCCTCGCCGGCGCTGCAGCGACCAATCACGCTCGGCGCCGACCTGGTGATCCATTCCGGCACCAAGTTCCTCGATGGCCAGGGCCGCGTGATGGCGGGCGCCATCTGCGGGCCGCGCCAGTACATCGACCAGGTGTTCTGGCCGCTGATCCGCTCCACCGGCATGGTGCTGTCGCCGTTCAATGCCTGGGTGGTGCAGAAGGGGCTGGAGACCCTGGCCATCCGCGTCAAAGCGCAAAGCGCCAACGCGCTGCAACTGGCCCAGTGGCTGGAGCAGCACCCGGCCGTCGAGCGCGTGTTCTATCCCGGCCTGCCGTCGCACCCGCAGCATGCGCTGGCGATGGCGCAGCAATCGGGCGTCGGCGGCGCGGTGATCGCCTTCAGCGTGCGCGCCGATGGCGCCGAGCAGGCGCGTGCGCGCGTCTTCCATGTCATCGACAGCACGCGCGTGTGCAGCATCGCCACCAACCTGGGCGACGTCAAGACGCTGATCAGCCACCCGGCCAGCACCTCGCACGGCCGCCTGAGCGAGGCGCAGCGCCTGGCCGCCGGCGTCACCCAGGGCCTGGCGCGGCTGTCGGTGGGGCTGGAGCACGTGCCCGACATCCAGGCCGACCTGGCGCGCGGGCTCGACACCATCGACGCCGTTTCCGCCGCCTGAGCCGCGCTACATTCCAACGCGGCCATGATGCACTTGCCCGCGCGGCATGCCGCGCCGAACCCGACATGACCACTGCTGATACCTTCAAGCCGCGCGTGCGCACGCGCTTCGCGCCATCGCCCACCGGCTTCATCCACCTCGGCAACATCCGCTCGGCCCTGTACCCGTGGGCCTTCGCGCGTGCCCAGGGTGGCGATTTCATCCTGCGCATCGAGGACACCGACCTCGAGCGCTCGACCCAGGCCGCGGTCGACGTCATCCTCGAAGGCATGGCCTGGCTCGGCCTGGACCCCGATGAAGGCCCGTACTACCAGATGCAGCGCATGGACCGCTACAAGCAGGTGCTGGCCGAGCTGCAGGCCGCTGGCCACGTCTACCCCTGCTACATGAGCGTGGCCGAACTCGATGCGCTGCGCGAGCGCCAGATGGCAGCCAAGCTCAAGCCCCGTTACGACGGCACCTGGCGCCCCGAGCCGGGCAAGCAGTTGCCGCCGGTGCCGGAAGGCGTGCAGCCGGTGCTGCGCTTTCGCAACCCGCTGGGCGGCGTGGTGGCCTGGGACGATAAGGTCAAGGGTCGTATCGAGATCCGCAACGACGAACTCGACGACCTGGTCATCGCGCGCCCCGACGGCACGCCGACCTACAACTTCTGCGTCGTCGTCGACGACATCGACATGCGCATCACCCACGTGATCCGCGGCGACGACCACGTCAACAACACGCCGCGCCAGATCAACATCTTCCGCGCGCTCGGCCACAAGCCGCCGGTGTACGCGCACCTGCCCACGGTGCTGAACGAGCAGGGCGAGAAGATGAGCAAGCGCAGCGGCGCCAAGCCGGTCACGCAGTACCGCGACGAGGGCTACCTGCCCGACGCCATGGTCAACTATCTGGCGCGCCTGGGCTGGAGCCACGGTGACGACGAGATCTTCAGCCGCGCGCAGTTCCTGAAATGGTTCGACCTCGACCACCTGGGCCGCAGCGCCGCGCAGTTCGACGAAGCCAAGCTGCGCTGGGTCAATGCACAGCACCTCAAGGCCATGCGCGATGAAGACCTGGCGCCGCTGGTGGCCTGGCAGCTCGAGCGGCGCGGCATTGCGGCCGACGAGCGGCTGGCGGTGATCTGCGGCCTGTTCAAGGACCGCTGCGACACCACCGCGGCCCTGGCCGACTGGGCGCAGGTCTTTTACGCCGAGGTGCAGCCGAGCGCCGACGACCTGGCCAAGCACGTCACCGAGGCCGTCAGGCCGGCCCTCGCCAGCCTGCAGACGAAGCTGGCCACGATCGACTGGACGGTGCCGGCGATCGGTGCCGCGATCAAGGAAACGCTGGCCGAGCACGGCCTGAAGATGCCGCAACTGGCCATGCCGGTGCGTGTGCTCGTCATGGGGACGCCGCAGACGCCGTCGCTCGACGCGACGCTGGCGTTGCATCAGCGCGAAAAAGTCCTGGAGAGATTGCGTAGCGCCTGAAATCCAACATATAATGCAAGGCTCGGCACTTGCTTGGGGGTATAGCTCAGCTGGGAGAGCGCTTGCATGGCATGCAAGAGGTCAGCGGTTCGATCCCGCTTACCTCCACCAAGGTTGTCGAGGAAGTTCCTAAGGTTTTGACCCTATCGTCTAGAGGCCTAGGACACCACCCTTTCACGGTGGGTACCGGGGTTCGAATCCCCGTAGGGTCGCCAAGTTTGGCTGCACTTGGCCCGCAAGGGCACAACGCAGCTACCGACGCGGAGTGGTAGTTCAGTCGGTTAGAATACCGGCCTGTCACGCCGGGGGTCGCGGGTTCGAGTCCCGTCCACTCCGCCATCAGACAAAGGTTTGGTGCTACTGATAAAGTAGCGTTTTGGAATAAGAAGCCGTTTTTGGAATTAGACGGCCAGTTCCGAGACTTCCAGACCTTGCTTTTTGCACCTGCCGCACCGCCCTTCGGGGCCGTGCGGCATTTTTGTTTTTTGGCGCTTCAACGTGGCCCGGGATAATGCGCAGCCGCCCGTCAGGCAGCGGGCGTGGCGCGCTGATCGTGGACTTGGCGAACCATGCGGTCGCTGGTGCGGCCTGTGGCGTCAACGATGTCAGTGTGTTGGCGCTTCAGCTTGTCCGATACGCCCATGGTGGCTGTTCATCCCGGGAGTTGTGAAGTCGATGGTTTGGCTTGAGAACCTCCATCTTGCTTCAGCTCGGGTGAGCAACCTATTGGGAAACGACACCTAACGATGGTAAGCGTGGCCTCACCACCCTCTTGAACTGAGCGCGAGGCTGGGCGAGCATG
>NZ_DAOMOQ010000040.1:0-23789 GCF_035444425.1 Ottowia sp. | reverse complement strand
GCTATGCGGCAGCATGAGCGTATGTTAGGCATTTGCCTGACTGATCAATAACAGGTCCTGATGCTGCGCGATCTCGTCTGGCCGCGTGCCGACCGGCTGCTGGTCGAGCAGTTGCGCCTGGTCTACGGCAACATCGGCATCTCGGTGATTCCCGCCTTCCTGCTGGCGCTGCTGCTGGTGTTCACGCTGCAGAACGACGCCAACCGCACGGCCCTGCTGCTGTGGTGCGGCGCGGTGATGCTGACGAAGAGCTATTCAGCGGTCGACGCCCGCCGGCGATTGCGCCAGCAGATCGAGCCGGCGCGGGCGCGCCGGCTGCTGCTGCAGCAGGTGGTGATCCACACGCTGGATGGCGCGGCCTGGGGCGCACTGGCCCTGGTCGCGCTCGACAGCGCGACGATATCCGGCAGGGTGCTGATCTTCGCCGTGCTGACCGGCATCCTCGGCAGTTCGATGTCCTTGCTGGCGCCGGTGTGGATCGTCTTCGTTGCCTTTGCGCTTGCGCTGGTGGCGGGTGCCACCGCATGGCTCTGGTTCTCGGGTGACCGCTTCTACCAGGCTCTGTCCATCGCCGGCGTGCTGTACATCGCCAGCCTGGTCGGCCAGGCGCGCAACAGCGCCATCGCGGCGCTGGCGGCGATCAAGCTGCGCTTCGACAACATCGACCTGGTGCGGCAGGCCGAAGCGGCGCGCAGCGCCGCCGAGCAGGCCAACCTGGCCAAGTCGAAATTCCTGGCCGCGGCCAGCCACGACCTGCGCCAGCCGATCCATGCCCAGGGCCTGTTCCTGGACGTGCTCGCGCGCACCGGACTGGACGCGCACCAGCAGGAGGTGCTGGACAGCGCACGCTCGGCCTGGCTGGCATCCAGCGACATGCTGAACACGCTGCTGGACTTCTCCCGCATCGAGGCCGGCGTGGTCCGCCCGAACCCGCATCCGTTCAGGCTGCAGCCCCTGCTCTACAAGATCGAGAACGACCTGGCGCCGCTGGCCGACGCCAAGGGCTTGCTGTATCGCACGCGCGAAACCGAGCTGGCGGTGCATTCCGACCCGGCGCTGCTGGAGCTGGTGCTGCGCAACCTGGTCTCCAACGCGATCCGCTACAGCGAGGTGGGCGGCGTGCTGGTGGCCTGCCGGCGTCGCGGCGCCACCGTTCTGCTGGAAGTCTGGGACACCGGCATCGGCATCGCCGCGGCCGACCGCGCCGAGATCTTCCGCGAGTTCCACCAGCTCGGCAATGCCGAGCGCGACCGCAGCCAGGGCCTGGGTCTGGGTCTGTCGATCGCGGACGGCCTGGCACGGGCGCTCGGCCATCCGCTGTCGCTGGCCTCGACACCCGGTCGCGGCAGCGTGTTCCGCATCACGGTGCCGCTGGCGGATCCGGCTGCGGCCGACGTCGGGCCGGCGCCGCTGACGCCACGACTGACGAAGCGGCGTGTGCTGATCATCGACGACGACGCTGCGGTGCGCTCGGGCATGGCCCAGCTGCTGTGCAGCTGGGGCTGCGAATGCGATGCCGCGGAAACGGTTGACGAAGCGCTCGAACTGGCCGCGCGCGTGACGCCCGAACTCATCATCAGCGACTACCGTCTGAAGGGGCCGCGCACCGGTGCGGACGCCATCGCGGCACTGCGCGAGCGGCTGGGCATCATGGTGCCGGCGCTGATCATCACCGGCGACACGGCGCCCGAACGGCTGCGCGAGGCCACGGCCAGCGGCATCGCCTTGCTGCACAAGCCGCTCACGCCCGACCAGCTGCAGCGGGCGCTGGTCGATCTCGTGCGCACGCCGCAGCCTGTCGTGACCGGTGCTCACGCTGCCGACGCGGCCTGAGCGCCGTTGCGACGCCTGCATGACTAGCGTCGAACAGGCACGCGGATGCCGACGGCCAAGAAGCCTCAGTCGCGCGCCAGCCGGATGCCACTGAACTGCCAGCGCGCCGGCGGCGGGAAGAAGTTGCGGTAAGTCAGCCGCGCGTGGCTGCGCGGCGTCGCGGCGGAGGCGCCCTTGAGCACCATCTGGCCGGACATGAACTTGCCGTTGTATTCGCCCACGGTGCCGGCCGGCACGCGGTAGCCGGGGTAGGGTAGGTAGGCGCTGGCGGTCCACTGCCAGCAGTCGCCCAGCACCTGGCGCAGGCCGCTGGCGGGCGCGGCTGGCAGGGGGTGGAAGCTCTCGTCTTCCAGCAGCGCGCCGTGCCAGCCGGCGTGATCCGCTGGCAGCGTGCTGGCAGCGTGCTCCCATTCGGCCTCGGTCGGCAGGCGCGCGCCGGCCCAGCGCGCGTAGGCGTCGGCTTCGTAGTGGCTGACGTGGCAGACCGGCAGGTCGGGCTGGGGCGTGCGCCAGCCGCCCAGGGTGAAGACCTGCCAGCCGCCGCCGTCGTCCTGCCGCCAGTACAGTGGCGCCTGCCAGCCGGCCGCCTCGCGCGCGGCCCAGCCGTCGGACAGCCACAGCGTGGCTTGCGCGTAGCCGCCGTCCTGCATGAAGGCCAGGTACTCGGTTTCGGTCACCAGGCGGTCGGCGATGGCGAACGGCTGCAGCCAGACGCGGTGGCGTGGGAACTCGTTGTCGAAGCCGAAGGCGCCGCCGGCGTGGCCGATCTCGTGCAGGCCGCCGTCGAGCGCGAGGAACTGCAGGCGGGCCGGCGCGGCGCCGCTGCGCGCGGCGCCCGGGCGGTAGGCCGGGCTCAGGGGCTGGGCGAAGAAGTGGTGCTTGAGGTCGGTCAGGATCAGCTCCTGGTGCTGCTGCTCGTGCTCGATGCCCAGGCGCACCAGTTGCAGCGCGGCCGCGTCAAGCCGCGGCAGTCGCGCGGCGATCGCGTCGGTGACGTGCTGGCGGTAGCTCAGCACCTGCGTCAGCGGCGGGCGCGACAGATCGCCCCGATGCGGGCGCGGATGGCGCGTGCCGGCGCCGACGTAGTAGGAGTTGAACAGCGCCGAATAGCGCGCGTCGAACGGGGCCACACCCGCCGGCCCGAGGATGAACTGCTCGAAGAACCAGCTGGTGTGCGCCAGATGCCACTTGATCGGGCTGGCATCGGGCATCGACTGCACCATGCAGTCGTCGGCGGTGAGCCCGTCGAGCAGTGCCTCGGTCGCCGTGCGCACCGCGCTGAAGCGCTCGACGCTGCATGGCGTCGCGCTGGCGGCGCTGGGTTCTTCAGTGGCGGGCATGCTCGACTCCGGCCAGGTACACGCCGTAGGCCTCGTGCTCGATGTCGAAGCGGCGTACCTGCTCGAATCCGGCGCTGCGCAGCATCTGCTCGACGCGTTCGGGGCTGTGCTTGTAGGAATGCTCGGTGACGATGTACTCGCCCGGTTGCAGGCGCAGCGTCTGGGCCGGGCCCAGCGTGACAGCCAGGGCGCGGCTGGCCACCAGGTGCATCTCGATGCGGCTGGCGTCGGCGTCGAACACGGCCTGGTGGCGGAACGCGCCCGGGTCGATGGCGGTGCCGAGCTGGCGATTGACGACGTTCAGCACGTTCAGGTCGAACGCCGCCGTGACGCCGGCGGCGTCGTCGTAGGCGCGCTCCATGCGCGCGTGCCCGGTCGGGCCGTCGACCGCCAGCAGCAGCGCGTCACCGGCGCGCATCTGGTCGCGGAACTGCCGCAGCAGGGTGACGGCATCGTGGGGTTCGAAGTTGCCGATCGAGGAGCCGGGGTAGCAGAAGATGCGCGGGCGATCGGCCTCGCGCGCCAGCGGCAGCTGCAGGCCCCAGCACAGGTCGGTCACGATGCCGTCGAAGCGCACATCGGGGTAATGCTGCTGTCCGCGCCGCAGGCAGTCGCGCAGCCAGTCCTCGGCAATGTCGATGCCGATGTAGCGCTCGATGATGCCGGCGTCAAGCCAGCGGCGCGCCTTCAGGCCGTCGCCGCTGCCGATGTCGATCAGCTCTGCGCCTTCCGGCAACAGCCGCAGCATGGCGGCCTGGTGGCGGTCGAGGATGGCGCGCTCGACCCGGGGCAGGTAGTACTCGGGCAGTTCGCAGATGGCTTCGTAGAGCTCGCAGCCGTGCGCGTCGTACAGGAACTTGGGCGCGACGCGCGGCGGCGTGGCCTGCAGGCCGGCGCGCAACTCGTGCCGGGCGTCGTGCCAGCGGGGTGTGGCGGGCGCCTGGCCATGGACCAGGCGCGAAGGGTGCTGGAGGGTGTCGAGCATGTGCTGCCTTTCATCGGCGGCACGGGCATCGGTGACTGCCGCGATGCCGAGGTGGCGCCATGCGTGGGCGCGTGCCGGATCCGATCACTGCCGGCGGCGCACGCGCCCGGGTGGGACTGCGATGACCGTAGCACCGCCGCGCGGCCGGCGATGTAGGCCAAGGCCGTAACCCTGCGGCGAGCGCGGCGTTACAGGCCGCCCATCAGCCGCTGCACCAGTTCGGCGGCGGTGGCGGCGCGGTACTTGCGCATCAGCCGCGCGCGGTAGATCTCCACCGTACGGTGGCTGATGCCGAGCACGCGGCCGATCTCCTTGCTGGTCAGGCCCTGCATCAGCTGCGCGGCGACCTCGCGCTCGCGGGCGGTGAGCGCGGCCGTCACCGGGCGCTGTGCGCTCAGGTCCTCGAAGGTCCAGATGCCGGCCGCGTGCGGCGCGTCGCGGTCGATGGCGCGGCCGGTGACGTGGCACCAGAAGGTCTCGCCGGCGTGCGGGCCGCCGACGCGCCGCATCACGCGGTTGTCGGCATAGACGCCGTGTGCGTTCAGGATCGGCGCCATGCGCTCGCCGATGCGCTCGTACTCGTCGGCGCTGGGGTAGAGCATGCGGAAGCTCTGGCCGATCAGCTGCTCGGGCGTGGCGCCGAACATCTCGCACACGCGCTGGTTGCAGTCGACTATGTGCCGGTGCCGCGACAGCACCAGCCCCACCGGCGCCAGCTGGAAGGCCAGCCGGTAGTCGGGTGCGGCGTCATGCAAGGCAGGGATGACCATTACGAAATACTACGTAAACGGATACGTAGTATCGTTCGGGATCGGTTTCCGTCACCGGTTTGCCACAACTCAGGAGAGACATTTCGTGAACAAGATCTATCCCTCGGCCGCCGAGGCGCTGCAAGGCGTCGTCGAGGATGGCCAGATGCTGGCCGTGGGCGGCTTCGGCCTGTGCGGCATTCCGGAGGCGCTGATCGAGGCCTTGCGCGAATCCGGCGCGAAGAACCTGACGGTGATCTCCAACAACGCCGGCGTCGACGGCTTCGGCCTCGGCAAGCTGCTCGACACGCGCCAGATCAAGAAGATGATCAGCAGCTACGTGGGCGAGAACAAGGAGTTCGAGCGCCAGTACCTGGCCGGTGAACTGGAACTGGAATTCACCCCGCAGGGCACGCTGGCCGAGAAGCTGCGCGCCGGCGGCGCCGGCATCCCGGCCTTCTTCACCAAGACCGGTGTCGGCACCATCGTCGCCGAGGGCAAGGAACTGCGCGAGTTCGATGGCCACACCTACGTGATGGAGCGCTCGCTGGTGCCCGACGTGTCGCTGGTCAAGGCGCAGGTCGCCGACACCAGCGGCAACCTGCGATTCAACCTGACGGCGCGCAACTTCAACCCGGCGGTGGCGATGGCCGGCAAGATCTGCATCGTCGAGGTCGAGCAGATCGTCGAACTCGGCGAGCTGAAGCCCGACGACGTGCACCTGCCCGGCATCTACGTGCACCGCATCGTGCTGAACGCCGAACCCGAGAAGCGCATCGAGAAGCGCACCCTGAGCGAGAAACAAGGAGTCTGACATGGCCTGGACCAAGGAACAGATGGCTGCGCGCGCGGCGCAGGAGCTGGAAGACGGCTTCTATGTCAACCTGGGAATCGGCATCCCGACGCTGGTGGCCAACTACACCGGCAACAAGCAGGTCTGGCTGCAGTCGGAGAACGGCCTGCTCGGCATCGGCCCGTTCCCGACCGAGGAGCAGATCGACGCCGACCTGATCAACGCCGGCAAGCAGACCGTGACGACGCTTCCTGGCTCGTCGATCTTCGGCAGCCACGACAGCTTTGCCATGATCCGCGGCGGCAAGATTAACCTGGCGATCCTGGGCGCCATGCAGGTCAGCGAGCAGGGCGACCTGGCCAACTGGATGATTCCGGGCAAGATGGTCAAGGGCATGGGCGGCGCCATGGACCTGGTGGGCGGCGTACCGCGCGTGATCGTGCTGATGGAGCACGTGGCGCGCAAGAAGGACGGCACCACCGACCTGAAGATCCTGCCCAAGTGCACGCTGCCGCTGACCGGCGTCGGCGTGGTGCACATGATCATCACCGACCTGGGGGTGTTCGACGTCACCGACAAGGGCTTGAAGGTGCGCGAGCTGGCCGAGGGTGTCGGGTTCGACGAGGTGCAGTCGAAGACCGGGGTGACGCTGCTGCAGTAAGCGCGCGGCCGCATCCACGAGGCAATCCAACAGGCAGGGCGCGCTGATCCCGGGCGGCCCTGCCTTTTTTCGTCATCAGGAACCAAGCAGGAGAACAACCCCATGAGCATGCTGAAAGGCAAGACCGCACTGGTCACCGGCTCGACCAGCGGCATCGGTCTGGGCATCGCCATCGAACTGGCGAAGCAGGGCGCCAACATCGTCATGAACGGCTTCGGCGACGTCGACGGCCCGAAGGCGCAGATCGCCGCGCACGGCGTGCAGGTCGAGTACCACGGCGCCGACATGAGCCAACCGGCCGAGATCGAGGCCATGATGAAGTTCGCGGCCGAAAAGTTCGGCGGCGTCGACATCCTGGTCAACAACGCCGGCATCCAGCACACGGCCAGCATCAAGGACTTCCCGGTCGAGCGCTGGGACGCCATCATCGCCATCAACCTGTCGTCGGCCTTCCACACCACGCGGCTGGCGATCCCGCACATGACGCAGAAGAACTGGGGCCGCATCATCAACATCGCCTCGGTGCACGGCCTCGTGGCGTCGAAGGACAAGTCGGCCTACGTGGCGGCCAAGCACGGCATCGTCGGCCTGACCAAGGTGACGGCGCTGGAGCTCGCTACAACGGGCGTGACCGCCAACGCCATCTGCCCTGGCTGGGTGCTGACGCCATTGGTGCAAAAGCAGATCGACGCCCGTGCCGCAGAGCAGAACATCAGCGTCGAGCAGGCGACGCGCGAGCTGCTGAGCGAGAAGGAGCCCTCGCACCAGTTCACCACGCCCGAGCAGCTCGGCGCCATGGCGGTGTTCTTCTGCAGCGATGCCGCCGCCAACGTGCGCGGCCAGGCCTGGGCGCACGACGGCGGCTGGACCGCGCAGTAGACCTATAGGCTGTCCCGGAACCTGTCAGTCGTGGGGGCGGCGGTAGCCGCCAACAGACTTGGCGCACAGGTCGAGCGCGCCATTCGCGGCTGCCGCCGCTGCCACACGAAACCCTGTATGACGGCAAGGCGCGCAGCGTCCGTCTCGTGTGCTCACTGGGTGCTTTCCTTGAGTCTCGCGCGTCGCCGCGCGTGCTAGCCTTGACTGCCTCGCCGACTGGAGCCGCCCCATGAACCCCACCCACGTCTTCCATCGTCATCTGCTGCGCACGCCACCGGTCGCGGTGCGCGGGCAGGGGGTCTGGCTGGAGGACGCCGCCGGCAAGCGCTACATCGACGCCTCGGGCGGTGCGGCGGTGTCCTGTCTGGGGCACGGTCACCCGGACGTGCTGGCGGCCATGCACCGGCAGATCGACCAACTCGCCTACGCGCACACCAGCTTCTTCACCACCGAGGTGGCCGAGGCGCTGGCCGACCAGCTGATCCGCACCGCGCCCGCGGGCATGAGCCATGCCTACTTCGTCAGCGGCGGCTCGGAGGCGGTGGAGGCGGCGCTGAAGATGGCGCGCCAGTACTACGTCGAGGTCGGTCAGCCCGAGCGCAGCCACTTCATCGCGCGGCGCCAGAGCTACCACGGCAACACCCTGGGCGCGCTGGCGGTGGGCGGCAACGAGTGGCGGCGCCGGCAGTTCGCGCCGCTGCTGGTGGACGTGACCCACGTCGCGCCGTGCTACCCCTACCGCGACCAGCGCGCGGACGAGACGCCCGAGCAGTACGGCCAGCGCCTGGCGCGCGAACTCGACGAGACCATCCAGCGCATCGGTCCGGACAAGGTGCTGGCCTTCGTCGCCGAAACGGTGGGCGGGGCCACCGCCGGCGTGCTGGTGCCGGTGCCGGGCTACTTCAGGGCCGTGCGCGAGGTCTGCGACCGGCACGGCGTGCTCTTGATCCTGGACGAGGTGATGAGCGGCATGGGCCGCTGCGGCACCCTGCACGCCTGCGAGCAGGAAGGTGTGGTGCCCGACCTGATGACCATCGCCAAGGGCCTGGGCGGCGGCTACCAGCCGATCGGCGCGGTGCTGGCGCAGGGCCGGATCGTCGATGCGATGTCGAGCGGCAGCGGCTTCTTCCAGCACGGCCACACCTACCTCGGGCATGCGGTGGCCTGCGCGGCGGCGCTGGCGGTGCAGCAGGTGATCGAGCGCGAAGGATTGCTGGGCAAGGTGCAGCGCGATGCGGCGCTTTTGCAACAGTTGTTGACGGAGCGACTTGGGAGTAACCCGCATGTCGGCGACATCCGCGGCCGCGGTTTCTTCTGGGGTGTCGAACTGGTGCAGGATCGCGCCAGCAAGGCGCCATTCGACCCCGCGCGGCGCCTGCATGCCAAGGTGAAGGCGGCGGCCTTTGCGCGCGGTTTGCTGGTTTATCCCATGGGCGGCACGGTCGATGGACGTTATGGTGATCACGTCCTGCTGGCGCCGCCCTTCATAGCCACGACGGAAGAGCTGACACGCATCGTGTCGCTTCTGGCCGAGGCGCTGGATGCGGCGATCGCCGAAGGGTAGTCTTCCACCGTCATTTTTCAGGAGATTTCAATCGATGCGGATCCAGACTGTTCTGAAAACCCTCGCTGTCGCCGCTGCCGCGTCCACGGCGATGCTGTCGGCGCCAGCCTCGGCGCAGCAGAAGTTCATGACCATCGGCACCGGCGGTGTCACCGGCGTGTACTACGCTGCCGGCGGCGCGATCTGCCGCCTGGTCAACAAGGACCGCGCCAAGCATGGCTTCCGCTGCACGGTCGAATCGACCGGCGGCTCGGTCGCCAACATCAACACGCTGCGCGCCGGCGACCTCGACTTCGGCGTGGCCCAGTCGGACTGGAACTACCACGGCTACAAGGGCACCAGCAGCTTCGAGAAGAACGGCGCGTTCGCCGACCTGCGCTCGGTGTTCTCGCTGCACCCGGAGCCGTTCACGGTGGTGGCGCGCGCCGACGCCAACATCAAGAACTTCGACGACCTCAAGGGCAAGCGCGTCAACGTCGGCAACCCCGGCTCGGGCACGCGCGCCTCGATGGAGCAGCTGCTGGCGGCCAAGGGCTGGAAGCTGAGCGACTTCTCGCTGGCTTCCGAGCTGAAGGCCGACGAGCACGGCGCCGCCGTGTGCGACAACAAGATCGACGCCTTCTTCTACGGCGTCGGCCACCCGAGCGCCAACATCCAGGACCCGGTGACCACCTGCGGCGCCAAGCTGGTCAACATCACCGGCCCGGCGATCGACAAGCTGGTGGCCGAGAACTCGTATTACGCCAAGGCCATCATCCCGGCCGGCCTGTACAAGGGCAACGACCAGGATACGCAGACCTATGGCGTGCTGGCGACCTTCGTGACCTCGGCCAAGGCGTCTGACGACCAGGTCTACACGCTGGTCAAGGCGGTGTTCGACAACTTCGACGAGTTCAAGAAACTGCATCCGGCGTTCGGCCACCTGAAGGCCGAGAACATGGTCAAGGACGGCCTGTCGGCGCCGCTGCACCCGGGTGCCGCCAAGTACTACAAGGAAAAGGGCTGGCTGAAGTGATCCGGGCCTGAGCGCCAAGCGCGCGCGCGAACCGGGCGCCCCATGCTGCAACCCGTCGGCATGGGGCGTTTCTTGTGGCGCCATCCAGCGGACCGAGGGCACATGGCAGTGACGGAAGGGAAAGCATGAACACAAGCAAGCAAGCAGCCGCAGACGAGATCGACGTCAACAAGCTGGTCGAGGACACCGATACCGGCGCCCGCAATCCCGGCCCGGTGGTGGCCAGGCTGCTGCTGCTGGTGGCGATCGCCTGGTCGCTGTTCCAGCTGTGGATCGCCTCGCCGCTGCCGTTCACCTTCCGCTTCGGCATCTTCAACGACACCGAGAGCCGCGCCATCCACCTGGCGTTCTCGGTCTTCCTGAGCTTCATGGCCTATCCGGCCATGAAGCGCTCGCCATCCGACCGGGTGCCGATCACCGACTGGGTGATGGCGCTGGTCGGCGCCTTCTGCGCCGCCTACCTGTTCCTGTTCTACCGCGAGCTGGCGACGCGGCCGGGCAGCCCGACCCAGATGGACGTGGTCGTCTTCGTCGCCGGCATCGTGCTGCTGCTGGAGGCCACGCGCCGCGTGCTCGGCCTGCCGATGGTGATCGTCGCCTCGGTGTTCCTGGCCTACACCTTCGCCGGCCCCTACATGCCCGAGATGCTGGCGCACCGCGGCGCCTCGCTGGACCGGGCAGCCTCGCACTTCTGGCTCACCACCGAGGGCGTGTTCGGCGTCGCGCTGGGCGTGTCCAGCGGCTTCATCTTCCTGTTCGTGCTGTTCGGCTCGCTGCTCGACAAGGCCGGCGCCGGCAACTACTTCATCAAGAGCGCGTTCGCGCTGCTGGGCCACATGCGCGGCGGGCCGGCCAAGGCGGCGGTGGTGTCGTCGGCCGCCACCGGCATCATCTCCGGCTCGTCGATCGCCAACGTGGTGACCACCGGCACCTTCACCATCCCGCTGATGAAGCGGGTCGGCTACCGGGGCGATCAGGCCGGGGCGGTCGAGGTGTCGTCCTCGGTCAACGGCCAGATCATGCCGCCGGTGATGGGCGCGGCGGCCTTCCTGATGGTCGAGTACGTCGGCATCAGCTATGTGCAGGTGATGAAGCACGCCATCCTGCCGGCGATCATCTCGTACATTGCGCTGTTCTATATCGTGCACCTGGAGGCCCTCAAGGCCGGCATGGAAGGCCTGCCGCGGCGCCAGCAGAGCACCGCCAGGCAGCGCGTGATCTCGTTCGTGATGACGGTGAGCGGCTTCGTCATCCTGTCGGCCATCACCTACTACGCGGTCGGGTTCATCAAGACCCTGTTTGGCGATAACGCCGCGCCGGTCATCGCGCTCGGCCTGCTGGCGGCCTACCTTTTCCTGCTGTGGGTCAGTTCGCGCCATCCGGAGCTCGAGATCGACGACCCGAACTCGGCCGTGTTCGAACTGCCCGAAACCGGGCCCACCGTGCGTTCGGGCCTGCACTACCTGCTGTCGGTGGTGGTGCTGGTGTGGTGCCTGATGGTCGAGCAGTTGTCGCCGGCGCTGTCGGCGTTCTGGGCCACGGTGTTCATGATCTTCATCATGCTGACGCAAAAGCCGATCCTGGCCCTGATGCGCGGTGGCGGCGGGCTGGCCGTCGCCTTCTGGTCCGGCGTGCGCGACCTGATCGACGGCCTGGCCACCGGGGCGCGCAACATGATCGGCATCGGCGTGGCGACCGCCTCGGCCGGCATCATCGTCGGCACCGTGTCGCTGACCGGCGTCGGCCTGGTGATGACCGAGATCGTCGAGATTCTGTCCGGCGGCAACCTGATGCTGATGCTGATCCTGGTGGCCGCCATCAGCCTGATCCTGGGCATGGGACTGCCGACCACGGCCAACTACATCGTGGTCTCGACCCTGATGGCACCGGTGGTGGTCGAGCTCGGCGCGCAGAACGGGCTGATCGTGCCGCTGATCGCGGTCCACATGTTCGTGTTCTATTTCGGCCTGATGGCCGACGTCACGCCGCCGGTGGGGCTGGCCTCGTTCGCCGCTGCGGCGATCGCCAAGCACGACCCGATCAAGGTCGGCATCACCGCCTTCTTCTACAGCATGCGCACGGCGATCCTGCCGTTCCTGTTCATCTTCAACACCCAGCTGCTGCTGATCGGGCTGACCGGGCCGATCCACACCGTCATCACCATCGTCACGGCGGTGATCGCCATGCTGGTGTTCGCCGCAGCGACGCAGGGCTACTTCCTCACCAAGACGCGCTGGTGGGAGACCATCGCGCTGCTGCTGGTGTGCTTCACGCTGTTCCGTCCCGGCTTCTGGATGGACATGGTGTACCCACCCTTCAACGAGGTGCGCGGCGAAGCCATGCGCCAGCAGATCACCGACGCGCCGGCCAACACCGGCAAGCGGGTCTGGATCGAGGGCGTCAGCCTGGAGGGCCGGGACGTGCGCAAGGGCGTGCTGCTGCCGCTGGGCGCCAAGGAGGGCGACTACCGCAAGCGTCTGGCCGACATCGGCGTGACGGTGATGCCCGACGGCGATGACCTGAGCGTGATGGCGGTGCGCTTCGGCAGCGTGGCCGAGAAGCTGGGGCTGGAGCAGAGCTTCAAGATCACCGCGATCGAGATGCCGGCCGAGCGCCCGGCCAAGGAGTGGTTCTACATCCCGGCGCTGATCCTGCTGGCGCTGATCATGTGGCTGCAGAAGCTGCGCATGCCGCGCGGCGGCACGCCGACACGGCCGCTGCGGCCCGCCGCTCAGAGCGCCTGACCCGGCAGGGCGGTGCCCCAGGCCGACCATTCGGCGCCCAGGGGCGCCTGGATCACCAGCGGCCGGCCGCTGGCCGGGTGCGGCAGTTGCAGCTTTTCCGCGTGCAGCCACAGCCGCTGCAGGCCCAGCCACGCGGCCAGCGCGCGGTTGAGCGGACCGTGCCCATGCGTGCTGTCACCGATGATCGGATGGGCGATGTGCTTGCAGTGGCGGCGCAGCTGGTGGCGGCGCCCGGTTTCGGGCTGCAGTTCGAGCAGCGCGCAGCGCGTCTGCGCGAACTCGCCGTAGGCCAGCGGCAGGGCGTGGCGCGCCAGCGTTCGATAGCGCGTGCGCGCCGGCTGCACCGCCAGGCCGCGGGCCGACGTCCGAGCGTCGTCCGCCAGCCGCTTGAGCGGGTGATCGATCAGCCCGGCATCCGGCGGCCAGCCGCGCACCATGGCCAGGTAGCGGCGTCCGACCGCGTGGCCATCCGCAAGCGCCTGGCCCAGCACGCTGGCGCTGGCGGCGTCGAGCGCGAACAGCAGCACGCCGCTGCTGCCCTTGTCGAGGCGGTGCACCGGCCACACCGGCCGGCCGAGCTGGTCGCGCAGCAGTTGCAGGGCGAAGCGCGTCTCGCCCGCGTCCAGTCCGCTGCGGTGCACCAGCAGGCCGGCGGGCTTGTCGATCGCCACCAGGTGCGCGTCTTGGTACAAAATCGGCAGCATGCTGTTTCTATTGTCTCCGGCCAAGGCGCTCGATTACGACACGCCGGTGGCGGCCGAAGTCCCGCACACCCAGGCCCGGTTCGCCCGGGAGGCGGCCGAGTTGATCGCGGTACTGCGCGAGCGCTCGCCGCAGCAGATCGCCGAACTGATGAAGCTGAGCGACCAGCTTGCCGGCCTGAACGTGGCACGCTACGAAGCCTGGCGGCCGCGCTTCACGGCCAGCAACTCGAAGCAGGCGGTGCTGGCCTTCAACGGCGATGTGTACGGCGGGCTCGACGCCGCCAGCCTGAAGCCGGCCGAGCTCGACTGGCTGCAGGAGCATGTGTGCATCCTGAGCGGGCTGTACGGCGTGCTGCGGCCGCTCGACCGCATGCAGCCGTACCGGCTCGAGATGGGCACCCGGCTCGAGACCGGGCAGGGTGCCAACCTGTACCAGTTCTGGGGCACGCGCATCGCCGACTACCTGAACCGGCGGCTGGCCGGCGACAGGGCGCCGATCGTGGTCAACCTGGCCTCGCAGGAATACTTCAAGTCGGTCGACCGCAAGGTGCTGAAGGCGCGCGTGATCGACTGCGTGTTCGAGGACTACAAGGGCGGCCAGTACAAGGTCATCAGCTTCCTGGCCAAGCGCGCCCGCGGCCTGATGGCGCGCTACGCGGCGCAGCACCGGGTGGCGACGCCGAAGCGGCTGGAAGGCTTCGATCTCGAGGGCTATGCCTTCGCACCCGCCGCATCGGAGGCCGACCGGCTGGTGTTTCGCCGCAAGCGCTGACGTACCGACATGACACAGCAGATCACCACCGAACTTCGCCAGTGGATCGTCGAGCAGGCCAAGGCCGGCCACAGCGCCGAATCGGTGCTGCAGTCGCTGAAGGCCTCGGGCTGGGACGAGGACGTGGCCATCGACGCCATGGAGGAAACCCTGCGCGGGCACCTGAACGAGCAGGCCGTGGCCCAGGGCCTGCCGCCGGCGGTGCCGGTGCCGGAGCCCGACATCGGCGACTCGCCGCTGTACCTCGATGGCGGTGACCGCCAGGTGGCGGTGCTGAGCATGATGGCCTTGCCGCGCGTGGTGGTGTTCGGCGGCCTGTTGTCGGATGAGGAGTGCGACGCGCTGATCGCCGCCGCCAGGCCGCGCATGAGCCGCTCGATGACGGTGGCGACCAAGACCGGCGGCGAGGAGATCAATGCCGACCGCACCAGCCAGGGCATGTTCTTCCAGCGTGGCGAAACCGAACTGGTGCGCCGCATCGAGGCGCGCATTGCCCGGCTGCTGAACTGGCCTGTCGAGAACGGCGAGGGCATGCAGGTGCTGCAGTACGTGCCGGGCACCGAGTACAAGCCGCACTTCGACTACTTCGACCCCGACGAGCCCGGCACGCCGACCATCCTCAAGCGTGGCGGCCAGCGTGTCGGCACGGTGGTGATGTACCTGAACGAGCCCGAGAAGGGCGGCGGCACCACCTTCCCGAACGTGTTCTTTGAGGTCGCCCCCAAGCGCGGCAACGCCGTGTTCTTCAGCTACGAGCGGCCACACCCCGGCACCAAGACCCTGCACGGCGGCGCGCCGGTGATCGCGGGCGAGAAATGGATCGCGACCAAGTGGCTGCGCGAAGGCGAATTCCAGTGAGCGGAGTCCGGCACGGCCAGGCATGCAGGTAGCAGCCAACGGTATCCGCATCGAGGTCGAGGACAGCGGCGGGCAGGGCGAGCCGCTGCTGCTGATCATGGGCCTGGGCGGGCAGTTGATTCACTGGCCGCCCGACTTCGTGGAGGCGCTGGTGCAGGCCGGCTACCGCCTGATCCGCATCGACAACCGCGACGCCGGCCTGTCGCAGCACCTGCCTGAACTCGGTGTGCCCAACATCGCGCTGGCCGGCCTGCAGCGCGCGTTCCGCGCGCCGGTGCGCCCGCCCTACACGCTGCAGGACATGGCCCGCGACACGCTGGATGCGCTGGCGGCGCTGGACATTCCGCGCGCTCACGTGGTCGGCATGAGCATGGGCGGCATGATCGCGCAGCGCATGGCGATCGCGGCGCCCGAACGCTGCGCCACGCTGACCAGCATCATGAGCTCCAGCGGCGCCCGCGGCCTGCCCAGCCTGCAGCCCAAGGTGCTGGGCGTGATGCTGACCAAGCCGCGCAGTCGCGATACCGAGGCCGTGGTGCGCTACTACCTGAACTTCTTCCGCGCCGTCGGCAGCCCGGCCAACCCGGTGCCCGAGGATGCGATGCGCGAGCTGATCCTGCAGACCATCGCACGCAGCTACGACCCGGCCGGCAACCTGCGCCAGCTGGCCGCGATCATGGCCGACGACACGCGCGCCGACGAGCTGGCGCGCGTGCGCTGCCCGACGCTGGTGCTGCATGGCGACGCCGATCCGTTCGTGCTGATCGAATGCGGCCACGACACGGCGCGCCGCATTCCCGGCGCCCGCTTCGCGGTGATGGAAGGTGCCGGCCACGACCTGGCGCCGCAGGTCTGCGCGCAGATCCAGCACCACCTGCTGCCGTTCCTGCGCCAGCACCCCATGACACCGCCCACCGAATGAACACGCCCAAGCCCGACCGGGACGCGCTGCTGCAGGCCAGCGCGCTCGGCAAGCCCGCCGCCTACGTCGATCAGTACGACCCCGGCCTGCTGTTTCCGATTCCGCGCGCGGCGCAGCGTGCGCAGATCGGCATCACCGGTCAGCCCGGCTTCTTCGGCGCCGACCTGTGGACCGCCTACGAGCTGTCCTGGCTGAACCTGCGCGGCAAGCCGCAGGTGGCGATCGCGCAGATCATGATGCCGTGCGAGAGCACGCACATCGTCGAGAGCAAGTCCTTCAAGCTGTACCTGAACAGCTTCAGCGGCACCCGGATCGCCAGTGCCGACGAGCTGCGGCGCCGCATCCAGGCCGACCTCGGCGCTGTCGCCTGGCAGGGCGGGCCGGTGCAGTCCTCAGTCGGCGTGCGCCTGCTGGCGCCCGATGAGTTCGATCGCCAGCCGGTGCATGAGCTGGATGGCCTGAACCTCGACCGGCTGGACATCGAGTGCGACCGCTACCAGCCGGCGCCGGAACTGCTGACCGCCGCCTTCGACGAGCAGCCGGTGGAGGAAACGCTGGCGAGCCGCCTGCTCAAGAGCAACTGCCCGGTCACCGGCCAGCCCGACTGGGGCAGCGTGCAGATCCGCTACGCCGGCCCGCAGATCGAGCAGGGCGGCCTGTTGCGCTACATCGTCAGCTTCCGCCAGCACAGCGACTTCCACGAGCACTGTGTCGAGCGCATGTTCATGGACATCTGGCGCCGCTGCAAGCCGGCCAAGCTGAGCGTGTACGCGCGCTACACCCGGCGCGGCGGCCTCGACATCAATCCCTGGCGCACCAGCCATCCCGGCAGCGTGCCGCCCAACCTGCGCACCGCGCGGCAGTGAATCCGCGCTCGCCGGGGCCGGGCGCCGATGTCATGGCACGGTAATATCACCGTCACGGAAGCCTGCACATCTGGTTGCGTAGCCAAACGTTGTGTTGCGGCTTCAGGGCTTACCCGGTGGTCCGTGAAATATTCAATGGAAACACCCAAAACACGCCCATGACGACTTCCAAAACGGCGCGCGATTGCGCACAATTGCGAACGCTCGCGCGATTCTGCCCAGGCAGCCGGGCTTGAACGCCGAAAGCAGAGCCCGTTATTGTCACTTTTCCGTCACGCCGGTTGGAGACTTCATGCCCGAGGAATTTGCATCACTTCAACTCAACACCGAGATTTCCCAGCCCTTGTGGCGCCAGCTCTACATGCAGCTCGACGACATGCTGAACTCCGGCGTGTTGCGCGAAGGCGCCAGCCTGCCGCCCGAACGCGACCTGGCCGAGGCGCTGGGCGTCAGCCGTTCGACCGTGAAGCGCAGCTACGACCAGCTGCGGCATGACCAGCGCGTCGGCGGCCGCGGCCGCGGCGGCAGCGTGGTGCGCCGCCCGCCCGAGCGCGTGGCGCCGACGCTGGGGCCGCTGCGCGGCTTCACCGAGGAAATGCGCGAGCTGGGCAAGGTGGCCACCACCCGGGTGCTGGAGTGCGCGATCGTCAGCGACCGCCGCATGGCCTCGATCTTCCAGCGGCCGTCGAACGCCCAGTTCCTGCACGTGGCCCGCGTACGCGAAGCCGACGGCGTGCCGATGACGCGCGAACTGGCCTGGTACGACCTGACGCTGGCACCCGACATGGCGACCTGGGACGGTTCGGGCTCGGCGTATGAGCGCCTGCGCGCCTTCTGCAAGCTGGAGCTCGGCGGCGCCGAGCAGTCGGTCGAGGCGATCCTGAGCTCGCCGCTGGAATCCGAGGCCTTCGGCTTCGACGCGCCGCAGCCCTGCCTGCTGTTCAAGCGCATGACGCGGGTGGCGTCCGGCGCACTGGTGGAGTACGTGGAAGGCACCTTCCGCGGTGACGCCTACGTGTACCGCATTGAGCTGCAGCCCGAGTCGGGCCGGGCTGGTCAAGAGCGAAGCTGAACTGCCCGCAGTCGGGCAGCGGAGGCCAGCAGGCTCTGAAACTGCCCGGCGTCCGGCAGCGCTTCGAGCACGCCGCAGCGCGCCGCCACGTGCGCGCCGCACAAGTTGCCCCAGACCAGAGCGGTCGACAGCGGCTGACCCTGCAGGACGGCCAGCGCGTAGCCGCTGGCAAAGCCGTCGCCGGCGCCCACGGTGTCGATGGCGTCGATCACCGGTGCAGGGGCGTGCCACAGCACCCACCGACCATCACCGTCCAGTTCGCCACCGAGGGCGCCGTGCCGGCCCAGGGTCAGCAGCAGACGGCGTGTGGCCGGCCATCGCGCGCGCAGACCCGGCAGCGCGGCAGCCAGCGCGGGCGCCAGGTCCGCGGGGGTGACTGGCAGCGGCTCGGGCAGTCCGAGCAGTTCCCCGGCTTCCACCTGGTTGACGATCAGGGTGTGCGTGACCTGGCGCAGGGTTGGCGGCGGCGCTTGCCAGGGCGAGGGGTTGAGCAGCGTCGGGATGCCGCGCGCGTGGGCGAGAGCGAATGCCGCTTCGACGGCAGGCAGGGCGGTCTCGAATTGCCCATAGACCAACTGGGCGCTTTCGATCGCCGCGCTCGCCGCCTGCGCGTGGGCCGCGCTCAGCAGGCGGTTGGCGCCCGGGTACACGGCAATGCAGTTCTGTCCGTCGGCGCCGATCAGTCCGGTGCCCCAGCCGGATGCGCCGGGCAGGCGGTGCACATGCGTGGTCGGCAGGCCTTCGCGTGCCAGCAAGGCCAGCAGCGTGTCGGCGGCCTGGTCGTCGCCGCACGCGATCAGGACCTCCACCGCGACACCGAGGCGGCGCAGGCACACGGCCACGTTCAGACCCTTGCCGCCGGCCTCGATCTGCAGCTGCGCTGCTTCCAGCGTCTCACCGGGGTGCGGCAGGCGCGGCACGTGCCAGCAGCAGGCCTGGACGAAATTGCCGACCACGAAGGCGCGGGCCGAAGCGGGGGAAGTCGATGGAATCATCCGGGCGAGGCAGCTTGGCGGCGGCAGGAAACCATATCATCACCGCCCCGGAGAGCTTGACATGAATTCACTCGATGTGCTCGGCCTGGTCGCCACCTGTTTCACCACCTCGTCCTTCGTGCCGCAGGTCTGGCGCACCTGGAAGACGCGCGATGTCTCCGGCATCTCGCTGCCGACCTACGTCATCATCACCGTCGGCCTGGCGCTGTGGCTGGTGTATGGCTGGCTGCGCGGCGACATGCCGCTGATGGTCGCCAATGCCGTGATGGTGGTGTTGACCGGTGCCATCACGGTGATGAAGATCCGATTCCAGGCGCAGGCGCCGGGCCGGCGCTGAGCGTCTTCCCGACGATCTTTCGCGCGCCGCACCGATCGCATCGGGTTGTGGTTTCGGTGCGGCTTCGGGTCGCCGGCGAACCGTCGCGGCAGACCACGGCCGGCGCGGGTCGGAGCGGCTTCAGTTTTCCCCGAACTCGCGCAACTCGGCCAGCGGCGGAAAGCGGCCGGCGCGCTTCTCCTTCATGGCCGTCACCGCCTCGCGCACGTGGTCGTTGCTCCAGATCGCACCCTGCACCCAGCCCATCTGGCGCAGCGCATCGTCCACCGCGTGGTCGCGTGCGTAGTGGATCACCTGCTTGCTGCCCCAGATGGCGATCGGTGGCTTGGCGGCGATCTCGCGCGCGCACTGCAGCGCGGCGGCAAGGCAGGCCTCGGGCGTGTCGAGCACCTCGTTGACCAGGCCGTATTCGCGTGCCTTTGTGGCGGGCAGGCGGCGGCCGGTGTAGGCCAGTTCCTTGACGACCGCCAGCGGCATCAGCTTGGGCAGGCGCTGCAGCGTGCCGACGTCGGCCACCATGCCGATGTTGATCTCCTGGATCACGAAGAACGCGTCCTGCGTGGCGTAGCGGATGCAGGCCGCCGTCACCAGGTCGACCGCGCCGCCGATGCAGCCGCCCTGGATGGCGACGATGACCGGGATGCGCAGCGCCTCCAGCTTGCTGAAGGTGGCCTGCAGATCGCCCAGCAGGTCGGCGATGGCCGCGCGCCCCTCGGGGCTGGCGTCGTCCATCTGGATCGCGCCGCCGAAGACCTCGAGCGCCATGCCGGCCGAGAAGTGCTTTCCGGTGCTCGACAGCACCAGCACGCGCGCCTCGCCGCCCTTGTGCAACTGCGTCAGCACCTCGTCCAGTTCGCGCCAGAACACCGGGCCCATGGTGTTCATCGCCTCCGGGCGATTCAGCACCAGGTGCGCGACGTGGTCGGTGACGGTGAGGATGAAGCAGGTCAGGGCGGCGGTGTTCATGCGCGCACTGTAGTGCAGCGCAGGCGGTCGGTTAGTCGCCTGGGTGATGCGGGCATCACGCTGATCATCGCGCGTCCGCGGGGCCCAGCCAGGCCCTGCGGGAGCAGCGACAGCCGCGAACGGGCCTGACTTCCGCCGTCAAGCCCTGTTCGCGGCTGCCGTGGCTCCTGACACCGGGGCGCCGGCATCACTGGAACAGCGGCATTTCCCGAGGCGGGTTGTCAGCGTCCGCGGCCGCGAGCTCCGACAGCTTCACCAGCGACCCGACGCGCACGCCCAGCAGCCGGAAGCGCAGCGACAGGTCGGCGCGCTTGAGGCACTGGCCGGCCACCTGCCGGATGCGGCGCGCGTCGTTGGTGTAGTCGTCCACCGTGGTGTCGCGGGTGGCGATGTGGAAGTCGGCGTAGCGCAGCTTGATGCCGATGGTCTTGCCGGCGTAGCCCTTGCGTTTCAGGTCATTCGCCACGGCTTCGGCCAGCTCGGTGAAGATGGCCCCCAGTTCGGCCTTGTCGTGCACCGCGTGCAGGTCGCGTTCGAAGGTGGTTTCGCGGCTCATGCTGACGGGCTCGCTCTCGGTGAGCACCGGGCGCTCGTCGCGGCCGTGCGCCGCATCGTGCAGCCAGGCGCCGTGGCTGTTGCCGAAATGCGCGATCAGCCAGCCGCGTTCGCGTGCCGCCAGTTCGCCGATGGTGTGGATGCCGTGGCTTTTCAGCCTGGCGTCGGTCTTGGGGCCGATGCCGTTGATCTTGCGGCAGGGCAGCGGCCAGATCAGGCGCTCCACGTCGCGCTCGTGCACGATGCTGATGCCGTTCGGCTTGTTGAATTCGCTCGCCATCTTGGCCAGCAGCTTGTTGGGTGCCACGCCGATCGAGCAGGTCAGGCCGGTCGCGTCGAAGATGCTTTTCTGGATCAGCCGCGCCAGCACGCGCCCGCCCTCGCGCTGGCCACCCGGCACGTCGGTGAAGTCGATGTAGACCTCGTCGATGCCGCGATCCTCCATCACCGGCGCGATGTCCAGGATGACGCGCTTGAAGGCACGCGAATAGCGCCGGTACTCGTCGAAGTCCGCCGGCAGCAGGATCGCCTGCGGGCACAGCCGGGCTGCCTTCATCAGGCCCATCGCCGAGCCGATGCCGAACGGTCGCGCCGCGTAGCTGGCGGTGGTGATGACGCCGCGGCCGACGTAGTCCTTCAGCAGCGGGAAGAAGTCGACCGGGATGGCGGCCAGGTCGGCGGCGGTCCAGCTGCGCTCGGGGCGCTCGCGGTTCAGGCGCGCGATCAGCTCGTCCTCGCGCCGCCGCCCGCCGCCGATCACCATCGGCAGGCCCTTGAGCTGCGGGTAGCGCAGCCACTCGACCGACGCGTAGAACGCGTCCATGTCGAGGTGGGCGATGCGGCGCGAAGGACTGCTCGAGTCTGGCACCTCATGAGCTTAACGCCAGCGGCGCCGCCGGCCGTGCGCGAATCCCGTCGAGACGTCGGACGGGTGTCGTGCGGTCGGCTGCCGTTTGCAGGGTCAGTTTGCGTTCAGCCCGATCGCCTTGGCAATAACCTGGTAGTTGGCGATCTCGCTGCGGTAGGCCTGGTCGGCTTCGGCCAGGGTCTGCGCGGGCGAGGTTTCCTGCCCCATGGCGAACAGGCCGGCGCGCAGCTGCGTGTCGGTCAGCACGCCTTGCAGTGCCTTGTGCAGCGCCTGCACGACGGGCTCGGGCGTGTCGCGCTTGACGAAGTAACCGGTGCCGATCTCGGCGGTGAAGTGCTTCAGCGCCTTGCTCTCGGTGGTGCTGGCAGTGCCGGGCAGCAGGCGCTGGCGCTGCGGCGTCAGCACGGCCACGGCCTTCAGCTTGCCCTGCTTGATGAACTCGGTCTGTGCCAGGCCGTAGGGGGTGATGAAGATGTCCACCTGGTCGCCCGCCAGGTCGCGGAAGGCGTCGGCCGCGCCCTTGTAGGGCACGTGCGACATCTCGATGCCCAGGTCCTTCGACATCTTGGCGCCCAGCAGGTGGTAGAACGAACCGACGCCCACGCTGGCGTAGGTCAGTGGCTTGCCGGCCTTGGCCGCCTTGGCGGCATAAGCGACCAGTTCGTCGGCGTTGTTCGCCGGCAGGCCGGCGCGGGCAAAGATGGCCATGGGTGCCAGTGCGATGCGGTGCACCTGGCGGAAGTCTTCCGACTTGTACTTGATCGACGGCACCGCCAGCGGCGCCAGGATCAGTTCGTTGGGCGAACCCTGGTACACCAGATAGCCGTCGCTGGGGGCGTTCAGCACCTTCTGCGCGGCGATGCTGCCGCTGGCGCCGCCCAGGTTGTCGACGATGGTCGGCTGGCCCAGCGCCTGGCCCAGCGGCACGTTGACCTTGCGCGCGATGTTGTCCGACAGGCCGCCTGCCGGGTAGGGCACCAGCAGCGTGACCGGTTTGGTCGGGTAGCTCTGGGCAGCGGCGCCAAAGGCCAGGGCGGCCAGCGTGGCGGCGGCGAACTGCATGAGGTGACGGCGGGCAAAGGACATGGTGGAAGCTCCCGGAAGAAAACCAAGGTCGGATCGGTGGATGTGAACTATCCTGCATGTTGCTACATGTGTCCAATGAATTGATTTCACCTTATTGATGAGATAAATTCATTTCATGAACCTGCGGCAACTCGAGCATCTGATGGCGCTGGCCGAGGAGGGCTCGTTCTCGCGCGCGGCCGAGCGCATGCACCTGACGCAATCGGCGCTCAGCCGCAGCCTGCAGGGGCTGGAAGACGAGCTGGGTGCGCGCCTGGTCGACCGCACGGGCCGGCGCAGCACGCTCACGCCGCTTGGCGAGGCGGTGCTGGCGCGCGCGCGTCGCATCGTGCTGGAGGCGGGCGAGATCCAGCGCAGCGCCGAGCTGCTGCGCCAGGGCGAGGCGGGCACCATCCGCGTGGGGCTCGGCTCCGGCCCCGGCGCATTGCTGATGACACCGCTGCTCAGCCACGTGGCGGCACGCTACCCCGAGGTGCGCGTGGCCATCGCGCGCGGCTCGACCGAGTTGCAGATGCACCAGCTGCGCCAGCGCGAACTGGACGCGCTGGTGATCGACGCGCGCCGAATCGCCCCGGCGGCCGATCTGGTGATCGAGCCGCTGGCGGAGCTGCGCGGCGGCTTCGTCTGCCGCGCCGGGCACCCGCTGGCGCAGCGTGCGGCGGTGACGTTCGATGAGCTGATGCGCTACCCGGTGGCCACCACGCCGCTGTCGGACGAAGTGGCGCGCATCTTCGTCGCTCACTACGGCCCCAGCGCCGACCCAGCCCGCATGGCGGCGCTGGTGTGTGAGGACGTGGGCAGCCTGCTGGATGCGGTGCGGCAGACCGACGCGGTGTTCCTCGGCGTGGTGGCTGCCGCGCGCGCCGGCATCGAGGCGGGCGAACTGGCCGAGCTGCGCATGTCGCCGCCGCTGGTGGCCGGCGCACGCTTTGCCTACGTGCGTCTGGCCGGCCGCACAGAGGCGCCGGTGATGCAGGTGCTGCGCCGCTTCGTCGATGAACGCCTGCGGGACTAGGGCCTGTTAACGCTATTTTTGGAGGTGCGAACCTGCCCAGAAAGCCGCCAATCGAGGCGTGCGACGACGCCCAGATCGGGTGTCTGGGCTAGGAGCACAACGACGAGTGGCGACTTTCTGGACAGGTTCCCTTCGGGTTGCGATCAAGAAGGCCATTGAACCGCCCCGGGTTTAGGGGAGTCTCCGTTCTTTGAGAGGATGGAGCCATGA